>NZ_FCJA01000002.1:0-142344 GCF_001537385.1 Serratia sp. 2880STDY5682894 | reverse complement strand
GCTGCGCCATGCCGCCGTCGTCGATCACCAGCGTCAGCGTTTTGCCGCGCAGATCCGGCGCCGCATCGCCCCAGCCATCGCTGACCGGCACTCGCGCCAACAGCTGAGCGCCGTCGGTCTCAACCTGCGGCTTGCCGAGATCGGCATCCGCCAGCGTATCGAAGAACAGCGCGGGCTGCTGCCAACCGGCGGCGCGCTCGGCGGAAATCTGCAGCTCGCCGTTGCGGTAACCGGCCTTGACGCCCTCCGCCACCCCGGCGGCGATCGGCACCTGTCCCATCGCCTGCGCGAAGTCGTGGTTAAACTGCGGATCGTTCGGCGTCGTCAGATCCAGGCTGAACGGGTAGTCGGTCAGAATGCAGACGTTACTGCAGGTGGATAGCGTCAGGGTGCCCGCCAGCGGGCCGGATACCTGGCCTGACATCACGATCGGCAGCGTGACCCGATCGTGATAGCCCTGGGTGGAAATGCCGGCCACCTCGAAACGCTGCGGCGTCGGCCAGTGCCAGGTCGCTGGCGGCGGGTTGCCCTGCCAGACGATAGCCGGCGCGATTCCGCCTTCGCCTGGGGAACGCCAGTAGGTTTTCCAGCCCTTTTGCAGCTCGACCGACAGCAGCAGGCGGGTCTCCCCCGGCTGTGACGTGTCGGCACGCAGCCGCACCTTGGCATGATCGTTGGCCGGGTTTTGCAGCCAGCCGCTGTCCGCCGCCTGCAAGGCAGGCAGCCACAGCATAAACAGGCAAGCGCAGGCCAGCCTGATAATTTTCAACATGTTAATTCTCCATAAATGATTAATTCACCGCGAAAAACGGGCGATTAACTCATTCACGGAAAACGCATAATCGAAGGTGCACCCTGAGGGTGGGCGGTGAAATGGCGCGAGGAGGAGGAATACGCAGGCGCGCGGCAATGGTCGGCGCCAACAGCGCCAGCAGCAGGCCCAGCCCGAACAGTACGGTTTCGAACATCACCGGCGGCGCGGCCAGCAATGATTTGGCGCTCAGTTCACAGGGCGTCGGCTGCGCTTCGGCGGCGGTGTCACTGGACTGAACGGCGGTGGCGGCCGGGATCCCCAGCGTTTGCTGCAGCGCATGCAGGCCCGCCATGCGCTGGGTCATGCACGTCAGCACCACCAGGCAAGCCAGGCATAAAAACCATTTTGCAATCCGCTGCCGTTTAACCATGCCATCCTCATGTTCGGGTCTGGGGTTATCTTAGCGACGCGGGCGCGATTAGCAACGTTTTGTCGGTAAAGAAATGTCTGAGCGGCGGTATTGATGGCGGCGATTTACAGGTATCATAGCGGGTAAGCCTGCGCTTTTCGCCGGGTACGATGATGATTCTCTCCTCCAGGCATTCTGCGGGGATACACAGCGAAGGACTGGTGATATGCAACCTTTGAGTGGGCCGGGCACCCCAATCGCCGGCGAACGCCCTCCCTCCCCGGGCAAAACGGCGGCCACTGACGATCAACCCCTTTCTCCGGCACAGCGCACGACGCTGGAAAAGCTGATCGTGAAAATCATGACGCTCAGCCCGGCAAAATCGGCGGAGATCTGGGCGACTCTGCGCCACGAGCTCGGCGCCGACAACGGCGGTGAACTGCTGGCGCGCCATTTTCAACCGGCGGAACAGCTGCTGCAAACGCGCCTGACGCAGGCGCAGCAAAACCACGCCGGGCGCCAGCTGTTGCAACAGCTGGCCGAATTGCTGCCGCAGGGCAACAACCGCCAGGCGGTCAGCGACTTTATTCGCCAGCAGTTCGGCCACACGGTACTGAGCCAGCTGAGCCCACCACAGCTGCAGCAGGTGCTGAATCTGTTGCAGACCGGCGGCCTGACCATTCCTCAGCCGCAGCAAACCGCTACCAGCGATCGCCCGCTGCTGCCCGCAGAGCATCAGAGCCTGCAGCAGCAGATCACCAAACTTAGCGCGGCCACCGGTGAAGCGCCGGCTAAAATCTGGCAAACGCTGTTTGATCTGGCGGGCGTGAAAACCAACGATCCGCTGCCGGCGCGCCACTTCCAGCTGTTAAACCAATTCTTGCAAGTGAAGGTGGCCCTCAGCCCGCAGAGCGCGCCGACGCTGAACAATCTGCTGGCGGCGCTCAAGCAGCCGGCGGACGAGCAAGAGCTGCAGCAGATGAACGACTACTGCCAGGCGCGCTTCAACTGCGGTGCCAATGCGCCGCTGACGCATCCGCAAATGAGCGACGCCATTCATCAACTGTTTGCCCGCCGCCTGGAAAAAGCCGGCCAGGCTCAGGCTATCGTCAGCCACCCTGTCGATCCGCAGCCGCTGCTCAACCCGCTGATCGCCGCCCTGCCGCTGCCGCTGCAAAAAGCGCTCAGCAAACCCGCCGTCGCGCTGATCCTGCTGCTGTTGGCGCTGGCCGTCGTGCTGGCGCTGGTGTTTTAACGCCTCAGGCGCAGCCGCAGTCCTCAACAGCCGCCCGATCGCGCAACGATCCCGGCTGTTCGCCGATGGCCAACGGATGGCCGTCGCGCAGCCAGAAGTCCAGCCCACCGATCAGCTCCTTCACCCGGAATCCCAGCTTCGCCAGCTTGTAAGCGCCCTTGGTGGAACCGTTGCAGCCGATGCCGTCGCAGTAGGTCACATACACTTTTTCGCGATCCAGCTGCGCCGTGCTGGCTTCATCCATCAGACGATGCGGCAAACTGAGCGCACCGGGAATATGCCCGGCGGCGTACATCGCCTCCGCGCGGGTGTCGATCACTATCACCCCCTCCACGCCATTGCGCAGATCCTCCGCCACGTCCCAGGCATCCGCATAGCGGCTCAGTTTGGCCGCCAGGTAGGCCAGGCTCTCTTCCGGCGCCGCCGGAGAAAAAGCCAGCACCAATGATTCTTTCGACATACCATTCACTCCCGTGCATCAAGACAGATGACAATAGTGCCCCATTTTGGTCTTATGATTGATACCCATTTTCCAACCGTGATAAGACCCATTATGCGGCACTCGCTGGTCACGTTGTTTCAGCAATCGCCCCACACCGCCGGCACGCTGCGCGATCGCCTGTGCGGCGCATTGCGGCAGGCCATCCACCAAGGGGCATTGAGCGTGGGGCAACGCCTGCCTTCCAGCCGGGTGCTGGCCAGCGATCTGGGCCTCTCGCGAGTGACCGTCGAAGCGGCCTACGGTCAGTTGGAGGCGGAGGGATATCTGCAGCGCCGCGTCGGCCAGGGCACCTTTGTGGCGATTATCATCGCCAAATCACCGCCGCCGGCGACCGCTGCCGACATACCGCGCCTTTCGCAGCGCGGCCAACAGATCGTACAAACCGGCGGCTGCCGCGATCCGCAGCAGCCACGGGCGTTTGCCGCCGGTTCGCCGGATCTGCGCGCGTTTCCGCTGGCCTTGTGGAAGCAACTGACCGCACAGCGCCTGCGGCTACAGGGAGAAAGCCTGCTGCGCTACGGTGACCCGCAGGGCTATTTGCCGCTGCGTGAAGCGATTGCCGCCCACGTCAATCAAACGCGCGGCGTGATCTGCGATGCACGGCAGGTTATCGTGCTGACCAGTTCGCAGCAGGCGCTGCAGCTGATCGCCACGCTGCTGCTGGACAGCGGCGACAGCGTCTGGATGGAAGAACCGGGTTACACCGGGGCAAGAAACGCCTTTATCAGCGCCGGAGCCGCCCTGACGCCGGTCGCGGTGGACGGCGACGGCCTGCGCGCTGACCCCTCCTTGCCCGACCCTCGTTTGATTTATCTGACGCCCTCGCACCAATACCCAACCGGCGCAGCGCTCAGCCTGGCACGCCGGTTGGCGCTGCTGGCGCTGGCGGACAGGCAGCAGGCCTGGATCGT
Organism: Serratia sp. 2880STDY5682894; assembly: GCF_001537385.1. Lineage (NCBI taxonomy): Bacteria > Pseudomonadati > Pseudomonadota > Gammaproteobacteria > Enterobacterales > Yersiniaceae > Serratia > Serratia sp. 2880STDY5682894. Next base: position 138,513 of record NZ_FCJA01000002.1, on the reverse strand, counting down.
CGAGGACGATTACGACAGCGAGTTTCATTACGACGGCCTGCCGATACCGGCGATGCAGGGCCTGGATCGCCGTGGCCGGGTGCTGTACCTCGGCACCTTCTCCAAATCGCTGTTCCCTTCGCTGCGGTTGGCGTACCTGATCGTCCCGCCCACGCTGGTTGACGCGTTCGTCACCGCGCGCACGGTGTATGACGGCCACAGCGCGCAGCTGATGCAGGCGGTCACCGCCGAATTCATCCTCCAGGGGCACTTTGCCGCGCATATCCGCTATATGCGCCAGCTCTACCGCAGCCGGCGCGATGTGTTGCTGGCGGAAGTTCGCGAAAAACTCGGCCACTTCGCCACGCCCGCTCCCGCCGCCGGCGGCCTGCAGCTCAGCGTCTGGCTGCCGCCCGGCCAGGAGGCGGCGCTCAGCCGACAGGCGCAGCGGCTCGGCATCCTCACGCCCCGGCTGACGGCACAATACCAGACGGCGCAGGCGCAGCGCGACGGCTGGCTGCTGGGCTTTTCGGCCCTGACGCCGGGCGAGATCCGCAGCGCCGTCGAGCGGCTGGCGCAGATCGCCGTGGCTTAGCCCGGCCCCAACGGAATGCCGACCGGCTTATTGCTCGGTCAGGCGCATTTCCGCCACCAGCGGCAGGTGGTCGCTCACCGCCGGCCAATGCACGCCGTTCCAGTCGCCGCTGGCGTTCGGTACCGTCAGGCTGTCCAGATGCCAGCGCTGCGCGTTGCCGGTGAAGAGGTAATCCACCTTGATCTCGGCGTTTTCCGCCGGCCAGCTGCGGCCATCCTGCCCGTTAGGCATGATGTCGTTCCAATAGCGGCTCAATTCCAGCCAGGTCACGCTGCCCGGCACATCGTTCATGTCGCCGAACAGCAGCTTGATACCGCGCACTTCGATGGTGCGATCGTTCAGCTCCCGCACCTGATCCAGGCGCATTGTCGGGTCTTCCTTGGTATCGAGGTGGGTGTTGAACAGGGTGATCGGCGCCGGGAACTCCGGCACGTCGACCTTGACGCTGAAGGCGATGCGCTGTTCGCGCTGGCCGGACGGCAGCGGATAGATCACGGCGTCGTGCAGCGGATACCTGGAGAGAAACGCCAGGCCATATTCACCGCCGTCGAAGTCGATCGCCCGGCCGAACACCGCCTGCATGCCGGTCAGCTTCGCCAGCTCCGCCGCCTGATCGACGCGGCCGCTGCGGGCGGTGAGCTTATCCACCTCTTGCAGCGCCACCACGTCGACGTTCATCGCGCGAATCGCCTTGGCGATGGCGGTCATGTCGCTGACCTTGCCGGCGGCGATATTGAAGCTGGCGACGCGGATCTTCGGCGCCTGTTCCAGTTCGTAGGTTTTGTTTTTCAGGCCGCCCAGCGCGCTGGCCACTTCGCGGCTGTTGGCGTTGCTGTTGGCATGTCCGGTGTCGGCAGAGGACCAGGCGCTGGGAGAGAGGCCAAGGGACAGTATGGTGATAAGCAGAGCGTGACCGGTGTGCATGAATTCTCCTTGAGGAACAGATAAGTGTTATGCGGGCGCTTCCCGGCCCACAGCTAACACCGATTTTGCCGCAGAAACCTGCGACGATTTCCTAGTTTCACCGCTATTTTTTGTTTCTGCGCGATGCTTCGCATTCTGGCGGTTTACGCATTGCATCGTTGGACAAACGGCTGATTTCGTTTTAAAACCGGTAGATTGCCAACCGCGAGGAGTTCCGATGACCAGCCCGATTGCCGAACAGCTCACCGAACGTTTCTTCCGCTATCTGGCGGTGACCAGCCAGAGCGACGCCGCCGCAACCACCCTGCCCAGCACGCCGGGGCAGCATGAGATGGCACAGCTGCTGGCGGAAGAGCTGCGCCGGCTCGGCCTGGCCGACGTGCAGATAGACGACCACGCCACCGTCACCGCCCGCAAGCCCGGCACCCAACCCGGCGCGCCGCGCATCGGCTTCATCACCCATATCGACACCGTGGACGTCGGCCTGTCGCCCGAAATTCGCCCGCAGCGCCTGCGCTTCACCGGCGAAGATTTATGCCTGAACGCCGAGCAAGATATCTGGCTGCGCACCGCCGAGCACCCGGAGATCCTGCCCTACCGGAACGAAGAGATCCTGTTCAGCGACGGCACCAGCGTGCTGGGCGCCGACAACAAGGCGGCGGTCACCGTGGTGATGACGCTGCTGGCCAACCTGACCGCCGCCGATCGCCACGGCGATATCGTGGTGGCATTCGTGCCGGATGAAGAGATCGGCCTGCGCGGCGCCAAGGCGCTGGATCTGCAGCGTTTCGCCGTCGATTTCGCCTACACCATCGACTGCTGCGAACTGGGTGAAGTGGTTTACGAGAATTTCAACGCGGCGGCGGCGGAGATCCGCATCGAAGGGGTAACCGCCCACCCGATGTCGGCGAAAAACGTGTTAATCAACCCGATACGCATCGCCAACGACATCATCAACCGATTCGACGTGCAGGATACCCCGGAACACACCGACGGGCGCGAGGGCTATTTCTGGTTCACGGATCTGGCCGCCAATGCCAATCAGGCGACGCTGAAGGTGTCGATTCGCGACTTCGATCGCGCCACCTTCGAGGCGCGCAAAACCCGCCTTGAGGAGACGGTGCATCAGGTGGCGGCCAATTATCCGCGCGCCAACGTCAGCTGCAGCATCAGCGACATCTACAGCAACATCAGCAACGCCATCGGCGAAGATCGGCGCGCCATCGATCTGATCTTTGGCGCCCTTGCCGCCCACGGCATCCCGCCGAAGGTGATCCCGATGCGCGGCGGCACCGACGGCGCGGCGCTCTCGAGCCGCGGCATCCTGACGCCCAATTACTTCACCGGCGCACATAACTTCCACTCGCGCTTCGAGTTTTTACCCGTCAGCGCCTTTGTGAAATCCTACCAGGTAACCCGCAGCATTTGCCTGTTGGCCGCCCGGCAGAGCGGTAATCCGGGCTAGCTCAACAGCCAGCCTACCAGCGCGGCCCACGCCAGCAACGGCAGCGAGTAATAGTGGAAGCGCAACCAGATCTTGCGCTCCCCCGCCATGCGCAGCGCAATCAGGTTGGCGAGCGAGCCGACCGCCAACCCGAAGCCGCCGGCATTGACCGCATAGGCCAACTGCGCGCTGGAGGGCACATAGTTGAGCAGCAAAATGGTGGCCGGCACGTTGCTGACGATCTGCGACAGCCCGACGCCCAGCGCATACACCCCGCCGTCGCTCAGCCCGGCGATAGCAGCAAACGCCGGCTGAAGCGGCGGCAGGCGGGTAAACAGGCCAACATCGATAAACATGGCGGCGAACACGAAAATCAGGCTCCAGTCGATCTGCAACAGCACCCGGCGCGCCAGCAACAAAAAGCCGGCGAACACCGCCAGCAGCCCATACAGCGGCAGACCGATATCCAGGCACAGCAGGAAGATCGCATACAGCCCCACGCAGCTCAGCAACAGCGGCCGTTGATAGGGGTAGCCCTCGGTATTCGGCGTTTTCACGATGTCGCGCGCCGGGAAGCTGAACCAGGTCAACGCCAACAGGCTCAGCATCATCGCGGCGCCAAACGGCGCCATCTGGCCGATGAAGCCGAGGAAAGAAAGGCCGGAGCGGCTCCACAGCAGGATATTTTGCGGGTTGCCGATCGGCGTCAGCAGCGAACCGGCGTTCACCGCCAGCGCCTGAAAGATGATCAAACGGCCCACCGGCAGCGCCGATAGCTTTTTCAGCGTGATGGTGAGCGGAATGACGATAAACAGCGCCACGTCGTTGGTCAGAAACGACGACAGCAGCGCGGCGGAAAACACCAGGAACAGCGCCAGCCGCCGTTCGCTATGCAGCCGGTTGATAATCTTGCGGCCAACGACGTCGAAGTAGCCGCTGACCTCGACGCCTTTGGTCAGCAGCATCAGCCCCAACAGGGTAATGAGGGTGCGGCCGTCGATAAACCCGCCCAGCGCCGCCAGCGGCTGCGGATGAAAGGCGAACATCGCCACGCCGGCCAGCAACAGCGCATGCAGGAAACGGTCTTTGACAAAGGGATGGATAAGCCGGGAAATGGCGGTTGCACTCATGGTGGCAGCTTGAAACCTCAGCGAAAAGCATGAGCGAGACGTTAGCTCAGGCGCAGCCGCAACGCCAGCAAAATGCTATTTTACCTTTATCCGCTTTCCATTTGCCGCGCTTTACTTTATTTGTAGCGGCTTTCTCGTTTTCAAAGGACATGTTATGGCTTCCCTGTTCGCCAAAGGGGCGTTGCTCAGCGCCTTATGCGCCCTGCTCGCCGCCTGCGACGATGCCTCCTCCCGCCCGCAAATCGCTATCGACGGCAAGACCATGGGCACCTTCTACAGCGTTAAAGTCAGCGGTGACGTCGCGATCGGCAAGCAAGAACTGCAGCGGCAGATCGACGCGGTGCTCGAACGGGCCAACGACGATATCTCCACCTACCGCGCCGACTCGGTGCTGTCGCAATTTAACCGTAGCGCCAGCCTCGAACCGCAGCCGATCCCGCGCGGCATGGCGGACATCGTGCTGATGGCCCAGCGCATCGGCCGCGATACTGGCGGCGCCATGGACATTACCGTTGGCCCACTGGTGAACCTGTGGGGATTCGGCCCCGACAAGCATCCGGTCAAGGTGCCGGAACAGGCGCAGATCGACGCGGCGAAGCAGCGCATCGGCCTGCAGCACCTGAAGCTTATCAGCGACAATCGCGGGGAGTGGCTGCAAAAAGATCTGCCGGACATGTACGTCGATCTCTCGACGCTGGGCGAAGGCTACGGTGTCGATGAACTGGTGCGCCTGATGAACCGCAACGGCATTACCAACTACCTGGTATCGGTCGGCGGCGCGGTCTCTTCACGCGGCGTCAACGGCCAGGGCAAACCCTGGCGGGTGGCAATCCAAAAGCCAACCGACCGTGAAAACGCGGTGCAGGCGCTGGTGGATCTGCACGGTTACGGCATCAGCACCGCCGGCAGCTACCGCAACTACTTTGAACAAAACGGCCAGCGCTACTCTCATGTCATCGATCCGACCACCGGCAGGCCGATCAACCACCGGCTGGTTTCCGCCACGGTGATCGCCCCCACCGCGCTCGAGGCCGACGGCTGGGATACCGGCCTGATGGTGCTGGGCACGGAGAAAGCGTTGAAACTTGCCGAAGAGAAAGGGCTGGCGGTCTACCTGATCAGCAAAACCGACGACGGCTTTAGCGCCGTGATGACGCCGCAGTTCAAGGCGTTTTTGGTGCAGTGAAATAAAAAAGCCCGGCACGCAATGGCCGGGCTGGTTGCATGCGCCCGCAGGCGCCGCGCCGATCACTTGGTCAGCGCGATGATGCCGAGGGTCAGACCGGCCACTGCCGCCGCGCCGCCGGCGATCGCGCCCGCGGTTTCCCAGTTATCCTGAGTGGTGCCCTTCATGCAGGTGTTGGTGTGCACCAGACGCCCCTGGTCATCGTAGACCGGAACGCAGGGAGAATCAGTGGCGCATCCGGCCAACACGGCCGACAGTAACCCAACCGCAATTAACTTTTTCATACTTCTTGCCTCAATGTTCGATCACTTTAGAAAGCCACGCCGAGCGATAATCACGCTACCTGGCTATTGTATGCCCAACGCGTGTAATGGCGAGGTAATGATGTGTCAGGGGATGTGATTTGGGAAAACTCCGAGCGCTCGCCCGGCGGGCTTTGAACGGTAAAAAGCCCGCGAAAACGCGGGCTTGATGGCGAGATGAAGCTCAGGCGGAATTATTTCGCCAGTTTGCGCATCACCAGGGTGGCGTTGGTGCCGCCGAAGCCGAAGCTGTTGGACATCACCGTGGTCAGCTCGCGCTGAGTCGGTTGAGTCACGATGTTCATGCCGGCCGCCTGCTCATCCAGGGTTTCGATGTTGATGCTCGGCGCGATAAAGCCGTGCTCCAGCATCAGCAGGCTGTAGATCGCTTCCTGCACGCCTGCGGCGCCCAGCGAGTGACCGGTCATCGCCTTGGTGGAGGAGATAGCCGGGGTATTGTCGCCGAACACTTCGCGAATCGCGCCCAGCTCTTTCACGTCGCCTACCGGCGTGGAGGTGCCGTGCACGTTGATGTAGTCGATAGGCGCATCCAGATCCTGCATCGCCATCTTCATGCAGCGTACTGCGCCTTCGCCCGATGGCGCAACCATGTCGGCGCCGTCGGACGTTGCGCCGTAGCCAACGATTTCTGCGTAGATGTGCGCACCGCGCGCCAGCGCGTGCTCCAGTTCTTCAACCACGACCATACCGCCGCCGCCGGCGATGACGAAACCGTCACGATCGGCGTCGTAGGTGCGGGAGGCTTTTTCCGGCGTGTCGTTGTACTTGGTGGACAGCGCGCCCATCGCGTCGAACTCGCAGGCCATTTCCCAGCACAGCTCTTCGCCGCCGCCGGCGAACACGATGTCCTGTTTGCCCAGTTGAATTTGCTCAACCGCGTTACCGATGCAGTGTGCAGAGGTCGCGCAAGCGGAGCTGATGGAGTAGTTTACGCCGTGGATTTTGAACGGCGTCGCCAGGCAGGCGGAAACGCCGGAGGCCATGGCTTTGGTGACCACGTACGGGCCAACCGCTTTCAGGCCGCGCGGGCTGCGCATCGCATCGGCGCCGAACACCTGGAAGCGCGGAGAACCGCCGCCGGAACCGGCGATCAGGCCCACGCGCGGGTTGTTTTGATACTCTTCTTCCTTCAGGCCGGAAGAAGCGATCGCTTCTTGCATCGCCAGGAAGGCATAGATGGAAGCATCGCTCATGAAACGTACCGCCTTGCGGTCGATCAGGCCGGTCGTGTCGAGCTTAACTTGCCCCCATACGTGACTACGCATGCCGGAATCTTTCAGTTCCTGGGAGAAAGTGATCCCAGAACGTCCTTCCTGCAGGCTCGCCAGGACCTCCTGCTGGTTATTACCAATGCTGGAGACAACTCCCAGGCCAGTAATCACTGCACGTTTCATTCAATACCTCTTCCACTATTTACCTACGGGATTTTGCATCGCACTTTAGCGTACAGATGTAAGCCGAACAAGTCCGATCAGCGTTTTTCAGCTTTATTGTTGTCCAGTTTGCGCCTGGGCGCCAGCGCCGTTAGAATTCGCGGCATCCCTTGAATTTCGAGCTATTGACCGTGAACCACGCCCCCATCCAAACCGCAACGCTAACCTGGAACGAACAGGGTACACCTGTTTCGAAACAGTTTGATGACGTCTATTTTTCCAATCAGGATGGGCTGGAAGAAACCCGCTATGTCTTCCTGCACGGCAACCGGCTGCCGCAGCGTTTCGCCACTCACCCGCGCCCGCTGTTGGTGGTGGCGGAAACCGGATTCGGCACCGGGCTCAATTTCCTGACCCTGTGGCAGGCCTTCGCGGGCTTCCGCCAGGCCGAGCCGGACGCCGCGCTGCAACGCCTGCACTTTATCAGCTTTGAAAAATTCCCCCTGCAGCAGGCCGATCTGGCGGCGGCGCATGCGCGCTGGCCGGAGCTGGCTCCCTATGCCGACGAGCTGCGCGCCCAATGGCCGCTGCCGCTGCCGGGCTGCCATCGCCTGCTGTTGGCCGAAGGCCGCATTACGCTCGATCTGTGGTTCGGTGACGTCAACGAATTGCTGCCTCAGTTCGACGCCAGCATGAATAACCAGGTCGACGCCTGGTTCCTCGACGGCTTCGCACCGGCCAAAAATCCCGACATGTGGACCGAGCAACTGTTCGCCGCCATGGCGCGTTTCGCCCGGCCGGAAGGCAGCTTCGCCACCTTTACCGCCGCCGGCTTCGTGCGCCGCGGCTTGCAGCAGGCCGGTTTTCAGGTCAACCGTTGCAAAGGCTTTGGCCAAAAACGTGAGATGCTCGCCGGCGGTCTGCCGGCCGATACGCAGCCTACACCCCACCCGGCGCCCTGGTATCGGCGTCCGGCGGCGGACAACACCGCCGACATCGCCCTGATCGGCGGCGGCGTCGCCAGCGCGCTCACCGCATTGGCCTTATTGCGGCGCGGCGCCAGCGTCACGCTGTACTGCGCCGACGAGCAGGCGGCCGAGGGCGCTTCCGGCAACCGTCAGGGGGCGATTTATCCTCTGTTGAACGGCAGCGGCGACGCGCTGGAGAGTTTCTTCAGCGCCGCGTTTCCCTTCGCCCGTCGTCAATACGACACCCTCTTGCAACAAGGCGTCACCTTTGATCACCAGTGGTGCGGCGTCAGCCAGCTGGCCTACGACGAAAAGAGTGGGGCCAAGATCGCCAATATGCTGAAAACCGACTGGCCGCCGGCGCTGGCGATGGCGGCCGACCGCGAGACGCTCAGTGAACTGTGCGGCGTCGATACCGGCTTTGGCGGCATCACCTACCCGCAGGGCGGCTGGCTCTGCCCGGCCGAGCTGACGCGCGGCGCTATCGCGCTGGCGCAGCGGCAGGGTCTGGTCTGCCGCTACCGGCACGATGCGCAGGCGCTGGCGCGTGAAGAAAACGGCTGGCGTATCGACTTCACCCACGGCGAAAGCCACCGCCATGCGACGGTGATCCTGGCCAACGGGCACCGGTTGGCCGAGCTGGCGCCGACGCAAGCCCTGCCGCTGTACTCGGTGCGCGGGCAGGTGTCGCACATCCCAAGCTCGCCGGCCCTCGGTCAGTTGAAACAGGTCTTGTGCTACGACGGCTACCTGACGCCGGTCAACGCCAACAACGGCCAACACTGTATCGGCGCCAGCTACCAGCGTGGCGACACCGCCACCGACTACCGCGAGCAGGAGCAACAGGAAAACCGCGAGCGCCTGCTGCGCTGCCTGCCTGAGCAGGCCTGGCCGCAGCAGGTGGACGTCAGCGCTCATCAGGCGCGCTGCGGCGTGCGCAGCGCCACCCGCGATCATTTGCCGATGGTCGGCGCGCTGCCGGACTATCAGGCCACGGTGACGCAGTATCAGGATTTGCAGCGGCAGAACCAGCGCGGCGAAACCGTCGCCGATGCGCCGGTCTATCCCGGCCTGTTCGCTATCGGCGGGTTGGGATCGCGCGGGCTGTGCTCGGCGCCGCTGGCGGCGGAAATTCTGGCGGCGCAGCTGTTCGGCGAACCGTTGCCGGGCGATGCGCGCCTGCTGGCGGCGTTGAATCCGAATCGGATGTGGGTACGAAAGCTGCTGAAAGGGCGTGCGGTTTAATTCATAAATGAGGGGCGCGGTGATGCGCCCCGGCATGGCGGTCAGGCGGCAGGCGTGGCGGCCTGATAGAGGTTTTCCCACATGCCGCGCACCAGGATCTGATCCGGCGGCGAGAGTTCCCCGGCGGCGATCGCCTTGTGCAGGCTCTCTTCCACCCGCGCCTTCAGCGCTTCGGCGGTGTGCTCACCCTGCTCTTCCGCTTCGGCCACCGCCAGCGTCAGATGACCGCGCAGGTAGCCACCGGCAAACAGTTCATCATCGCTGGCGTGCTCTACCATGTCATCAATCAGCGCCAAAATGCGCGCTTCGAATTCTGCGATCATCAAATTTCCTCATTAAATAGCGGGCTGTGGCGTCAGTTGAGATCTTCCGGGTACGGAAAATGCTCGGCCGCCAACGGTGGCGTATTGTAGAACGATTGCAACGCCTGAATAAAGCGCGCAGGCCGTGTGGGTATTCCCTGCTCCAGCAGCGCCAATACCCGGGCGCGCACCTTGCGTTGGAACGCGATGCGATCCGGCTCGCAGTCGCCGTTCAGGTTGTCGCAGCTGACGTTGAACGGGAAACCGGCCGCCACGCAGAACATCCATTCCAGCGCCTGCGGTTTGATCTCTACCGCTTCGAATTCACTCTGGGTTTGCGCGTCGCGCCCGTCCGGGCAATACCAGTAACCGAAGTCCACCAGCTGGCGGCGCGCTTCGCCGGCGATGCACCAGTGCGAGATTTCGTGCAGGCCGCTGGCGTAGAAGCCATGGGCGAACACGATGCGGTGATACGGCAGTTCGTCGTCGGCCGGCAGGTAGATAGGCTCGTCGTCGCCCTTCACCAGGCGGGTGTTGTAATCATCGCTGAAGCACTGATTGAAGATCTCGATCAGCTGTTCATAGTGATAGCGGGTCTGCATGTCTGACATAAAAACTCTATAACCACAAAAATAAAGAGGCCATTATACCCGATAAGACAGGGCGCGTAAGCAACGCCCCCTCTTCATCTTTAACCGTGCACCAAGGCGGTCAACCACTGCTGAATTTCCGCGCCGTGATTGTCGTACAGCAGCTTGAGGCTCATCACCAGTGAGACGATCACGATCATCGGCCGAATCAGCTTCTGCCCGCGGGTCAGCACCATGTGCGCCCCCAGACGCGCCCCCAGCACCTGCCCCACCAGCATCACCAAACCGATGCTCCACACCACCTTGCCGCCGATGATGAACAGCGCCAACCCGCCGACGTTGGAGGTGAAGTTCAGCACCTTGGCATGCGCCGTGGACTTGGCGAGGTTAAAACCGCACAGCGTCACATAGGCCAACGCGTAGAAAGACCCGGCGCCGGGGCCGAAGAAACCGTCGTAAAACCCGACGCAGCCACCGGCCACCAGCCCAAACGGCAAGGCCCCGAGGCGGCGTTGACGATCTTCCTCACCCAGCCGCGGCATCAGCAGGAAATAGAGGCCGATGCCGATCACCAGCAACGGCAACATCTGCCGCAGCAAATCGGCGCGCATATGCTGCACCAGAATGGCGCCGGCGATCGAACCGATCAGCGTCAGAAATATCGTCAGCTTTTGGTCGTTGAGGTTCACCGCACGCCGACGAATAAAGTACAGGCTGGCGGAGAAGGAGCCGCCGACCGACTGCAGCTTGTTGGTGGCCAGCGCCTGCGCCGGGGGAACCCCCACCGCCAGCAGGGCCGGTACCGTCAGCAACCCACCGCCGCCGGCGATGGAGTCGATAAACCCCGCCAGCAGCGCTACCGCAAACAACACCCCGAGCATCTCGGGGCCAATGACAAACCAGTCCATGTGTTATTCCGCTGAGAAATGGTGATCCAGCAATGCCTGACAGGTCGGCGGTAACGGCGGCGGCACGGATTTGCCCGGCTTGGCGTTAGGCTGATGCGGCACGAACCAGCTCGCCAGTTCGGCCCCGCAGCCGTCGCCCGGCGGCGGCGTATCCTGCTCCTGGCACTCCAGGCTGCCGGCCGGGCAGCGCAGGCGCACGTGCATGTGCGCACGATGGCCGAACCACGGGCGCACCTTGTGCAACCAGGCGCGATCGGCGCCGGCATCCAGGCACAGGCGCTGCTTGATCGCCGGGTTGACGAAGATGCGCGTCACCTCCGCGTCCTGCGCCGCCAGCTTGATCAGCGACTCAATTTGCGGCTGCCATTGGCTGGTCACCACCTGTTTGCCGTCCCCTGATACCAGGTCGATCGGCTGTGGTTTCAGCAATTGCTGCGCACTCCAGCGTTGGCGCGGCAGCTGCAGCCAGATGTCGACGTCGAGCCCCGACTGGTGGCTGGCGTGGCCGCTGCTGAAGCGGCCGCCGGCCGGCATCGCCATGTCGCCGATCAGCACCGTGCCCAGCGCTTTCTGGTTCGCCTGGCTGCTGAGGCGCTGAATAAACGCCAGCAGATCCGGGTGGCCGAAATAGCGGCGCTGGTCGGTACGCATCACCTGGTAGTTCGGTGAGTTCAGCGGCAACGGCTGCGCGCCGATGATGCAGCCGTTGGCAAAACCGCCCACCGCCTGCGGCGCGCCGGCCACCGGGTGATCGATTTTCTGCCACGGCGTCAGCGCCATGGCGGAGGCGGAGGCCGTCAGGGCCACCAGGCCCAACATCCAGTTTTTCATGGCGATTACCAGCGAGGCACGTCGGAAACCACATCACCGTTTTGCGCACGCTGGCGCAGCAGGTGATCCATCAGCACGATCGCCATCATCGCTTCGGCGATCGGCACGGCGCGGATGCCCACGCACGGATCGTGGCGACCGCGGGTGACCATTTCCACCGCTTCGCCCTGGCGATTGATGGTGCGGCCCGGCACCATGATGCTGGAGGTCGGCTTCAGCGCCAGATGCGCCACCACCGGTTGGCCGCTGCTGATGCCGCCGAGAATGCCGCCGGCATGGTTGCTCTGGAAGCCTTCCGGGGTGATTTCATCGCGGTTTTCGCTGCCGCGTTTGGTCACCACGGCAAACCCGTCGCCGATCTCCACGCCTTTCACCGCGTTGATGCTCATCAGCGCGTGCGCCAAATCGGCATCGAGACGGTCAAATACCGGCTCGCCCAGGCCAACCGGCACGTTTTCTGCGATCACGCTGACCTTGGCACCGATGGAGTCGCCCTCTTTTTTCAGCGCGCGCATCAGTTCGTCCAGCGCTTCCAGCTTGTCCGGATCCGGGCAGAAGAACGGGTTCTGCTCGACCTGGTCCCAGTCTTTCAGCTCGCAGGTCACGTCGCCGATCTGCGCCAGATAGCCGCGTACCTGCACGCCGAACTTCTGCTGCAGGTATTTCTTGGCGATAGCGCCCGCCGCGACGCGCATGGCGGTTTCACGCGCCGAAGAACGGCCGCCGCCGCGATAGTCGCGCAGGCCGTATTTCTGTTCGTAGGTGTAGTCGGCATGCCCGGGACGGAACACGTCTTTGATGGCGCTGTAGTCTTGTGAGCGCTGATCGGTGTTCTCAATGATCAAACCGATGCTGGTGCCGGTGGTCACGCCTTCGAATACGCCGGAGAGAATGCGCACCTGATCCGGTTCGCGGCGCTGGGTGGTGTAACGCGAGGTGCCCGGACGACGGCGGTCCAGATCGTGTTGCAAATCGGCTTCGGTGAGCGGAATGCCGGGCGGCACGCCGTCGACGATACAACCCAGCGCCACCCCGTGAGATTCACCGAAGGTGGTGACGCGGAAAATCTGCCCAATACTGTTTCCTGCCATCACGGCTCCTTACCGTTAGTCTTTTATCGTTATGAGGCCCGCCGTACGGGCCCTGGAAATGCGGTTTAGCTGCGGTAGAGGCTGAAGTGTTCCTTGCAATCCACCAGCTGCTGTTTGGTCAGCATGAACACGCCGTCGCCGCCGTTTTCGAACTCCAGCCAGGTGAACGGAATGTCCGGATATTGATCCATCAGGTGTACCATGCTGTTACCCACTTCACAAATCAGCACGCCGTCGTCGGTCAGGTAGTCCGGCGCGCAGGCCAGGATGCGGCGCACCAGCTTCAGGCCGTCGCTGCCCGCCGCCAGGCCCAGCTCCGGCTCAAAGCGGAACTCCTGCGGCAGATCGGACATGTCTTCCGCATCGACGTACGGCGGGTTGGTGACGATCAGATCGTACTGGATCGCGGGAACGTCGCGGAACAGATCGGAACGGATCGGGATCACCTGATGTTCGACGCCGTGCGCCTGAATGTTGCGCTCGGTCACCGCCAGCACCTCGCTGGAGATGTCCACCGCGTCCACTTCCGCCTCCGGGAAAGCGTAGCCGCAGGCGATGGCGATACAGCCGCTGCCGGTGCACATGTCGAGGATATGGCTTGGCGGGTGTGGGATCAGCGCGCTGAAGCGATCGTTGATCAGCTCGCCGATCGGCGAACGCGGCACCAGCACGCGCTCGTCGACGTAGAATTCCATGCCGCAGAACCAGGCCTTGTTGGTCAGGTAGGCGACCGGGATGCGCTCGTTGACGCGGCGGATCACGCGCTCAACGATGCGATGGCGCTCGCTGGAGGTCAGACGGGCGGTGTGCATGTCCTCCGGAATATCCAACGGCAGGAACAGGCTTGGCAGCACCAATTGCACCGCTTCGTCCCACGGATTATCGGTTCCGTGACCATAGTAGATATTGGCGGCGTTGAAACGGCTTACCGTCCAGCGCAGCATATCTTGAATGGTGTGCAGTTCGTTCACTGCTTCGTCGACGAAAATTTTGTCCAATTTGCCCTCCGGCAGGCGCTGTGTTTCATGATTTAGCCGCATAGTTTGCCATGAAGCCCGCGACAAATCACGCTTGCCCCTCGCGCTTTTCATTCTGGCCCGAGTTTTGCGTCGACAGCGCTCGTTCACAAGGTAAACTAGCGAAATAAACGATTTCCGGTGAATGAAGCATGAAGAACAAGCCCCCTCTGAGCAAAGACGAACAACAGCTCTTCAGAGAGTCGGTGGCGGGCGCGAAAAAGCTGCGCCAGGACACCATCGTCCACCGCCCGCCGAAACCCAAGGTCAAACAGATTACCCCGCAGCGGCTGCTGCAGGAGCAGGTCGATGCCAGCTATTATTTTTCAGATGAATACCAGCCGCAGCTGGAAGAAGAGGGCCCGACGCGCTACGTGCGCCCCGGCAGCAGCCCGTATGAGCTGAAGAAGCTGCGACGCGGCGATTATTCGCCGGAGCTGTTTCTCGATTTGCACGGCCTGACCCAGCTGCAGGCCAAGCAGGAGCTGGGGGCGCTGATCGCCGCCTGCAAACGTGAACACGTGCACTGCGCCTGCGTGATGCACGGGCACGGCAAACACATTCTCAAACAGCAAACGCCGCTGTGGCTGGCGCAGCATCCCGACGTGCTGGCGTTCCACCAGGCGCCGAAGGAATGGGGCGGCAACGCCGCCATCCTGCTGTTGGTGGAGCTGGCCGAGTAGACCCGCAGAAACGACTCAGGGCGATGTCAGACATCGCCCTGAGTTTATTCTGCACCGCATCCGCAGCTCACACTTTGGCCATCACCTGCGACGGGCTGACCTGCCATTCAAACTTGCCGTAACTGCCGTCCGCCGGCAGATCGACGTTAGCAATCGCCGAGGTCGCGAACATCGGCGGGCACTCACCCGGGCACAGTTCGGCCACCAGATAGCCCACCAGAGGCAGGTGCGACACGATCAGCACCGAGCTCACCCCTTGCATCGCCAGCGCTTGCAGGTAGCTGCCGACCTGTTCGGCGTTGCCGCCCGGCGTCAGCTCGGGCAGCACTTCTTCGCCCTCCGGCAGCGTCAAGGCTTCACGCACCGTCGCCAGCGTCTGTTCGGCCCGCAGATAGGGGCTGACCAGCACGCGTTCAATATCCACAGACTTGGTGTTCAACCAGGCCGCCATCTGACGGGACTCGTCGCGGCCGCATAGGGTAAGGGGCCTTACCGCATCGCTGGCTGCCTCGAGCGCCGCCTCTCCGTGACGCATAATCAAAACTTGCATATTGCACCGCTGTTGTTGACAAAGTAACGCTATACAGAAACGCCGTGCGTGCTGTACCGCCGAGTTTTACAACCCAAAGCCAAAGCTTTAAAACGATAACGCGCCGTCTCTTTATGGCGGCCGGGCATTTTGCCTGAAAGTTTGCGTAAAGAAAACGCTGTTTTTTACAGCAATCCTCTCCGGGCAAACCTCGATTGCTCACAGAACAAGCAATTCAACGGGTTAAATTTTAACCTTGCCGCCATGAAATTTATTGATGGCGGTCAAGCTAACTTACCGCTGCCTGCGCCTTGCTGTACAGCCTCACCGGCTGACGCTGTTGCAAGGAGTGATGGCGATCACAACGCGGCCCTGTTGCAACTATAGTGCAAATCGGGCCGCCCTGCGTTCAGCTCCCCAGCGGGTAAAAGCGCTCGCCCTGCTGCGCCATGCGCTGCAGGCGTTCGCACGGGGCGAAGTGCTCGCCGTGCTGCTGACGCAGGTAGTCCAGCGTCTTCACCACTTTCTCGGCGCCGAGCTCGTCCATATAGCGGAACGGGCCGCCGAGGAACGGCGGGAAGCCGATGCCAAACACTGCGCCGATGTCGCCGTCGCGCGCGCTGCGGATCACGTCTTCGTCCAGGCAGCGCGCCGCTTCGTTCAGCATCATCATCACGCAGCGTTGAGCGACGGTCGCCGGCAGCATGTGCGCCTTCGGCGTGACGCCGAGCAGCGTATACAATGAGGTATCCGCACGTTTGCGCCGCTGCCGCTGCTGCCCTTCGCTCGGGTAGAGATAGAAGCCGCGGCCGTTCTTGCGCCCTTTGCGCCCGTCTTTCAGCACCGCATCGAACGCAGCCGGCGCGGCGAAGCGCGGCCCCAGCGCCTCGACCAGTACCGGGATGATCTTGGTGCCGACGTCGATGCCCACTTCATCCAGCAGGGTGATCGGGCCAACCGGGAAACCGAAGTCCACCAGCGCCTTGTCCAGCGACTCCATCGGTTCGCCTTCCAGCAGGCAGCGCGCCGCTTCGTTGATGTACGGCGCCAAGATGCGGTTGACGTAAAAACCGGCGCTGTCGCCCACCACAATGGCGGTCTTGCCCTGCTTGTGCGCCAGCGCCACGGTGGTGGCGATGGTCTCTTCGCTGGTGCCGGCATGCGGGATCACTTCCACCAGCGGCATCTTGTCCACCGGGCTGAAGTAGTGCAAGCCGATCACCTGCTGCGGCCGCTGGGCTTTTTCGGCGATGCGGCCGATAGGCAGCGAGGAGGTATTGGAGGCGAACACGGTATGCGGCGCGCAGTTTGCTTCGACCTCGGCCACCATCTGCTGCTTCAGCGCCAAATCTTCAAACACCGCCTCGACCACGACATCCACCTGTTCAAAGCCGGTGTAATCGGTAGAGCCGGAGATCAGCATCATCTGTTTTTGCCGCTCGGCCGGGCGCATGCGCTTGCTGCGCACCCGCTTGCCGAGCACGTCCCAGCTGTATTTCAGCGCGTGATTGATGCCGGTTTCATTGATGTCTTTGATGCGAACCGGCAAACCGCCGCGGGTGGCGGTGACGCAGGCGATGCCGCCACCCATCAGACCGCCACCGAGAATGCCGACGCGGTGCAGGGCGCGCGGCTGAGCATTGCCGCCCCGCTCTTTTTTCAGCGCGGTGGAGGCGAAGAACAGGCTGCGCAGCGCCGCCGACTGCGGCGTCATCGCCAGTTCGCCGAAGGCGCGCGCTTCGGCCTCATAACCGCTGGCGCTGCCGTGATCCAGCCCGGTGCGCACCACCTGAATGATGCGCTCCGCCGCCGGGTAGTTGCCGTGGGTTTTCGCCAACGTTTTCTTGCGCACGATGCTGAACAGCAGATTTCTGCCCAGCGGGCCGTTGAGCAGGCGATCCTGCCACGGCAGCTCGCGCTGATGTTTCCAGCCCTGTTTCACCCGCTCGATAGCGGTCTGCAACAGAATCGACTGCGGCACGGCGTCGTCCACCAACCCCATGCGCAGCGCCTGGCGGGCACGAATGTGCTTGCCGGTCAAGATCATGTCCAGCGCCTTGGCAGCGCCGACCAGGCGCGGCAGGCGCTGCGTACCGCCGGAGCCCGGCAGCAGGCCCAGCTGCACTTCCGGCAGCCCAAGCGCGGTCTTGTCATCGAGAGAACAGACGCGGCCGTGGCAGGCCAGCGCCAGTTCCAGCCCACCGCCCAGGCAGGCGCCGTGAATGGCCGCCACCACCGGCACCGGGAACGCGGCGATCTGCGCCAGCGTGCTCTGCCCTTTCTTGGCCAGCGTTTCCGCCTCTTTGGCGCTGGTGCAGGCGGCAATCATGGTGATGTCGGCGCCGGCGATAAACGAGTCCGGCTTGCCGGAAACGATCACCAACCCTTCCAGCGCGGTATGCTGTTGCGCCCGGATCAGCACGTCGTTCACCTGTTCGACGAACTCGGCCTTGAGCGTATTCACCTTGTCGCCCGGTACGTCGATGGCGATCACGCCGATGTTGTCGGGGCGAATCGTCAGCTGAAAGGCCGACGGTTTGGCGCGCTGTTCATGCAATGCGTTTTCAAAGCTCATCATTCCACCTCCACGATCATCGCGGCCCCTAACCCGCCGGCGGCGCAGGCGGTGGTCAGGCCCAGCCCGCCGCCGCGGCGTTTCAGCTCATGCAGCGTCTGGGTGATCATGCGCGCGCCGGTGGCGGCGAACGGGTGGCCATAGGCGATGGAACCGCCCAGAACGTTGAATTTGTCCATGTCCACTTCGCCGATCGCCTGGCTGCGGCCAAGCTTCTCGCGGGCGAACTCTTCGCTGGCGAACATCTTCAGGTTAGCCAGCGTTTGCGCGGCGAAGGCTTCATGCATGTCGATGAGCGTCAGATCGGCCAGGCCGATACCGGCGCGATCCAGC
This sequence comes from Serratia sp. 2880STDY5682894, assembly GCF_001537385.1. Taxonomy (NCBI): domain Bacteria; kingdom Pseudomonadati; phylum Pseudomonadota; class Gammaproteobacteria; order Enterobacterales; family Yersiniaceae; genus Serratia; species Serratia sp. 2880STDY5682894. Next base: position 120,488 of record NZ_FCJA01000002.1, on the reverse strand, counting down.
GCCAGCGGCGTGGCGTAGGAAGGCCCCAGCAGCATGTCTTCCCACACGTCGATGGCGGCGAAGGCGAAGCTGCGCAAATAGCCCAGCGGCTGCAGCCCCAGCTCTTTGGCGCGCGACTCGCTCATCATCAACACCGCCGCCGCGCCGTCGGTCAGCGGCGTGCTGTTGGCCGCGGTAACGCTGCCGTGCTTGCGATCGAACGCCGGTTTCAGCTTGGCGTAGGAAGCCAGGCTGGAGTCTTTACGGATGTTATTGTCTTCAGAAAGCTGCGCGCGGTAAGGCGGCACGTAGGCGGTCATCACCTCGTCGCGCAGCCACCCCTGCTGCCAGGCCTTGGCCGCCAGCTCGTGTGAACGGTGCGCCAGCGCATCCTGCGCCTCGCGGGTGATGCCGTGGCTCTTCGCCATCTGCTCGGCGGTATCGCCCATGCGCAGCCCGGTGGAATACTCCGCCACCGCCGGTGGCACCGGCATCAGATCGCGGAATTTCAGCCGGCTGAACAGTTTGAGACGCTGCGACAGCGTGCGCGCCTTGTTGACGTCCACCAACGTGCGCGCCAGCGCCTTGCTGACGCCGATCGGCAAAACGGAAGAAGAGTCCGCCCCGCCGGCGATGCCGACGCTGATGCTGCCGGCCATGATGCTTTCCGCCACGTTGGCGATCGCCTGGAAGCTGGTGGCACAGGCGCGCGACACGCTGTAGGCGTCGGTATGGACGCTCATGCCGGTGCCCAGCACGATTTCACGCGCGATGTTCGGCGCCTCGGGCATTTGCACCACCTGGCCGAACACCAGCTGTTCGATAAGCTGCGGATCGATACCGCTGCGCGCCAACAGCTCGCTCACCGCCGTTTTCCCTAAATCCACCGCCGGAATGCCGTGATAGGCAGTCGCCTGTTTGGCAAAGGGGGTACGTAGTCCATTCACAATCGCAATGCGGTCACCATGACGGGTCACCAACGGCAGTGCCTTACTCATAAATGCTCCTGAAGAAAATAACGTCAGCGCAATGGGCAGAAAGAGGTCTGACCTGATGAGGTCATTGTTAACCAAACGGTTACATTTGGCAAACCGGCAGAGATCAAAACTGCGAGCAGGCGCACTTTCTATCGGGGGCGATGTAGGGAAGGCAATCCCCGACGCGCGGCAGGCGGCGCCGGGGGTAAAGCGGGGATTAACGCAGGCCGAGCTGGAAGATCAGGGTTTCCGCCTGGCAGGCGAAGGTGAAATCGGCCTCCAACTGCACGCCGCCGTCAACCGGTTTAATGCTACTGCTGATGTCACAAGGGTCGGATTCTACCGCGCGCGCCTTTTCGCTCAGGGCGGCCAGCATGGCTTCCGCATCTTGTTGATTGCTGAACACCTGGCTGTAGGACGCGGTGCAATCGGTGTTATCCATCACGGTGCCGACATCCACGCAGCAACACGCGGCGGTTTCCTGGGCGCTGCATTTATTAATTGCATCTGACATGATTGGTTCTCCTCAAGGGCCTCGGTTATCAGCCCAAATTGCCGTTTTACTCACCGGCACAAAGCCACAAAATTCTGCAGGTATTTTACGCTTCCGCGCCGGCAATCACTAGCACTTACTTTTACTGGGTGTTTTAAGTGATGGAAATCACAAATAAAAATGAGCGCCTGCTAAGGAATGGTAAGAATTTTGTTATTTACCGCTGGCTTTTTGTTAAGCAGATCTCTTTTTTGATATCAGGTTGGAAATATTTCAAAAACAAACTTGCAACATTTTCACAGGTCAGACCTATACTTCAGCCACTGGTCTGATTTGTCTGAATGATAACGGACCCTACAATCCCGCGCTCCTTGTTACCTTGCGTAACATAGTTTAAATAATAAACACATAATGAGGTTTTGGTCATGAGCCAGAAAAACCTATTGACTAAATCAGCTCTCGCAGCTGCAGTGGCAATTATTTCTTCAAACGTGTCTGCCGCAGGATTCCAGCTGAATGAGTTCTCATCAGCTGGTTTAGGACGTTCGTATTCTGGCGAAGGCGCCATGGCGGATACGGCGGCCTCCGCGAGCCGCAACCCGGCGTTGCTGATGATGTATACCCGTCCGGAACTCTCTTTCGGCGCAGTCTTCATCGATCCGGACGTCGATATCAGTGGCCAATCCCCTTCCGGCGCCAGCCTGGATGCGAAAAACATCGCGCCGACCGCCTGGGTGCCGAACCTGCATTATGTTCACCCGATTAACGATCAATTCGCCGTAGGCGGCTCGGTCACCAGCAACTTTGGTTTGGCGACCGAATACAACAACGGTTATGCGGCGGGTTCCATGGGCGGCAAAACCGATCTGGAAACCCTGAACCTGAATCTGAGCGGCGCTTATCGCCTGAACAAAAACTTCAGCTTCGGTCTGGGTTTTGACGCCGTCTACGCCAAGGCTAAACTCGAACGTTATGCCGGCGACCTGCCAAAATTGATCGCCGGTTCAGGCAAATTGCCGCCACAGTTGGCCGGCCCGGTTTCGCAGATCCCGGCAGATACTCAAATTTCTCACCTGAAAGGCGACGAATGGGGCTTCGGCTGGAACGCCGGTATTCTGTACGAAGTGGATGAAAACAACCGTTACGGCTTCACCTATCGCTCAGAAGTGAAAATCGACTTCGACGGCGATTACAAAAGCAGTCTGCCTTCAGCCTTCAACCCGCTGCTGGCCTCTCAAGGTCTTCCGTGGGGTACCAACGGCACCACCATTCCGGGTTCTCTGAGCCTGCATCTGCCGGAAATGTGGGAGCTGTCCGGTTACAACAAAGTAGCGCCGCAGTGGGCTATCCACTATAGCCTGGCCTACACCAGCTGGAGCCAGTTCCAGGAGCTGAAAGCCACCGGCAACAACGGCCAGACCCTGTTCCAGAAGCATGAAGGCTTCAAAGACGCTTACCGCATCGCGCTGGGCACCACCTACTTCTACGACGACAACTGGACCTTCCGTACCGGTATCGCTTTCGATGACAGCCCGGTGCCCGCCCAAAACCGTTCGATCTCCATTCCGGATCAGGACCGTTTCTGGCTGAGTGCCGGTACCACCTATGCGTTCAACAAAGATGCGTCGGTCGACGTCGGCGTGTCCTACATGCACGGCCAAAAAGTCACCATCAACGAAGGCCCTTACACCTTCACTTCCGAAGGCAAGGCCTGGCTGTACGGCGCCAACTTCAACTACCGCTTCTAATCTCGCTTGAGAAAGAAGCCAAAGCGCCCCTCGGGGCGCTTTTTTTTGCCCGCCGCTTGCCGCCGGCATAAAAAAACCCGCCTGACGGCGGGTTTTCATTGGCGTAACGCCCGTGATTACTGCGAGTCGATCTCGTCCAGTTCGCCCTGAATCGCCTTGGCGTTCGGGTTCTCTTCCGGCTTGAGCGAACCGCCGTTGGCGATGAAATCGTGGCGCTGGAAGTAAGCTTCGCGCACCATGATGTAAGGATCGGAAGAGTTGCGCAGCAGACCATCGGAATCCAGCAGCTGGGCGCGGGTTTCGATCCCCTCGACCACCCACTTGCCCGCCGACATCCAGAAGGTCAGGTAGCTCAGCATCGGATACAGCGTATCCGCAAAGTCGCCGCCTTCGTCACGCAGCGTGAAGCTGCCGTAGCCCGGCAACATCACGTACGGGCCGTAACCCACATCGTAATGGCCCAGCGTGCTGCCGAAGCGGTTGGGTTCTTCGCGCGCCAGTTTCGGGTTGGCCATGCCGGCCACGTCGATCAGGCCGCCCATCCCGAGCAGGGTATTCAGGAAGAAACGGTTGAAGTGGATCATCCCGCGGTAAGGATCGCCCTTCAGGAAGGCGTTGACCATGCTGGCCGGCTCTTCCAGGTTAGAGGTGAAGTTGCTGATGCCGTTACGCGCCGGCATCGGCACGTAGTCGCGCCAGGCCACCGCGACCGGGCGCAGGATATAAGGATCCAGGACGTTGTAGTTGAAGTCGAACATCGTCCGGTTAAATCCTTCCAAAGGATCGGAACGCCCTTGCGGATCTTTGTCTGGCGCGCTGGCACAGCCCACCAGTAATACCGTTGCGAATGCCACCCCAGTCAGGCGAAAGTTCATATTTTTCTCCATAAAAACACGTTCGGTCTTATTTTTCATTGACCTGCTTGTTTATCTGAACGCTAACCTGCTCTTTACCGCTGAATGTCTGCAGCGAGCTTTCGCCGAACCAGTCTCCCGGCTGCGGCGTGGCCAATCCGTCCTGTGAGAGGCGCACACGCACCTGCACCTGATGCTGTGCCGAGAGTAGACGCTCGGGCATCATGGCGTTGCTGTCATCCAGAGAGAAAGACAGCGGAAAACGGCTCAGCGGCAATTGTTTTACCGCCACCGGCACCGGGCTGACGCCGTCGGTCACCGAGATGACCAGCGTCCCCTGCGTCGGCAGGGCTTTCGCCGCCTGCGGTGACAGCGAAACGGTCACATTCAGTTTAACAGTTTCTCCGCCGGCCTGGGCTTTTGCTTGTGCAATGCTGCGCTTTATCACTTCCGCGCGCGGATCGTTGGCCGGCAGCAGCTGCAGCATCACCTGCCAGGCGCCTATCGCCTGCTTGAAGTCGCCCTGTTCGAAGGCATTGAACGCCAGCAGGCTCAGCACCCGCGGATCGCCGTGATTTTCCGCGATCATGCGCCGCAACAGCTGCGTCGCCTGCTTGTTATCCTCCGGATCGTTGGATCGCGTCAAGACCTCGGCATAGCCGAGCCGCACTTCCAGACTATTCGGATCCAATTGATAAGCATGGGCAAACGCCTGCGTGGCGGTGGTGGCGTTGTTCAGCGCCATGCCGACCCGCCCCAGCATCATCCAGTCGTTGATGTTGCGATCGTCCTGCTGCAGTGCGGTGCGCAGCCCCAGCCCGAGGCGGGCGATCTCTTCCATGCTCAGCGGTTTGGCGCGCTCATTGGCGACGCGCTCGCGCAATTCCGGCATTTGCGCCTGCACCAGGCGCCAGTCCAGCACCTGCGCCAGCCCGCCAGTTTTCAGATAAAAGCCAACGGTCACCGCCAGCAATAACAGCACGCCCGGCACCAGCGCCCAGCGATTGATCGGCTTCGCCTGCGCCGCCTGCTCGACGGGAATGTCGTTCAACAGGTTCTGTTGCAGCTCTTTCACCAGCTCCGGGCGCTCGGCCACCACGCCTTGCTGCTCGTCCTGCTCCAGTTCGCTGAGGCGATCCTGATAAAAAGCCTTGTTCAACGCATCGCGCGTGGCGGCGCTCTGCTTGCCGTGGCGCATCGCCGGCACCACCAACAACGCGGCGGCGCCGGCCAGCAACACGCAAATAATCAGCCAAAAAGCCATTAGGGTTTCTTCCTGTCAGTCTCTTGCAACAGCGCCGCCAAGCGCTGCCGTTCCCGTTCGGAGAATTCATCGTCCACCACCGCGCCAGGCCGGCGACGGGTGCGCAGGATCACCACCGCCCCGCCGATCAGCACGAACAGCAGCGGGCCGATCCACAAGATCAGCGTCGCCGGCGTTACCGGCGGCTCGTAGGTGACAAAGTTACCGTAGCGCGCCACCATGTAATCGATGATCTGCTGCTTGCTTTGCCCCTGCATCATCAGCTCGTACACCTTGGTGCGCATGTCGGCGGCGATGATGGCATTGGAATCGGCAATGCTGTTGTTTTGGCATTTCGGGCAGCGCAGCTGTTCGGTCAACTCGCGATACTGCTGCTCCTGCTCGACGGAGTTGAAGCGATAGGTATCGATCGCCGCGGCGGCGCTCCAGCTCAGCAGCGCGGCGCACAGCAGGACAATCAGCCTCATGCCTCACCCCCGTACTTTTTATACAGCGGCAGCACTTCCTGCTGCCAAACGCGCTCGTTCATGTCGCCGGCGTGGCGATAGCGAATAATCCCCTGGCCGTCGATAAGGAAGGTCTCAGGCGCGCCGTAGACCCCGAGATCCAACCCCAGCATGCCGTCGCCGTCGTACAGGCTGAGGGCATAGGGATTGCCGAGGGAATTCAGCCAGGTCACCGCCTTGGCGCGATCGTCTTTATAGTTCAGGCCAACCACCCGCACGCCGCGCGCCGCCAGCGTATTGAGATACTGGTGTTCCGCGCGGCAGGTCGGGCACCAGGTGGCCCAGACGTTGAGCAAGATCGGCTTGCCGTCGCGCAGCACCGCCTGATCGTAGGTTTTGCCGGGCTGATCCAGCGATTCCAGCCTGAAGGTCGGCACCGGTTTGCCGATCAGCGCCGATTCCAGCATGGTCGGATCTTCGCCGCCGGCGTTGCGCGTCAGTTGCACCATCAGCGCCGCCACCAGCAGCAGGAAGAGGACCAACGGGATAAACAGCAGCTTACGATTCATGGTTGCGCCTCCAGCTTGCCTTCGCGCTTGAGTTTTTTGCTCATGCGGTAACGCGGGTCGAGGATGCACAGCAGGCCGCCGATCGCCATAAAGACGCCGCCGAACCAAATCCAGCGCACGAAGGGTTTGTAATACAGGCGTACCGCCCAGGAGCCGTCCTCCAGCTCCTCGCCCAGCGCCGCGTACAGATCGCGGCTGAAACCGCCGTCGATCGCCGCTTCGGTCATCATGCTGCGCGCCACGCTGTAGTAGCGTTTCTCCGCGTGCAGCGTCGCCTCCGGCTTGCCGTTGCGCGTGACGTCGATGATGCCGACGCCGCCGCTGTAGTTCGGGCCGCGAATGTCGTGCACGTCGCGGAACACGAAGTGATAGTTGTGAATATCCACGCTGTCGCCGGCCTTCATCCGCACGTCGCGCTCCACGCTGTAGTTCTGGCTGAAGGCAATGCCGATCACCGTCACCGCCACGCCGAGGTGGCCGAGCACCATACCCCAGTGGCTGCGGGACAGCTGGCGCAGGCCGCGCCAGAAACCGTGACGGTGGGTAGCGCGCTCATGCAGCTCCATCAGCGTCAGGATGATCACCCACAGCGCCATGATCAGGCCCACCACCGTCATGCCGGCGATGCTGTCCTGCAGCAGCCACGGCAGCAGGATTGACAGCACCAGCGTCGCCAACAGCGCCACGCCGAGGCGGCGCCACAGCTTGCTCGGCTCATCGCGGCGCCAGCGCACCAGAGGCCCGATGCCCAACAGCAGCGCCAACGGCGCCATCAGCCAGGTGAACATGGTGTTGAAGAACGGCTCGCCGATCGAGATGCTGCCCAGCCCCAGCTGTTTGTGCACCAACGGCAGCAGCGTGCCCAACAGCACCACCAGCATGGCGGCGATCAGCAGCACGTTGTTGCCCAGCAGGAAGGTCTCGCGCGAGAAGGTCTCGTGCTGCACCCGGCTGCGCACCTGGCCGCCCTTGACCGCGTACAGCAGCAGCGAACCGCCGATCACGATCACCAGATAGGCGAGGATAAACATGCCGCGCGCCGGATCGGAGGCGAAGGAGTGCACCGAGACCAGCACGCCGGAACGCACCAGGAAGGTGCCCAGCAGGCACAGCGAGAAGGCGGTGATCGCCAGCAACACCGTCCAGGCTTTGAACGTGCCGCGTTTCTCGGTCACCGCCAGCGAATGCATCAGCGCGGTGCCGGCCAACCACGGCATAAAGGAGGCGTTCTCCACCGGATCCCAGAACCACCAGCCGCCCCAGCCCAGCTCATAGTAAGCCCAGGCCGATCCGAGCACGATGCCCAGCGTGAGGAACACCCAGGCCGCGGTGGTCCACGGGCGTGACCAGCGTGCCCAGGCGGTGTCGAGCCGGCCGGCCATCAGCGAGGCGATGGCGAACGCAAAGGCGACCGAGAAGCCGACGTAGCCCATATACAGCAGCGGCGGGTGGAAGATCAGGCCGATATCCTGCAGCAGCGGATTGAGATCGCTGCCGTCGATCGGGAAATTCGGCAGCGTGCGGGTGAACGGGTTGGAGGTCATGATAATGAACAGCAGGAAACCGGCGGTGATCATCCCCATCACCGACAGCACCCGCGCCACCGCATCCTGCGGCATCGCCCGGCTGCACAACGCCACCGCCAGCGACCAACAGCTCAGCAGCAGCACCCACAGCAGCAGCGACCCCTCATGCGCCCCCCAGGTGGCGGCGATGCGGTAATACACCGGTAGTTGGGTATTGGAGTTGGTGGCCACGTAGGCGACGGTAAAATCGTTGACCACGAAGGCGTGCACCAGGCACAGGAACGCCAGCGCAATCGCGGCGAACATGCCGTAGGTCAGCGGGCGGGCGACCGCCATCATGCGGCTGTCTTGCCGCGCCGCGCCCCACTGCGGGTAAATGCTCAGCAACAGCGCAATCGCCAGCGCCAGGCACAGCAGAAAACTGCCCAGTTCCGGCATCATGACTTGGCGCCCTCCGCCCGCGGCGCGTTATACGCTTCCGCCGGGCCTTTGTGGTTCTCTTTCATCGCGTCGGCCACTTCCGGCGGCGTGTATTTCTCGTCGTGTTTGGCCAGCACTTCGCGCGCATTGACCACGTTGCCCTCGCCCAGCACGCCCTGCGCCACCACGCCCTGCCCTTCGCGGAACAGGTCCGGCAGAATGCCGGTGTAGGTCACGCCGATCGCGCCGCGCGCGTCGTAAATCTTGAAGCTGACCTGCAGCGTATTGGGATCGCGTTTTACCGAGCCCGGCATCACCATGCCGCCGATGCGCAGCCGCTGGCCGACCTCGGGCTTCTCATGATTTTCGCCCTTGCCCTGCAGGATCTCACCCGGGGTATAGAACAGATCGATGTTGGAGCGCAGCGCGTACAGCATCAGGGTCGCGGTCAGCGCGATGCCGATCAGCACAACGATCGCCAGATAAAGGCGGCTTTTACGACGTGGATTCACAATGATTTCTCCCGCGGTGCGGCGGATTTTTGTTTTGATTGTTGCGCATGGCGAATGCGCCGCTCGCGCGCCTGACGGCGGCCGATCTCGGCGAGCAACTGCCGCCGTTGCCAGACGGTGTGCGCCACCAGCCCCAACAGCGAAATCAGCGTGGCGGCGACCGCCAGCCAAACATAGAAGGCGTAACCGCCCATGGCGAAAAACGCCGACCAGGAATCGAATGCGGCGTTCATGACTGACGCTCCTTATTCACCAGCCCGGCGACCCACGGGCGCTGGCGCTCCTGGAACAGGATCAGATTGCGCAGGCGCATCAGCGTCAGCGTGACGAACAGCAGCAGGTAACCGAGGATCGCCCAGCGCAGCGGGGTGCGCATGCTTGGCGCGATAGACTGCTGCATATTGGTCGAGCCCTGATGCAACGTATTCCACCATTCGACCGAAAAATGGATGATAGGGATATTTACCACGCCCACCAGCACCAGAATCCCGGCGGCGCGGCCCGCCAGACGGCGGTCTTCAAAGGCGTTGTACAGCGCGATGACGCCCATATAAAGGAACAGCAGCACCAGCTCGGAGGTCAGACGCGCATCCCACACCCACCAGGTGCCCCACATCGGCTTGCCCCAGGCGGAGCCGGTCACCAGCGCGATAAAGGTGAACACCGCGCCGATCGGCGCCATCGCCGCCACCACGGTATCGGACATTTTCATCTGCCACACCAGGCCGATAAACGCCGCCACCGCCATCGAGGCGTAGATGCCCATCGACCACATGGCCGCCGGCACGTGAATATAAATGATGCGGAAGCTGTCGCCCTGCTGATAATCCTTCGGCGCGAAACCAAAGCCCCATGCCCAGCCCAGCAGCAGGCAGGCCGCCGCCGCCAGCCCCAGCCAGGGGATAAAGCGGCCGCAGACGTGATACAGCCGTTCAGGCCGCGCCAGTTGATGTAACCATTTCCACATTGTCGTCAGTGCTCACGGTAATTTTTATGCGTCGGCCGCCCGAGCGATCGAAACGGCGAAAATCTTCTGCGGGGTACGCTCTTGTCGGCCTTGCCCCGTCTGTTCATTCAATACGTTAGCTAGTGCACGCTCACTCGCAGCGCCGCCGCGGTGGCAAACGGCGCCAATGTCACGCTGCCCGCCAGCATCGCGCCCAGTATCGCCAGGTAACCGTCGATCGGCATGCCCATCGAGGCGGCGTCGATCGCGCCGGTGGCGAAGATCAGCACCGGGATATACAGCGGCAGCACCAGCAGGCTGAGCAACACGCCCCCTTTGCGCAGGCCGACGGTCAGCCCCACGCCGATAGCGCCGATCAGGCTCAGCGTCGGCGTGCCGAGCAGCAGCGTCCCCGCCACCGCCAGCCAGGTCTGCATATCGAGCGACAGCAGCAGCGCCACCAGCGGCGATAGGATCAGCAGCGGCAATCCCGTCACGACCCAGTGAGCACACACTTTGCCCAGCACCGTCATCGGCAGCGGCGTCGGCAGCAGCAACAGCTGCTCCAGCGAGCCATCGAGGAAATCGTCGCGAAACAGCCGCTCCAGCGACAGCAGCGAGGCCAACAGCGCCGCCACCCACACGATGCCCGGCGCAATGCGCGCCAGCAGCTGCGGCTCCGGGCCAACCCCCAACGGGAACAGCGTGATCACAATCAGGAAAAACCACAGCGGGTTGACGATCTCCGAACCTTTACGGCAGGCGATCTTCAGTTCGCGGCGCACCAGGGTCAAAAACATCACAGGCTCCCCGCGTCATGTTCCGCCAAACGAACTTTCCCCACCGTTTGGCTGACGCCGGCCAAATCCTGATGGGTGGTCAACAATACCATGCCGCCTCGCTGTGCATGTTGTTCAAAAAGGCTAATCAACTCAGCTACGCCCTGTTTGTCGATCGCCGTCAGCGGCTCGTCGAGGATCCACAGCGGTGCCGCGCTGAGCCACAGCCGCGCCAGCGCCACGCGCCGCTGCTGCCCGGCGGAAAGCTGCGCCACCGGCAGATCTTCGTAACCCACCAGCCCCACTTGCTCCAGGGCGCGCCAGATGGCCGGATGATCGGTTGTACCGCGCACCGCTTGATAAAACTGCAGATTTTCGAAGGGCGTCAATACGGCTTTGATGCCGGGCTGATGGCCGATAAACAGCAAATCTTGCTGGTAACCCGCACGATCGCGCAGCGTGCTGCGCCCGCGCCAGCACACCTCGCCGCCGTCCGGCCGCGCCAGGCCGGCGAGAATGCGCAGCAAACTGGTTTTACCCGCGCCGTTCGGCCCTTCTACCTGAATGATATCGCCCGGCTGAACTGAAAAGCTTAGCTCGCTAAACAGGATGCGCTCATCGCGCACGCAACTCAGACTTTTGGCTTCCAGCATCGGGGAACTCATATTTTTCTTTGGGATAGCGAATCATAGCATAAGCCTTTCCCCGCACGCAGCCCGCGGCGGGCGCGCCGACGGGCCAATATGGCGAGCAGGATCAAGAATGCGTGGAAAAAATCGGCGGATTTTAACTCTTGTTACCTTTTTCTGTATTTCGCCGCATTTGGGCCAGGCAACTACGCTTAATGACGTGAACTCACCCTTAATGAGCAGGAGCGACAGCATGAGCGAGCAGCAGCGCCAAGAGCACGAGCCGGATGAGACGATGCAGGTAGAGAGCGAGGAGCAGGAACAGGGCAAGCGCGAAATCGAAGTCAGGGAAGAGAATCTGCCGTCGCGCGCGGCGGCGGTGCATGAACAGATCCGGATGGAAGGCGAAAAAGAGCTGGAGCGCGACGGGCTGGCGCTGCTGTGGTCGGCGATCGCCGCCGGGCTGTCGATGGGCGCCTCGCTGGCGGCAAAAGGCATTTTCCACGCCCGCCTGCCGGACGATCCCAGCCGCTTTTTCATCGAGAACCTCGGCTATACCTTCGGTTTCATCATTGTCATCATGGCGCGCCAGCAGTTGTTTACCGAAAACACCGTCACGGCGGTATTGCCAATCATGCATAAGCCCACGCCGCGCAACCTGCTGATCCTGCTGCGCCTGTGGGGCGTGGTGCTGCTCGGCAACCTGATTGGCACCGGGCTGGCGGCGCTGGCGTTTACCCATATGCCGCTGTTCGACGCCGAAACGCGCGGCGCCTTCGTCAGCCTGGGCGAAGAGGTGATGCGCCATACGCCGGGAGAAATGTTCGCCAACGGCATCCTGGCCGGCTGGATCATCGCCACCATGGTGTGGATGTTCCCGGCCGCCGGCGCGGCGAAAATCTGGGTGATCGTGCTGATGACCTACCTGGTGGCGATTTGCGATTTGACCCATATCGTGGTCGGTTCGGTCGAGATCCTGTATCTGGTGTTCAACGGCGCGATTAGCTGGCAAGCATTCATTTACCCGTTCGCTCTGCCGACGCTGGCGGGCAACATCATCGGCGGCACCTTTATCTTTGCGCTGATAAGCCACGCGCAGATCCGCAACGATTTGAGCGCCAAAAACCAGGCCGCGCGGCGGCAAGAGAAAAAGCGGCGCCACGGCGGGGAAAAACCGTGATCGCGGTCGGTTAGCCGAGGAAATTTCGGCGTGAACTGGCGAGGTATTGAGCAAACGCGCCGCTAAGCGCTTATTCTGCGGGTAAAAAAAGGTATAATGCCCCGGCAGCGTCGGTTGCCGGCCCGCAACGTCCCCGTAGTTAAACGGATATAACAAGCCCCTCCTAAGGGCTAGTTACTGGTTCGATTCCAGTCGGGGACACCATTCTTTCTTATCACGGCATTCCCCATCATCTGCACCCGCAATTCCCCTGTTCAGGTCCGATTGTCGCCGAGCGTTATAATTGGCATCAGTAAAAAAACTTAATATCCGTCGGCGTTGAAATCGCCGCCGCTTCACCTCTGGCCTGCAATTCGCCCTTCTCATCATCGAAATCGAACAGCGTCACGCTATTGGTGAATACATTCGTCACATAGAGATGGTTACCCCCGGCATCAAAAGCGAGCGCACGCGGCTCAATGCCGCCGGCCTCATAGCGCGTCGGCACGCCTGGCAGACCGTCCCTGCCTATTTTTAATACCAGCAGGTGGTTATCGGTGCCGCGATGGGTGGCAATAAGATATCTGCCGCTCGGGCTCAGGATAATGGCCCCACCGCTTTTCGCCTCCGCCGAATCGAGGCCGCCGTTCAGTTTCACTTTCCCTTGCCGCGTCAATCGATTGTCGTTAACGGCAAACGCCTCGATCTCGCCCGCCATTTCGGTGATGACATAGGCATAGTCGCCTGCCGGCGAGAACACCATGTGCCTTGGGCCGGCGCCGGGCGCAAAGGCGACATCGCGCGAAGCATCCGCCTGCAACGGCTGCGCGTTATCCGAACGATAGCGGTAGGCGTGCAGCTTATCGCCGCCGAGGTCCGCCGCGTACAGGTATTGGCCATCGCGGCTGAAGGTGGTGGAGTGCGCATGCCCGCCTTCCTGGCGCCCCTGCACGATGCCGGAGCCGGGCGTAAACGGATAATGCTGTACGCGTTCACCCAGCCTGCCGTCGCTGCCAATCGGCAATACCGTCACCCCCGCGCCGCCTTTGGCGACGGAATAGTTGGCGACCAACAGAAACTTGCCGTCCGGGCTGAGGGTGGCATGCGTCGGCTGCCGACCCGCGCTGCTCACCGTATTCAGCACCCGCAGGCTGCCAGCCTGGTCTATCGCCAAGGCGGTCACCGTTCCCGCGTCCTCCTCATTGGTGGCATAGGCGAAGCGGCCATCGCGGGATGTGACGATCCACGACGGGCTTTTCATTTTAATGGCATCGAGCAGCGTTAACGTGCCGTCGCCATTAACCGCCAGACGATAGAGCCCTTCACTGGGGCGCGTCGGTTTCTGCACCGTTGGCGCATCCGGAATATGGGTCCAGGTGCCGACTAACGCTATTTGATGCTGTTCCCGATTATTTGCCATCGTATTTCCTGAAAACATGAAGAGCGTTAATGCCAGCGCTAATTGAATTGCCTGCCGGCCTAAACCTTTAACGTTCACTCTGCCAAAGGCAGGCAACGTTAAAGGTAGCATAAAGAGCGCGCGGCGGTGTTTATTAATCGAGCCAGAGGATTTTTCTATACTCATGATGCCTCCTTTCCTCAACACTACGCCACAGGAATAAGTATATCGACATTGATGATCTTACTGTTTAAATGCTCGTGTCTGTATAATTCGATGAAAAAGCTCTCCCTCATTTTGACATTAATAGCCGGCAGATGGGCGTCATAGATACCCTCAAAAAAGGCAATATACTCAGGTAGCTCCCCGATAAAGGGAATGACAATATATTTCCCCATGGGTATATAGAAGTTAAATATGGAATGAAAAACCTCTTGCTCCTTGCCGTTGGCATGCGGCCGCCCCCCTTTTCTTTTTTCTACGCTATAAGCCCTCCCATTTTTACTTAGCCATTTATCATTCGTCTGGGTAATGTCACTGGCATCTCTGTACTTCCTGACGGAGTGGAAAATCAATGCCTTGTACTGCTTCAACATGTCGATGTCATCCGGCATGACCGTATGATAAAAATAGGGTTTATTGTCGCTGCCATACGGTGGAATCTGGGTGGAGAAATCCCATCCCCGGCTGTTCCTAAAGCTGTTGGGCGTTTCGCCAAAGAAACGTTTGAATGCCCGCGTGTAGCATTGCTGAGAAGCAAACCCGGATGCCAGGGCAACATCCAATATGTTACCTTGATGCTGTTTGAGCAGGACAGCGGACCGGCTCAGCTTTCTATTCCTGATATAAGTCCCTAACGTAATGCCAAAATAATGTTTAAATAACCGCTGTAAATGCCATTTAGAGTAACCCGAGATAATGGAAACCTTCTCAACGGAAAGCCCCTCTATAATATTTTTCTCCATATACTCCAAGACCTGTACAAGAATATCCTTTCTATAATCCATGAGCGCTCCCTGCCTTTATAAAGATTGTGTCCTTTTTATTAAAATCGTTAACCTCTCAAATCAAGTCATTAAGATTAATCCTAAAAAAAATCACCCTGTCAATGCAATTTTTACGGCATAGGAAAAGTCATCATATAAATAACTGAAAATGATCATGTTATATAAATACGCTTGCGAAAAATCCGTGAATAAAAAATGCGCCACGCAAAGTGCATCCATTAAAGATGCATTTGCCCCGCCAGGGTGAATCACACTTTATGTTAATTGTTTTATCTTAAAGTGTTTTTTTACGCTCCACGGGCATGGCCGAATAGGAATTTCATCATCACAAATTAAATCGTGTTTTATTGTTTGGCCGGTTGATAAAACTATTGAGCCGAATACGAAAAAGTATGAACGGTGGCGAAGGAAGATGCGGCGGATAAGCGCAAGATCTTAACCTCGGGCCCGATAATCGCAGATCGTCATTGCGAGTTTCTTTTTTATCTTCTCCCGCACGGTGAAGAATCGACGTTTCAACACACCCTGTTCGATGCCCTATTTTCCCTCCATGTCAATGGGATCGCCACTGGTCCCCCGCTGAACCGCCTCCCCTTCCCTCGTAACAGTGCCGCGTCTGCTTGTGCCACGCTTTATTGACCAAGCGCAGCAAAAAGCCCGGCTCGCAAAGCCGGGCTTTTCATTCACGGGCTGCTCAATCAGCCAGGTTGTCGATCTCTGCGGACCTGTGCTTACGCAACAGATACAGCAGCAAAGACACCCGCCGCTCGGTGCGTTCCGGGGTATCCGGCGGCAGGTTGTAGCGCAGGGTATAGCGCTCGTTGTTCTCGTTGCAAAAATCGATGACGAGCACGGGCGCAGAGGCCCCGGCTACTTTTCGATAATTCAGCGAAATGCACGACAGGTTTTTTTTCATCTCAACTTACCGCGAGGGTGCGGCGAGTTGATTCGGCAATCCGCCCCACGCCGGCGCTCAGCGCGGCGCCCAACAGCAGCACCAACAGCGACCCCCATGCGGCGCGCGACAGCTGTTTAGCCGCTTCATCGGCCGCTTCACGCGCTTTCTGCTCGGCCTCAGCCTTGAGTTTCTCCACTTTCTGCACCGCCTGCTGGTAAGCCTGAGCGTAGTTATCGACGATTTGGCTCGCTTCATCACGGCTCTTGCCGGTGCGCGCCGCAACGATATTCACCAACGCATCCTTATCGGCCGCGCTCAACGTCGGCTCACCGGACTGCTTGACGCGGTCGAACCACTGTTTGAGCTCGGAGGCGGCCCGCGCCGGATCGGCCGCCGCGTCCATGGCCGATTGCTTGCCGTCGGCGGTCGCCCTATCGGCCTTCTGTTCCAACCGAGCTGGATCCAGTTCCGGCTTGCCGGTCTGCTTGAGCGTGGCGTTCAACTGGTTTTCCAGGCTTCCCCAGTCAAGGCTGATGCCTTTTTTATCCAGCTGTTGCTTGAGGCCTTCGCCCACGTTTGGCGCTGCCGCAGCCAGGCCGCTGCCCGCCAGCGAAAGCCCTTTGCCCACCGCGCTACCCGCCAGCCCCACCACGCCACTCGCCAATGAAACCACCAGCCAGGTGGTCAGCAAGGTGGTGATCGCCCAGCTCAGCAGGCCATGCAAGCCGCCGCGATTCGGTGCGGTGCGGCCGGCGACGAACGCGCCTGCGGCCAGCGAGGCCAGCGTTGAAACCAGCAGCCAGATCCCGGTGCCGGTGCCAAAGCCGCTCAGCGGGTTGCCCTTTTGCATCATATCCACGGCCTGGGCACCGACAGCCGTACCCAGCACGCTGAAGATCAGATAAGTCACCAGCGCCACGGCACTCCCGGCCAATATCGAGCCCCATGACACCTGAAACGCAAAGCGATTTGATTCATAGACAGTGGTCATCGTTGTTCCTTATATTTTCTGGACAAGTGATTGCACGCACGGCGGATAACCGCGCAGACAAATCCAGTCTGCCGCGCGGCATCGTCGGCCGTCCCGGTTCATTTGCGCCAGAATGACTAGTGCATTCACACCCTGCGAATACGCACGTTATGCACTAAGCTGCTCAGCGAGTAGCGTAACCCGCGGCCCCCGTCAGAGGCCGCTCCCCCTTCTGTCTAGCGGAGAGCACATGAACCCATCCGTCCTGGCCAGCGAAACCCACCGCGGCCACCTGCAGCAAATCATCTCCGGCTTGTCCGACGGCGTGATCCTGACGGATACCGATCAAACGCTGCTTTGGGCCAACGAAGCCGCGTTGGCCATGCATGGCGTGAGCCACCAGAAAGCCCTGGGGGCCAATGCCGACGAGTACGCGGCGCGGTTTGCCCTGCGTTATCGCAACAACCACCCGCTGGCGCTGGAACAGTACCCGCTAAACCGGGTTGCCGATGGCGAGACCTTCACCGATGTGGTAGTGGAAGTTCGGCAGGTCGACGATCCGGACAGCTTCTGGGTGCACCGCCTGCGGAGCCTGATTATCACCGATGCGCAGGGGCAGCCGGAGCTGCTGGCGCTGATCCTGAGCGACGCGACGGAGTGGGCCAGCGCCGAACAGCGCTTTGAAAAAACCTTCAACGCCAATCCAGCGCCGGCGGTCATTTGTCGGCTAAGCGACCTGCGTTACGTCAAGGTCAATCAGGGGTTCCTCGATATGACCGGTTACCAGCGTGAACAGGTCATGGGGCGTTCGGTCTATGAACTCGACGTGTTGGAACAGGCTGAGCACAAAGAGCTGGCGATTCAGCGCCTGGGGGAAGGCGCAACCATTCCACAAATGGAGGCCGAGCTGAAACTGCCCGGTGGCGGAAGCAAGCTGGTGGTGGTTGCCGGCCAACCGCTGGACATCAATGAAGACGACTGCATGCTGTTCACTTTTACCGATCTCGAACCCCGGCGTCAGGCGGAATCGGCGCTGCGGGAAAGTGAAGAGCGGTTCGCCAAGGCATTTCGCCTGAGCCCGGTGCCGACGTTGTTGTGTACGGCGCACGAGCGGCGCGTGCTGGACGTCAACGAAGCCTTCACCCGCACCACCGAGTACGACGCCGAAGCCTTGATCGGCAAAACGGTCGATGAGATCCAATTTATTGACGATCCCGAGGCGAACCGCCGTTTGTTTGCCGCGCTGGAAAAAAGCGGTAACGTCGAAGGGCTGGACATCCGGGTACGCAAGAAAGGGAGCGAGTCGATCGACTGCGTGGCCTCTGCGGATGCCGTCAGCATTCACAATGCGCCCTGCTACCTGCTGGTGCTCATGGACATTACCGAACGCAAACGCTCGGAGCTGGAGCTGGTGAGCGCCATCGAAGAAGTGATGCAGGACGCTTCCTGGTTCAGCCAAACCTTGATTGAAAAACTGGCCAACGTGAAAAGCCTCAACCGGCCCGACCACACCGGATTTAACGCCAGCGATCTCACACCGCGCGAGCGCGATGTGCTGGAATTGATTTGCGAGGGGCTGCCGGACAAGAAAATCGCGGCGCGTCTCAATCTGGCGCTCAACACCATTCGCAATCATGTCGCGACGGTCTATTCCAAACTGGGCGTGCATAGCCGCAGCGAAGCCATCGTCTGGGCCAGGGAGCGCGGTCTGTTTACCGGCGGGCCGGCCACCAGGAACGGCAAGTAGCCTGCAAATGCACTATCCGTACCGATGCAAACGCCCCTTATAGGCACAACGTGAAGTGCATAACATGGAGGTGCAAATGCAGGTTTTCGCCCTGTGCGGAAGCCAAACGGATCGAACCTTAGGAGCGCATCATAATGAACAGCGAAAAAGCCAATGGCATGATGGAAAAAGTGGCGGGCAAAGCGCAGGAAATGGCGGGCGACGTCACCGGAAACGAACGTTTGCAGGCCGAAGGCGCCACGCGCTATGCAGCGGGCGCGCTGCAAGAAAAATACGGCGACGCCCTGAGCTGCGCCGGCAGCATGATGAAGAAAAACCCCCTCGCTGCATTAGCCCTCATTGCCGGCGCTGGCCTGTTGGCCGGCCTGCTGCTGCGCCGCCGTTGATGCGCGCCGACCAGCACACCGTTTTTCCCTGAATGCCGCGCCCGGAGGGTCACCACCGGGCGCGGTTCTTTTCGGCGATGCAGGCCCGATTTGTTATTGAACTCTCAGCAGTTTCTTTAATTCAAGGTATCGAGTATGCAATGAATCATTACCCTCCGTTTTCTTGATTTTATCATCGAGTAAATCAACAAAGTTTTCACCAAATCTATCTTCAATAAACGGATTTGCACCATGTTTAAGCAGAAGATTCATATGGTCAATTCGCCCCAAATAAGCACACTCCACTAATGGTGTTCTCTTTAACCTATCCTGAATGTTAATGTCCGCACCATATTTTATCAGTGTCGCCATTGTCTCTGTATTACTGGATTTAATTGTCTGAAATATTATTGGTAGATCATCAAGTTTGCCTCTTGCATTAGGAGACAATCCCCCATCAAGCAATGCCTTTAACCAAATACCGTTGTCTAATTTTGCCATCCATTCAGCAGGACTGGCACCGCCATTGGGGCGAGGTTGCAGTGGATCGGCTCCGGCCTTTACCAACTCGGTCGCAATCTGCAGCCGTTCCGGCGTGGCATTGTCATGAGTCGACGTCGCCAGGGCATAAAACAATAATGTCATATCGTGTTCACCGGGGCTGTTCAGATCCGTCTCTTTCGCCAGCCGTTTGATGTTGCCGATATTCCCATCGCGGATAGCCTTAGCCAACACAAGCTGTTGACCTGTAAAGTAACCTTCTGGCGGCAAGTCCATTCCTTTCTCCTTACATCCGGTTGTAAACACCAATCCAATCGCGATGAACAGCGCTGCGAACACGTTAAAAACTTGTCTCATCGAGCTTCTATATCCTGTGACCGATTGTGGCGATATCATCGTCTTTTTCCTGTTCGATGCAGTCTATCACTTGTTGGATGCCATGTCGGTCCCCCATATTTCCCACACCGCCATCAAGCGTGTGTTTAACACCAACGGCATCCGGCAAATGTGACGATATTTTTTCCTTCGCGGCCAATAATGCAAGGTTGCCATTAACGTCGATAAAGTCTTGCCTGAGATCGACTTCCTGCAACCTCGTCAAAATTTCGCCCTTCACCCGGTAGGCGTTGATAATATCCTCACTGCACACCAAGGAACCCCCATACTTTTCCACGGTACCCGAATTCAATCCCGCGGCATTAAATGTCCACCCAGATTTACCGCTGGTCATTGATGCCGCCGATGCCAGCCCACCGCCTAGCGAATGCCCGGAGATATCTACCCGGCCCTTTAATAAAGAGCCAATATCTACAGCTCTTTGATAGTATGCAGATTCAGCACCTCTGCCTTGGTTGAAGTTATTCGTCCAGTCTTCCAGGTTCTTTATCTCTGGCAGTTCACGATCGATAAATATCTTCTTCGCCGCATTCAGTTTACCATTAGGAAGTTCAGGCATCCTTGACCCGCGAAAAACAACTGTCGGATTCATATCATCGCCAAACACGGCTTTATCCGGAGCATAAACCCTTGCCAAAAAACCCGGTGATATCTCATTGTCATAAAGCATTTCCCGGCGAACCCCTAAACCATCCAAAAAACCGCCGTCATTACTCACATCCCGCCATCCTTCCGGCACGCCTGGCGTAGCCGCCAACGGATTGGTCGTGTTATAGACATTCTGCGCCAGCTTGGCCTTTTCCACCGCGACGTTATTTTGCGCCAGGCGTTGCGCCGCAATCCGCGCATCCGGATAGATACTTCGCTCCCCCCGACCAATCAGATATTTTCTCGCCTGCCAACGCTCCTGTTTGCTCATTGGGCGAACGACCTCTTTGATGACGGTAAGGCTTGAGCCAACGGCGGCGGCCACCGCCTGCATCAGCGGGGGATTTTTAGCGGTGTTTTGTCTCGGGGGCAAGGAAGTTGGTTTAGGCCTGGCGGCGTATCGGCTGATCATCTCTTCATAACGTTGAATTATACGTTCGACTGGGTACTGCGGCGGTAATACAGTCCCGGGATAACGCTGCAGGCGCCCTTGCGCATTGATGAAAAACGGATATTTGACGGGGCTCCAGGCACCGATACTTGCATCGACGGCAAGCAAACTGCCGCGTTTTAGTTCGTCAAACACGCCGCGCTTCATGCCGCTATCTTCCCGGTAACTCGATACGCCAATACCGGACTGCGTATTGCGCGTGATAGTGTGCCTGCTCGATATCGACGACATGGACGAACCGCCGAACAGGTAATGTCGCTCCAGCTCATAACGCGCATCGGCGGGATTAAGGATGCGGGCGAATTTCTCCGGCGCCAACGATTCCGACATAAAATAAATCAACTGCACAATGGCCTCCCTTCGGCTTGCTACTGGCTTTCCCTTCGTCTGTCAGTGAACGTCACTGGACGAGCCAGTTTTTCATCATACCTACAGCTCTACTTGACCGATACGTGCGTAAGAAATAACGGCCTTATTTTTCACCGTTTCTCCTTATACGTCACATTTATCTTTAACAGGTTTATGTCAGACCTCGTCAATTTCTAATTTCAGTCTGCCAGCAGACAAGTCATTTACCGGTTCATGTTATCTCATCATCTTAATCCTTAAAATCTATGACGGTAATCAGTAAACAGGGTCCTGATATATAACCTGAACATATTAATCAACTTGGGTTTATCACTCATGCCATTAAGTGTTAATATTAGCGCATTACGTGCACGGAGAAATAGCATGTTCCCCAGTAAAAAACATTCACAGCGGGCCACCCCGCTGACCAGCTATCAATTTTCCCGGTTGCATACTTTCGAATGCGTCGCCCGTCATTTATCTTTTGCGCTGGCGGCGCAAGAATTGTCGATCACCCCCAGCGCCGTAAGCCACCGCATTAATCTGCTCGAAAAGGAGTTGGGCTTCCTGCTATTCCAGCGCTTTCATCGCAGAATTACCCTGACCCCGGAGGGCGAGCGCATGCAATGGGCGCTGGACAGCTCCTTCAACACGCTGAATCAGGAAATTCTGGACATCAAAAATCGCGAGCTGACGGGGACGTTGACCCTCTATTCGCACCCCTCTCTGGTGCAATGCCTGTTGCTGCCTCGCATCGGCGACTTTATCGCCCAGCACCCCACCATTCACCTCAACATTCTGACCGGGCAGGAGATCATCAACCTGGCCAACCGCGGCGTGGACTTGGCGATGTACTTCGGCAAACTGCCCTCGGGGCGGCATCTGGACGAGGCTTTTATGCAGGAATCGATGGTGCCGATCTGCACGCCGCAGTATGCCGCCGCACATAGCCTGTACGATGCGCCGGAAAACCTGGCCCACTGCACGCTGCTGCACGATCGCTACAACTCCGGCGAAGACGAGTGGCAAACCTGGTCGCAACACTTTGCGCTGGGGCTGGATACCGACAGCAAGAGCATGGAGTTCGACCGCTCCGATCTCGCGGTGCTGGCCGCCACGCGGCACCTTGGCGTCGCCATGGGGCGGCTCAATCTGGTGCAGGATTGGATCAAAAGCGGCGAGCTGATCATTCCGTTCACCGACATGACCGTGCCCTGCGAGCACTGCTATTTCACCTCGACCATCTCCGAGCGGCAGTGGCCGAAAATCCTCGCGTTTAAGCAGTGGATCATGAAAATCGCCCCTCTGGTCTGATGGCCAGAGGGTTAGCGCTCTATTTTGGGGGAATAAGAAAAATGCAGCGCGCAGGCGTAGAGCCGGCCGGCCTTTGAATAAGAGATATATTTGCGGTTTTTATCCCAGGTAAGCAGGGAATTATTGGCAAAATAATAAACTTCCAATTGTCTCCCATTAGCTAACCTCGACCAGCCTCGGCTTCTTATCACGGTAAAATCACCGTTATCGCTGAGCGTGATCAGCGGCACGCCCCAGGCATAGCGGGATATTTGCAGCTGAATAATGAATTGGCTTTCGCAGCTTATTTGGTAGTTCTGTACATCAACATCCATAATTTATATTTTGGGTGCCACCCTTCGGTCAAAATAAATAAGATAAGAACAACTCACCACGATTAATCCCAGCACGATCAGCACGGCCCCCAATACAAACTCAATTTGCAACGGCTCGCCGAGAATAACGACCCCCGCCAGGATACCGAATACCGGCGTCATAAAGGTGAGAATGCCCAGTGAGGAGGCCTGATAGCGACGCAGCAGCGAAAACCAGATCAGGTAGCTGAAAAACGACACCACCACGGTCTGGAACAGCAGGCTGTACCAGGCCACCGGGCTCAGGGTGAAATGCAGGTTTCCCGTCGCCAGCGCCGGCAACGACAACAGCACACAGGCGCCCGTCAGCTGGCACAGCAGCGTCTGTTTGGCCGGGCACTCCGCCAGGCGCGTGGTGCGGATCACCAGGGTAGAGGCTCCCCAGGCGATCCCCGCCAGCAGGCCGTAGAGATCGCCTTTCAGCCGTTCGGCTCCGCCGCTTCCCTCAGCCATGCCCGATATGGCCAGCACCACGCCGCCAAAGGCGATGAGCATGCCCAGCCACTGCACCGGCGACAGGCGCTCCTGAGGAAGGAGAAAATGCAGGCCAAGGGCGGAAAACAGCGGCGCGGTGTACAAAAACACCGCCATATGCGAGGCGCTGGTGTAACGCAGCCCTGCGGAGACAAAAAAGAACTCCAGCGCGAACAATGCCCCCACGCTCAAACCGGCGCACAGCGTGGCGCGATCCCAGGTGAAGCGCTCGCCGCGGCCGCGCGCCAGCAGGTAAACCGCCAACGCGGCGAGACCCGAGCGAATGGCGATTTGCAGCACCGCCGACACATCCGGCTCGGCGGCCTTGATTGCCACCTGTTGCATTCCCCAGATGGCGCATAGCATCACCATCGCGGCGGCAGCCCTGCCGTCGATTCCGATTCTCGCATTCATAATAGGGTTCTCGCCACCGTGAGAATAATAACGGGCAACCGTCGCGTTATTCTTTATAAACCACGATTTCCTGATAAAGCTTAATAACCTCACCATCGCTATCGACAGAGTCGGTATATTCCGTTTGCTGCGCCAGATGAATCACCCTCCATCCTTTACGCGCTAATTCAGGGATCGTCAGGCGCCCCACGCCGCGGCAGGTGAACAGGGTGTCATCCGACAGCCTAAGCTTACTAACCTCTGCATAATCATACGCTTGAGAATGACAAACGTGCGACTCCGCCGCCATCGCCGGCAGTGAAAACAGCCCCACTAACAACATTAACAGGTTTCTCATGGCGACCTCCCAATCGCTTATTCATGCCGGCCGATTACGCAGACAAAGGCTGACGTTAATACACCGGTAAAAGGCTCAAATTAATTACCTCTTGCACGGATGAAATTACAGGCTGGCGCCGGTGACTGACAAATGAAAAATATAAACCTTGGCGTTAAATGAATTCATCCGAATCGAGAAACATGAACAGCGGCCCTTTGCACCGCACGGAATGGTCAAAAACCGGCCAATAATTAGCAAGAAAAGTAATTATTTATGTCCCTGTTTATGTTACAAATGCCGCCCGCCGCTAAAACACCAAAAAAAACCGTCAAAATGCGCAAAAACGCAGCGTTCTGCGCAAAACATCGGCATGGCGGCGCTGATGGGGGCGGTCATACATAAAACAGGGATAACACATGGCAATGAAATTGCGCGTATTGACTCAAGCGGTGGCGCTGGGTCTGGCGATCGGCAGCGCGTCGTTCGCCGCTCAGGCGGAAATCACCCTGCTGAAGCAGGATCCACAGGCCGGTGATCCGCTCAGCCGCCTGAACTTCACCGTTGGCGGCAGCATCCGTCCGCAGTTCAACAACATGACGGGCGACGGCGACAAAGGTTCCTACAAGCGTAACGGCTTTGACGGCGGCACCCGCTTCCGTTTCGCGGCGGACTACTACCTGTTCGACGATATCAGCTGGATCAGCTACTACGAGCTGGGCGTAAACATTCCGGCGCTGTTCGACTGGGATCATCACTATGCCGACGGCGCGAGAAACACCAGCCGCCGCATGCTGTACACCGGCCTGAAAAGCAACACCTGGGGCCAGATGACCTTCGGCCAGCAGAACAGCGTTTACTATGATGTGGTTGGCGCCAAGACCGATATCTGGGACTACGACATGTTGGCCCAGGCGCCGGGCAACGGCATCAACGGCGACTACGACGGCTCTTACCGTTCACGCAAAATGCTGAAGTACAAGAACCGCTTCGGCGATGCGGACGTTTATGCGTCGTACCTGTTCAGCGACAGCGACTACCTGCCGGGCAACGGCCTGCGCTATAAGCGCAAAGGCGGCGGCTCACTGGGCGTGGATTACCACATCACGCAGGATCTGACCTGGGGCACCGCCTGGAACTACACCCGCGCCGAAATGCGCAACCCGTCCACCAGCGGCAGCAAGAGCTACGATCAGAACATCGTCGGCACCGCCCTCAGCTGGAAACCGGACAACTGGACCCTCACCTTCGGCGGCGGTTACTACCACGACTTCCTGACCACCAAGAAAGCCGACGTCAACAATTACTTCGCCGGCGATGCGTGGGGTATCGAATACCTGGCCGGTTATACCGTGCCGGTTGGCCAGTACGCGGTGAAATCGGTGATGCCGTACTTTATGGGCGATCGCCTGGAATACGTCACCGGGCGCAACTACCAGCGCATCGACAACGGCCTCGGGGTTACCGTGCAGTTTGACTACGGCTTCCGCGTTGACGTAGAGCACGTGCTGACATCGAGCACCGACAACCTCGGCGATATGACCGTGGTGCGTCTGCGCTACGATTTCTGATTGCTCAGAACGTAAAAAAGGCCGCGCAAGCGGCCTTTTTCGTTTATGGGCGCAGCGTCAGAAACCGCCGCGCGCCGAGCGCCCTACCGCTTCGCCCAGCTGCCATACCGCCATGGCGTAATGGGTGCTGTGGTTATAACGGGTGATGGTGTAGAAGTTCGGCAGGCCGTACCAATACTGGTAGCCGGTGCCGACGTCCAGCCGCAACAGGCTGGCTTCCTGGTTATCCCCGAGCGATCCCTGCGGGCTCAGGCCGGCTTCCGCCAGCGCGGTGACCGAGTAGCGGGTCTTGAAGCCGTTTTCCAACCCCGGCGCCTGGCCGTTGGCCTGAATCGCGACCGGCTCGCCTTTGGACCAACCGTGCGCCTTGAAGTAATTGGCCACGCTGCCGATGGCATCGACCGGATCCCACAGGTTGATATGGCCATCGCCGTTGAAGTCGACCGCATAGCTCTTGAAGGAAGAAGGCATGAACTGCCCATAGCCCATCGCGCCGGCGAAGGAGCCGCGCAGCTCGAGCGGATCGTCGCCTTCGGTGCGCGACATCAGCAGGAAGGTTTCCAGCTCACCGGCAAAGTAATCGGCGCGGCGCGGGTAGTCGAAGGCCAGCGTCGCCAGCGCATCGATAATGCGGGTTTTACCCATTACGCGGCCCCAGCGGGTCTCCACGCCGATAATCCCCACGATGATCTCCGGCGGCACGCCGTACACCTGCCAGGCACGCTGCAGCGCATCCTGATATTGATTCCAGAACACCACGCCGTTTTGCACGTTATCCGGCGTGATGAACTTGTTGCGGTAGCGCAGCCAGGAGCCATTCGGCCCGGTTGGCCCCTGGGTCGACGGCGTCGGCGCCTGCCTGTCCATCAGCCGCAGTACCGAATCCAGGCGCCGTGCCTGCGCCAGCACGTCGTGCAGCTGCTGCCGATCAAAGCCGTGTTCCTGCACCATCTTATCGATAAAGCGCGCGGTATTCGGGTTATTGGCGAAATCACCACCCAGCGGCGCGCCGCTGTGCGCCGGGCTCAGCAAAAAGCCGCCCTTTACCGGGGTGCCCTGCGGCGTAGCGGTGGGACTGGGTTTCGGCGTGCTGCTACAGGCAGCAAGCAAGGTAATCAGCGGTAAAAGCGCAACCAGGTGACGCATCGGATATCCATATAACCATGCAAGAGATAAGTGGGAGTTATGTTAATGCATTGTTCGGCGCGAACAAACTGGATTATGTCGCCAATTACCGCGTCAGGTAGCCAAACGTGCCAAATTGTGACGTTTTGCACGGTGAAAGGACGCCCGGTGCGGCCGCGCGGAATCTCAACCGCGACTAAATGAGAAAAATTATCACCTTGACGCCCCCTTTTACCCCGATAAAATGCCCGGCTGCTTGCCATCCGGCTATCGCCGCAATGATCACAACAATGGACTGTAATGGAATCTCTCGGACAACTCGCCAAAGATCTTTACCGTGGGCGCATCTCGCGCAAACCCTTTGTTTTCTCGCTGGCGATCTTCGCCATTGGCATCGTGTTGCTGTCGTTTCTGTCGACCTACCTGGATAAAAACCATTTTCGCGCCCATGCGCACGGCGATACCGAGGAATTCGTCTCGGTATTGCTGTACCTGCTGTGCATTATGGTCTGGGCGCTGTTCTGTTTCGGCCTGGTGACGTGGTTTATGGCCAAAACCGCGTTTCGGCTCAACGATATCGGCCTGCCGGGTTGGGCGCTGGCCGTGGCGTGCTATGTTTGCTCGGTGCTCAACAACTACTCCCCCGGCCCGGTGGCGCGCTGGCTGCCGCTGTTCAGCCTGGCCGTCATGATCTGCGCCCTGCTGTTGCCGCCGGGCGGGCTGCGCCGCAAGCCGGACGGCAACGCTGACGACTAACGCAGCTGCACCACCTTGTTCGCTGCCGGTTCGGCCGCCGTCAGCCTGCCGCTGACCTGGCTGATGCCGCCGCCGCTGTTATGGGACACCACGGCGATCGGCAAATGCCGCAGCTGCCGGGTTAACTCCGGCGTGATATAGCCGATGTGGGTGTTCGGTTGCTGTTTCCGCCAGCGGCCGGCCGCCCTGCGGCGGGAGAAATACTGGTTGTATTTGGCCCAGGCGATCAACGTGACGGCATTGAACAACGCCACAATGATATACAGCGAGATCACCTCCAGCAGCGACAGGGCGGAACCCACCCCGTGCTGATCCATCACCGACATCAGGCCTCGGCTGAACAGATAAAGGAAGCCGCACCAGGCAAAAAGCGTCAACAGGCTGTCTACCACGCGCGGCAGCAGGCCGCGTTCGGAATAAATCAGAACGTCCGTCATTCTTTGATCCTCCCAATGCCCCGATCGGGGCTGATCCAGCGCGCACGCCCGCGCCGAGCTTTCAACATCACTTTGGAAAACGCCACCAGCGTGGTCAGCAGGCTGAGCAGCCAATACACCAGCGGATACCAGATGATCCAGAACAGCGAGCGGCCGAAGCCCTTCTCATAGCGCTTCTCCAGCAGCAGGCTGACGGTGAACTGCAGCAGGCACACCACGCCCAGCACCAGGCCGGTAAACGCCGGCGTCAGCAACGAGTGAATGCGAATGCCCTCCGGCAGCGGCACCGCCAGCCCGACCAGGAAAATCAGCACGCTGACCAGGTAAGTGAACGCCCACAACGTAGAGAGGCAATACTCGGCGAACAGCAGCCACATATGCCGGTGCTCCCAGGCCCACAGGTTGCGCAGATTCTTTAAAAACACCTCGGCGCCGCCCTGCGCCCAGCGCAGGCGCTGCTTCCACAGCCCGCGCAGGGTCTCCGGCATCAGGATCCAGCACAGCGCCCGCGGTTCGAAGAAGATAGCCCAGTGCTTGAGCTGCAGCTTCCAGCTGATGTCGATGTCTTCGGTGATCATGTCCTGGCTCCAGTAGCCGACATCGGTAAGCGCTTGCTTACGAAACGCGGCCACCACGCCGGAGATGGTGAACAGGCGGCCATAGACGCGCTGCGTGCGCTTGATAAGGCCGATGATCGACGAAAACTCACCGACCTGGATGCGGCCGATCAGCGTGGAGCGCGTGCGGATGCGCGGGTTGCCGGTCACGGCGCCGACGTGCGGATTGGCCAACAGCGGCGCCACCAAATAGGCCGCCGCATCGCGATCCAGCAGCGCATCGCCGTCGATGCACACCAGAAACTCGCTGCGCGCCGCCGCCGCGCCCGCCTGCAGCGCGATCGCTTTGCCCTGATTTTGCGCCAGATGGATCACCCGCAGGCGGGGGAACTCCAGCGTCAACTGATCCAGCACCTCGGCGGTGTCATCGCTGGAACCGTCGTTGATGGCGATCACTTCGATATTTTCATAGCGCTGCGCCATCGCCGCCGAAATGGTTTCACGCGCGTTCAACCCTTCGTTGAAACAGGGGATCAGTACGCTGATCGACGGGTTGCCCGGCAGCACCGGCGCGGGCATGTCCGGGCTCCAGCGCCAGTGGCGCTCGCGGTGCAGCCAGAAATAGATGCCGCCGGCGATCCAGATACCGGACATGAACAACGGCCAGAAAAACACGAAGTTGAGCAGCACTTCGCCGGTAAACAACAGGACGATGCCGAAAGGCACGCTCAACACCAGACACAGAATAAATAAGGCAATTAAACGATCGGTCATGGCAGTGGGAACCAGGCTGAGGACAACACCGGGCGAACGGCATCCAGCTTAGGCCGATCGTCGAGGAAGTTGTCGGGGTAATAACCAAAGCTCTGAGCGCCATTGCGCTGCAGGCGACGCATCCATTCGGCCAGCAGTTGACCGTCATCCAGGCTGATCCGGCGCTCCTTGCGCCAGTCGACGGCCTGCAACTCAAACACCGTTTTATCGAGCGCGCCGGGGTAAGCGGCCACTTTGCCCACCAGTTGATCCAGCCAGCGGCCGCTGTCGGCGCGCGACACGTTTTCCATCAGCGGCATCGCCATCGGCGCCACCCAGTCGTAGGCCTGCAGGAAATCCGCCAGATTCTGGCCGAACCAGGCTTCGCTGGCGGGATCGAGCACCGGCATCGCATAGATGTTGCGCGCGGTTTGCACCTGCGGGCCGCGGATCGCCCGCACCCGCTCGGTCAGCGACTGGGTAAACGCGATCAGCGCCCGGCTCTTGAAGCGCGTCCAGCGCACCATCTGCTGCGGATCCTGGCGTATCGCCGCCACCGAATCGGCGAAGCCGGCCTGGCGGTAGGCCGCAACGGCGTCGGGGCCGGCGTCCTCGAAGTCCGACAGCAGGGCATCGTCGTGGAACAGGATCCCTTTGAAGGTGGCGTGGGCCGCCAGATCCTCGTAGATCTCACCGATGCGCTGGCGCGCCACCGGGCTGAACGGCGACAGGCGGCGGTACTGCTTGTCGTCTACCGACAGCTGCCCGCTTTGCGGATCGAGGCGCTGTACGCGCGGCACGTCAGAGCCCAGTTCGAACGCCAGCACCGGCATCCAGGCATACACGGCCACGCCGGTGCGCGAAGAGAGCTGCCAGGAGACCCGGTTGAACAGGTCGGCCTTCATCGGCAGCCAGCGGTTGGGGAAATAGAGCTCGCGCACGTTGCCGTCGCCTTTTGGATCGGCGAACGCCTGCAGGAAAACGGTATTGATGCGCAGGTCGTAGATGCGCTGGATCAGCTTGTCGAGGTTTTTGGCCTGCTGCTGCGGATCGGGATCGTAGAGGTAGTCGAGATCGACGTGCGCCACCCGCATGATCTGCCGGTTCTGTATCTGCGTCAGCTGCTGGGCGAAGCTCGTCAGCGACGGGTTACCGGCCACCAGCATGCGCGGCACGTTTTCAGGCGCGTTGACGTCTCCCAGCCCGTTCTCCAGCGTCAGCGCCATGCGGTAACCGTGCTTGCGCGCGATGTCCAGCGCCACGCCGCCGGCCGCGCCGTACGGCCAGACCCACACGCGCGGCGCCTTACCGGTGGCGGCGGTGATGCGCTGGGTGATCAACGCCACGTCCTTCTCGATGCGTTGGCGATATTCCGCCTCGCTTTCGTAGCGGCCCTGTTTGGCGTCGTACAGCCGATTGGCGACCGCCGGTTCGGTATTGCCCTGCGGGTTGGCGATGCCGCCGTAATGCGACGCGTAGGTGTGCGCGCCGATCTCCACCAGCCCGGAGTCCGACACCTCCCGCACCTGCTGCCAGGTGAGGAAGCGATCGCGCGGCGTCATCAGGCCGCCGAAATCGACCGGCTTGCCGGCCGGCGCATCCAGCCAGACGCCGACCGGCGCCAGCACCGCCGGCCAGTTGTAGGCCTTCAGCAGCGGGAAGACCCGGCTGTAGAAGCTGCGGTAGCCGTCGTCGAAGGTCAGCAGCACCGCCTTGTTCGGCAACGCCGGGCCGCCGTTTTGCGCCTGCAGGATCTGCTCGACCGACACCGGTTGGTAGCCGTTTTGCTTCAGCCAGGCGAACTGTTCGTTGAGCGCGCTGGTGCGCACCGACATGTAGCGCTGGTCCGCCGCGCCGTCTTCCACGTCGTGATACGCCAGCACCGCGTAACGGTTGGCCGGCCAAGGGCGTTCCATCGGCCCCACGGGGCGCTCCGCCGGCGGCGTGAAGCGCGGCACGTCCGCCTGGCTGCAGGCGGTGGTCAGCAACGCGGCCAACACGAAAAGCGAGGATCGAATAAGCATGATTATTCCTTTAAAAACGATAATTCAGATCAAACGTCACGCCGATGTTCCGCTCGCGTTTGCCGTCGTACGGATGCTTCTCAAACTGCAGCATCGCGCCGGCGTCCAACACCCCGTTCCAGCTGATGCGCTGGCCGTAACCCAGCTGGGTGATCGGCTTGTGCGCATAGTCCCGCTGCCAATAGCTGCCGGCACCGGCCTGGAACTGCTGGCTCCACTCGGTCTGATAATGGCGATACAGGGTGTGATCGAGCGTTAACGACGGCAGCAGCGTGAAGTCGCGCTTCGGGTTGTAATACGGCACGTTCTCCTGGCTGTTGCGGCTGCCGGACAGCGTCAGGTTCATGTCCAGCCGATAGCGGGCGCCGGCGAGCAGCCGTTGCCGCCCTTCCAGGCCGTATTCCAGCCGGTTGTTGCCGTCCGAGAAGTGCGAAGGCGCCACGCTGGCGCGCAGCTCGCGGCTTTCGTTCTGCTGCCAACGCAGCCACAGGTTGCCGCCGTTGGCGCTGATGCCGTTGGTCAACGCACGCAGCGGCGTCTCGGCCGACAGGCGCGCCACCGAACCGCCGAGGCGCCATTGATCATTCAGGTCATACCAGGATGAGAGGCGCAGGCCGAGCTCATTGCCGTGGCCGTAGTTGCGGTTGGCCACCTCGGCCTCCAGCCACAGATCGCGCGAGCGCCACTCGGCGCCGGCGCTGAGATCGCGGTTGATGCCCTTGCCCTCGTCGAACTGGCCGGTGTTGAATCCCCAGCCGGTGAACAGCCGCCAGTTGTCGTCGATCGGCGGTGAATAGAGCGCGGCGTGAATGCCAAAATCGTGGCTGCCGCTGACCGGCCCGTCGGAATCGATGCCCTGATTGCCGCTGATGCGCAGTTCAGACATGTGGTGAATGCGTCGCGAACGTTCAAGCTGCTGAGCGGCGACGCTTTCCGGCGCGCGCTGAATGACATCGTCGGCCAGCAAATCCAGCTGGCGCCACTCCTGCAACGCCTGCGCGACATAGCCCTGCTGGATCTCCAACGGCAGGCTGCGCGGCTCCAGCCCTTCCACCTGCTTGAGCTCATCCTCGGCGCGACGCGGCCAGCCGCGCGCCAAATAAACGCTGGCCAAGGAGATGCGCAGACCCTGATTGCCCGGCGCCGTGCGCGCCAGATGGGTCAGCTGCCGTTCGGCCTCGGCCAGATCGCGTTGATAAACCCGCGACTGCGCCAGCAGCGATTGGCCGACCAGCCAGTCATCGTTGTAGGCCAGCGTCGGCAGCTGGTACAGGCGGGTCGCGTAGGGATAGCGCTGGCTGACGCGCTGCGCCAGCAACGCCGCCTGATCGATGCGTTCGTTCTCCGCCTGCGCGTAAAACAGATCGGTTTCGTCTTCGGCGGTCACCGCCTGCGGTGCGGCGGCGTTCAGGCGGCCGAAAATGGCCTGCGCCTTGTCCGGCTGCTGCAGATAGAGGTAGGCGGACGCCGCCCAGCGCTGGGCATAATCCGGCACCGTGCGCCCTTCCGCCTGCAGGGTTTGATACTCGCTCACCACGTCGGCCATTCGATAACGCGCCAGCAGCGCACCCAGGCGATCGATACGCGCCTGTTGGTAGCTGTCCTGTGCCTCTGGCAGCGGCCGCCACTGCGTCAGCAGTTGGTCATAGCGCGCCAGCGCGCGGTCGGCGATGACGAAACGTTCCTGTTCGCCGCGAGCATCGATAAACGACAGCCGCACCAGTTCGGCGGCTTCATCCGTCTGCAGGCGGCGCTGCTGCGCGGGCGGCAATGCCAGCCCCTGGCTTTCACGCAGCGCCGGATCCGCGACCCGATTCGCCGCCAGCAGCGTCACGTAATAAGCCTGAATTCCGGTGTCGGACGGCGCCAGCGCACGAGCATGGGTGGCGTTTTCCAGCGCCGCCCAGCTGCGGCCGGCGGCCTGGTCCACATAGGCGCGCGTCAGATACCACGTCGCCGGCTCCAGCAGCTTCTCCGCTTTTGCCGCTTCCGTTTGCGCCTGCACATCCTGCCCGGCATCTGCCAGCGTCATCACATAGCCACGCTGCAGACCGCCGTCGGCGGGAGCGAGCTGCAACGCCGCACGCCAAAGGCGCAGCGATGGTTGCCACTGCTTCAGGTTGCGATAGGCGCGGGCCGCCGTCGCCAAACTGGCGCTATCCCGCTGCAGCGCAGCGCCGTCGGCACGCCAAAGCGCGACCACCTCTTCATCGTGGCCGGCCCAGCCGGCCACCTGGATATAATCGGCTCGCTGCTGCAGGCTCAACCCCTCCTGAGCGCGCCGCTGCGATAAATACGCCAGCACCGGCGCGGTATCACCCGACCTGGCCTGACGGATCAGCGCGTCATAGCGTTCATCCGCCAGCGCGGCGGCCGGCAGGGATAAACCGATAAACAGCAATGACGCCGCATATTTGGTGGCGTGGCGTTCGGTAAAGCGTAACGAACGCGAGTTAACTTTAGGCACGAGGTATTCCTTTAATCCGTGAGCTGCTGTCCTGGCAAAGTGGAAATGCGAGCAGGCACCCGAAAAATCGGCTAAGGCCGTCGGGTAATAAGCATGGAGTAATGAATATTTCTGTCTGGCGCACGCTTAAATAGAATCGAATGCGCCTTTGCCTAAAAAGAGTATTTTATAAATCTGCCGATGAATACCGCAGCCAGGTGATATCTGAATGAAAATGGAATTTCACAATTGTTAAAAAGTGAAATAATAAAAATTAAAACCATAAAAATCATAAATATACATTTTTATCATGATCAATATTCTCATCTTCATCCCTTCGTGTGAAATTGTATAAAAACCGACGTGATATTTGATTTCAATTCTCATTATCAATCATTAATGGGGATGTTAATCCAAGCACCTAATTAAATAATCTTTCTTTCCGTAAAAAATAATAAGAATATTGCTAACAAGAAAATTAAATTTGCCTGCTAATAATTATTACTTTCAATTTAAATTCCCCCACGGCGACGTTCATGCTGGCTATCTCCCGGGCATGCCGTCACAATAGCGCCTCATTCAGGCTTCAATCAGGGATTGCCATGTACAGCCACTACCCCGCCCATTACACCTTCGATAGCGACAGCGACGCCTGGCAGATCGGTTTCCACGACTTCCCCGAGTGGCAATCGGCCTGCTATAAACGCGAAGACGTCGAGCTGGAAGCGCAGGAAAGCCTGCTGGCCGCCATCGCCGCCGCGATGGACGAAGGGCTGCCCCTGCCTGCTCCTTCCCCGCTGCAAACCGATGACTTGAGGGTACACCTGTCGGTGCTGGTGGCGCTGAAGATCGAACTGCACAACGCCATGCTGCGCAAAAACACCGGCAAAGCGGAGCTGGCACGCAAGCTGGGATTCAACAGCGGGCAAATGGAGCGGTTGCTGGATCTCGGCTACGCCTCGAAGGTTGAGGCGTTGGAGCAGGCGCTGTATCTGCTGGGCTACGAAGTGCGCGTGACAATAAGCGAAGTTTGCCAATAAGTTAGCGGCAGGTAAGCGAAATATTATCCGATGGGGCTAAATTTTCCCCATTGTGCGCCGATATGATCGTTACCTAATCACTTGTCGCAACAACGAAGGCTAAAAATGGAGTGGAGTCGCCGTCATATTTGGGCCGTTATTCTGCTGTCTTGTCTCGTTTTTTGGGCCATTTTGGTGACCGGCATCAACGCCGTCGCTTGAACGCCTGCCACCGCATTGCAATACCCCGATTTTAAAACCCGCAGCGGCAGGCTACTTCCTGTCGCTTGCCCATAAAAAGCGTTATAAAACAGTCCATGCTGTGCAAAAAACAGCCGAAAATTGTGATCAAAAACACAGTATTGAAATCAGACCAGTATTGAGAGTACATTAGCGCCGATCCTGTCGCGGTTCGGATTTTACCTCACGGAGCATGAGGCGCGACAACCGGACAACCCGTACGTGGGGCCGTTGTTCTTTCGCTTGGAAGAACCCACCCGACAGGCAGGTTGCCCATAAAATACTCAGCACAACAATCGGGATCATTGCTGGCGAGGACTCCAGACAGGAGTTGTTCAGTGAAATATTTTTTGATGGGCGTGTCATTCATGCTGGTTGCCTGGGTTGGCACCTTCATGTTGATGGTTGCCTGACAGCAGCCAGACCAGGAACACAGCCAAAGGGACGCGCAAGCGTCCCTTTGTCGTTTCGGCTTGCGATCATTTGCCCGGCATCATGCGGCGCAGGGTGTCGTCTTTGCGCAGGTAGTGATGATACAGCGCCGCCAGCGCATGTGCGCCAATGATAAAGTAGCCGATGTTTGCCAGCGTCTCATGAACCGTTTTGACCAGCTTGCGCATCACCGGATCCGGCATCACCCACTGCGGCACCGGCCAGCCCAGCAAAGACCACGATTTCCCGCCGTAGGCCAGGGTTAACATGCCCAGCAGCGGCAACATCAGGAAAACCACGTACAGCAGCCAATGGAAGATCTTGGCACCAACCTCCTGCCATTCTTCCAGCGGTGGCGTGGTCGGCGGCGGCGTGTGGAAAGAACGCACCGCCAACCGAATCAGCATCAGGGCAAAGACCGAAGCCCCAAAATTAAAGTGCAGATTTTTGACCATCGGCACCCACGCCTCCGGCACTGAATCTTTCAGCAACATCGCCGCATAGGTGAGGATCACCATCAGCAGCGTCAGCCAATGTAAAACGATTTGCGATCGCGCGTAGCGGTTGCTCATACACTCTATCCAAAAAATAAAATTCAGCGTAGATGAGCATAATGGGGAAATGATGAAGAAAACCTTGGGACGGAAAAAATAAGGCCGGGCGAACGCCCGGCCTGACAGCATTATTTGGCGCTGCCGGCTTTGCCCGGCTTCAGCAACCCGTCCGCGCGGAACATCGCCTTGATACCGCGCACCGCCTGGCGGATACGGTCCTGATTCTCGATCAGCGCGAAGCGCACGTGGGTATCGCCGTAGTCGCCGAAGCCGATGCCCGGCGAGACGCAGACCTTGGCCTCTGCCAGCAGGCGTTTGGCGAACTCCAGCGAACCGAGGTGGGCATAAGGCTCGGGAATTTTCGCCCACACGTACATCGACGCCTTCGGATTTTCCACCATCCAGCCGGCCTCGTGCAGCCCCTTCACCAACACGTTGCGGCGCTGCCGATACTGCTCGGCGATATCGCGCACGCACTGCTGATCGCCTTCCAGCGCGGCGATGGCCGCCACCTGCAGCGGCGTAAAGGTGCCGTAATCGTGATAACTCTTGATGCGCGCCAGCGCGCTGACCAGTTCAGGGTTACCGACCATGAAACCGATGCGCCAGCCGGCCATGTTGTAGCTTTTCGACAGGGTGAAGAACTCCACCGCAATGTCTTTCGCCCCCGGCACCTGCATGATCGACGGCGCTTTCCAGCCGTCATAGACGATATCGGCATAGGCCAGATCGTGGATCACCAGCACGTTGTACTGCTTGGCCAGCGCCACCACTCGCTCGAAGAAATCCAGCTCCACGCACTGTGCGGTCGGGTTGGACGGGAAGCCGAGGATCATCATTTTCGGACGCGGGATGGTTTCCCGAATGGCGCGCTCCAGCTCACCGAAGAAATCCACGCCGTCCACCAGCGGCACCGAACGCACCTGGGCGCCGGCGATCACCGCGCCGTAAATGTGGATCGGGTAGCTGGGGTTCGGCACCAGCACGGTATCGCCGTGATCGAGGGTCGCCAGCATCAGATGCGCCAGCCCCTCTTTCGAACCGATGGTGACGATGGCTTCGCTTTCCGGATCGATATCCACCTGATAACGATCGGCATACCAGCGCGAAATGGCGCGGCGCAGGCGCGGAATGCCGCGCGAGGTAGAGTAACCATGGGTGTCGTCGCGCTGGGCGACGGCGCACAGTTTTTCCACGATGTGCGGCGGCGTCGGGCCGTCGGGGTTACCCATGCTGAAGTCGATAATATCCTCGCCGCGACGGCGTGCGGCCATCTTCAGTTCGGCGGTGATGTTGAATACGTAAGGGGGAAGGCGTTCAATGCGCGTGAAACGGCGCTGTGGACTGTTATCAGCCATAGGGGATTCCTCGATAGACGTTAGCGCCCGGACCGTCCGAGCGACGCAGGCCAGCGAACTGACCGAATATCGAACATAGCGCAGCGCCGACGAGCTTGTCGATACCCGGCGCGATATTTTTATTTGCCGCCCTGAAACTCCGCCGCCAGCAGCCCGAACAGCCAGTCGTCGCACCACTGCCCCGCCAGACGGTAGTTGTCGCGCAGCGTGCCTTCCAGCTGAAAGCCGCACGATTCCAGCAGGCCGCGCGAAGCGAGGTTGCCCGCGGTCACGGTGGCGGTCAGCTTGTGAAAGCCGCAGGCGTTCACCGCAAAATCCAGCACCGCCCGCAGCGACTCCTTGCCATAGCCCTTGCCCTGCCCGGCAGGCAAACTCCCGTATCCCACTTCCGCCTGCCGATACGGCACCCACTGCGGGCGAAAACCGGTAATGCCCACCGCCTCTGCGCTGTGCTTCTCACGCATCACCAGGCACAGCCACTGCTCGCCGTGTTTGTCCCAGGCCGGCAGCCGCTCCTCGAACCGGGCGCGGATCTCCGCTTCGCTGCGCGGATCTGAGATGTAACGGATCACCTCGGGATCTTGGTACAGGCGCAAAAACAGCGGCCAATCCTCGGCGGTTATCGACTGCAAGCTCAGACGTTCAGTGACCAGCTTCATATAATCTCCGAAAAACGAAAAAGAGGAACTTACGAATGAAAGATATTTCTTTATTTTCCCCGATGGGTTGCCGATAATCATTCACGTTAAAACCACAAAACCATAACGTCTTGCCCGATTCCCTACAACCGCTCGCCGCAGTCACTCATGCGGCACGAGGAGAACACCATGGCCTCTTTAGTCATCGACGATATTCCGCAAACGATCGTTAACGTCAAACGCCAGCTGCGCCAGGCATTGCCGAACTACCGCGACGTGTTTCTGGCGCTGGAAGAGAACATCCGCGGCCAGGTCGAACAGATCCGCCGCGAGCTGGCCGCCGGCCACAATCCGGTGCCGCAGATCGACGCGGAAGATATCCTGCAGCAGCGCGTCAGCGAGCAGCAGATAGCGCTGATCAAACAGCGCGGCGCCTGCGCCATTCGCGGCGTGTTTCCCCGCGCCAAGGCCGAGGGCTGGAACCGGGAAATCGGCGACTACCTTGAGCGCAACAACTTCGTCGAGCGGTTGAAAAACGCCGCCGAAGACAACTATTTCGGCAAGCTGGCCGCCAGCAAACCGCAGATCTACGGCATCTATTGGTCGAAACCGCAGGTCGAGGCGCGGCAGGATGCGCGCATGCATGCGGTGCAGGTGTTCCTCAACAGCCTGTGGGCCACCGAGAGCAACGGCAAACAGCATTTCGATCCGACCCGCGTCGCCACTTACGCCGATCGCACCCGCCGCCGCCC
Organism: Serratia sp. 2880STDY5682894; assembly: GCF_001537385.1. NCBI lineage: Bacteria > Pseudomonadati > Pseudomonadota > Gammaproteobacteria > Enterobacterales > Yersiniaceae > Serratia > Serratia sp. 2880STDY5682894. The sequence continues at coordinate 81,924 of NZ_FCJA01000002.1, read as the reverse complement.
GCCGAACTCCTCGTCGCTGGGCCTGTCGCCGCACGTCGACAGCGGCACCATCGAGCGCTGGCTGGACGAAAACTTCCGCTATGTGTATCGCCACGTTTTCTCCGGCGACTGGCAGCAGTACGATCCCTTCGCCGCCGACGGCCGCACCGAGGTGCGCGAGATAGCCTCCCCGGCGGTCTGCTCGATGTTCCGTACCTTCCAGGGCTGGACGGCGCTGACGCCGCAGCGCACCAACGCCGGCACGCTGAACCTGGTGCCGATCGCCAACGCCATGGCCTATGTGCTGCTGCGCGCACTGCAGGACGACGTCGCCGACGACGATCTGTGCGATGCGGCGCCGGGCCGCGCGCTGTCGATCTCGGAAAAGTGGCATCCCCTTTTATTAAGTGGGATTTCCCCTATTCCCGATCTGGAGCCGGGCGACACGGTCTTTTGGCACTGCGACGTGATCCACGCGGTGGAGAACGAGCATAACGGCGAATTCGACAGCAACGTGATGTACATCGCCGCCGCGCCGGGCTGCGAGAAAAACGACGCCTATCTGCAGCGCCAGCTGCCGAGCTTTATCGACGGCAGAACGCCGCCGGACTTCGCCCCCGACGATTTCGAGGTGGATTTCGACGGCCGCGCCACCGCCGACCTGCTGACGCCGCTGGGCAAAACGCAGCTCGGCATGGGCTGATCCCCCCGCCCGTGGCGCGCGCCACGGGCCCCTTTCGCTGTGGTATACTGCCGCCATCCGTAGGCCGCAGCGAGAACCCGTCGTGCACCCTTTTTTTGAAATGCTGTTGGCGGTGTTTGATCGCGCCGCGCTGATGTTGATCTGTCTGTTTTTCCTGACCCGCACCCGGCTGTTCCGCCAACTGCTGCAAAAAGAAGACCATACGCCGCTCGAGCTCGGCATCGTCACGGCGATCTTCTCGCTGTTCGCGCTGTTCAGCACCTACTCCGGCATCAACGTCGAAGGGTCGCTGGTCAACGTGCGCGTCATCGCCATCATGGCCGGCGGCATCCTGTTCGGCCCCTGGGTGGGGATCGTCACCGGCATCGTCGCCGGGGTGCACCGCTATCTGATCGATATCGGCGGCATCACGTCGGTGCCTTGTCTTATCACCAGCATCATCGCCGGCATCAGCGCCGGCTACATCAACCTCAAGGTGAAAAAAGAGCAGCGCTGGCGCGCCGGCATCGTCGGCGGCATGCTGTGCGAATCCCTCACCATGCTGTTGATCGTGCTGTGGGCCAAGCCGACCGAGCTTGGGTTGGACATCGTGTCGCAGATTGCCCTGCCGATGATCCTCGGCACGGTGTGCATCGGCCTGATCGTGCTGCTGGTGCAGAGCGTCGAGGATGAAAAAGAGGTGATCGCCGCGCGCCAGGCCAAGCTGGCGCTGGATATCGCCCACAAGACGCTGCCCTATTTCCGCAACATCAACAGCGAATCGCTGGCCACCATCTGCGATATCATCCGCCAGGACATCCGCGCCGATGCGGTAGCGATCACCGATACCCATCAGGTGCTGGCCTACGTCGGCGTAGGGCGCGAAGCCTACCCAATCGGCCGCGAAGGGCTGAGCCGCGTCACCCGCGAAAGCATTCGCCACGGCAAGATCATCATCAAGAACAACCTGGAAAACCCGGCGGCGCCGCAGATCCATTCGCAGCTGGTGGTGCCGCTGTGGGAAAAAGGCGAAGTGACCGGCGCGTTGAAAATCTACTACTGCCACGCTCACCAGATCACCAACACGCTGAAGGTGATGGCGGTCGGGCTGTCGCAAATCATCTCCACGCAGATGGAAGTGTCCCGCATCGAGCACCTGCGCCAGATGGCGGACAAGGCCGAAATGCGTGCGCTGCAGAGCAAGATTAACCCGCACTTCCTGTTCAACGCGCTGAACGCCATCTCTTCCTCTATCCGCCTGAATCCGGACACCGCGCGCCAACTGATCATTAACCTGTCGCGCTACCTGCGCTACAACCTGGAGCTGAACGACGAACTGATCGATATCCGCAAGGAGCTGCATCAGATTCAGGACTATATCGCCATCGAACAGGCGCGCTTCGGCGCCAAGCTGACGGTGATTTACGACATCGACGACGACGTCTCGGTGCGCATTCCGAGCCTGCTGATCCAGCCGCTGGTGGAGAACGCCATCGTGCACGGCATCCAGCCCTGCAAGGGTAAAGGGGTGGTGGTGATCGCGGTGAAAGATCAAGGCGATCGGGTGAAGATTTCGGTGAAGGATACCGGCCACGGCATCAATCAGGAAACCATCGATCGGGTGGCGCGCAACGAGATGCCGGGCCACAATATTGGCCTGCTCAACGTGCACCACCGCGTGTCGCTGCTGTACGGTGAAGGGCTGCATATTCGCCGCCTGGAGCCAGGCACCGAAATCGCGTTCTACATCAGCAAAAACGGCGGCAAGCTGCATCAGGAAGCGAGCGCGCCGCCGGTCGGGGAGGCCTCATGAAAGCCATCATCGTGGAAGACGAATTCCTCGCGCAGGAAGAACTCAGCTACCTGATCAAGAAACACAGCAATATCGATATCGTCGCCAGCTTCGAGGACGGCCTCGACGTCCTGAAATACCTGCAAACCCACCAGGTCGACGCCATTTTCCTCGACATCAACATCCCCTCGCTGGACGGCGTGCTGCTGGCGCAAAACATCAGCAAGTTCGCGCATCGCCCGTCGATCGTGTTCATCACCGCCTATAAAGAGCACGCGGTGGAAGCGTTCGAGATCGAGGCGTTCGACTACATCCTCAAGCCCTATCACGAGGCGCGCATCGTCACCATGCTGCAAAAGCTGGAGGCGCTGCATCAGCGCCCCGCCGGTGGGGCGGAACCGACCAGCGCGCCGAGCCGCGGCAGCCACAGCATCAACCTGATCAAAGACGAGCGGATCATCGTTACCGACATCAACGACATCTACTACGCCGCCGCCGATGAAAAGGTGACGCGGGTCTATACCCGCCGGGAAGAGTTCGTGATGCCGATGAACATCACCGAGTTTTACGGCCGGCTGCCGGAAGCGCATTTCTTCCGCTGCCACCGCTCTTACTGCGTTAACCTGGCGAAGATCCGCGAGATCGTGCCCTGGTTCAACAATACCTACATTCTGCGGCTGAGCGATCTTGAGTTTGAAGTGCCGGTCAGCCGCAGCAAGGTGAAAGAGTTTCGCCAGCTGATGCGCCTGTAAGCGCTTACCAGCGCGGGCCCGGACGGTAGTAATAGCCGGGCGGCGGCGGTGGCGGCATGCGGTAATGCGGCCGGTCGCGCCAGTCGCGCGGCGGCGGCCCGTAGTAAATCACCCGTGGCGGCGGGCCATAATAGTACCCGCGCGGGCGTTCATACCGGTGGTGATCGGCCCACCAGCGCGGATCGCGCCAGCGATAGCCGTCCCAGTAGTGGCCGCGATTATCGCGATCGCCGATATGCAACGACAGGCCCGGCACGTTCACGCCGATGGACACGTCGGCCTGGCTCGCCAGCGGCAGCGCCAGCAGCGCGGCCAGTAACAACAGCGTTTTTTTCATTTCATGGACTCCTGCAGAGCGGACCTCGTCCGATCGCAGATAACATAGTCCCGCGCTCATCGCCGCTCTATAGGTGCAATGCCGATTTACGCCTTTCAGACGCATCCTTCACAATTTCACCACAATCGTTCACCGGCAGTTAACAATAAATCGTTGATATCTTTGATGTAGATCACGTGCCACCCACGGCATTTCACGCGCTTTTCGGTGCAAAAACGGCAGCTCACGCCGCATAACATGCATTTCATTCCTTCCGCCGTGCAACTCATTCCCGATCCGCCGCCCACCGGGGGGGCCGGCCATATAATAAGCCCATACCGCGGGAACCCAGCTTCACCCCGCAAATTTCAGCCAGCGGCTCACGCCCGGCAACGCACACACAGGAAGGAGACCGGCCATGAACACCAAACCGGCAAATCGCAGCTTAATCGTTCTCGGCACCATCATCTGTCAGATGGGCCTGGGCACCATCTACACCTGGAGCCTGTTCAACCAGCCGCTGGTCGACAAGTTCCATTGGGGACTGGCGGACGTCGCCACCACCTTCTCCATCACCAGCTTCTTCCTGGCCTTCGCCACGCTGTTCGCCGGCAAGCTGCAAGAACGCTTCGGCATCCGCAACCTGACGCTGTGTTCCGGCATCCTGGTCGGCCTGGGCCTTATCGCCAGCGCTCACGTCAGCTCGCTCGACATGATCTACCTGCTGGCCGGCGTGGTGGTGGGCTTTGCGGTCGGTATCGCCTACATCTCCACCCTGTCCAACCTGATTAAGTGGTTCCCGGCCAACAAAGGCCTGATTTCCGGCATCTCCGTCGGCGCCTTCGGCAGCGGCAGCCTGCTGTTCAAATACGTCAACGCCGCCCTGATCGCCGACGTCGGCGTTTCCGGTGCCTTCTTCTACTGGGGCGCCATCGTGATGGGTCTGATCGTCGTCGGTTCCCTGCTGCTGAAAGAGCCGGTGCTGGCGACCAACGCCGCGCAGCAAGGCGCCAACGGTCTGGGCAACGACTTCAGCGTGCGCCAGATGTTGGCCACCAAAGAAGCCTACCTGCTGTTCACCATCTTCTTCGCTGCCTGCATGAGCGGTCTGTACCTCATCGGCATCGTGAAAGACATGGGCGTTCAACTGGCCGGGATGGATTTGGCCACCGCCGCCAACACCGTGTCCGCCGTCGCCATCTTCAACACCGCCGGCCGCATCATCCTGGGTACGCTGTCCGATAAAGTTGGCCGTATGCGCGTCATCAGCTTCACCATGCTGGTTACCGTGCTGGCGATTGTCGCGCTGAGCTTCATGACCCTGAACCACACGCTGTTCTTTATCTGCGTCGGCGCGGTAGCCTTCTGTTTCGGCGGCAACATCACCGTGTTCCCGGCGATTGTCGGCGACTTCTTCGGCCTGAAGAACCACAGCAAAAACTATGGCATCATCTACCAGGGCTTCGGCCTGGGCGCGCTGGCCGGTTCGTTCGTCGCCAAATACTTCGGCGGCTTCCACGCCACCTTCATGGTGATTGGCGTTCTGTCCGCCGCCTCTCTGCTGATTACGCTGTTCATCAAAGCGCCGAAGGCGGTGGAAGCGGAAACGGCAGAAACCACCCAAACGGCGGAGCTGGCCAAAGCCTGATACCCCGTGAAAACGACAAGGGGCGCAACCTGTGGGTTGCGCCCCTTTTTTATTGCCCCGCCCCTGAGCTTACAGGTGCATGCCCAGCGTCTGGCGCAGATGCGCGCCGGCACCCAGCAGGCCCGGCTGGCCGTGCGTTATCATGAACACCGGGATTTCGCGCACATAGTCGCGGAAGCGCCCCTTGTCTTCAAAGGCGGCGCGGAAGCCAGAGGCCTTGAAGAATTCCATAAAGCGCGGCACGATGCCGCCGGCGATGTACACGCCGCCGAAGGTGCCCAGATTCAGCGCCAGGTTGCCACCGAAGCGCCCCATGATCACGCAAAACAGCGACAGCGCGCGGCGGCAGTCGATGCAGCTGTCTGCCAGCGCCCGCTCGGTGATGTCCTTCGGTTCCCATTTCTCCGGCAGGCGGTTGTCCGCCTTGACGATGGCGCGATACAGATTGACCAGGCCCGGCCCGGACAGCACGCGCTCGGCGGAAACGTGCCCCACTTCCGCGCGCAGCACCTCCAGAATGATGTCCTCTTCTTCGCTGTTCGGCGCGAAATCGACATGGCCGCCCTCGCCTGGCAGGCTGACCCAACGGCGATCGACGTGCACCAGGTGGGCAACGCCCAGCCCGGTGCCGGCGCCATACACCGCGATCGGTTTGCCCGGCTGCGCATCGCCGCCGCCAAACTGCAGCACGTCGTCCGGCGAGAGCATCGGGATCGCCATCGAGACGGCAGTGAAATCGTTGATCACTTCCAGATGGCTCAGCCCCAGGCTGGCCTTCATTTCTTTGATCGAGAACGCCCAGCTGTGGTTGGTCATCGCCACCCAGTCTTCGGTCACCGGGCAGGCGATCGCGATACAGGCGTCCTGCACCTCGATATCGCACGCTTTCAGGTATTGGCGGATCACCGCCTCCAGGCTGTCGAACTCCAGGCCGGAATAGGTTTTCGCCTGGGTAATCTCACCCGTCGCAACAGTGCACAACGCCAGGCGGGCATTGGTGCCGCCAACATCACCTACGAGGGCATAGGTCATTGATTTCGTCTCCGCAAAATGAAAAATAAAAAGCTGCCCACACTGTAAAATCCTGCTGCAAAAACAACAATCACCCGCCTCGGATCTGCACCCCAATAGCGATCCGGATCACAAAAAACGTTTCAGCTGGCCTGCGGCGCCGCGTTTTGAAACAAATTGCGGCAAAAAACGCCCCCCGCCGACTGTTAACCGTCATCGACGCCGGGCAATATCAATGCGTGCCTGCGCGCCGATAGTCTGGCAAGCTGTGGCCACTGCTCAACCACCCGCTCTCCCTGCCCTGCCGGGAGGCATCGACAAGGGATTATCCATGCTGCATCCGCGCGCCAATGCCATGTTGGCCTTTGCTTTGCCTGCGCTGATTATCGGTTCCGCTTCCAGTCTGGTGCTGCTGTTGGTGATGAACATTGCCGCCGCACTGCAGCAATTACTGTGGGTGACGCTGCCCGGTGCGCTGAGCCTGGACGCCCAGTCGCCCTGGTGGCCGGTCGCGATGCTGACGCTGACCGGCGTGGCGGTCGGCCTTATCGTGCGCTATATGCCGGGCCACGCCGGGCCGGACCCGGCGACGGAATCGTTGATCGGCATGCCCCTACCGCTCTCCGCCCTGCCGGGACTGGGGTTAGCGCTGATCGTCGGCCTGGCCGGCGGCGTCAGCCTGGGGCCGGAGAACCCGATCACCGCCATCAATATCGCGCTGGTAGCGGCCGCCGGAGCGCGCCTGCTGCCGAAGGTGCCGCGCATGGACTGGATCATCCTGGCGGCTGCGGGCACCATCGGCGCGATGTTCGGCACGCCGGTCGCCGCCGCGCTGATCTTCTCGCAAACCCTGGCGGGCAATAACGAAACGCCGCTGTGGGATCGGCTGTTCGCCCCGCTGGTTGCCGCCGCCGCCGGCGCGGTCACCACCCAGATGTTCTTCGTGCCCAATTTCGCCCTGCAGCTCGACGCCTACGATGTAACTCGGCTGCCGGACATCTTCAGCGGCGCCATCGTGGCGCTGATCGCCATCGCGCTCGGCATGGTGGCGCTGTGGTGCTTCCCGCACGTTCACCGCCTGTTCCATTCGATGAAAAATCCGGTGTTGATGTTAGGGCTGGGGGGCTTTGTGCTGGGCCTGCTGGCGCTGGTGGGCGGAGAGATTACCCTGTTCAAAGGGCTGGATGAAATGAAGCGCCTCGCGCAAGACGACGGCTATTCGGTGCCGGCGCTGTTGACCATTACCCTGACCAAGCTGGCGGCGCTGGTGATCGCCGCCGCCAGCGGCTTTCGCGGTGGGCGTATCTTCCCGGCGGTGTTCGTCGGCGTGGCGCTGGGGCTGATGCTGCATCAGCACGTTCCCGCAGTGCCGGCGGCGATCACCGTCTCCTGCGCCATCATGGGGCTGGTGCTGGTGGTCACGCGCGACGGCTGGCTCAGCCTGTTCATGGCGGTGGCGGTGGTGCCGGATCTGCACCTGCTGCCGGTGCTGTGCATCGTGATGCTGCCCGCCTGGCTGGCGCTGGCGGGCAAACCGCTGATGCTGGTGAATCGCCGGCAGCCGCCGCACGACGATTAGGTCAACGCGAACGCCGCGGCGGCGCGGGCGTGGATCGCGGTGGTGTCGAACACCGGCACCGACGCATCACGCTCGCTCACCAGCAAACCTATTTCGGTGCAGCCGAAAATAATCCCCTGCGCGCCCTGCTGCTCCAGATCGCTGATGATCCGGCGATACTCGTCGCGCGAGGCGTCGCGAATTTTACCCAGGCACAGTTCGTCATAGATGATTCGGTGTACGATGTCGCGATCGGCGCTGACCGGCGTCACCACGTCGATGCCGTGCAATTCCTGCAGGCGGCCGCGATAGAAGGTCTGCTCCATGGTAAAGCGCGTGCCCAGCAGCCCGACGCGGCGAATGTTTTTTTCCCGCACCTGCAGCGCCGTGGCATCGGCGATGTGAATCAGCGGCAGGCCGCTGGCCTGCTCGACCGCCTCCGCCACCTTGTGCATGGTGTTGGTGCAGATCACGATAGCTTCGGCGCCAGCGGCGCGCAAAGCCACTGCGGCGGCGGCCAGCAGCCGGCCGGCATCGTCCCAATCGCCCTGGTGCTGCAAGCGTTCAACCTCCTGAAAATCGACGCTGTAGAGCACGATTTTGGCCGAATGCAGCCCGCCGAGGCGTGCCTTTACCTGCTCGTTAATAGTGCGGTAATAAGGAATGGTGGATTCCCAGCTCATGCCACCCAGCAAGCCCAACACTTTCATCATTCGTTCCTCAGCATTTCCGACGATCCTCTGACCTTACCTGAGAATCGCCGGGCTGACGACGCCTTATTTGGCGCCGGAATTGATCGGCTGGCGCGCTTCGAACCAGCGCTGGCGCAGCGTGTCGTACAGCCAGTTATAGGCCATGGTGTACGGCAGGAAGAACAGGAAGAAACCGATTTCCAGCATAAACGCCTGCGCCCAGGAGATGCTCAGCATCCAGGCGGCGATCGGCACGCCGATCAGGATAAAACCGGCTTCAAAGCCGACGGCGTGCAGCGCACGCACTTTCAGGTTACGCACCACCCGGCTGACCGGCCACAGGCGGTCGAACACCGTGTTGTAAACCATGTTCCACAGCATCGCGACGGTGGAGAGCATCACCGCCAACGCACCGACCTGCACCATTGAGCGGTTCAGCAGCCACGCGCCCAGCGGGGCGCAAACCATCACGGCGATGGCCTCGAAACCGACGGCGTGGACGATACGTTCAATGAGAGACTTGTTTTGCAGTTGCATACATCACCTTTTTTCAACAGTTGTTGCGAAAGCCAGGTGATTATCATCGCTTTTTCGGGTAGGTTAAAAATAGATTCCATCGATAAAGTAGATAGGTTATGCACTATTCTCCGGAAGCGCTGCATGCGTTTGTCGAAGCCGCCGCCCTCGGCTCGTTTTCCGCCGCCGCGCGCAAGCTGCGCAAAAGCCAATCCACCGTCAGCACTGCCATCGCCAATCTGGAGGCCGATCTGGCGCTGACGCTGTTCGATCGCAGCGCGCGCCAGCCGGTGCTCACCGCCGCCGGCCGCAAGGTACTGGGGCATGTGCAGGCGATCCTCGCGGCCAGCGAACGGCTCGACGCCCTGAGCATTCAGCTGGCGGGCGAGGTTGAACCGCGCCTGAGCATGGTGTTTTCCGATACCTACCAGCCCAAGCATCACGATCGGTTGATGCAGCTGTTCGAACAGCGCTACCCGGAGATTGAGCTGGAATGGATGATCGCCGAAGAAGGCGACGTTATCGATCTGCTGCAAAGCGGCCGCGCGCACTTGGGCATGGTGGAAGTGCAAAAAAGTTATCCGCCGGATATCGCCTTCTCCCGGCTGCCTGAACAGACCGAAATGGGGCTGTTCGTCGCCCATCAGCACCCGCTGGCCCAGGTCGCCGCGCCAACGCCGGAGCAGCTGTCCAGCATCCGCCAGCTGATCCTGAATACCTACACCGGCGCCGAAGCGGCCAGACAGGGTGGCCTGGTCTGGTCGGCGCCCAGCTATCTGCTGTTGCTGGAGATGGCGGAACAGGGGTTCGGTTGGGCGGTACTGCCGCACTGGCTGGTGCAACAATACGGCCACGGCAAACTCACCCAGCTGCGGCCGCGCGGCTGGCCAAAACTGATTTCGGTGGATGCGGTCTGGTCCAAACTGACCCCGCCGGGCCCGGCGGGGTTCTGGATGCTGGATCGCCTGCTGGGCGATACCCTGCCTTAAGCGGCGGCGTTGCGTGCCTGAATGGCGCGTGAGACGGTATCGAGCAGTTCCGGCATGTCCATCTTCGGCAGCATCACTTCGATGAAGGCCAGCCGATCGTCGTCCGCTACCTCGCGCAGCGCCTGGCGCAATCCGTCCGGATCGCTGACCCGCAACGCTTTCACCGGCCGCTCGCCGGCCAGCGCCGGCGGCAGCTGCGTCCAGTTCCAGCGCGCGATGTCGTTGTAACGTTGCTCCGGCCCGTGGATCGCACGCTCGATCGTGTAACCCTGATTATTCAGCACGAAGATCACCGGCTTAAGCCCGTCGCGCAGCATCGATCCCAGTTCCTGTACGGTCAGCTGCGCAGCGCCGTCGCCGATCAGCAATATTGCCCGCCGCTGCGGTTCAGCGGTCTGTACGCCGAACGTCGCCGGCAGGGTATAGCCGATCGATCCCCAGAGCGCCTGCACGATCAGGCGGCAGCCACGCGGCAACGTCAACGCCGCCGCGCCGAAACAGGCAGTGCCCTGATCGGCCAGCACGATATCCCCGGGCCGCAGGAAATCCTGTATCTGCCGCCAGAAGGCGTGCTGATCCAGCCCTTCCCCATCGGTTTCCGGCAGCGTCGGGCGGACGATCGGCGGCAACGGCCAGCGTGACGCCAGCGACAGGCTCAGGCGGTGCAGCGCCTGCACCGCCTCGCGCATCGGAATGCGGCTAAAGCGCTGCCGCCCGACCCAGGCTTCGAACGGTTGAATGTCGATGCATTTTTCCACCGGCAAATGATGCGTGAAACCGGCGGTAATGGTGTCGGTCAAACGCACGCCGACGTTGATCACCACATCGGCGTTTTCGATAAGCTGTTTCACCGCCGGATCGCTGGCGCCGCCGCAGTAGGTCCCGACAAACCCGGCTCGGTTCTCATCCAGCACGCCTTTGCCGAGCAGCAGCGTAGCGTGCGGAATGTCGACCGCCTGCAGCCACTCGTCCAGCGCCGCTTCGGCGCCGAAGCGATCGGCCAGGAAGTCCGCCAGCAGCGATACCCGCCGCGCCGGCAGCAGCTTTTCGCGCGCTGCGGCGATAAATGCCTGCAATGCGCTGCGCGACAGTTTGGCCTGACGCAGCATCAGCGGCGCCGGTTTGGCCGACAGCGGCGCTTGTGCGACGTCGCTGGGCAACATCAGGTAAACTGGGCGATGTTCCAGCAAGGCGACGCCGATCAGGCGGTCTATCTCCACGGCGGCGTTGTCGGCGGTCAGGTCGGCCTGCGCGACGGTCACCTCTTTGGCTATCCGCGCGAAGTGGGTAAAGTCGCCATCCCCCAGCGAATGGTGCAGCAAATCACCGGCGCGCTGGGCGCGCTGCGCTGGCGTGCCGACCACGTGGATCACCGGCAGGTATTCGGCGTAGCTGCCGGCCACCCCATTCAACGCGCTCAGCTCCCCCACGCCAAAGGTGGTGAGCAGCGCCGCCGCCGGTTTGCAGCGAGCGTAGCCGTCGGCGGCATAGGCGGCGTTCAGCTCGTTGGCGCAGCCTACCCAGGTGATTTGCGGATGAGCGAGAACGTGATCGAGGAATTGCAGGTTGTAATCCCCCGGCACGCCGAAGAAATGACGGATGCCGATTTGGGCCAGACGATCGAGCAGATAATCGGCCACCGTATAGGTCTGAGTCATGATCATCACCTGTCTGCAGCTGGAGCGATTATCTTAAGTATCGAAGATGCCGTTCAAATTTCGAACAAACGCGCCTGCCTCGATCGGCAACCTGGCGTTACATGCCGGCGCTGTGATCGCTCCCCCGGCAGCGCGGTGTGAAAGCGTATACACTCAAAGCACTTCACCTCCCGCCGACAAGGATAACTATGTCCTACCAAGCCTCCCCTACGCGTTATCAAGATATGGAATACCGGCGCTGCGGCCGCAGCGGGCTGAAGCTGCCCGCCGTCTCGCTCGGGCTGTGGCACAACTTCGGCGACGCCACGCTGTATGACAACGCCCGCGGCCTGATCCGCTGCGCCTTCGATCGCGGCATTACCCATTTCGATTTGGCCAACAACTACGGCCCGCCGCCCGGCGCCGCCGAGGAGAACTTTGGTCGCATACTCAACGCCGATCTGCGGGCCTGGCGCGACGAGCTGATCGTCTCGTCCAAAGCCGGTTACACCATGTGGCCCGGCCCCTACGGCGATTGGGGCTCGAAAAAGTACCTGGTCGCCAGCCTCGATCAGAGCCTGAAGCGCATGGGGCTGGAGTATGTGGATATCTTTTATCACCACCGGCCGGATCCGGACACGCCGCTGGAAGAAACCATGGCGGCGCTGGATCTGCTGGTGCGCCAGGGCAAAGCGCTGTATGTCGGCCTGTCTAACTACCCGGCCGAACGCGCGCGGCAGGCGTTCGACATTCTGCAGCGGCTCGGCACGCCGTGCGTGATCCACCAGCCGAAGTATTCGATGTTGGAACGCACGCCGGAAGCGGGATTGCTGGATACATTGGCAGAGCATGGCGTCGGGTCGATCGCCTTCTCGCCGCTGGCGGGCGGCCTGCTGACCGACCGCTACCTGCACGGCATCCCGCAAGATTCCCGCGCCGCCAGCGGCAGCCGCTTCCTGCAGCCGGAGCAACTGACCGCCGAACGGCTGGACAAAGTGCGCCGCCTCGATGCGCTGGCGCGGCAACGCGGGCAAAAGCTGTCGCAAATGGCGCTGGCCTGGGTGCTGCGCGGCGATCGCGTCACCTCGGTGCTGATCGGCGCCAGCAAGAATGCGCAGATAGAAGACGCGGTAGGCATGCTGGCCAATCGTCATTTCAGTGAAGAAGAGCTCGTGCAGATCGAACAAATCCTACTGTAATCGCTTACAAATACCGCCGCTCCACCGAGCGGCGATCCCCCAGAAAAATCTCAAATCTCGGCCTGCGGCGCCGTTTTCAGAGTGGCTCTCAGATTCAACCCTATGCGCCGGCGCTATGATGCCGATATTGCAGCAAAAATAACGATAAGGCCGCTTTTTAAACTGATGAACGCGCTTCATAAAGTGATTAACGGCCAGGCCGCGCAAGCGGAAAGGAGAAGTCATGTTTAAACCTCTGCTCTTGGCTGCCATCTTGGCGGCGACGGTGTTGCCCGCCGTACAGCAGGCTCACGCCGAAGGGCTCAGCATCGATCTGATGCCGGGCGTTTCATTGCGCATCGGCGATCAGGACAATCGCGGCCGTTACTGGGACGGTTACGACTGGCGCGATCGTGACTGGTGGCAAGGCCATCAGGGCCGCTATCTCGGCGACCGCAGCCCGCGTGGCTATTACTGGGACGGCTATCGCTGGCGCGATCGCGACTATTGGCGCAAATACTACTACTCTCGCGATGGCCGTTATTACAAATGCGACCGCCGTTGCGACAAGCATTACTGGAAGAAAGAGAAAAAGCACCACCACGATCACGATCGCGATCGCTGGCGCCGCCACGGCGATGACGACCGCGATTAACGACGACGGGCCGGCACCATGCCGGCCCGCGCTTTTTTTGCCTACAGCACGCTGCCGATCAGCAGATAGCCGTTCAATCCCACCACCACCAGCACGATCAGCTTACCCAGGTTTTGCACCACTGGGCCGTTGACCATCTCCCCCATCAGCGCCCGATTGCCGGTGAAAGCCAGCAGCGGCACCAGCGCCAGCGCAATGCCGAAGCTGAGCAGCACCTGGCTCAGCACCAGAATGCGCGTCGCGTCCATCCCCAGCATGATGACGATAAACGACGGCAGCATGGTCACCGCGCGCCGCAGCCACAGCGGGATATGGAAATGCACGAACCCTTGCATCACCACCTGCCCCGCCAGCGTGCCCACCACGGTAGAGGAGAGGCCGGCGGCCACCAGACTCAGGCCGAACACGGTAGCAGCGGCTTGCCCGAGCAGCGGTTGCAGCGTCAGGTAAGCCACATCGAGATCGGCGATGCCGCTGTGGCCGCTGAAATGAAACGCGGCGGCAGCGGTGGCCATCATCGCCAGGTTAACGAAACCGGCAATGGTCATGGCCACGGCGACATCGACTTTGGTGGCGGCATAGCGCTCCGCCTTGTCGTGCTCGCCGCCGATTTGGGTGAGCGACGAATGCAGGTAGATCACATGCGGCATGATGGTGGCGCCCAATACCCCGGCGGCCAGAAATACCGCATCGCCGTTAGGCAGATCGGGCAGCGCCATGCCCTTCAGCAGCGGCGCGAGCTGCGGCTGGGAGAACGCCAGCTCGACGATATAAGCGGCGGCGACGAACAGCAGCAGGCCGCCAATCACCAGCTCCAGCGGCTTTTGCCCGCGCTTTTGCAGCATCAAGATTAAAAAGGTGGCGATGCCGGTCAGCACTGCGCCCTGCAACAGGGAAACGCCGAGCAGCAGCTTGAAGCCGATCGCCGCGCCGATAAACTCGGCCAGATCGGTCGCCATGGCGATGATCTCCGCCTGCACCCAATAGGCCCACACCGCTGGCCGCGGAAAGCGATCGCGAATATGCTCGGCCAGGTTTTTCCCGGTGGCGATGCCCAGCTTGGCGGACAACAGCTGGATCAGCATCGCCATCACGTTGGCCCAAACCACCACCCACAGCAGGCTGTAGCCGAACGAGGCGCCGGCCTGGATGTTGGTGGCGAAGTTACCGGGATCGATATAACCGATAGCGGCGATGAAGGCGGGCCCCATCAGCGAGAGTTTGATTTTTCTGGCGGAGCGCCCGGAGGTGGTTTCAACCACGCGACTGTTCAGCATATGTTGAACCCTTACTGAAATTACGTTTATCTCCACTCTATATAAATGATAATAATTATCAAGCGCATTTAGAGCGGTAAAACTTATCTCTGTAATAGCCAACATTAACGGTTTTATCGAAGGGTTCAGCGCGGAGCTTGCCGATTTCCGTGCTTTTCTGATGGGATTTGGGCTGCAATACCCCTGAAAGACAGGTTAGCACAAGAATACGAATTTCCTATTGCTGCTTTAACATCTTGATTTTTTATGCTTTTGCGCAACACTTTAGGAGAACTCCCACTATGATTTTCCATATTTGCAATAGAAGTCTCGTTTTTAAACGTAGCGTTACATAAAATGACAGCCGAAATTCAGCCTGCCTCAAATTTGGAGCAAACATGTCCCATATTGCGCACTTTGCGTTGGCGATAGTGGTGGTGGCGATCCTGGCCCTGTTGGTGTGCCGCGATCGTAAAAGCATCCGCATTCGCTATGTTATTCAACTACTGGTTATCGAAGTACTGCTGGCCTACTTTTTCCTGCATTCGGAAGCGGGTTTGGGCTTCGTAAAAGGATTTGCCGCGCTGTTTGACAAACTGCTCGGATTTGCGGGACAAGGGACTGATTTCGTATTCGGCGGCATGGGCGACAAAGGCCTGGCGTTCTTCTTCCTGAAGGTGCTGTGCCCGATCGTCTTCATTTCGGCGCTGATCGGTATTCTGCAGTACATCAAGGTGCTGCCGTTCATCATCCGTATTATCGGTACCGTGCTGTCGAAAGTGAACGGCATGGGCAAGCTGGAGTCGTTCAACGCCGTCAGCTCGCTGATCCTGGGCCAATCCGAAAACTTCATCGCCTACAAGGATATCCTGGGCAAGATGTCGGAAAAGCGCATGTACACCATGGCGGCGACCGCGATGTCTACGGTGTCCATGTCCATCGTCGGCGCCTACATGACCATGCTGGACGCCAAGTTCGTGGTGGCGGCGCTGGTATTGAACATGTTCAGCACCTTTATCGTGCTGTCGCTGGTCAACCCGTACGACACCAATAAAGAAGAAGAGCTGCACCTCGGCAACCTGCACGAAGGCCAGAGCTTCTTCGAAATGCTGGGTGAATATATCCTGGCCGGCTTCAAAGTAGCGATTATCGTTGCCGCGATGCTGATCGGCTTCATCGCCCTGATCGCCGCGCTCAACGGTGTGTTCAGCGCCATCTTCGGCCTGAGCTTCCAGGAAATCCTCGGCTACTTCTTCTACCCGTTCGCCTGGATCATGGGGATTCCTAAACACGAAGCCCTGCAGGTTGGCAGCATCATGGCCACCAAGCTGGTTTCCAACGAGTTCGTGGCAATGATGGAGCTGCAGAAAGTGTCTGCCGAACTGTCGCCGCGCAGCCTGGGGATCCTGTCGGTGTTCCTGGTGTCCTTCGCCAACTTCTCCTCCATCGGCATCGTGGCCGGTGCGATCAAGGGTCTGAACGAACACCAGGGCAACGTGGTGTCGCGCTTTGGCCTGAAACTGGTGTACGGCTCTACGCTGGTCAGCATCCTGTCCGCTTCCATCGCGGGTCTGGTACTGGGCTAAGCCTCGAACCGACTGCGATAACAAGGCGCCTGCGGGCGCCTTTTCTATGCCTGTATCCTGGCCGTCTGCACTGGCGCATGCTGACAGAAAATAAGCATTCGTCGCTCGGCTAAACTTCCCCCAATAATAATGCTTCTGCATAAAATGGAATGGCTATGGCAACAATCTGCGTAGTCAGAACAGGTCGATTTTTGTCCTTACAACAGAACGCTTTTGATACGCCATACGGTGTTGCATTTAGCTGTGCGCACGCCATAAAACAAACAATCAGTTGATAATCAGCGTTAATAGCGTAGTGATCTCCTCCGCAACAGCAGGTGAGGCATTGTAGTAGGAGTCCACACTTTCAACGACGACTATCTTTTTATTGTCATCACTGACTGTCCAGCATGGAATCACTGACCTGGCATCTTCAGAAGAGACGCCACATGAGCTAATTGAAAATATCGAACTGGACATTAAGTCAATTTTACTTCTTGATAAATAAGCATCAATGTTTAAATTCCGCACCAATACCTCTGCCGATTGGGGGAAGTGAACATCCATGCCAACCCTGATAACACGTCCATCGACAGAGGGTACGAGCGATATATTAAACTCATTTTCAGAAATCCATATGGGCTGTGTTAAATGACCGATGGTGTCTGACAGATAAAAGTCTTTAAAAATCGTTTTAGCCTCGACACCTACGGTCTCGAAAGAATTCATCTCATTGATTTTAAAATCATTTGTAAACTTAACCACGATATCATACAGATGTTTCTTTTCGTCAACAAAAATCACACCGCCTTCAATGCTACCTAATCCACCAATATTTTTATTTCTGAAAACATTCACACTCGTGAAAAATGCCAATTCATCACTAAAATATGAAAATATTTCAGCAACGTTAAGCAAAATAGAATCATAACTCACGAAGACAAATTTATTCTTACAATCAAGGAAAGGTGGCAATACAATTGATTCATCATCACCACAGTTTTTCACTTCATAGGGTAAATTATACAGCTCATACAATTTTATCAGTTGGTTGAGTTCCGCACGCTCAACCACGCGTACCATTCTTTCTTTTCGGCCAAACTCACCGCTAGAGGCCAGAATAAATTTTTCCCATATCCATTGAGACTGGGCCGCAAATCGACTCAGGCGCAGATTATCTTCATGAACGCTTCGCCATAGACAATGGCTACCCAAAGAGGTCTTGAACTCATCGTAATCCATCTCATCGAGAAAAAAATCAACGGAGATCCCTTTCCTCGCACAGGCTAAGGCCGTCATCACCGCCGTTACCCCGCCACCACCAACAATTGCGATATTTTTATTTTTTTTCATGGATAACCTCATCCAACGATGGTGAAACAATGACAATAGTTTCATCAAGAAAACAATATCAATGTCAACACATACCCATCACCAACATTAATTAGCACATTAACAATCACAAGATTAATCAGAGGATCAAACTATTAGGATTGCTTAAATTCAGGATACACACTCAAACAAATAGCATAAAAAACTATAAATATAGAATTTAACTCTGAAAATAGCGCTTTTTATGATCTTTACCACTGAATAAATTTTTTTCATATAGACTAAATTTCGTTAACAAATAGCGGCCGGAGAAAAATCATCTGACAGCATTAAAAACCAGTAAAAGTGATAATTGCAGCTTTCAAATTCAAACTAACACACATTTTCAAGCATCAATCACCTGAAAAATGGAGTTTTATCGCGTATTCAAGAAGCATAGGGATTGATTTAAAAAACTATGATTTACATACAGTTATAAAAGGATAGAGAATATGAAATTACGCACCCAGATAACCATGCTGTTAGCAGGAGCCTCTCTAGTCATATCATCTGCATCATACGCCGCAGACGGTACTATAAACTTTACCGGCACGGTGACCGACCAAACCTGCACGGTTGAGGCGGGCAGTGCCAACCAGACAATCCCAATGGGCAATGTCAGCGCCAAAGCGTTTAGAAGCATTGGCGATACAGCGCTACCGACAAAATTCAATATCGCCTTAGTCAGTTGTCCGGACACGGTCAAAAAAGCGTCTATCAAGTTCGATGGTATTTACGCAGATGGCAACACAACTCTGCTGTCGCTCAATAAAGAAACTAACGCCGCTACAGGCATCGGCGTTGCGCTCTATGAGGCCGATGGCACAACGCAAATACCAGTGGCGTCATTCTCTAATGCGCAAAGCGTGCAAAAAGACATCAGGAACGTCTTTACTTATGTCGCAAAATATATGTCTACATCCGGCACGGTTACCGTCGGCCCGGCAAATGCCACGACACAATTCAGCATCTCATATAATTAATAAAGCCCTCTTATCTGGCCGGTAACAACGCCGGCCAGATAATTAAAACACCCACGGGAATAACGATGATTAAAAAAAGAATCTTTTACTTTCTGCTATTATTTTCTTTTAATACTGTCGCCAGCGTAACCTTGGGAGGAACGCGAGTTATTTATGAGGAAAATAAGAAAGAATCGAATATTTCAGTAAGCAATCAAGACAGCAGCTCACCGGTACTCATCCAAACCTGGGCAGAAAATTTCCGTCCCGAGGATAGCAGTGAAGTCCCATTCATTGTTACCCCGCCATTGTTCAGGTTGGAACCGGAACAGGATAATATTATTAGAATCATCCATGCCGGCAAGCTTTTGCCACAGCATGAAGAAACTGTATATTGGCTTAGCGTAAGATCGATACCATCAACGAAAAGAAACAAGGAAAATAAACTACTCATCACCGTACAAAACAGAATAAAAATAATCTACCGGCCCAGCGCCCTGTCAAAAAAAGAGGCAAGTGACGCATACAAAAAAATCAAATTCTCACGAGAAAAAAACATGTTGACTGTGAGTAATCCAACGCCGTTTTATGTCTCATTTTATTCTCTCGTTGTTGGCGGAAAAGAGCTTAAGGAAGCCGACATGGTCGCACCAAAAAGTAAAAAACAATGGGCCATACCAAACGGAATACGCAGCTCTGAAATAAAATGGCAAGCCATTAACGACTATGGAGGCGTAACCCAGGAAATAAAAGCATCGTTATAACAACATGTAAAGGGATGCAAAGATGATTATGCCAAGTATCGCCAACAACAAAAAGTCGGTGCTATTTTTCTGTTTTTTATCCTCACCGGTTGCACTGGCAGAGGACTACTTTGAGCCTTCTGCATTAAACAGAAATTATCAGAAAGTTGCTGACTTATCCCATTTCAACAATCCGAGCGATCAATTGCCTGGTGAGTATTGGGTGGATATCTATTTGAACAACGCTTTTTTTGTTAATCAAAAAGTGGAGTTTTTCCGCGTTGCCGGTGCTTTGCAACCTCGCATCCATCGAAACGATCTTGAAAATTTCGGCATCCAACTTGACACATTGAAAGTAACGACGAGCGAAAACAGCATAGCCGCTCACCCTATCAATGAGATGATTCCGGGTAGCTACGCAAAGTTTGACTTCAATCGCCAAAGATTAGACTTAAACATTCCTCAGGCTTATCTTAAAAATCAGCCGCGGGATTGGGTAAACCCGACGCTTTGGGATGATGGCATAAACGCCTTCCTGATGGATTACAGCTTCAGCGGCACCGAGTCTTGGCAACATGGGAATGCGAAAACGGGTGACAATCAATATTTGAACCTGCGCAGCGGTGCAAACTTCGGTGCCTGGCGATTGAGAAACTACTCCACCTACTCAAGCCAAAACAGCACCAAATGGAAAAGCATCAATTCCTATGCTGAGCGAGGGTTTAGAGACAGCAAAAGCACTTTGACCGTGGGTGATAGTTCAACCTCTGGCGACGTCTTTGACAGCTTTCAATTTCGCGGCCTGAAACTCGCGAGCGACCCCTCAATGATCCCTGACAGCCAACGGGGCTTCGCCCCCACGGTGCGAGGCGTCGCGCAAAGCAATGCCGAAGTCATTGTGAAGCAAAATGGCTACATCATTTATCAAACTCATGTTCCCGCAGGAAGTTTTGAAATAACAGATATTTACCCCACCACTTCCAGCGGTGGGCTGCAAGTAATCATCAAGGAGGCAGATGGTTCAGAACGCAGTTTCTTTCAACCCTTTTCCGCAGTGCCCATCATGCTGCGAGAAGGCATGAAAAAAAATGAATTAACGCTAGGCGAGTACCGCACTGCGCAACACGATAAATCTAAATATAAATTTCTTCAGCAGTCATTAATTTATGGTCTTAGAGACGATAAAACGCTCTATGGGGGCGCAATCATCTCAGAAAAACACCAGGGAATCTCTTCCGGCATCGGCAGCAGCTTGAAAAAGCTCGGATCATTTTCAGCCGATGTCACCCATACTAAAAGCCGGCTCATTACGGGCACTGCCCGTTCGGGGCAACAATATCGGCTCCAGTACGCAAAAAACCTTGAAACCACGGGCACGAACTTCACGCTTGCAGGATATCGATACTCGACATCGGGTTATTTAAACTTTTCTGAATTTAGCGAGATGAATACCAACCTTGAGAAAAAGTGGCTTGCGCGTGACATAAAAAGAAGCAAGCTGGTACTCAATATTAACCAACCCATTCGCGATTTCGGTAGTTTCTACCTCAACGGTTATCAACAGAACTACTGGCATAACAGCAGCGTTGAGAAGAATTTTCTGCTTGGGTTTTCAACCAGTCAGCGTGGCATTAGCTACAATCTTGCTTTGAGTTACAATAGCGGCCCTTATACGGATAAACCCGACAAAATTGCCACACTTAACGTTCAGATCCCGCTGAACAAATGGCAATCGAACAGCTGGGCTAACTATACCGCCAGCAAGAACAGCAAGGGCAAGTTCAATCAGCAATTGGGTCTAAGCGGAACGGCTCTTGAAAATAATCAGCTCAGTTATAACGTCTCGGCCTCACAAAGCAGCACCAGATCCAGCCCCTCCGGCAACGGCTCCGCTTACTATCGCGGCGGGTATGGTGAAGTCGGGGCCGGATACAGCTTTGATCAAAATATTCAGCGGGTTAATTACAGCCTACGCGGCGGCGCCATCGTCCATGGCAACGGCATTACATTATCGCAATCGCTGGGTGATACCGTTGCTTTAGTTAAAGTACCCAATGCCCATAATATTGAAGTGATTAACAGTGTCGGCGTCAAAACTGACTCTCGTGGCTATGCGGTAGTACCTTACATCAGCAGTTATCATAAGAATCGGATTGCCTTAAATCCGCAAAGCTTTGGCGATGACGTTGAAATAGCAAAGAACAGCAAGATTGTCATCCCGACCAAAGGCGCTGTTGTAGCTGCCCACTTTAAATCTAACATCGGCAATAGAATCATCTTAAAGCTGCAACACAATACCGACGCAATCCCATTCGGCGCCGTCGCTACGCTGCAGGGAGAAAACGAAACGACGGGGATCGTAGGAAATGATAATAGCGTTTATATGAGCGGCATGCCTGACTCAGGAACGGTGTTGGTTCATTGGGAGGGGAAGCAACGCTGCCAAGGCAGTTATGTTATTACAGCTAAAGAGTCTGAATCAAAAATAAAAATGCTCAATATGATATGTAAATAGCATTGAATTATCGATAAAAGCACATTGCGTTACATGCAGGATAAAATCGCAGAGTTTTTCCGGCCAATACCGCCATATAACATGGTAAAAATAACGCTATGCACAGTACGAGCAATATCTAATAGGAAAAGTGAATATGCCAACACTATTTAAAACAACAGCTATAGCCAGGATCGCTGGCATCCTGGCCTTATTATTTTCCTTTTCAGCCCAAAGTGAAGGCGATTGCTATGCGATATGGCATCATCCGCTAAAAATCGAGCAATCCGGCATTACCGTCCCGGCAGACGCTAAAGTCGGCGATCTTATCGGTCGTGGGGAATCTTACTTTTCCGTCAGGCTGTTGGCTAATGCCATACAGTTCTCCTTTGGCGAACCCGGCGATCTGGTGTTGCAAGCCTATACCCACTTGAGTGCGACAGCATTACAATACCACGGTATTCCCGTCTATCAGACTGGTTGGCAGGGGGTCGGCATTGCCATGTCGCTCAATGACCAACCGGGGCTTTGGGATATTTATGCGCCGCGTAATACACCCGTGAACTATGTTCTTGGCGGAAACTTCAAATATTATCTGGTCAAGACCGGCGACATACAATCTGGTGCCATGTCTGCACTTTCCCCTTTCTCCTTTAACTATACCTGCTTGAGAGCAACCAACGCCAGACGGCTGGGTGAGACCTATTTTCCTGCCGTCAATATCGCAGTGGAAGGTTGCCGCCTCAGCACGCCGTCGAAACAGGTTTTTCTGGGAAAAATCAACCGGCGGACGCTCTCTGGTATAGGGGCCACGGCGGGAAATACCCCTTTTAACATCGCGATGGAGTGCAATGTCAACACTAAAGTCGATCTGGAGATACGCGGTGACATGGTTAATGGCAATCGTCAGGTATTGGCCGTTATCCCATCAAAAGAGGCGGCCACCGGCGTTGGTCTGCAGATACTGCGTAACGGCATTCCCTTTGAGTTGGGGACGAAAACCGGCATGCTAAACCAGACGCTGGTAGGTATAAACGAAATCCCGCTCAGCGTGCAATATTATCAAACGGAAGAAAAAGTTACGCCGGGAGAAGTCAATGCCGTGGCGCAGTTCACCGTATCCTATCGCTAGTTTTGGTGAGCTGGCGGCATAACTCCGAGCTATCGAAAAGCCAGAGTCATTTTTCCAAGCGTCAGGCAAGCATTAGACGCACGCATAAAGCAAAAAGCCGACCCTAAGGTCGGCTTTTCAAATGGTGGTGGAGCTAGACGGGATCGAACCGTCGACCTCTTGCATGCCATGCAAGCGCTCTCCCAGCTGAGCTATAGCCCCAAAAAAGTGGTACGCGTTGACCGGCGTTACGGTATTCCCCAACCTCTCTGAGAAGAAGGTTGGTGGAGCTAGACGGGATCGAACCGTCGACCTCTTGCATGCCATGCAAGCGCTCTCCCAGCTGAGCTATAGCCCCGTTCCACAATCACTTTGTGCTGTGAACGGGGCGCATAATATGAAACCCGCTCAAAGCTGTCAACGGCTAAATTGAATTCCTGAATCAAGCGTTGAAAAAGCCGCCAAATCAGCATGTTTGGCGCCAAAAAATCATCACTTTGTGCAGAGTTCATCCATTTTGCGCGCTACATCTCAAAATGGCAAAAGACCCTGCATATCACGTTGATTTTTAATTAACGGAATGTTAGTGAAATGCGCTTGAGTCGGACTCCCGAGCGGCATAGACTGCCCGCGCCACAAACTTCATTACTATAAACCGAGTCCGTCATGTCTTTGCATTCACCAAAAGAAATCGCCGCCCTCGCCGTTCAGGCCGGGGTAAACAAAAGCCGCGCCCCTCTCGCTAATCTGTTGATTCTGGGCTTTCTCGCCGGCGCTTTTATCGCCACCGGCTTTCTGCTGGATATTCACGTCATCGGCACCCTGCCGGCCGAATGGGGCTCTTTCGGCGCCCTGTTGGGTGCCGCGGTCTTTCCTATCGGTTTGATCCTGACCATTCTGGCCGGTGGCGAACTGCTGACTGGCAACATGATGACCTTGCCGATGGCCTGGTTTGCCCGCGAAATCCCCGCCATCGCCGTGCTGCGTAACTGGTTTTGGGTCACCCTGGCCAACCTGGCCGGCAGCCTGGCCGTCGCCTACTTCTTCGGTCATTTGCTGGGCCTGACCGAAGGTGCGTTCTTGCATAAAACGCTGGCGATCGCGCAGGCCAAAGTGGATGCGGACTTCCTGCACGCCTTTATTTCCGGCGTCGGCTGCAACTGGCTGGTGTGCCTGGCGGTATGGTTAGCCTTCGCCAGCAAGGATGTGCCGGGCAAAGTGATCGGCATGTGGTTCCCGGTCATGGCTTTTGTCGCCATCGGCTTCCAGCACGTGGTGGCGAATATGTTCATCATCCCGGCGGCCATCTTTGCCGGCGGCATGGGCTGGGAGCAGTATCTGCCCAATTTCGTCGCGGTATTTCTCGGCAACGCGCTGGGAGGCGCCGGCTTTGTCGGGCTGATGTATTTCCTCGCCTACCGCCCGGGGCTGCCGGCTAGCGAGCAAGCCTGACGCATCGCCATGAAAAAAGCCCCGGGATCGCTCCACGGGGCTTTTTCTTTATGGCGTATCAGCGAATCAGGCTTGCGCTTCGCGCTCGGCGATGTAAGCCAGCGCCATGTCGATGCGCTGCAGCGAACGCTTCTGGCCGATCGCATGCACGGTCACGTCCATGCCCGGCGACTGGCCGGCGCCGGTCACCGCAACGCGCAGCGGCATGCCGACTTTACCCATGCCGACACCCAGCTCATCCGCCGTGCCCTGAATGGCGTCGTGCACGTTTTCCGGCGTCCAGACGGTGATGGCAGCCAGCTTGGCGCGCACCGCTTCCAGCGGCTGACGCGCCACCGGGCGCAGGTGTTTCTTGGCCGCGTCGGCGTCGAACTCGCTGAAGTCTTCGTAGAAGTAACGGCAGGACTCCGCCATCTCTTTCAGCGTTTTGCAACGCTCGCCCAGCAGCTTGACGATGTCTTTCAGTTCCGGGCCGTTGCGGGTTTCAATGCCCAGTTGCTCAACGTGCCATGCCAGATGCACCGCCACTTCTTCCGCCGGCATATGGTTGATGTAGTGGTGGTTCAGCCACTGCAGCTTCTCG
This sequence comes from Serratia sp. 2880STDY5682894, assembly GCF_001537385.1. NCBI lineage: Bacteria > Pseudomonadati > Pseudomonadota > Gammaproteobacteria > Enterobacterales > Yersiniaceae > Serratia > Serratia sp. 2880STDY5682894. The sequence goes on along the minus strand of NZ_FCJA01000002.1, from coordinate 56,982 downwards.
GTGTTGAACGCGCTGGCGGATTTGTTGATCGCTTCCAGCGTGAAGAACTCTTTCATCTCATCGATGGAGAAGATCTCCTGATCGCCGTGGGACCAGCCCAGGCGCACCAGATAGTTCAGCAGCGCCTGCGGCAGATAGCCGTCGTCGCGGTACTGCATAACGCCGACGGCGCCGTGACGCTTGGACAGCTTTTTACCGTCGTCGCCGAGGATCATCGACACGTGCGCGTATTCCGGCACCGGCGCGCCCAGCGCTTTGAGAATGTTGATCTGGCGCGGGGTGTTGTTGATGTGGTCTTCGCCGCGGATCACATGGGTGATTTCCATGTCCCAGTCATCGACGACGACGCAGAAGTTATAAGTTGGCGAACCGTCGGTGCGGCGGATGATCAGATCGTCCAACTCCTGGTTGCTGAATTCGATCGGGCCACGAATTTTATCGTCGAAGATCACCGAGCCTTCCTGCGGGTTGCGGAAGCGCACCACGTGCGGCTCGTCGTCGGTGTGGCTGCACTGGCTGTCGCGGCAGTGGCCGTCGTAACGCGGCTTCTCGCCGTTTTCCATCTGCTTCTCGCGCAGCGCTTCCAGACGTTCCTTGGAGCAATAGCATTTATAGGCCGTGCCCTGCTCCAGCATCTCGTCGATGACCGCGTTGTAACGATCGAAACGCTTGGTCTGGAAATACGGGCCTTCATCCCAATCCAGGTTCAACCAGTTCATGCCATCCATAATTGCGTCGATCGCGTCCTGGGTGGAGCGTTCCAGATCGGTATCTTCGATACGCAGAACGAACTCACCGCCCGCATGGCGGCTGAACAACCAGGAGTAAAGTGCGGTACGCGCGCCGCCGACGTGAAGATAGCCGGTCGGGCTTGGTGCAAAACGGGTTTTGATTTTCATTGGGTTCACTGCCTTATTACGCAACGCGTGTCGGCGGTTGCCGACGATTGCTCGGAATTGAAAAAAGAGTGGACGACATTGTATCACCACGCGCTAATTCCTCAACGCCGACACGATATTGCACCGGTCGATTTCGCGCGTTTTGCGGCGAGTTTCGCATAGCGTTGCGCAAAGAATCGGCGCCGTTGGCGATAATTATCGCGCCCTGCCTAAATTTGCGGCGAACGATTGAAATCATTTTAAAAACCGTTGACTCACTTTGAACTATCCCTATAATGCGACTCCAACAAGACGGGGCGATTAGCTCAGTTGGTAGAGCATCTCCTTTACACGGAGGGGGTCGGCGGTTCGAGCCCGTCATCGCCCACCATCTTGTTGAGTAAAAATGAGAACGAATGAGGGTGATTAGCTCAGTTGGTAGAGCATCTCCTTTAAACGGAGGGGGTCGGCGGTTCGAGCCCGTCATCACCCACCATCATTCTCTCGTTTAGCAGTACCTGGAAGTCCTGAAGTGGGTGATTAGCTCAGTTGGTAGAGCATCTCCTTTACACGGAGGGGGTCGGCGGTTCGAGCCCGTCATCACCCACCACTTCTGCGGGTCGTTAGCTCAGTTGGTAGAGCAGTTGACTTTTAATCAATTGGTCGCAGGTTCGAATCCTGCACGACCCACCAATTCAGAGAAAAGCGCCTTTTGGCGCTTTTTTCGTTTCTGCGCCACCCACCTCTGACTTCATCTTCACGCAGGCATAGTTTACCGAGTCGTGCAGGATGAAGAACCGTAGAGGTTCGAGCATCGCGCAGCGATACGACAACGCGCAGCGTTGCCCGCAGGGTGAGGCCACAGGCCGAATCAATCCTGCACGCCCCCACATTCAGGAAAAAGCGCCTTTTGGCGCTTTTTTCGTTTCTGTCGCACTCACTTCCCCTTCTTCTTATTCTCTCTATTCACCACACGCTAAGATACGAATGGTTATCATTTTGGCGGCTTGAATGGTAAATTAGCGGGCATCCACCACGCAGCCAATCCGCCGCCGGATTGATACGCCTTAGTTCAAGGAAAGAAAGAGCCCGCTCATGACCCTATCCTTACGCCAGCTGTTCATTGCATTTATCGCCACTTCCAGCCTGCTGCTCAGCGGCTGCGGCCCGGACGACAAGAGCGACGGGCAGAAACCGTCCGCCCCCGCTGCCGACAGCAGTTGGCCGCGCACCATCGACAGCGCCAAAGGGAAGTTCACGCTGGAAAAACCGCCGCAGCGCATCGTGTCCACCAGCGTCACCATCACCGGCACGCTGCTGGCTATCGACGCCCCGGTGGTCGCCAGCGGCGCCACCAGCCCGAACCCTCTGGTGGCCGATAAACAAGGCTTCTTTACCCAGTGGAGCGAGGTAGCCAAACAGCGCCACGTCGAACGATTGTATCAGGTGGAGCCCAATGCCGAAGCCGTCGCCGCCGCCGCGCCGGATTTGATCGTCGTCGCCGCAACCGGCGGGGATTCGGCGTTGAAACTGTATGATCAGCTGTCCGCCATTGCGCCGACGCTGGTGCTCGATTATGGCGACAAAAGCTGGCAACAGCTGGCCAGCGAGCTCGGCGAGATCACCGGCCATGAAGCCGGCGCCAAACAGGCGGAAGATCGTTTCGAACAGCGCGTGGAGCAAGTGAAGCAGGCGATCGCGCTGCCGCCGCAGCCGACCACCCCGCTGGTGTATGCCGACAACGGCCGCGAGGCCATGCTGTGGACGCCGGGGTCAGCCCAGGGCAAACTGCTGACCCAGCTCGGCTTCCAACTGGCCACCCCACCGGAAAGCGCCAAAGGCAATGCCAGCATGGGTAAACGCCATGACATCATCCAGATCTCCGGCGAAAAAATGGCCGAGGGCCTGAACGGCAAGACGCTGATCCTGTTCGCCACCAACGAGCGTAAAGTGCAAGAGGTGCTGACCAACCCGTTCCTCAAACATCTGGAGCCGGTGGAACAGCGGCACGTCTACGCCGTCGGCAACGACACTTTCCGTCTCGATTACTACAGCGCCACCAACATGCTGAACCAAATCGAACGGCTGTTCAAAAAGCCCTGAACCACGCCGTCGGCAGGCCAACCTCCTGCCGACGTTTGCCATAAACAGGGCAACCGTTCACATTCAATCAATTGAAATATCAATAGTTATTAACATCGTCAACGCACCTGCGCCACCAACCGGCGGGTGCATGCGGGCGTAAACTCGTGCTACTATTAGCGCCCGCATGAACGCAAATAACAATGAGAATAAAAATCATACAGGAGTTACCGGTGTGAACGTACCCACTCCGACTGAGCGGACGCTTTCGTCCGCACCGCACGCAGCTTACGCCAGTGGCTTCAAACGCATCGCCGGGTTCGGTATCGGCTTGGCGCTGTTGCTGCTGTGCATCATTGCCAGCCTGATGCTGGGTTCCAAAGCCATCCCCTTCCATACCGTCTGGCTCAGCCTGCAGGGCGCCGCGAGCGGTTCCGACAGCACCATCATTCTCAACGCCCGGGTACCCCGCACGCTGGCGGGCATCTTGGCCGGCATGGCGCTCGGCGCCGCCGGCGCGCTGATTCAGGCGTTGACGCGCAATCCGCTGGCCGATCCCGGCGTGCTCGGCATCAACGCCGGCGCCAGCTTCGCCGTGGTCATCGGCATCATGTTTTTCGGCGCGGCCACCACCGAAAGCTATATGGCCTACGCCTTCGTCGGCGCCGCCCTCACCACCCTGCTGGTCTACCTGATCGGCACGTTGGCGGGCGGGCGCATCAACCCGGTGCGGCTGACGCTGGCCGGCGTGGCGATCGGCGCGGTGTTGCTCGGCATCACCACCGGGCTGTCGCTGATCGATCCGCAAACCTTCGACCAACTGCGCTTCTGGCAGGCCGGCACGCTGGATATCCGCACGCTGTCCACGCTGCCGGTTACCGCCCCCGCCATTTTGCTCGGCTGCCTGCTGACGCTGCTCATCGCCCGGCCGCTGAATACCATCGGCATGGGGGAAGACCTGGCTATCGCGCTCGGCGCGCGCGTGGTGCTGACTCAGGTCGTCGCGGTGATCGCCATCACGCTGCTGTGCGGTGCGGCGACCGCCACCGTCGGCCCAATCAGTTTCATCGGCCTGATGGTGCCGCATATCGCCCGCTGGTGGGTCGGCCCCGACCAGCGCTGGATCCTGCCCTACTCCATGCTGCTGGCGCCGATTTTACTGCTGTGCGCCGACGTGGTCGGCCGTTTGCTGGCGGCCGGTGAGCTGCGGGTTTCCATCGTGGCGGCCTTCATCGGCGCGCCGGTGCTGATCTGGCTGGTGCGCCGCAAGAAAACGCTGGGGGGTCTGTGATGAGTCTGCCCCACACGTTGCATATCGGCCGCCCAGACGGCGTCATCAACTGGCGCATGCCGCTGCGCCTGCTGTTGGTCAATCTTTCGCTGCTGGCGTTGTGTCTGGCAATGGCCGTTGCCGCGCTGTGCTACGGCACGCTGCAGCTTTCGCTGGAACAGGTCTTTGCCGCGCTCAGCGGCGAGGCGCCGAAAAATCTGGTCACCGTGGTTACCCAATGGCGCTTGCCGCGTATCGCCATGGCGCTGCTGTTAGGCGGCGCACTCGGCATGAGCGGCGCCATCTTCCAGTCGATTATCCGCAACCCGCTCGGCAGCCCGGACGTGATTGGCTTTAACATGGGGGCTTACACCGGCGCGCTGATCGCCATCACCCTGTTCAACGGCGGCTATTACTACATCGCCGGCGGTGCGCTGGCCGGCGGCATTCTCTCCGCGCTGGCCATCTACCTGCTGGCCTGGCGCCAGGGCATCGCCGGCTTCCGGCTGATCATCGTCGGCATCGCCATCAGCGCGGTGCTGGTCTCCACCAATACCTGGCTGATCATCACCGCCTCGCTGGAGCGCGCCATGGACGCCGCCATGTGGCAGGCCGGTTCACTCAACGGCATGACCTGGCAGAAAGCCCAGCCCGCTACGGCGTTCATCGTGTTGGCGGCCGCGGCCGCGCTGCTGATGGGCAAACGGCTGCAGCTGCTGGAAATGGGCGACGACACGGCGCGCGCACTGGGCGTGAACGCCGAAGGCAGCCGGCTGTGGCTGATGCTGTTCGGCGTCACCCTCACCGCCGCCGTCACCGCCACCGCCGGGCCGATTTCCTTTATCGCGCTGGCGGCGCCGCAGATCGCCCGCCGCCTGGCCGGACAATCCTCGGTCACCCTGACGTCCTCGGCGCTGATGGGCGCGACGCTGCTGCTCGGCGCCGACGTGGTGTCCCAACATCTTTTTGCGCCGATCCAACTGCCGGTCGGGGTCGTGACCGTCTGCATCGGCGGCCTGTACCTGATTTGGCTGCTCATCCGTGAGGCCCGCAGATAATGAAAAGTGATAACGCCATGAGCCACCGCCTGCACGCCTCGCACCTGAAGCTGGGCTACGACAATAAAATCATCGCTGACGATCTGAGCGTGGCGATCCCCGACGGTGCCTTCACGGTGATCGTCGGGCCGAACGCCTGCGGCAAATCGACGCTGCTGCGCGCCCTGTGCCGTCTGCTGAAACCCAGCGCCGGCGAGGTGATGCTGGACGGCAAAAACATCAGCAGCTTCGCCACCAAGGCGCTGGCGCGCGAGCTTGGGCTGCTGCCGCAAACTTCGATCGCACCGGACAGCATTACCGTGGCGGACCTGGTATCGCGCGGCCGCTATCCGCACCAGAGCCTGCTGAAACAGTGGACGCAGGCCGACAAACAGGCGGTGGAAGCCGCCATGGCGGCCACCAACGTCAGCCAGTTGGCGGACCGCAGCGTCGACGAGCTGTCCGGCGGGCAGCGCCAGCGCGTTTGGGTGGCGATGGCGTTGGCGCAGCAAACACCGCTGCTGCTGCTGGATGAACCGACCACCTATCTGGACATCGCGCACCAAATCGAGCTGCTGGATCTGTTCCGCCAGCTCAACCGCGAGCACGGCCAAACCCTCATCGCGGTGCTGCACGATCTCAACCACGCCTGTCGCTATGCCGATCACATCATCGCCATGCGCGACGGCAAGATCGTAGCGGAGGGGAACCCGGCGGAAATCATCACCGCCGAGCTGGTGGAACGGGTGTTCGGCATGCCGTGCATGATCATCGACGATCCGCTGTCCCACACCCCGCTGGTGATCCCGCGCGGCCGCTACCACTGCGACGCGCCGCAGGCATGAAAAAGGCCGGGTTACCCCGGCCTTTTCGTTACTTCTCCAACGACACCTGCTTGAAGATGTGTTTGCCGAACGGGTCTATCTCGTAGCCTTTCACTTCCTTGCGCACCGGTTCGAAAATGGTCGAGTGCGCGATCATCAGCGCCGGCATCTGATCGTGCATCATCACCTGCGCCTGCTGGTACATCGCCACCCGCTTGGCGTGATCGTTCTCCTCGCGCGCCTGCAGGATCAGCTGGTCGAACGGTTTGTAGCACCATTTCGCCGAGTTGGAGCCGCCGAGCGAAGCGCAGGTGAACAGCGGGCCGAAGAAGTTGTCCGGATCGCCGTTGGCGGTGGTCCAGCCCATCAGCGCCGTCTGGTGTTCGCCGTTTTTAATCCGCTGCAAATATTCGCCCCACTCGAAGGTGACAATCTTGGCGCGCACGCCGATGTTGGCCCAGTCGGCCTGGATCATCTCCGCCATGCGCTTGGCGTTGGGATTGTAGGGCCGCTGCACCGGCATCGCCCACAGATCGATGTCAAACCCCTGCCCCAGCCCGGCTTCCTGCAACAGCTGCTTCGCCCGCTCCGGCGAATACGGGTAGTCTTCAAGCTGCGCGTTGCTGCCCCACTGGGTCGGCGGCAGCAGGTTCTTGGCCGGCTGGCCGGCGCCGTGGAACACCGCCTCGATGATCGCCGGCTTGTTGACCGCCAGCGCCAACGCCTGGCGTACCTTGACGTTATCCAACGGTTTTTTCTGGGTATTAAACGCCAGGAAGCCGATATTCAAGCCGGATTTTTCCATCACCTGAAGGTTGCCGTCCTGCCGCATGCGCGCCAGATCCGCCGGGTTGGGGAACGGCATCACCTGGCACTCGTTCTTTTGCAGCTTGGCGTAACGCACCGTCGCATCCGGCGTGATCGAAAACACCAGCCGATCGATCTTCGGTTTGCCTTCCCAGTAGCGGTCGAACGCCTTGTACAGGATTTTCGCGTCCTTCTGGTACTGCACCAGCTGGAACGGCCCGGTGCCTATCGGATCGTTGTCCACCCGCTGCGGCGTACCGGCCTTCAGCATCGCGTCGGCATATTCCGCCGAAAAAATAGTGGCGAAGTACATGCCCAGATCGGCGACGAACGGCGCCTCGGCGCGGGAGAGCTCAAAGCGCACGGTGTGATCGTCCACCTTGACGATCCGGTCGATCAGCGTGCCGAACTCCATCGACTCGAAGTTGGTGTAGGCGCCGTTGGAGACCTTGTGATACGGGTTGTTGGCGTCCTTTTGTCGCATAAACGAGAAGATGACGTCATCGGCGTTGAAATCGCGGGTAGGCGTGAAATATTTATTGCTCTGGAATGCCACGCCCTTGCGCAGGTGGAAGGTATAGCGCTTGCCGTCCTCGCTCACTTCCCAGCTTTCCGCCAGGCTGGGTTGCAGCTCGACGGTGCCGGGTTTGAAGTCCACCAGCCGGTTGTAGATCGCCGCCGAACTGGCGTCCACCGTGGTGCCGGAGGTGAACAGCTGCGGGTTGAAGCCTTCCGGCGAGCCTTCGGAACAGTAGACCAGCGTATTGGCCCGCGCGCCGCCGGCAATCGCCAACGCCAGCAGCCCGATCGTTATTGCTTTTCTTTTCATTGCGCTATCCCCAGTGGTGAAAAAACAGCCCAACGGATAGCAATAAATCATGCAGTTAGCGAAGTAAAGGACAAATTCCGCGCATAAAAACGGGCAGGCGCGCAAGCGGCCTGCCCCGGTGAAACCGCCCGATGATGATGAAATTAAATCATCTGGCTGAAGTTCATCTGCGCCATCAGCTTATAGTTGTCGGCGTAGTCGACCGGAATGGCCACCACCACCGGCCCCTGGATCGCCATCGCCTTGCGCAGCATCGGCCGCAGATCGTCCACCGACTGCACGGCGAAACCGACCGCGCCGCAGGATTCCGCGTAGGCCTTGAAATCAATCGGCCCGAACTCCACGCCGGATTTGCGCTGGTATTTGTTCACTTCCTGCATCTCCACCATGTTGTAGGCGTTATCGACCCAGATGACATGCACGATGTTGTTTTTCAGCCGCACCGCGGTCTCCAGCTCCATGCTCGACTGCATGAACCCGCCGTCGCCGGAGATAGACACCACTTTATCGCCGGGGCGAACCAGCGCCGCGCCGATGGCCCACGGCAGCGCCACCCCCATGGTTTGCTGGCCGTTGGAGATCAATAGCTGGCGGGCGCGGAAGCTGTACAGGTAGCGGGCGATCCAGATATGGAAACTGCCCATGTCCACACACAGGGTTACGTCGTCGCTGACGATGTCCTGCAGCTCCTTGACGATGCGCAGCGGGTGGATCGGCATGCCGCCGCGGCGGGCGGCGCGCTCCGCCAGTTCAGTACGTTGGCGGCCGAGATCGGTGAGGATCAGCTCCACCTCCGGCGGCACGCAGACCGCCTCAGTGAACGTTTCGGTCATCATGTTCAGCGTGGCGCTGATGTTGCCCACCAGCTCAACGTCCGGCCGATAGCAGGTATCAATATCCGCCGGCAGCACGTCGATGTGCACCAGTTTCAGCCGCCCGTGGCTGTTCCACATGCAGGGATCGTATTCGATCGGATCATAACCGACGCTCACCACCAGATCGGCCTTCTGCAACAGCTGATCGGCCGGCTGGTTGTTGAACAGGCCGACGCGGCCGGCGAAACGGGCGAAGTGGTTGACGTCGATCACCCCCGCCGCCTGATAGGTGCCGACCACCGGCATATGGGTGCGGTACAGCAGATGGCGCACCGCCTCGCTGTTCTCCGGCCGGCTGGCCTGCAGGCCGAGCAGCAATACCGGGCATTTGGCCTGGCGGATCAGTTTCACCGCCGCCTGAATGTCGTCCGCCGCGGCGGCCCCCATGCGCGGCAAGCGGCAGCCGGCCAGCACCGGCGCGCTGACCGGTTCATTGACGATATCCATCGGCAGGCTGACGAACGATGCCCCCGGCCGGCCGAACTCGGCGCGGCGAAAGGCGTTGGCGATCACCTCGGAAATCGCCGAACCGGCATGCACTTCGGCGCAATACTTGGTCACCGGCCGGAACATGCTGACGGTATCCATACTCTGGTGCGTCTGCTTCAGGCTGTCGGCGCGCTTCACCGCCCCGCCGAAGGCCACCACCGCGTCCCCTTCCGAAGTGGCGGTGGCCAGCCCGGTGATCAGGTTGGAGCTGCCCGGCCCGGAGGTGACCAGCGCCACCCCGGCCTTACCGGTCAAGCGGCCGACCGCCGCCGCCATAAAGGCCGCGTTGGCCTCATGCCGCACCACCACCGTTTCAATCGATGGCGCGTCCTCCAGCGAGTCGAACACCCGGTCGATCTTGGCGCCCGGAATGCCGAAAACGTGTTTGACGCCCTGCGCTTCCAGGTTTTTCACCACCAAATCGGCGCCACATTGCCAGTCATTGCCTGTTTTTTCCTGTGCCATGGTTCCACCTCCTAAGAAAACGATCGCCGGGGTTAGCCCTCGGCGGAACGAATCGCGCGATCCAAATCCTCTGGGCAGAGGTTGGCGCGCAAGAAATCCGCATCATGCGGTAACTGAAGATTGAGACGCGTGATGACGCCGAACTGCAGACGGCCATGATCGAGCTGGTAGTCCAGCACGTGGCCGCCGCCGCTACGGTCGTCGGTAACGAAGTGTTCGTGATAGCCGGCCACGCCGATGCCCTGCATGTAATCCGGCGAACGGAAGCCGACCAGCGTGCCGCGCCGCTGATGGAACGAGAAGGTCGGCTGCTCTTCTATCGCCTCCAGCATCGGGCGGTAGGGCCGCTCCTGGCGCGGCACGGTACGGGTTTCCACGTGGCTGAACTCGCCGTCGACCCGCACCGCGCAAAACAGGTTCGGCGAGGCGACCTGCTCGTCGATGCACTGGTGCAGCTGCGCCTTGGTGATTGGCCGGTCGAATTGCTGGCTGACGCTGGGCTGGAAAAAGGTGACGACGGCGAAGGGGGTTTTCTGCTGCAGGCCGGCCGGCCGGGCGCTGCCGTCGGCGCGCAGCTGGTGTATTTCCTGATCGAAGGCGATCAGTTCGCCGTCCAGGTGATTGAAGGTGCCAAGGCCGAAATCGCCGTGCTTGAGCAGCTCGGCAATGGTGGTCTCCCCCTCGTAAACCCCGTCGATGAGCGCGCTCATCAGCGAGATTTGATAGATTTCGCCCTCCCCGGCGTTGATCGACTGCCTGGCAAAACCCTGCGCCAAATGGCGCGCACAGGAACACCCGTGTTTTTCGTTCATGACTGACTCCTCCACCAGCGCGGGATCGCGGTTCCGCGCGTTCAAAAGGCCCACCGACGGTGAGCCAAGATGTCCCCCAAGGCGTGTTCATCAGTTGGAACGATTCAGCCTAAGGCGACAAAAAAACCGGCACGGCTGGCCGGCCGATAACCAGGTATCAGATCAGAATGAGGTAAAGTAAAGGCTTACTAATCATTGAGACTGAACCGGTTATCAAATTGAACGGTTAATCTGGTGTTGGAGCGACAATCAACTCCGCAGGCGGCTCGCGCAGCCTGGGAAAAACATCTGCTATTTAGTGCTAAGCGCCGCGAAGTTTATACGTTTTCTCTCTATACGGCCGGGATGGGACGGCGTTGAAGCCCGTCGTCAACCCGCAGCCAGAGTAGCCGCCGCACCGTCGGCAGAGAAGCGGGTATTCATAAGAAACGCTTTTGCATATAATGCAAAAATGAATGACGCCCGCTATGTAGAACATCTGCCAATTTTTCTCGACGTGGCCCGCCTGGGCAGCTTTTCCGCCGCCGCGCGCCGGCTGGGCATGGTGCCCTCCTCGCTGGTGCGCCACATCGATGCCCTGGAAAGCGCGCTCGGCGCCGCGCTGTTCGTGCGCTCCACCCGCGGCCTGCTGCTGACCGACGCCGGCGAGCTGCTGCTGACGCGCGCCACCGCGCTGATGACGGACATTACCGGCCTTCGCGCCGAGCTGAGCGCGCTGAACGAAACGCCGCAGGGCACGCTGCGCATCAGCTGCCTGCCGACCTTCGGCAAAACCTATGTGCTGCCGCTGCTGCCGACGCTGGCGGAACGCTACCCGCAGCTGTCGGTCGACCTCGATCTGACCGAACGTCTGACCGATCCGACGCAGGAACGGCTCGACGCCGCCATCCGCATCGGCGAACAGAAGGACAGCGCGCTGTATGCCAGCCGCATCGCCACCCAACGCTGGGTGATGTGCGCCAGCCCCGCCTACGTCGCCCGCTATGGCCTGCCGGCCGATCTGGAGGCGCTGCCGCAGCATCGGCTGATCGCCCGCTACCACAAGCAGCAGCCGGCCTGCTGGGCGCAGATCCTCGACGCGGCGCTGATGAGCCGCTGCACCATGGCGCTGCGCTGCGACGACTTCACCGCGCAGCGCCAGGCCGCGCTGCTCGGGCTCGGCATCGCCTTCCTGCCCAACTGGGTGGTGGGGCCGGACGTGCAGCACGGGCAGCTGGTGCAAATGCTGGAAGATCCGCGCCATGAGCAGCAAGGCATCTATCTGCTGCGCCCGATGGCGAAGGTGTCCGCCCGGCTGGCGGCCTTCACCGCCCTGCTGCAGCAAACCATCGGTCAACCGCCCAACTGGGGGTAAAGCGGCGTCACCCGGCCGTGCAAAGCCGGGTTGTCGCTCTCGTCCTTCAGCTCGATGCCGCTCAGCCGCCGCAGGAACGCCTGCTCCAGCAGCCAGGCCAGGCGGAACGCCGCCTGCGGATAATCCAACCCCTCGGGCCGCACGTTGGAGATACAGTTGCGCTCGGCGTCCGTTCTGCGCGCGTTCGGCCCCCAGGTCAAATAGACGCCCAGGCTGTCCGGCGACGACAGCCCCGGCCGTTCGCCGATCAGAACCGCCACCGCCCGGGCCTGCAGGCATTCGCCGATCTCATCCCCCAGCGCCACCCGCGCCTGATGCGCCAGCACCACCGGCGCCACGGTCAGCCCCAGCGTATCGAGATAGGGGCGCAGCGCCTGCAGCAGCGGCAGCGCCTGGCGGTGCACCGCCTTGGAGGAGAGGCCGTCCGCCACTATCAGCAGCAGATCGACGCGGCGCGATGGCGAACCGAGCAGCAGGCTGCGGCTGTCCGACGCCAACCGCCGCCCCAGATCCGGTCGGCGCAGATAGGCGGCGCGGTCGGCGGCCTGGCTGTGCACCTCCAGCGTGGGCCAACCGGCATCGTGCAGATCCGCCGCCAGCCGTTCGCTGTCGAAAGGCTGATGCACCGCGTCGCGCGCCTGGGCGTGAGCCAGGCCGAAGCGCAGCAGTTCGTCGGTCGGCAGGCTGGCGCCGGTGCGCCCCAGCGCGATGCGCGCATCGGTAAAGGCGCGCAGCGCGTCCCAGCTGTTGGCGTGAACCGATTTGCTCATGTGCGTTCTCCCTGCAGCGCCAGCAACAGCGGATGATTGGCGGCGGCGTCGCGCAGCCGTCCGCGTTCGTCGGTAATGTTCATCGCCGCCAGCCAGGCGGCGAACTCCGGCGCGTGCTTCAGCCCCAGCAGCTCGCGGATATAGAGCGCGTCATGGAACGATGTGCTTTGGTAGTTGAGCATGATGTCGTCCGCGCCCGGCACGCCGATCAGGAACGTTAACCCGGCGGCGGCCAACAGCGTCAGCAGCGAGTCCATGTCGTCCTGATCGGCTTCGGCATGGTTGGTGTAGCAGACGTCGCAGCCCAGCGGCAGGCCGAGCAGCTTGCCGCAGAAGTGGTCCTCCAGCCCGGCGCGGATAATTTGCTTGCCGTCATACAGGTATTCGGGGCCGATAAACCCTACCACGGTGTTGATCAGCAGCGGCGAGAAATGGCGCGCCACCGCATAGGCGCGCGCCTCGCAAGTTTGCTGATCGACGCCGTGATGGGCGTTGGCCGACAGGCAGCTGCCCTGCCCGGTTTCGAAATACATCACGTTGTCGCCCAGTGTGCCGCGCCTGAGGCTCAGCGCCGCCTGCTGCGCTTCCGCCAGCAGCGCCAAACTGATGCCGAAGCCGCGATTGGCCGCTTCGGTACCGGCGATCGACTGAAACACCAGATCCACCGGCGCGCCGCGCTCTATCAGCCGCAGCGTGTTGGTCACGTGGGTCAGCACGCAGGATTGGGTGGGAATGGCGAAGCGCTGGATCACGTCGTCCAGCATGTAGTTGAGCTTTTCCAGCAGCGGCAGGCTGTCGCTGGCCGGATTGATGCCGACCACCGCATCGCCGCTGCCGTACAACAGGCCGTCCAGCATGCTGGCGGCGATGCCCTGCAGGCTGTCGGTCGGGTGATTGGGCTGCAGCCGCACGCTGAGGTGGCCCGGCAGGCCGATCGTATTGCGAAAGCGCGTCACCACCCGGCACTTCTTCGCCACCAAGATCAGATCCTGATTGCGCATGAGCTTGCTCACCGCCGCCGCCATCTCCGGCGTGATGCCGGCCGCCACCTGCGCCAGCATGGCGCTGTCCGCCTGCTCGCTCAGCAACCAATCGCGAAAATCACCGACCGTGAGGTGCGAGATGGGCTCAAAGGCGGCGGCATCGTGGCCGTCGATAATCAGGCGCGTCACCTCGTCCTCTTCGTACGGCACCAGCGCCTGCTGCAGGAACGCCTTGAGCGGCAAGTCCGCCAGCGCAATGCGCGCCGCCATACGCTCTTCGGCGCTTTGCGCCGCCACCTCCGCCAGATAATCGCCGGAACGCGCCGGCGAAGCCTTCGCCATCAGCTGACGCAGATCGCCAAAGCGATAGCCGCGTTGGCCCACCGTTGCCTGATACATAGCCCCCTCCCTTGCCCCGAGTGACGAGATAACAGCCCTGCACCAAGTGTAGTCAGTGGGAAAAGAAAATTATTTTGCACGCGATCGCCGCCGTCGCGCTTTCCCCCATTTCACCCGCCGCCGCTTCGGGTTACAGTAGCCGCGAAAAAAGGAGGGGTGATGGATCCGCAACGGCAAATTATCGACTGGCTGCAACAAGATGACGCTCGCATGGCCGCCCTGCGCACCGCGCGCCGGCTCGGCCTGAATGACTGGTGCCTGGGCGCCGGCTTCGTACGCAATCTGGTGTGGGATCGGCGCCACGGCTACCTGGACGCCACGCCGCTCAACGATATCGACGTGATCCACTTCGATGCGGAGCGTGCGGACGCCGAGCGCGATCGCATGCTGGAGACGCGCCTGCACCAATGGCTGCCGCGGCCTTGGTCGGTCAAGAATCAGGCGCGCATGCACCTGCGCGGCGGGCGGGCGCCTTACCGCGACAGCGAAGAGGCCATCAGCTTTTGGACCGAAGTGGAAACGGCGATCGGCGCGCGCCTGAACGCCGACGACAGCATCACGCTGGTGGCCCCCTTCGGGCTCACGGCGCTGTTCGACGACACCATCACCTTCAACGTGAAAAACGGCGATCGCGCGGCCTATGCCCAGCGCGTGCTCAACAAAGGCTGGCTGCAGCGCTGGCCGCACCTGCGGCAGGTAAAGATTTAATCGCCGCTGCCGATACCCTGAACAGCGATAGCCAGACTCAGGGAGAGCACCCATGTCGACCACCATCACCATGATCGTACCGATCAAAAATACCGTTCCCGGCGTCAGCCACGTCTTCAGCGCGCCGGGCCATCAGGGCGAATTGCTGATGGCCAAACCGGTCAACAACCAGCCGGAAGGCGGCAAGGCGAAGAAAAGCGAAGGCGCCAGCGGCAATGACGAACCGGAAAATCTCAACGAAAGCCGCGCCTCGGCACGCATCAAGGCGCTGAACCGGCAGATTCAGGCTCTGCAGCAAAAGCTGGTGGAGCTGAAGGACTCCAGCGCCGATCCCAAAGAGATCGAGAAGCAAAAGCAGCTGATTGAAGCACAGATCAAGATGTTGCAGGCCGAGATCGCGCGCATCCAGAAAGAAGAAATGGAAAAGCAGCAACAGGAGCAAATGGAAAAAGCCGCGGCGCAATCCGGCGACGGCGTAAACCGCCCGACGCCGCTCAACGCGGTGGACGTCTATATCTGAATCAATATTCGGCGTTTTCCTGCCGGCGCTGGTGCAGCAGCGCCGCCTGCTGACGCGCCACCTGCCAGATGGCCTCCGCCGCTGGCGTCAGCGAGCGGTTCTTGCGCCGCACCAGCATCAACGCGCGATTGATCTCCGGCACCAGCCGCCGTACCCGGAGCCGCCCCCCTTCCGGCAGCGGCAGCGCCAACGCAGGGAAGATACTGATGCCAATCCCTTCCGCCACCATCGGGAACAGCGTAGCCGGATGACCGATTTCCTGCACCACCTGCGCCTCGACGCCCTGCTGCCTCAGCGCGCTGTCGATCAACGGCCGGCTGCCCGACGCGTAATCCTGCAACACCAGGCGGCAGCCGTTTAACGCCGACCAACGCACCTCTTGACGCGCAGCAAACGGGTGATCGTCGCGGCACAGCAGCAGGAACGGTTCATGCAGCACCGCTTCGCACTCCAAATCCACCGCCTGCACCGGATCGACCACGATGCCGAAATCCACCTCGGCATTGCGCACGCTGTGCAGCACCTGCTGCTGCGCCTGATCGCGCAGCATGATGCGGATCTCCGGGTATTGGCGCTCGCCGGCGGCGATGCACTGCGGCATCAGATGGGCGGAAATGGTCTGGCTGGTCGCCACCCGCACCGTGCCGCTGCGCTGTACGCCAAAGCTGCGCGCATCCAGCAACGCGGCCTGCAGTTCGTCCAGCAGCCGTTCGACCCGGTTGGCCAGCCGCAGGCCGGCGTCGGTCAACACCACTTCACGCGTGGTGCGATCCAGCAGGCGCACGCCGACCTCCGCCTCCAACTCTTTCACGCTGTGGCTGACCGCCGATTGCGTCAGGCCGATCGCCTCACCGGCGCGGCTGAAGCTGCCGTGGCGGGCGACAGCGACGAACACCCGCAGCTGTTTGAGTGAGTAATTCATGTGTTTTATTCATAGATGAATTAAATAAATCAATTTAATTATTATATACCCACGCGGGAGAATAGCCCCATCGATTTTCTACCCGAGCGCATCGCCATGAGATTCCTACCCGATCGTTTTACCCTGACGCTGATCGCCACCGTGCTGCTGGCTTCTTTCCTGCCGGCGCGCGGCGAGTTCGTCGGCTGGTTCAACGCCCTGACCATCGCCGCCATCGCCCTGCTGTTCTTTATGCACGGCGCCAAGCTGTCGCGCGAGGCCATCCTGGCCGGCAGCAATAACTGGCGGCTGCATCTGTGGGTGATGTTCAGCACCTTCATCATTTTTCCGGCGCTGGGGATGCTGTTCGCCTGGTGGGCGCCGATCGACGTCAGCCCCGAGCTGTACGCCGGTTTCATCTACCTGTGCATCCTGCCCGCCACCGTGCAGTCGGCCATCGCCTTCACCTCGCTGGCGGGCGGTAACGTGGCGGCGGCGGTGTGCAGCGCCTCCGCCTCCAGCCTGCTGGGGATCTTCGTATCGCCGCTGTTGGTCGGCCTGCTGATGAACGTGCACGGCGATACCGGCAGCCTGCGGCAGGTGGGCTCGATCGTGCTGCAGCTGCTGGTGCCGTTCGTCGCCGGCCACCTGCTGCGGCCGCTGATCGGCGGCTGGATCGAGCGCCATCGCCCGCTGATCGGCAAAACCGACCAGACCTCGATTCTGCTGGTGGTGTACGCCGCCTTCAGCGAGGCGGTCACGCACGGCATCTGGCATCAGGTGGGGATCGGTTCGCTGGCGTTTATCGTCGGCGGCAGCATCGTGCTGCTGGCGATCGTGCTGGTGGTGAACACCTACATGGCGCGCTGGCTCGGGTTCAGCAAGGCGGACGAGATCACCATCGTGTTCTGCGGTTCGAAGAAAAGCCTGGCGAACGGCATTCCGATGGCCAATATCCTGTTCCCGGCGGCGACGGTGGGGATCATGGTGCTGCCGCTGATGGTGTTCCATCAGGTGCAGCTGATGACCTGTGCGGTGCTGGCGAAAAGGTATCAGCGCAAGCAGCGGGCGCAACAGGCGGTGCCCAACGCCAACGCGCAGGCATCGCGCGGGTAAAAAAAGACGGGCCGAGGCCCGTCAGTTCAGCTTTTCTTCAGCGGCTTGACCAGGTGGTCAAGCCCTTCGATTTTAATCGCCAGCGTCATCTCCATCAGCATGCCGAGCTTGCCTTTGGGGAATTCGCCCTTGCGGGCGAACCACAGCAGGTACTCTTCGGGCAGGTCGATCAGCACCCGCCCCTGGTACTTGCCGAACGGCATCACGGTATTGGCGATCTCCAGCAGGTTTTCCTTTTCCATCAGTCACCCAGCAGGCGGATCATTTCCGCTTCGTCGATCACGGCGATACCCAGCTCCTGCGCCTTCGCCAGCTTGGAGCCGGCCGCTTCGCCGGCGATCACCAAATCGGTTTTCTTCGACACGCTGCCGCTGACCTTGGCGCCCAGCGCCGTCAGGCGATCTTTGGCCTCGTCGCGCGACAGCTGGCTCAGCGAGCCGGTCAGTACCACGGTTTTGCCGGCGAACGGGCTGTCTATCTCTTCCGCGACCACCACCACCGGCGCCGGCCAGTGGATGCCGATCTCGGCGCCCACCAGCTCGTCGATCACCTGCTGATTGAGCGCTTCATCGAGGAAATTGCGGGTGTGTTTGGCCACCACTTCGCCGACGTCCGGCACCTCTTTCAGCGCCTCGATATCGGCGGCGAACAGCTTCTCGAGCGATCCGAAATGCGCCGCCAGGTTGGCGGCGGTCGCCTCGCCGACCTCGCGAATGCCCAGCGCATACAGGAAGCGAGCGAAGGTGGTCTGTTTGGATTTCTCCAGCGCATTGACCAGGTTCTGCGCCGATTTCGGCCCCATGCGATCCAGGCCGGTCAGAATGCCGGCGGACAGACGGAACAGATCGGCCGGGTTCTTCACGTACTCTTTGTCCACCAGCTGCTCGATGATCTTGTCGCCCATGCCTTCAACGTCCAGCGCGCGGCGGGAAACGAAGTGCTTCAACGCCTCTTTGCGCTGCGCGCCGCAGATAAGACCGCCGGTGCAGCGCGCTACCGCCTCGCCTTCCACGCGCTCAACGTCGGAGCCGCACACCGGGCAGTGCAGCGGGAACACCACTTCGCGCGCATCCTGTGGCCGACGATCTTCCAGCACCCCCACCACCTGCGGGATGACGTCGCCGGCGCGGCGCACGATCACCGTATCGCCGATGCGCAGCCCCAGACGCTCAATTTCATCGGCGTTGTGCAAGGTGGCGTTGCTGACGGTCACCCCGGCTACCAGCACCGGCTCAAGGCGCGCCACCGGCGTAATCGCGCCGGTGCGGCCAACCTGAAACTCCACTTCGCGCACCACGGTGATCTGCTCCTGCGCCGGGAATTTGAACGCCGTCGCCCAGCGCGGCGCACGCGCCACGAAGCCCAGCGTTTCCTGCAGATCGATATCGTCAATCTTGATCACCACGCCGTCGATGTCGAAACCGAGCTGCGCGCGGTCCTGCTCGACCTGGCGATAAAACGCCAGCACTTCCTCGCTGCCGGTGCGGCGTTGGGCGCGATCGCTGACCGGCAGGCCCCAGGCCTTGAACTGCATCAGGCGCTCAAAGTGGCTGCGCGGCAGCTCGCCGCCTTCCAGCAGGCCGACGCCGTAGCAGAAGAAGGTCAGCGGGCGTTTGGCAGTAATGCGCGGATCGAGCTGGCGCAGCGAACCGGCGGCGGCGTTGCGCGGGTTGGCGAACACCTTGCCGTCTTTGCGGCGGGCTTCTTCGTTCATCTGTTCAAAACCGGCCTGCGGCATGAACACCTCGCCGCGCACTTCCAGGCGGCGCGGGATGTTGTCGCCGGTCAGGCGCAGCGGGATGGCGCGAATGGTGCGCACGTTGGTGGTGATGTTCTCGCCGGTGGTGCCGTCGCCGCGCGTCGCCGCGCGCACCAGCTCACCGTCTTCGTACAGCAGGCTGACCGCCAGGCCGTCCAGCTTCAGCTCGCAGCAGAAGGTCAGCGGATCGCTGCTTTTGAGCCTATCCTGCACGCGCTTGTAAAACGCCAGGAAGCTTTCTTCGTCGAACACGTTGTCCAGCGACAGCATCGGCACTTCGTGACGCACCTGGTCGAACGCCGCCAGCGGCGCGGCGCCCACGCGCTGGGTCGGTGAATCGGCGGTGACCCACTCAGGATGCGCGCTCTCCAGTTCGCGCAGTTCGCGCATCAGGCGGTCATATTCCGCATCCGGCACTTCCGGCGCATCCAGCACATGATACTGGTATTCATGATGGCGCAGTGTGGCTCGTAGTTGATTGATTTGTTGGATTATCGATTCCATGGCTCACCATCAAAGATAAAAAACCCCCGGCTAGCGGGGGCTTTGTTGTTACGGATGTTCAGTGCGCGCGGCAACCCGGTCAGGCGTTGTTTTCCAACACTTCACGGATACGCGCTTTGTAGGTTTCCAGCTTCTGCGGCGTCATCATGCGGCGCTCGTCGTCCAGCACCACGCCGCCCACGTCGTCGGCGATGCGCTGTGCCGACTGCAGCATCAGCTTGAAGTTCTGATTGGCGTCGCCGTAAGACGGCACCATCATGAACATCGACACGCCCGGCGTGGAGAAGTCGGACATCATGTCAGGATCGAACGACCCCGGCTTGACCATGTTCGCCAGGCTGAACAGCACCGGGCCGCTGCCGGCCGGGCTGATATGGCGGTGGAAGATGCCCATCTCGCCAAACTGGAAGCCCGCCTGCAACACGCTCTGCAGCAGCACTTCGCCGCCGATTACGCCGCCCTGATGGGCCGCGACGTGCAGCACCAGCACGGTCTCTTTCAGCTTGGCCTGAATGGGCGCAGCCGCCGGCTGTTGTGGCTGTGGCGCAGGCTCCTGCGCCGGCTTCACTTCCGGCGCCTGCTGCACAGGAGCCGGCTCGGCGTGGAATGCCGGTTCCGCCCCCTGCGGCCCCTCATGTTCATGCGGCAGATCGTCGACGCGCGGCTCACGGCGCGCGGCCGGTTGCGGTTGCTGCGGCTCGGCCTGTTCTTCGTCCGGCGCGTAGTTGTTCAGCAGGATGTCATCATACTCCGGCCGCTGAGACAGCGGAGGCGGCGTCTGATGGGCAGCCGGCTGAACGGCGCGGGACGCAGGCGCAGCCGCCGGAGCGGGCTTCGGCGCGGCCACGGGTTCTTCGCGTGCGGCATCGAAATGGCCAAATGACGGCTCGTCTTGCGGGTGAGCGGCGCGTACGCGCACCTCACCGACGCCTTCTTCGAGATCGTCGATCGGAGTTTGTTCACGTTCCTTTTGGGAACGTTTGGCTGGGCGATCGCGGAAGAGCGCTGACCGTTCTTTGCGACTGGTCCACAGACCGTGCAATAACAGCGCTATTATGGCGATCGCGCCAACAACGATTAATATCAGACGCAAATCCTGCATCATTGCTATCTCTGTTGTTCCAATACATTGCCACCGCGGCAAACATTCACTCTTTAACTCTATTTGCCCGCGCACACAAGTGCAAGTCCGTGCTGAACTTTATGCCAATAAAGATGATTATACTGCCTTTTTCTGCTGGTTTTTCAGCCAACCCTACCCTAGCCAGTGGAAAATCATCCCTATATGATAATGATGCCTGTTCAGACAACGAGATAACTTAAGATATGTCCTATACGCAGCCCCCTGCCCGCTCAACCAGCGGCATTCACTATTTCGCCGAAGGCTGGCGCCTGATTTCGCGCCCGGGGATTAAACGCTATGTGGTCCTGCCGTTGCTGGTCAACGTGCTGCTGATGGGCTCCGCTTTCTGGTGGCTGTTCAGCCGGCTCGGCGACTGGATCCCGGCGATGATGAGCCACGTTCCCGACTGGCTGCAATGGTTGAGCTACCTGCTGTGGCCGCTGGCGGTCATTTCGGTGCTGCTGGTGTTCAGCTATCTGTTCAGCACCATCACCAATCTGATTGCGGCGCCGTTCTGCGGCCTGCTGGCCGAGCAGCTCGAAGGCAGCCTGACCGGCAAACCGCTGCCGGACACCGGCCTGCTCGGCATCGCCAAAGATCTGCCACGCATCATGGCGCGCGAATGGCGCAAGCTGATGTATTACCTGCCGCGCGCGCTGCTGCTGCTGGCGTTGTACTTCGTGCCCGGCATCGGCCAGACGGTGGCGCCGGTGCTATGGTTCCTGTTCAGCGCCTGGATGCTGGCGATCCAGTATTGCGACTATCCGTTTGACAACCACAAGGTGAGCTTTGCCGACATGCGCCGCGCCTTACGCCAGCACAAAACCGACAACCTGCAGTTCGGCGCGCTGGTCAGCCTGTTCACCATGATCCCGATCCTCAACCTGGTGATCCTGCCGGTCGCCGTCTGCGGCGCCACCGCGATGTGGGTCGATCGCTACCGCTCGCAATTCGTCCGATAACCGCCGCTTTTTACCGCCGTTAGCGCGGGAATTTTCGACAGGGCGCGCATTTCGCGCCCTTATCATTGTGCTTAAAACTTATTTCCTAATAACATATAGATATACCAATTCTTTACTTCCCTGCCGGTACTGTTAGCGTATGCTTTCGATGTTCCCCACATTTTCATAGAGTTAAAGGACGGGCTATGAGCAAGATATATGAAGACAACTCATTAACAATCGGCCATACGCCGCTGGTTCGTCTGAACCGTATCGGCAACGGACGCATTCTGGCCAAGGTTGAATCACGCAACCCGAGCTTCAGCGTCAAATGCCGCATCGGTGCCAATATGATTTGGGATGCGGAACAACGTGGTGTGCTGACCGCCGGTAAAGAGCTGGTGGAGCCGACCAGCGGCAACACCGGCATCGCGCTGGCCTTCGTGGCCGCCGCGCGCGGTTACAAGCTGACGCTGACCATGCCGGAAACCATGAGCATCGAGCGCCGCAAGCTGCTCAAGGCGCTCGGCGCCAATCTGGTGCTGACCGAAGGGGCGAAAGGCATGAAAGGCGCTATCGCCAAGGCCGAAGAGATCGTCGCCACCGATCCGAACCGTTACCTGATCCTGCAACAGTTCAGCAACCCGGCCAACCCGGCCATCCATGAAAAAACCACCGGCCCGGAAATCTGGGAAGACACCGACGGTGAAGTCGACGTGTTCATCTCCGGCGTCGGCACCGGCGGCACGCTGACCGGCGTCAGCCGCTACATCAAGAACACTAAAGGCAAGGCCATCACTACCGTGGCGGTCGAGCCGACCGACTCGCCGGTCATCAGCCAGGCGCTGGCCGGTGAAGAGCTGAAACCGGGCCCGCACAAGATCCAGGGCATCGGCGCCGGCTTCATTCCAGGCAACCTCGATCTGGACCTGGTGGATCGCGTCGAGAAGGTCTCCAACGACGAAGCCATCAGCATGGCGCGTCGCCTGATGGACGAAGAAGGCATCCTGGCGGGCATCTCCTCCGGCGCAGCGGTCGTGGCGGCGGTGAAACTGGCCGAAGAACCGGCGTTCGCCGACAAGACCATCGTGGTGATCCTGCCCTCTTCCGGCGAACGTTATCTGAGCACCGCGCTGTTTGCCGATCTGTTCACCGAGCAGGAATTGCAGCAGTAATTCCACCACTGCACAAATCGCTAAAAAAGCACCCTGCGGGGTGCTTTTTTGTGGACTGGATCAAACTTTATAGCAGTCCAAGATTGCTTTTGCCCGTCGGCTTTAGTATTTAACGGTGCATTATTTCGATGCGCAAAATTAATCACCCCCCGAGCCCGGTCAAGGCTGAATCGATTTACTCATCTGTCGCCGACGCGTCGAATCGGGCATAATGGGGAGCGGATTGGAACGACGTCTAAAGCCGAGTTTTTTGATCTGAAGTGCCTAACGCGTCGTTTTCTGTTGCATCAACGTTCGCCCCTGTCCATAGTCAGGCGCTATAACCAGACAAGCTAAAGTCAGGCCCCTGGGCTAAACTTTAGCTCCACAACATTAATCCAATAAGTTGGGGAAACATCAATGTTCCAGCAAGAAGTTACTATTACCGCTCCGAATGGTCTGCATACTCGCCCTGCCGCTCAGTTCGTTAAAGAAGCCAAAGGCTTCACGTCTGACATCACCGTGACCTCCAACGGCAAAAGCGCCAGCGCTAAAAGCCTGTTCAAACTGCAAACTCTGGGGCTGACTCAAGGGACCGTAGTGACCATCTCCGCTGAAGGTGAAGACGAGCAGAAAGCCGTTGAGCACTTGGTAAAACTGATGGCAGAGCTTGAGTAATCGGCCCGTCTTTTTAGTTAACACCAGTCAAGAGTAAGGTAGGGTTATGATTTCAGGCATTTTAGTATCACCGGGCATCGCTTTTGGTAAGGCTCTCTTGCTGAAAGAAGACGACATTGTCATCAACCGGAAAAAAATCTCTGCTGATCAAGTAGAGCAGGAAGTCTCGCGTTTTCTGGCCGGCCGCGCGAAAGCGTCCGAACAGCTGGAAGCGATCAAGACCAAAGCTGGCGAAACCTTCGGCGAAGAGAAGGAAGCTATCTTCGAAGGCCACATCATGTTGCTGGAAGACGAAGAGCTTGAGCAGGAAATCATAGCCCTAATCAAAGACGATCTGGCCTCCGCAGACGCCGCCGCCTACACCGTGATCGAAGGTCAGGCGAAAGCGCTGGAAGAGCTGGACGACGAATACCTCAAAGAGCGCGCCGCCGACGTGCGCGACATCGGTAAGCGCCTGCTGCAGAACATTCTGGGCATGCCGATCGTCGATCTGGGCTCCATTCAGGACGAAGTGATCCTGGTGGCCACCGATCTGACCCCGTCAGAGACCGCGCAGCTGAACCTGGACAAAGTGCTGGGCTTCATTACCGATCTCGGCGGCCGGACTTCCCACACCTCTATCATGGCGCGCTCCCTGGAGCTGCCGGCGATCGTCGGTACCAGCGACGTGACCAAGCAGGTGAAAAACGACGACTACCTGATTCTGGATGCGGTTAACAACAAAATTTACGTTAACCCGACCGCTGACGTTATCGATCAGCTGAAAGCCGCCCAGAACCAATACATCACCGAGAAAAACGATCTGGCCAAGCTGAAGGACCTTCCGGCGATTACGCTGGACGGCCATCAGGTTGAAGTCTGCGCCAACATCGGCACCGTGCGCGACGTCGCGGGTGCAGAGCGCAACGGCGCGGAAGGCGTCGGCCTGTATCGTACCGAGTTCCTGTTCATGGACCGCGACTCGCTGCCGACCGAAGACGAGCAGTTCCAGGCTTATAAAGCCGTGGCGGAAGCCATGGGCTCGCAGGCCGTGATCGTCCGTACCATGGACATCGGCGGCGACAAAGACCTGCCGTACATGAACCTGCCGAAGGAAGAGAACCCGTTCCTCGGCTGGCGCGCCATCCGCATCGCGATGGACCGCCGTGAAATCCTGCACGCCCAGCTGCGCGCTATCCTGCGCGCCTCGGCGTTCGGCAAACTGCGCATCATGTTCCCGATGATCATCTCCGTGGAAGAAGTGCGCGATCTGAAAGGCGAAATCGAGACGCTGAAAGCGCAGCTGCGCGAAGAAGGCAAGGCGTTTGACGAGAGCATCGAAGTGGGCGTGATGGTGGAAACACCGGCTGCGGCGGTCATTGCTCACCACCTGGCGAAAGAAGTCGACTTCTTTAGTATTGGGACAAACGATCTAACCCAGTATACTCTGGCGGTAGATCGCGGCAACGAGCTGATTTCTCATCTCTATAACCCGATGTCCCCATCAGTGCTTAGCCTGATCAAACAGGTTATTGATGCATCTCACGCGGAAGGCAAGTGGACCGGCATGTGCGGCGAACTGGCTGGCGATGAGCGTGCTACACTGTTGTTATTGGGCATGGGGCTGGATGAGTTCAGCATGAGTGCGATTTCAATCCCGCGCATCAAGAAAATTATTCGTAACACGAATTTCGAAGATGTGAAGGCGTTGGCAGCGCAGGCCTTGGCACAGCCAACGGCACAAGACCTGATGAATTGCGTCAATAAATTCATCGAAGAAAAAACGCTCTGCTAAACTTCCACGACACTGGAACGCCGCCCAATTTAATGCTTAGGAGAAGATCATGGGTTTGTTCGATAAACTGAAATCTCTGGTTTCTGATGACAAGAAAGACACGGGCACTATCGAGATCGTCGCTCCCCTTTCTGGCGAAATCGTCAATATCGAAGATGTGCCGGACGTAGTGTTCGCTGAAAAAATCGTTGGCGACGGTATCGCCATCAAACCGGCCGGCAACAAAATGGTTGCTCCGGTTGACGGCACCATCGGTAAGATTTTCGAAACCAACCATGCATTCTCTATCGAATCCGACAGCGGCATTGAGCTGTTCGTCCACTTCGGCATCGATACCGTAGAACTGAAAGGCGAAGGCTTCAAACGCATCGCCGAAGAAGGCCAGCGCGTCAAGAAAGGTGACGTGGTTATCGAGTTCAACCTGCCTCTGCTGGAAGAGAAAGCCAAGTCTACCCTGACGCCGGTCGTTATCTCCAACATGGACGAGATCAAAGAGCTGATCAAACTGTCCGGCAGCGTGACCGTTGGCGAAACCCCGATCATCCGCATCAAGAAGTAATCGCGAATGAGCAAGAAAAACGGCGCCCTCGGCGCCGTTTTTTTTATCTCCTTCGTCGTATCCCAATTTCGCTACGTTATGACGGCCAGCGCGGGATACGCAGGGTAATGACCAGCCCCTCTTTATCGCCGTTGCGCGCCTCAACCTGGCCGCCGTGCGCCAGCACCACCTTGCGGGTGATCGCCAGCCCCAGGCCGTATCCCTTGCCCGACAGCGCCGACTTCACGCGCACGAACGGATCGAAAATGCTCGACAGCTTCGCCTCCTCGACTCCCGGCCCCTGATCGCTGACCGCGATCTGGAACTGGTTATCGACGCGCGTCAGCGCCACCGTCACCCGCTGGCCGTGGCTGGAAAAGCGCAGCGCATTACGCACGATGTTATCCACCGCTCGCCGCATCAGTTCCGCATTGCCCTTGACGGTGTACTCCACGTCCGACTCGGCCTGCAGCACGATATCCACGCCGGGCACCTGCGCCTCGTAGCGCGCATCGCTCACCACCGCATCCACCAGGCCGTACAGATCGAAATACTCCTCGTCCGGCAGGCTGCTGTGTTCGGCGCGCGACAGCGCCAGCAGCTCGCCGATCATTTTGTCCAGCCGCCCCGACTCGTGTTCGATGCGCTTGAGCGAAGTTTCGACATTGCCGGCATTCTGCCGCGCCAGGCCGATCGCCAGCTGCAGGCGCGCCAGCGGCGAACGCAGCTCGTGCGAAACGTCATGAAGTAACTGCTCGCGGGCGCTGACCAGCAGCTCCAGCCGCTCAGCCATGGTGTCGAAATCGCGCGCCACGTCGGACAGCTCGTCATGACGGCGGCGCATTTTCGGGAACAGCCGCACCGACAGATCGCCCTGCGCTACCCGATCCAGACCGCCGCGCAGCTGACGCATCGGCCGGGTCAGGTTCCAGGCCAGCACGGCGCTGAACAGCAAACCGCCCAGCCCGCCGACCCACAGCATCGGCGCAGGAATGTTGAAGAAATGGGAACGCCGCTCCGGCCGATACTCTTCCCGCAGCCCGCGCACGTTATAGCTCAGCCAGTATCCCTGCCCTTCCCCGGTCTGCACCCAGGCAGAGATTTCCTTCGGCATCCGCCGCCCTTCAAATACCGGTTCTTCCGGCGCGGGCGGCGGCGGTTGGGTCATCGGCGTCACCGACAGCAAACGCCTGTCGTCCTCGGGCCAATCGCGCATCAGGGCTTCCAGCGCCGGCATGCCGCCGCTGCGCAACTGGGTAGCCGCCGAGGTCAGCTGCAGGCCGATGACCCGCCGCGCCATGGCGTTTTCCGGCGGCACATAGCGATCGCCATACAAAGAAAACGCCACCCACAGGGCCTGCGTCATGATGAGGAAGGTCAGCCAAAAGCCGAGCAAAATTTTCCAGAACAGTCTTCCGCGCATGTCAGGTTACCGAATGCGATAGCCGATGCTGCGCACCGTCTCGATGCTCAGCGTATTGCCGGCCAGCGCGCTCAGCTTCTGGCGGATATTGCTGATATGCACGTCCACGCTGCGATCATAGGCCTCGCGCGGGCGCCCCAGCCCCTTCTCGGACAATTCATCCTTCGACACCACGCGATCCGGCGCGCGCAGCAACAGCTCCAGCAGATTGAATTCCGAAGCGGTCAGATCAAACGCCTTACCGCGCCATTCGCTGCTGCGGGTTGAAGGGTTCAGCGTCAGCTCGCCGAAGCTGATGGCGGCTTCGTCGTCCGCCTCCTGCGGCCGCTCTTCGAAACGCCGCAGCACCGCGCGCAGACGCGCCACCAATTCGCGCGGGTAGCAAGGTTTGGGCATGTAATCGTCGGCGCCCATCTCCAGGCCAATCACCCGATCGATGTTGTCGCCTTTGGCGGTCAGCATGATGATCGGCAGCCGGCTCTTTTTACGCACGTCGCGCAGCACGTCGATGCCGCTCATGTCCGGCAGCATGATATCGAGGATCATCGCGGTATAGTCGCCCGACAGCGCGCCCTCTACCCCCGCCTTGCCGGTCAGCACCAGCGTGGCGTCGAAGCCTTCGCCCGTCAGGTATTCGCTCAGCATGGTGCCAAGCTCCAGGTCATCGTCGACCAGTAAAATTTTCATGCCTTGCTCCTTCACCGATTTTCGTTATTTTCCCGCCAATTCCGCCGGCCCGCAGCCGGTTTTACTCAATCCTTACACATCGCGGTTCGCGTCTCGCCACCGTTATTGTGGCTGCTGTCGCGCGATTTCTCTACTTCTGTCAGGGTATTGGCGTACAGACAGGCTCCGGCCACCGCCCAGGCGGGCCGGCTATGCCGTCGGTCAAAAGGAAAGTGAGAAGGGTTTTCCCGGCGGAACACACCGCCGGGAGGGCACATTCAGTCGAACACGCCGGTGGAGAGGTAACGGTCACCGCGATCGCAGACGATCGCCACCACGACGCTGCCGGGGTGGGCCGCCGCGACGCGCAGGGCGCCGGCTACCGCGCCGCCGGAGCTGACGCCGCAGAAGATGCCTTCACGCTGCGCCAGCTGGCGCATGATCTGCTCGGCATCGCGCTGCTCGATATCCAGCACCTGATCCACCAGCTCCGGGCGGAAAATGCCCGGCAGGTAAGCAGGCGCCCAACGGCGAATGCCGGGGATGCTGCTGCCTTCGGCCGGCTGCAGGCCGATGATCTGCACCTGCGGATTCTGGCTCTTCAGGTAACCGCCCACGCCGGTAATGGTACCAGTGGTGCCCATGCTGGAAACGAAGTGCGTGATGCGTCCTTCGGTCTGGCGCCAAATCTCCGGGCCGGTGGTGGTGAAGTGGGCGTAGGGATTGTCGAGATTGTTGAACTGATCCAGCACCTTTCCCTGCCCCTGGCGCTGCATCTCCAGCGCCAGATCGCGCGCCCCTTCCATCCCCTGCTCACGGCTGACCAGGATCAGCTCGGCGCCGTACGCGCGCATCGCCGCCTGCCGCTCCAGGCTCATGTTCTCCGGCATCAACAGCTTCAGCGTATAGCCTTTGAGCGCGGCGATCATCGCCAGCGCAATGCCGGTATTGCCGCTGGTGGCCTCGATCAGCACGTCGCCGGGCTTGATCTCGCCGCGCAGCTCCGCCTGCTGGATCATCGCCAACGCAGCGCGATCCTTCACCGATCCCGCCGGGTTATTGCCTTCCAGTTTGACCCATACCTCGCTGCCCGCCTGGGCAGCCAGCCGTTGCAGTTGTACCAGCGGGGTGTTCCCGATGCATTGTTCGAGCGTTGTCACGATCTTTGCCTGTGTTGATGTGCGTAAAGTAAAAAGGCAACCCGGGGGTTGCCTTGAAGAAAAGGGCAGCTAAAACCTATCAGGCGCTTTTGGCTAACGCAACAGGTTGCAGCAGTTGATCGCCGGCATACAGCCGCGCATTGAGGCTGCCGACGTAATAACGGCCGCCGCGCACCGGGGTTGGATTGCCCTCCGGCAACACCACGCCGATCGGCTCCTGATGCCAGCCGATCGGCTGCACCGTCAACTGCCAGAAGTGGCCACGCGGGCTGGCTTCCAGCACCTGCACCGGCAGCGGGCAACGCTCGCTGCTTTCGGTCGCCACTTCCATTTCCCACGGACGCAGGAACAGATCGACGCTGCCCTGGTGCATCGGCTGGAACGACAGCGGCCACTGGTGCGCGCCGACGAACAGCTGGGAGCCGCGAATTTCGCCGTTCAGGCGGTTCACTTCCCCCATGAACTCCAGCACGAAGCGGCTGGCCGGTTCGCGCATAATCTCTTCCGGCGAGCCGACCTGTTCGATATTGCCCTGGCTCATCACCACGATGCGGTCGGCCACTTCCATCGCCTCTTCCTGATCGTGGGTGACGAACACGCTGGTGAACTTCAGCTCTTCGTGCAGCTGACGCAGCCAGCGGCGCAGCTCTTTGCGCACCTGCGCATCCAGCGCGCCGAACGGTTCGTCCAGCAGCAGAATTTGCGGTTCCACCGCCAGCGCGCGCGCCAACGCCACGCGCTGTTTCTGGCCGCCGGACAGCTGAGACGGATAGCGGTTGGCCAGGTGGCCCAGCTGCACCATTTCCAGCAGCTGGGTGACTTTCTGTTTGATCGCCGCGGCGTTCGGCCGCTCGCGGCGCGGCAGCACGGTCAGGCCGAAGGCGATGTTGTCGAACACCGTCATGTGGCGGAACAGCGCATAGTGCTGAAACACGAAGCCCACGCGCCTGTCTCGCGCATGCATGTGGCTGACGTCGGTGCCGTGGAAGCCCAGCTTGCCGCCGCTCTGGCTTTCCAGCCCGGCGATGATCCGCAGCAGCGTGGTCTTGCCGGAACCGGACGGCCCGAGCAGCGCCACCATCTCGCCGGAAGCAATATCGAGCGAGATATCGTTCAATACCTTGGTGCGACCGAAGTACTTGTTGATGCCGTTAATCTCAATGCTCATGATTTTCCTCCCGCTCGAGACGCGCGTTTTGACGTTCCAGACGCCACTGCAGCGCACTCTTCAAAAATAGGGTAACGATCGCCATCAGGGTCAACAGGGCGGCGGCGGTAAAGGAGCCGACGGTGTTGTAATCCTGCTGCAACAGCTCGACCTGCAGCGGCAGGCTGTAGGTTTCGCCGCGAATCGAACCGGACACCACCGACACTGCGCCGAACTCGCCGATGGCGCGCGCGTTGGTCAGCACCACGCCGTACAGCAGCGCCCAGCGAATGTTGGGCAGCGTCACGCGGCGGAACATTTGCCAGCCGGACGCCCCCAGCAGAATCGCGGCCTCGTCTTCCTGGCTGCCCTGGCTGAGCATCATCGGCACCAGCTCGCGCACCACGAAGGGGCAGGTAACGAAAATGGTCACCAACACCATGCCCGGCCAGGAGAACATGATCTGGATGTTATGCGCATCCAGCCAGCCGCCCAGCAGGCCGTTGCTGCCGTAAAACAGCAGGTAAATCAGCCCCGCCACCACCGGTGAAACGGCGAACGGGATATCGATCAGCGTCAGCAGCAGCTGGCGGCCGGGGAAGGTGAAGCGCGTCACCAGCCACGCCAGCAACGTGCCGAACACCAGGTTGAACGGCACGGTGATCAGCGCGATCAAGACCGTCAGCCAAATGGCGTGCAGCATGTCCGGATCGAGCAAGTTGCTCCACATCGCGCCGAACCCTTTGGAAAAGGCCTCGGCGAAAATCGACATCATCGGCACCACCAGCAGCAGCACCGAGAACAGCGTGCCGATGGCGATCAGCGTCCACTTGCCCCAGTTGACGCGCGGGCGCTCGGCGCCGTTGAAGGCGGAAACATCGGCCATCAGTGCCCTCCTCCCAAACGTCTGCCGAAGCGGCTTTGCAATACGTTAATGCTGAACAGCAGCAGCAGCGACGCCGCCAGGATCACCGAGGCGATGGCGCTGGCCGCCGGGTAATCGAACTCCTGCAAACGCACGAAAATCATCAGCGAGGTCACTTCCGTCTTCCAGGCGATGTTGCCGGCGATGAAAATCACCGCGCCGAACTCGCCCAGGCTGCGGGTAAAGGAGATGGCGGTGCCGGCCAGCAATGCCGGTGCCACCTCGGGCAACACCACGCGGCGGAAACTCTGCCAGCGCGTAGCGCCCAGCGTCTCGGCCGCCTCTTCGTATTCCGGCCCCAGCTCTTCCAGCACCGGCTGCACGGTGCGCACCACAAACGGCAGGCTGGTGAACGCCATCGCTACCGCGATCCCAAGCCAGGTAAAGGTGACCTTGATGTCGAAGTGCGCCAGCCACTGACCGTACCAGCCAGTGGTGGAAAACAGCCCCGCCAGCGTCAGGCCGGCCACTGCGGTCGGCAGTGCGAACGGCAGATCGATCAGGCCGTCCAGCAGCGAACGGCCGGGAAAACGGTAGCGCGTCAGGATCCAGGCCATCAGCATGCCGAACACCGCGTTAAACAGGCTGGCGACGCCGGCCGCCAGCAGCGTCACTTTATACGCCGCCACCACCTGCGGGTTGGAAATCACTTCCCAGTATTGCGCCAGGCTCATCTGTGCCAGCTGCATCACCAGCGCGGTGAGCGGCAACAGCAGGATCAAACAGGTATAAAACAGGCTGCTGCCGAGGCTGAGGCCAAATCCGGGCAGCACCCGCTTACTGGACGACAACGCCAACATTTACTTGCGCCCTGCCGCTAACAGCTGATCCAGCTCGCCGCCGGTGGCGAAGTGGGTTTTCATCACCTGCGGCCAGCCGCCGAACTGGTCTTCCACGCGGAACAGTTGGGTGTCCGGGAATTGCCCCTTCGCCGCCGCCATCGCTTTCTGGTCATACACGCGGTAGTAGAAGCTGGTGATCACCTGCTGCGCCGCCGGGCTGTAGAGATAGTTCAGATAGGCTTTGGCCGCCTGTTCGGTACCGTTGCGCTCGACGTTTTTGTCGACCCAGGCCACCGGGAACTCCGCCAGAATATCGACCGGCGGCACGATCACTTCGTACTTGTCCTCACCGTACTGCTTGCGGATGTTGTTCACTTCGGACTCGAAGCTGATCAGCACGTCGCCCAAGCCGCGCTCGACGAAGGTGGTGGTCGCGCCGCGGCCGCCGGTATCAAACACCAGCACGTTCTTCAGGAAGCGGGTCATGAAGGCGCGGGTCTTGGCCGGATCGTTGCCGTCGGCCTGATTGGCAGCGCCCCAGGCGGCCAGATAGGTGTAACGGCCGTTACCGGAGGTTTTCGGGTTCGGGAACACCAGCTTCACGTCGTCGCGCACCAGATCGTTCCAGGTGTGGATCCCCTTCGGGTTGTCCTTGCGCACCAGAAACGCCATGGTGGAGTAGAACGGCGAACTGTTGTTCGGCAGGCGCGCCTGCCAGTCCGCCGGGATCAGCTGCCCGCGATCGTGCAGGATCTGCACGTCGGTCACCTGGTTGTACGTCACCACGTCGGCGCGCAGGCCCTGCAGGATCGCCAGCGCCTGCTTGGAGGAACCGGCGTGCGATTGTTTGATGGTCAGCTTGTCGTTCGGATGCTGTTGATTCCACTGCTGTTCAAAGCCGGGATTCAGCGCGACGAACAATTCACGGGAAACGTCATAAGAGCTGTTCAGCAATTCCGCCGCCGACGCGGCGCCGCTCGCCAACAGCGCAGCCGCCAGCCAACCTTTCAGCACGAGATTTTTAACCCGGTTTTGTTTCATTCTGCACCTTATCACTGAGTCATTCCTTCAGGCTTTCGCCTTATTGACGACCAGTGTATTTATAACTCGGTGCGGAGCTGTAACGCTTTTATATACCGTTTAGTGATTTACAAGCATCAAACGCTATAAGGCAGGGAATGCGAGGCGTTTTCGGGGCGGGAAAACGGGCCGAAGCCGGGCGCGCCGGCTTCGGCAACGGCGTCAAAGTGACAGCAGGCGCGTCAGCGATGGCGCAAAGTAGTAGCTGCCGGTAACCGCACGGCTGAAACGCAGCATCGCGTCGCGTTTGCCGTCCAGATCGCCGAACATGCTCAGCAGCTGCTGCTCGATATTGTGCAGGCGTGCGCAATAGGCGATGAAGAACAGGCCATGCTTGCCGCTGGCGGTGCCATAAGGCAGGCTCTGGCGCAGAATTTTCAGGCCCTTGCCGTTCTCTTTCAGATCGACGCGGCTGACGTGCGAGGTATCCGGGCGCTGATCGGCCGGCAGCTCTTCGCTGTCTTGCTTGGTGCGACCGATGATCTGCTCCTGCTGCTCGGTGGTAAAACGCTGCCACTGGCGCAGGTTGTGCTCGTAACGTTGCACCAGCACGTAGCTGCCACCTGCGTCCTCTTCGCCTTCGGCAATCGTCGCCACTGCCGGGCGCTGCTCGCCCTGCGGGTTTTCGGTACCGTCGATGAAACCGCTCAGATCGCGCTCTTCCACCCAGCGGAAACCGTGGGTTTCTTCTTCAATCTTGATGGCGTTGCCGAACGCCGCCAGTGCCGCCTGCGCCAGCGTGAAGTTGACGTCGTGACGCAGCGACTGAATGTGGATCAGCATATCGCGCTGGGTGGCCGGTGCCAGCCCTTTGCCGAGCGGCGTGAACGGCTTCAGCTCTTTCGCGCCCTGGCCGTTGGAAAGATCGTGCCAAACGTCATAGCCGAAGGCGATCACCGCGCCGAGGCGCGCATCGGGAAACTGCTGCTGCAGCTCGCTCAGCGTCTGACAAAACTGTTTGCAGCCCTGGCGCAAGTCGGCGAATTCGCCCTGTACGGTGGCTTCCATAAAAATGGCGAAACGGCAGTGCTCCAGCAGAATGCCGCTCTGAACCTGTGTCATGTTGTTATCCTCAATACCAGAATCCGGCAACAGGTAAGGTATGGCGGTTGACGCGCGGGTTCCCTGTTACAAACGCGCGCTATCATACCGCAAGCACGGGCGATTGCCTTGCAGCAGCGCAAAGAAAATAGGGGTAATGGCTTGAAAAGGCAGGCACCGTGAACCGGCGCCCGTTGAACATATTACTGCTGCGGCTTGGCGTGCCAGATGATTTTGCTGACCGTCCAGCTTTTCAGGGTGTCGTCCGGCGGGATGATGTCCTGCGCCCCGGCCCACTTGCCGCTGAAGATATAGGTAACGTACTTGCTCTGCTCCGCCACGCACT
The DNA here is from genome assembly GCF_001537385.1 of Serratia sp. 2880STDY5682894. Lineage (NCBI taxonomy): Bacteria > Pseudomonadati > Pseudomonadota > Gammaproteobacteria > Enterobacterales > Yersiniaceae > Serratia > Serratia sp. 2880STDY5682894. Next base: position 22,822 of record NZ_FCJA01000002.1, on the reverse strand, counting down.
CCACTTTGCCGGCGTCTTCGCCGCTGCCCGGTTTACAGGAGCCGAACGCCTTGCTGTACATATCGCCGAACGGCGTGCCGAGCTTGTTGCCCCACTCCGTCGCCACTTTCTGATCCATTACGTCTACCCGCTGCACGTGCCCTTTCGGCTCGCCGGTGATCACCAGCTTCACTTCGTCGCCGGACAGCGCCTGGTAATAAGAGACGATCTGACCGTTGCTGGTCGCCATGCCGCCGCGCAGGCGGTAGTTGCCGTCCAACCCGTCGTTGATGGCGCTTTCCGACATCGGCGTGCCGGCGTTGAGCTTGCCGACGCCCTTGGCGCCGACCTCCAAGCTGCTGCCGAACCAGTTGAACGGCGACAGGCTAGACCAGGAGAAATTGGACATGCTCGAACAGCCGGTCAGTAACAGCGGAAGCCCTAACAACAGGGGGCGAATATTCATCTCTAGCTCCTTAAACATCAATGGCACGGGGCGGTGACCCGCCCCTGCCGCACTCGGCGTTTTGCTGCGTGCCAGCCTCTCACAACGGCCCGCACTACGCCAACGGTTGCCAGCTTGGAGTGCGGAAAATGCGAAAAGTGCCGCACTTCTCGGCAATTAGTCGGCGTGCTCCACCGGCGCAAAACAGGCTTTCAGGCGCGCATTCAACAGCAGATAGCTCAGCGCCAGCGCATCGAGCAGCGCCAACGCCAGCTCCAGCCCCGGCGCATCGCCGTCCTGGCGCCACAGGCTGAACAGCGAGCCGCCGAGCGACGCCAGCACGGAGATAATCAGCCCCCAACGCCAGCCGCGCCACAGCCGCGGCCATTGGTGGCGGCGGCCGCTCAGCAAAAACGCCAGCGCCGCCGGCAGGCCGAGCAGCATGCCGTACCAAAAGCGTTGGGTATCCGGATAAAACAGCGCCAGCAAGCTTTCACCCTGCTCACGCGAAGCGCCGGCCATCACGAACAGCAGCCAGGTGCGCGCCTGCAAAATCAGCACGGCCCAAAATCCCAGCGGCAGCCGCAGCGCGCCATGCTGGTCGTAATCGTCCGGGGAAAACCGGGGTGAGAATGGCTTCAACGATCGTTCCTTGCCAACAGAATAAAGACTATGGCTACAGATGGGCGCCGGCGATGGGAATTTCAATGCGTCGGCTTAAGAAGCTCTTAAGATCGGCGTGTTTTAATCCTTATCACTGAACAAGCAACCCGATATCAGCGGGATGTGATTTTCGATAACGATAAGGAAGCGCAACATGAAAAAACTGACTCTGGCCGCTCTGATCGCGCTGTGCAGCGCACCGGTACTGGCGCAACAAGGCGGGTTCCTCGATCCGGCCGCGCCGCAGGCCCAAACGCAAACCACCGCACAAGGCGGTTTCTCCGGCCCCAGCGCGGCGCTGACCACCGTGGACAAGGTGAAATCGATGAGCGACGACACCTGGGTGATGCTGCAGGGCAACATCGAGCAGCGCATCGGCGACGAAACCTATACCTTCCGCGACGCCACCGGCACCCTGACGGTCGATATCGACCGCAAACGCTGGAACGGCCAAACCGTTACGCCGAAAGACAAGGTGCAGTTGGAAGGCAAAGTGGATAAAGACTGGAGCAGCGTCGAAGTGGACGTGAAAACCGTCAAAAAGCTGCCGTAATGCACTGTGGCGGGCGGTGCAACGCCGCCGCCCGCCGCTCGATCAATATTCCTGATCTTCGATCAGCCGCTTGCCCAGGCTGGTGATACCCTGGATCTCGTAGCCGAGCTTCTCGTACATCTCGACCACCGTGTCGTTGTCTTCGCGCACCATAATCTGGATCTTCGGGCAGCCGCGGGCGATCAACTTCTTCTCCAGACGATTGATCAACGCATTGGCGATGCCGCGCCCGCGATAGTCGGGATGCACCCCGAGGTAATACGCCGAGCCGCGGTGGCCGTCATAACCGCCCATCACCGAACCGACCACTTCGCCGCCGACTTCCGCCACCAGGAACAGCTCCGGATCGTGGTTCAGCTTGCGTTCGATGTCCATTTCCGGATCGTTCCAGGGCCGCAACAAATCGCAGCGCTCCCACAGGGTAATGACCTCTTCAAAGTCGTCTTGTCGAAATACGCGAATTTCCATCGATGTTGGCCGCTGTTAATTAAGGTGTTTATCTGATTATCGCGTGATTATTCACTTACGCAATATCAAACTGCGATTTACCGCGCTATTTGCCCAGAAATCGCCGGTAACAGGCGTAATAAATGGAAATAGTTATCGGGTCGATTAATGATTATCAATACGATATAACGTCGCAAAATAGAAACGTCGATGGAGCGTTGCGTAATGAAAAAGCAGGGTAAACAATTCCTCAATTTTAAGCCGCTTGCCGTTTCCCCGACGCGACGCCAACTTTTGCTTTCCGGCCTGGCGGTAGCGCTGTTCGGCGTGAAAAACCGCAGCGCCAGGGCGGAAGGCTTACTGCGCAATCAGCACAGCAAACCGGCGGCGAAACCGGCCGGCGGCAAAAAACTGGTGATGATCGATCCCGGCCACGGCGGCATCGACTCCGGCGCGGTCGGCCATGAAGGCTCACAGGAAAAACACATCGTGCTGGAAATCGCCAACCACGTGCGCCGTTTTCTGCATGAGCATGACCACGTCGAGGCGCGCCTGACGCGCGAAGAAGACGAATTCATTCCGCTGTTCCAGCGGGTGGAGATCGCCCACCAGCACCAGGCCGACCTGTTCATTTCGATTCACGCCGACGGCTTTACCAGCCCATCGGCCTCCGGCGCTTCGGTGTTCGCCCTCTCCAACCGCGGCGCCAGCAGCGCCATGGCGCGCTACCTGTCCAACCGCGAAAACGCCGCCGACGACGTGGCGGGCGGCAAGTACAAGGATCAGGACAACTACCTGCAACAGGTGCTGTTCGATCTGGTGCAAACCGACACCATCAACAACAGCCTGACGCTCGGCCGCCACGTGCTCGGCCAGATCCGCCCGGTACACCACCTGCACAGCGACAGCACCGAACAGGCGGCGTTCGCGGTGTTAAAATCCCCGTCCATTCCCTCGGTGCTGGTGGAAACCTCGTTCATCACCAACCCGAACGAAGAGCGGCTGCTGGGCACCACCGCGTTTCGCGAGAAAATAGCCCGCGCCATCGCGGACGGCATCGTCAACTTCTTCGACTACTTCGACGCCCACCAGCGCAAACCCCGCTGATGCCGCGGGCGGCGAATAAGAGTATACTCAGCGCCTTGTTCAGCCAGACGCTATAAAGACCCCGCATGAGTTTACCTAACATCGCTGAAGTAAAATCCTTCCTGCTGGCGCTGCAGGATCATATCTGCGCGCAGCTCGCCCAGGCCGACGGCGGCGCCGTGTTCACCGAAGACCAATGGACGCGTGAAGAAGGCGGCGGTGGCCGCAGCCGCGTGCTGACCAACGGCGCGGTGTTCGAACAGGCGGGGGTCAACTTCTCGCACGTCTCCGGCGCCACCCTGCCGGCCTCGGCCACCGCGCACCGTCCGGAACTGGCCGGGCGCAGCTTCCAGGCGATGGGCGTCTCGTTGGTTATCCATCCGCTCAGCCCTTATGTGCCCACCAGCCACGCCAACGTGCGTTTCTTCATCGCCGAAAAGCCGGGCGAAGCGCCGGTGTGGTGGTTCGGCGGCGGCTTTGATCTGACGCCGTTCTACGGCTTCGAAGAGGATGCCGTGCACTGGCACCGCACCGCGGCCGAACTGTGTGCGCCGTTCGGCGACGAGGTCTACCCGAAATACAAGCAATGGTGCGACGATTACTTCTTCATCAAGCATCGCAACGAAGCACGCGGCATCGGCGGCCTGTTCTACGACGATCTGAACACCCCGGACTTCGACCACTGCTTCGCCTTCACCCGCGCGGTGGGCCAGGGCTTCCTCGACGCCTATCTGCCGATCGTCGAAAAACGCAAGGCCTTGAGCTGGGGCGAGCGCGAGCGCCAGTTCCAGCTGTACCGTCGCGGCCGCTACGTGGAGTTCAACCTGGTGTGGGATCGCGGCACGCTGTTCGGGCTGCAAACCGGCGGGCGCACCGAGTCCATTCTGATGTCGATGCCGCCGCTGGTGCGTTGGGAATATAACTACCAGCCGGAAGGCGACAGCCCGGAAGCGGCGCTGGCGCGCGATTTCCTGCCGGTGCGCGACTGGCTGCAGGAGCCGAAATGATGCAGATTTGGGTCGATGCGGACGCCTGTCCGAACGTGATCAAAGAGGTGCTGTTCCGCGCCGCCGATCGTACCGCCATCACCGTGACGCTGGTGGCGAACCAGCCATTGCGCACACCGCCGTCGAAGTACATTCGTTCACTGCAGGTGGCGGCCGGCTTCGACGTGGCCGACAACGAGATCGTGCGCCGCTGCGAAGCGGGCGATCTGGTGATCACCGCCGATATCCCGCTGGCGGCGGAGGTGATAGAGAAAGGCGCGGTGGCGCTGAACCCGCGCGGCGAACGCTATACGCCGGACACCATCCGCGAGCGCCTCAACATGCGCGATTTTATGGATACCCTGCGCGCCAGCGGCATTCAGACCGGCGGCCCGAACGCCCTGAACCAGCGCGACCGCCAACAGTTCGCCAACGAGCTGGACAAATGGCTGCTGCAGGCGAAACGGGCGCAGTGACTGCGCCCTGCTCCGCTGCGGTTTAGAAGCGCACCTCCCCGCCGAAGATATAGGTACGTCCACGGGCAGTGTTGGTCGGCGTCTCATACTGCGACTGCGACGGCAGCGAGTTCATCTTGTTCAGCGCGTCCGAGTAGTCTTTGTCCATCAGGTTTTGCACGCTGAGCTTCAGCAGCAGATTGCGATTCACCTGATAGGTGCCGTACAGATCGATAATGGTCGGAATATGCGGCGCCGGCTCTTTCAGCAACTGCTCATTCTCATCGTAATCAGAGTCCGGCGACAGGCGCACCGATTTGCCGGTGTATTTCACTACCCCGCCCAGCGTCAGTTTCTCGTCCAGCAAGCGTACCCCGCTGTCCAGCGTGAAGTAGAATTCCGGCAGTTCGCTGACATCGCCCGCGCCGAACACGTTGCTAGCCTGGTTGGTCGGCTGGGAGGTATGCTCCTTGCTTAACGACAGCTTGGTGAAGGCGAAACCGGCGTCGTACAGCGCTTCGAGCTCCACCCCGCGCATTTTGACCGGTTCGGGGGCGTTACTGTACATGGTCATGCTTACGTTGACGTCCGCGTTATCCCACTCTTCCTGCGTCGCCTGCGAGCGGTTGCACTTCTGGCGGTTTTTACACACCAGGTAGGTTTGGCTGGATATGTAGTTTTTGATTCTGGTTTCGAAATAGACCGCTTTCAGCTGGAAACTGTCCTGCTTGAACAACAGATCGTGGGCATTGGCATTGAAACCGCCCTGCCAGGTCTCCGCTTTTTCGCCCTTCAGGAACGGGTTCATCGACTGGCCGCCGCTGTTGGCGAAGAACACCTCCTGGATATTCGGCCCGCGCATCGACTTGCTGTAGCTGACGAACGGTTGCAGCCACGGCGTTACCTGCGCCGACAGCATGACCGACGGGTTGAAGCCGTGTTCGTTGCGGTTGATATTGCCGGCGCCCTGCGGGAAGCACTCCACGCGCTCGTCACATGCCGGCTTATAGCCGGAGAGGCGATAGGCGGTGTAGTTCAGATCGAAATTCCCCTGCCAGATGCCGTAGTTGGCCTGCAACCCGCTATACAGGCTGGAAATATCTTGCTTGCCCGACATTCCCACCGGCATGCTTTCCGCCTGATTGTCATCCGTCACCAAGCCGGAGGCCTTTTTCTTATACTCGTTGCGCACCAGCTTGCCGCCGTAGCTGAAGGCGAAATCGACGTCCTGCAGGCTGAAACGGCTGGTGTTGTTGATATCCAGCGCATCAGAGATGTTTTTCGCCGTGCTGTCGCTAAAGCCCGCCATGTTGTTGGACATGAATTTCTGCTCACCCCGGCTGGTGCTGGCGGTCAGGTTGAAATCGATCAGTTCCGAGAACGGCGCGTAGTGATACTTAAGGTAAAAATCGTCGCTGTCGATGTGGCGGCGGGTGATTTTATTCTGGTAGCTGCGCGCCGACAGTTCGATGCTGTTAAAGGCATCCGGCTTGATGTCCACCTTAAACAGCTGGGATTTCGGGTTCTGGCGGTAGGTTTTATCAACGTTGAACACCTCGCTGTCGAAACCGGCGCCGTTTTTGTAGTTGGAGGTGATGGAACTGCCGCTGATCGCTGCCATCGCTCCCAGGCTGCCGCCGTCGGCAAAGGCGGCGGTTTTGGCACCCACGGCGATCATGCCGCTGCGGCCGATGCCGTTATTGCCCACCGAGAATTTGGTGCGCACGCCGAACGGGTTATCGGAAAACACCACGTCGTCCACGCCGATAGTGCGGAAGTTGGCGCTGCCCGCCAGGGCGTTCACCCCAGCGGAGCCGGTGGCATTGCCGCGCGCCACGTCGACGCCGACGATAAAGTTAGGATCGATCAGCGCCCCGAACTGGCTGGTGGGCAATCCCCCGTGCGCTGCGTCGCTCGGCGAGTTGCCGTAGTAGTTTTGCGTGATGCCGTCGACCATGGTGTTGACCCGGCCAAAGCCGCTCAGGCCGCGAATATTGACGCTGACCGATCCCTGGCCGGGATCGATCTGGGTATAGGTGCCCGGCATGCTGCGCAGAATGCTGTCCACCGACTCCAGATTCTTGTTTTCATCGCGCGAGCTGAACGCGCCCGGCCTCGCCAACGCGTCTTTTTCGCTGCTTTTGCCGCTGTCGGCGGCCGAGACGTTGAGCGGGCTGAACGCCACGCTGCCTTTATTATTTTCCGCCTGTTCCTGCGCGGCCGCAGCCGGCCCGTACAGCGCCAGTCCCGCGCCGATCAGGCTCGCTATCATTTTGATTTTCATATATCCCCAGAAATAGCCAATAAGGTTTGATGGCCGACAATGCCCAGCAAAAAGCCCGCCGAAAGCGCGGTAAAAGTTGTTATTGTTTTATTGCGCCGCAGCGTGCCGCGGCGCTGAAGGTTATTTCTGCGCCTGCCGATCCGCCGCCAGAATAAAGGCGTACTCCAGCGCGCCGTTTTCCAGCCGCGCCAGGCGGCCCGACTTGCCGCCGTGGCCGGCGGTCATGTCGGTGGAGAGCAGCAGCAGCGAATCGCCCTGCTTGAAGCGCCGCAGCTTCGCCACCCATTTGGCCGGCTCCCAATACTGCACCTGGGAGTCGTACAAGCCGCTGGTAACCAGCAGGTTCGGGTAACGCTGCTTGCGCACGTTGTCGTACGGGCTGTAGGACTTCATCAGCGCATAGGCGGCCGGCTGGTGCGGGTTGCCCCACTCCTCGTATTCCCCGGTGGTCAGCGGAATGCTGTCGTCCAGCATGGTGGTCACCACGTCGACGAACGGCACCTGCGCCACCACCGCGTTGTACAGCTGCGGCGCCTGATTGATCACCGCCCCCATCAGCAAGCCGCCGGCGCTGCCGCCCATGGCGTAGATGCGCCCCGGCTGGCCGTAGCCGTCTTTGATCAGCGCCTGGGTGGCATCGATGAAGTCGTTGAAGCTGTTCGGTTTATGCGTCAGCTTGCCCTGTTTGTACCAGCTCTGCCCCAGCTCGCCGCCGCCGCGCACGTGGATCAGCGCATAGACGAAGCCGCGATCCAGCAGGCTGATGCGGTTGGCGCTGAACGCCGGATCCATGCTCATGCCATAAGCGCCGTAGCCGTACACCAGCAGCGGGTTATGCCCGTTTTTGAACAGCGATGTGCGGTACACCAGCGAGACCGGCACCTTCACGCCGTCGCGCGCCGTGACCCAGATGCGCTCGCTGTGATACAGGCTCGGATCGACGCCTTTCACCTCCTGCTGCTTCAGCAGGGTGCGCTCGCCCTTGTTCAGATCCCACTCATAGGTGCGGGTCGGCGTGGTCATCGCCGAATAGCCGTAGCGCAACCGATCGCTGTCCGGCTCCGGGTTATAGCCCAGCCAGGCCATGTAGCTGGCGTCATCGAACGGGATGGCGCGCTCGGTTTTGCCGTCCCAGCTGATTTGCCGCAGCTGCACCAGCCCGTTGGCGCGCTCCTGCACCACCAGCCAGTCGCGGAACAGGCTGAAGTTCTCCACCTCGTGCTGCGCCTGCGGCGCGATCAGCGTCTGCCAGGGTTTGCCCGCCGCCGCCGTGCGGTACAGGCCAAAGTTCGGATCCTGATGGTTGGAACGCAGGTAGAACTCGCCGCGGTAGTGATCGAGGTAATACTCGCGGCCGTTCTGCCGGGCGGCGAACAGCTGCGGCTCGCGCTGCGGCTGGTTGGCGTCGATCAGGCGCACCTCGGAAGTGGTGTTACCGCTGATGGTCAGAATCAGGTAATCGCGCGAGGACGAGCGGCCGAGGCTGAGGTAGAACGCCGGATCGTTTTCCTGGTACACCAGCTTATCTTCCGCCGTCGGCGTACCGTACTGATGGCGATAAACCTGGTATGGCAACAGCGTTTGCGGGTGGTTGCGCACGTAGAACAGGGTTTGGTTGTCGTTGGCCCACACCATGTTGCCGGAGGTGTTTTCCAGCGTTTCCGGCGACCAGCGTTCGCTGCCTATCTCACGCAGGGAGATGCGGTATTGGCGGCGGCCCTGCAGATCTTCGGCCACCGCCAGCCGGCGGTTGTCCTGGCTGACGTCCATCGCCCCCAGGCGATAGTAGGCGTGGCCGGCCGCGCGCTGATTGGCGTCCAGCAAGGTTTGCCACGGCGCGTCGGCGGTGAGCGCCTGGCGCTGATACAGCGCGAAATCTTTACCGGCGGCGTAGCTTTCCTGATAGCGATAGCCGTTGAGCTGATACGGCACCGAACGATCGTCAGGGTTCATGCGGCCCAGCATCTCCTGATACAGCGTGGCGCGCAGCTTCTGGTACGGCGCCATCATCTGCTCGGTGTAGCGGTTCTCCGCCTTCAGGTAGTCCAGCACCTTCGGCTCTTTTCGGCTGTCGTCGCGCAGCCAGTAGTAATCGTCGATGCGCGTCTCGCCGTGCGCCGTCAGCGCTTTCGGCGCGCGTTCCGCTAACGGCGGCTGCGGTTGCGCCAGCGCGGCGCCGGCGATGCCTAAAGAAAGCCAGAGCGCGGCCGCGATGCGACGGCGCGGGGTGAATAACAGCGGATTCATAATCCCTCACGAAGTTTGAAGAGGCGCACGACGGCGATGCGGCGCCTGCGGGCATTAACGGCGGGCATTCAGCTCCGCCAGATTGAAATCGATCGGCATCGTCACCTTGACGGCTCCCTGCTGCAGCATCTCCGGCGGCGGCGGCGGCAACGGCTGGGCGCGTGACACCACCGCCACCGCTTCCCGATCCAGCGACGCGGTGCCGGAACGCACCTGCAGCATGACGTTCGAGACCCGCCCCTGCGCGTCGACGTTGAAGCTGACCTGCGGCATGCCGCTGCGCCGGCGGCTGCGGGCATCCAAAGGATAATCCTTGATGCGGTTCAGTTTGCCTTTCACCAGGCTCTCCCACGACAGTTTGGCCTGCGCGTTGCTGTTGGCGTCGCTGTTGATCGGTGCGGCGGTCTGATGGGAAAGCGTCTGCGCCTGCGGCGCGGCGGCGCTGGACGCGGCGGCATTGCGCGTCTCTTTGGCCTGTTCCTGCGGCTTCGGCTGCGATTTTTGCGGGGGGCGGTGTTCGGCGCGCTTCTTCTGCGCCGTCACGATTTTCGCATTCTCGGCGCGCGCCAGCTTGGGCAGATCCGGCTGTTGCTGCTGCTCCGCAGGCTGCGCCGCGGCGGATTCCGCCTGCTGCACGCCCAGCGGCAGCGGCTTGCTTTCCGGCGCTTCAATCTGCGCCGCCCAGCTCATCATCACCGCCGGCGGTGGCAGTACCACCGGCTCCAGCGCCGTCTGCGGCCAGTAAAACAGCAGCACCAACGCCGCGTGCGCCGCCAGGGCGAGCAGCAGGCCGCGCGCCCAGCGCGGCTGCGGCAGTTCAAAGGCCGGGAGGGAGTAAGACTGACTTAACATAGGGGCATTAGCTTGCTTAATTGCGAATGATTGCAGATCACATTTACTAATGATAATCATTTGCAAATATAATTAACACCCCTTTTCACTGTCTTAACGTATTCATTTCACTGATGGTGTGATCCACAGGTAGTCTGCGGTGTTCGCATCGACCTGTACGCCCAGCTCCGCCAACATCAGCACCGTCGGCGCCGCCGCCGGTTGCAAATCCCGCACGTGCAGCGGCACCCCCACCGATTTGGCGGCGTGATAGCCACCGGCGATCAGCAGCGCGGGCGTCGGCGCCGCCAGCAGACGTTCCGCCATGCGCCGGTCGCGCTGCTGCTGGATCGCCAACATCGCCTGCAGCTGGTCGGCCTCAATCTTGCCGCCGTGCGAAGTGCGGATGGTCTCTTCCAGCGCCTTGCGCACCGCCGGCTGCGCCGATAGCTGCCCCGCCGGGAACTGTGGCTGCTGATAGAACGCCGTAATCTCGCTGCGATCCAGATTGGCCGACCACAGCGGGTAAGGCGCGCGCATCGCCGCCATCGTCACCCCGCCATACAGCTCCCACTTCCAGCCCGGCTGCCAGGCGATCAGCTCCGCTACGCGGCCATCACGCACCGTGGGATCGCTCTGCAACCACTGCTTGACCTTGTCGACCTGCGCCTGTTGGTTCGGGTTGATCATCTCCATCAGCACGCTGCCCTGCGGCCGCCGCAGCGGCAGCTGCTGCACCAGCCATTGCTCAATCTGATGGTGGTAAGGATTATCATGCTTCTCCCCCAGGATCACCCGCGGCTGCTGCGCCAGCCGCGTCAACAGCTGCTCAGGCGTCAGGGTCGCGCCGCTGTGCAGATCGGTGATGCTCCCCAAACTCGCGACGTCGTTGGCCGGCGCCTTCACCGGCGCCTGGCTGCAGGCGCCGAGCGCCAACGCCGCCAATAAAATCAGGTATCTCATCATGTTGCCCCATTATCGAAAATGGCGACATTATAGATAATAATTATCATTTGCATATAGATCCGACTTAACGATTTTTTTACGCGCCGATCGCCGGCTGCGCATTGCGTTGAAAAAGCATTGCGGGTATAACCAATAGCCATTCAGATATTTAGACGTCTATACGGATAGATTATTATGCAACCATCGGCACCCGCCGCAGGACAGTTCAAACGCAGCATGAAGGCCCGGCACCTGGTGATGCTGTCGCTGGGCGGCGTGATCGGCACCGGGCTGTTTTTCAACACCGGCTACATCATCTCCACCACCGGGGCGCTCGGCACGCTGCTGGCCTACCTGATCGGCGCGTTGGTGGTGTATCTGGTGATGCTGTGCCTGGGCGAGCTGTCGGTGGCGATGCCGGAAACCGGCGCTTTTCACGTCTATGCTTCGCGCTATCTGGGGCCGGCCACCGGCTATGCCGTCGCCTGGCTGTATTGGCTCACCTGGACGGTGGCGCTCGGCTCCAGCCTGACCGCCGCCGGATTCTGCATGCAGTACTGGTTCCCGCAGTCGCCGGTGTGGCTGTGGTGCCTGATCTTCTGCGCGGCCATTTTCCTGCTCAACGTGGTGACCACCCGCTTTTTCGCCGAAAGCGAATTCTGGTTTTCGCTGATCAAAGTGGTGACCATTCTGGCGTTTATCATTCTGGGCGGCGCCGCCATGTTCGGCCTGCTGCCGATGAAAGACGGCACGCCGGCGCCGTTCCTGCATAACCTGACCGCTTCCGGCTGGCTGCCGCACGGCACGCTGCCGATCCTGATGACCATGGTGGCGGTGAACTTCGCCTTCTCCGGTACGGAGCTGATCGGCATCGCCGCCGGTGAAACCGAGAACCCGGAAAAAGTCGTGCCGCTGGCGATCCGCACTACGGTGATCCGCCTGATGCTGTTCTTTATCGGTACGGTCTTCGTGCTGGCAGCGTTGATCCCGATGGATCAGGCGGGGATCGTCAAAAGCCCGTTCGTGCTGGTGTTTGAACGCATCGGCGTGCCTTACGCCGCCGATATCTTCAACTTCGTGATCCTGACCGCCATCCTGTCGGCGGCCAACTCCGGCCTGTACGCCTCGGGGCGCATGCTGTGGTCGCTGGCCCACCAGCGCACCCTGCCGGCCTACTTTGCGCGCGTCAATGCGCGCGGCATTCCGATCAACGCCCTGACCTTCAGCATGCTCGGTGGCGTGCTGGCGCTGCTGACCAGCGTGATCGCGCCGGACACGGTGTTCGTCGCCCTGTCGGCGATCTCCGGTTTTGCGGTAGTAGCGGTGTGGCTGAGCATCTGCGCGGCCCACTTTGCTTTCCGCCGCGCCTACCTGCGCAGCGGCCAGCCGATAAGCGGCCTGAAATACCGCGCGCCCGGCTACCCGCTGACGCCGATCCTCGGCTTTGCGCTGTGCCTGCTGGCCTGCATCGGGCTGGCGTTCGATCCGGAGCAGCGCATTGCGCTCTACTGCGGGCTGCCGTTCGTCGCCTTGTGCTACCTCACCTATTTCCTGACCCGGCGCGCCGGGCAAAAAACCGCTTTGGGAGAACAACATGTCGGTTAATAACCCCGTCGCCCGCCTGCTGGCCGAACACCCCACGCTGATCCTGGACGGCGCGCTGGCCACCGAGCTGGAAGCGCGCGGCTGCGATCTGACCGATCCGCTGTGGTCGGCCAAGGTGCTGATTGAAAATCCCGAGCTTATCTATCAGGTGCATCTCGATTATTTCAACGCCGGCGCCCACTGCGCCATCACCGCCAGCTATCAGGCCACGCCGCAGGGCTTCTTGCGCCGCGGCCTGGATCAGGAGCAATCGCTGGGGCTGATCGCCAAAAGCGTGCAGCTGGCGCAACGCGCGCGCCGCGATTATCTGGCCGCGCACCCGCAGGCCGCGCCGCTGCTGATCGCCGGTTCGGTGGGCCCGTACGGCGCCTATCTGGCCGACGGCTCGGAATACCGCGGCGACTACCGGCTGGCGCAGGATGACATGATCGCCTTCCACCGCCCGCGCCTCGCCGCGCTGGCCGCCGCCGGCGTCGATCTGCTGGCCTGCGAAACGCTGCCGTCGTTCGCCGAACTGCAGGCGCTGCTGACGCTGCTGCAGGAATTCCCGACGCTCGGCGCCTGGTTCGCCTTCACCCTGCGCGACAGCCAACACCTCAGCGACGGCACGCCGCTGACGGAGGTCCTGTCCGCGCTGCGCGGCAACCCGCAGGTGCTGGCCATCGGCATCAACTGCATCGCGCTGGACAAGGTCGCCCCGGCGCTGCGCCAACTGGGCGCGCTGGCCGACAAACCGCTGCTGGTCTACCCCAACTCCGGCGAGCACTACGATGCGGTGAGCAAAACCTGGCACGCCTGCGGCGGCGAGCACGGCAGCCTGGCCGATCAGGCGACGGAGTGGCGCACGCTCGGCGCGCAATTGATCGGCGGCTGTTGCCGCACCACCCCGCAGGATATCCGCGCCATCGCCGCACGCTGCAAGGCATAAAAAAAAGGCCCCCGGCGCCAACGGCGCAGGGGGCCAGTCACTCAACCCGGACTTACAGCGGTTCGGTCTGGGCTTCTACCACCGCCAGCGCCACCATGTTGACGATGCGGCGCACCGAGGCGATCGGCGTCAGGATGTGCACCGGCTTGGCGACCCCCATCAGCACCGGCCCGACGGTCACCCCTTCCGAGCAGGAGACGCGCAGCAGGTTGTAGCTGATGCGCGCCGCTTCCATGTTCGGCATGATCAGCAGGTTGGCCGAGCCTTTCAGCGGGCTGTCCGGCATCAGATCGTGACGGATGCTTTCCACCAATGCGGCGTCACCGTGCATTTCGCCGTCGATCTCCAGCTCCGGCGCCAGCTCGTTCACCAGCTCCAGCGTTTTGCGCATCTTGCGCGCCGCCGGGCAGTCGGAAGAGCCGAAGCTGGAGTGAGACAGCAGCGCCACCTTCGGCTCGATGCCGAAGCGGCGCACGGTTTCCGCCGCCATCAGGGTGATCTCCGCCAGCTGCTCCGGCGTCGGATCGTCGTTGACGTAGGTGTCGGCGATAAAGGTGTTGCCGCTCGGCAGCAGCAGCGCGTTCATCGCGCCGGCGACGTGCGCGCCTTCACGGAAGCCGAACACGTTCTTCACCACGTCGTAATGCTCGTGATAGCTGCCGATGGTGCCGCAGATCATCGCATCCGCTTCGCCGCGGTGCAGCATGATGGCGGCGATCAGCGTCGGGTTACCGATCACCGCACGGCGCGCCTGTTCCTGCGAGACGCCGCGACGCTTCATAATCTGGTAGTACTCGCCCCAGTATTCGTTAAAGCGCGGATCTGACTCGTTGTTCACCACTTCGAAATCTTTGCCCGGCGTCAGCTGCAGGCCCAATTTTTTCAGGCGCATCTCGATCACGCTCGGGCGGCCGACCAGGATCGGGAAGGCCAGCCCCTGCGACACCAGCTCCTGCGTGGCGTGCAGCACGCGCTCTTCCTCGCCTTCCGCCAGCACCACCCGCTTAACCTCTTTGCGCGCCTGCGAGAAAATCGGCTTCATAAACAGGTTGGTTTTGTAGACGAACTCCGCCAGCTTCTCGACGTAGGCATCGAAGTCTTCGATCGGGCGCGTCGCCACGCCGGACTCCATCGCCGCCTTGGCTACCGCCGGCGCAATCTTGACGATCAGGCGCGGATCGAACGGTTTCGGAATGATGTATTCCGGCCCGAAGGAGAGATCCTGGTCGTCATAGGCGGAAGCCACCACGTCGCTCTGCTCCGCCAGCGCCAGATCGGCGATGGCATGCACGCAGGCCAGCTTCATCTCTTCGTTGATGGTGGTGGCGCCCACGTCCAGCGCGCCGCGGAAAATGAACGGGAAGCACAGGACGTTGTTCACCTGGTTCGGGTAATCGGAGCGGCCGGTGCAGATGATGGCGTCCGGGCGCACCGCTTTGGCCAGCGGCGGTAAAATTTCCGGTTCCGGGTTGGCCAGCGCCATGATCAGCGGATCGCGCGCCATGGTTTTCACCATATCCTGCGTCAGAACGCCCGGGCCGGAGCAGCCGAGGAAGATGTCGGCATTCGGGATGGCGTCGCCCAGCGTGCGCTGGCCGTTATCCTCGATGGCGTAGGCGGCTTTGGTCTGCTCCATATTGGCGTCGCGGCCTTTATAGATGACGCCCTTGGAGTCACAAACGGTGATGTTCTGTTGCCGCAGCCCCAGCGCCACCAGCAGGTTCAGGCAGGCGATGGAGGCCGCGCCGGCGCCGGACACCACCAGGCGTACGTCGGAGATATTCTTCTTCACCACGCGCAGGCCGTTGAGCACCGCCGCAGTGGTGATGATCGCCGTGCCGTGCTGGTCGTCGTGGAACACCGGGATCTTCATGCGCTCGCGCAGTTTCTGTTCGATGTAGAAACACTCCGGCGCCTTGATGTCTTCCAGGTTGATGCCGCCGAAGGTCGGTTCCAGCGCGGCGATAATGTCGATTAACTTGTCAGGGTTATGCTCATCCACTTCGATATCAAACACGTCGATACCGGAAAACTTCTTGAACAAAACGCCCTTGCCTTCCATCACCGGCTTACCGGCCAACGCGCCGATATTGCCCAGACCCAGTACCGCCGTGCCGTTGGAAATCACCGCCACCAGGTTGCCGCGCGCGGTGTATTTGTAGGCCGCCAGCGGATCTTCGGCGATCTCGAGGCAAGGCGCGGCGACGCCCGGCGAATAGGCCAGCGCCAGATCGCGCTGGGTCGCCAACGGTTTGGTGGGGGAAACCTGGATCTTCCCTGGGACAGGAAACTGATGGAAATCAAGGGCACTCTGTTTGAGCTGTTCGTCCATTATGGATTCCTTTGTTTTTTGCTTTTATGTTGAGGTAAGGCTTTGAGGCTGCGCCCTGCCGTGGGCCGTGGCGCCCAAGTACAATGACAGGGCGCAGCCTTGAAGTATAGTGAGAGAAACATCACAAACTTTGAAGCGGGCCATAACCTTGGCCGAAAGACCGTTTTAAAAGTAAAAAAAGAAGGTCTGCGGGACGCGCACAGAAACGCCGCCGTCAGCGTGGCGGCAGCGTGGTGCGCCAGGCGTTGAGCGTCTCCACCTGGCCGGCGCAAATGTGTAACGAGGTTTGTAACGCCAGGGTATAGCTTACCGCGTCGCCCCAGGTCTCCCCTTGCAGCTGCGGTTGCTCACAGGGCGCGAATACCGACTCAGGGGGCAACAGCGGCACGGCCTGCGGCGCCGGCGGCCGGGCGCAGGAGCTCAAGCACAGCGCCAGGCAGAGGCTGAGCGGCACAGGGATCGTTTTTAATCGCTTCACGGTATTTCCTCTGATAAGCCTCGTGTTGTTGGCGCAGCTGCCGTTCCTGCCGCTGCTGCGCCGCCATCAGCGCACGGTTTTGCGCATCCTGAGTCTGCAGGGTGGCGATTAGCCCGGCCTGCTGCGCCAGGCTTTTCTGCAGCTCTGCCGCCTGTTGCCGCGCAGACGCCAACTGGTGCGACAGCAGCGAGCTGTAGCCACCCAGGCAGATAGCCGCCAGCAACAGCAGCAGCAAGCCGCCCTGCATCAGTTTTTGCAGCCAACCGCTCATGCCGGATAGTCCCGGAAAGGCAGTTGGAAGTGCGGGCCATCCTTGAGGGTTTTCCACTCGCCGCCCCATTCAACGTTGATGCCGCATTCACGCGCCGCGCGCCGCACCGCCACCGCAATCTGCGCGTAGTAATCCCACTCCCAGGAGACCACGCCCGCCGGCATCGCCACCACGTCCACCGCGTGGCCGGTCAGATGGCGGCTGCGTAATGTCTGGCTGCTGCCGGCGCGCACCATTTCCCGCTGGCGCGCCATGCTGCGCAGCCCCTCACTGACGGAGAACGGCACCAGCGAATAACGCAGCGCCAAACGAATAACGCGCACCAGATCCGGGTGTACGCCGCGCAGGTTCTCTTCGCTGCGGGCGGTAAAACGAATATCTTCGATGTCATTTAACATTTTTAAACCCCGTTTTTTTGCCAATGAATTTCTTAATTAAGGCATTGATGTAATCCGCCCCCATAAAGCCAATCAGCACGCTGGCTAAATTCGCCCACTTTAATTCCAGGCCCATCAGCGCCAGCGCATCGCGCACCGTCCAGGCCAATAACGCGCACATCGCCGCATTCAATAAACGCCGCCGAATACCCACGTTGCGATAGGCGCCGTGCAATAACGCCATTACGCCGGCCAAAATGGCGTTTAATACCGGCTGAAGATATTCACATACTCGCTGGACTATTAAGCCAACAGCGTCAGGCTCTATGCTGGACATAGCTCATCTCCTTTTTTATTTTTAATTAAATGCCAATCACGGCCGGTGGGACATCGGATAATCAGAATCTAGTTAAGGATGCTATGACAAAGCAAATGAATAAATACAGACCCTATGGTCGAATTCATTCATGCTGAGCGCTGGCACAACGCATAACCGCCAATGTGTACGGCAGTGAATAAAAATTCATTGTTATCGTGATTTATTTCGACTTTTGTTTTCACCAAAAATAAACATTAATGGCTACGGGAAATAGTTCCCCATCATAAAAACATCCGCTCAGGAGAAATACCATGTCCACACGCAAAGCCGTTATTGGGTATTATTTTATTCCAACCAGCCAAATCAATAATTACACCGAGTCCGATACGTCCGTCGTGCCGTTCCCGGTTTCCAACATCACGCCGGCCAAAGCCAAACAGCTGACGCACATCAACTTCTCGTTCCTGGATATCAACAGCAATCTGGAATGCGCCTGGGATCCGGCCACCAACGACGCCAAGGCGCGTGATGTGGTCAATCGCCTGACCGCGCTCAAGGCGCACAACCCCAGCCTGCGCATCATGTTCTCCATCGGCGGCTGGTACTACTCCAACGATCTGGGCGTGTCGCACGCCAACTACGTCAACGCGGTGAAAACCCCGGCGTCGCGCACCAAGTTTGCCCAATCCTGCGTGCGCATCATGAAGGATTACGGTTTCGACGGCGTGGACATCGACTGGGAGTACCCGCAGGCCTCAGAAGTGGAGGGTTTCATCGCCGCGCTGCAAGAGATCCGCACCCTGCTGAATCAGCAAACCGTCGCCGACGGCCGCCAGGCGCTGCCGTACCAGTTGACCATCGCCGGCGCCGGCGGCGCCTTCTTCCTGTCGCGCTATTACAGCAAGCTGGCGCAGATCGTCGCGCCGCTCGATTACATCAACCTGATGACCTACGATCTGGCCGGCCCCTGGGAGAAGATCACCAACCACCAGGCGGCGCTGTTCGGCGACGCGGCCGGGCCGACCTTCTACAACGCGCTGCGCGAAGCCAATCTGGGCTGGAGCTGGGAAGAGCTGACCCGCGCCTTCCCCAGCCCGTTCAGCCTGACGGTCGACGCCGCGGTGCAGCAACACCTGATGATGGAAGGCGTGCCGAGCGCCAAGATCGTGATGGGCGTCCCCTTCTACGGCCGCGCCTTCAAAGGCGTCAGCGGCAGCAACGGCGGCCAGTACAGCAGCCACAGCACGCCGGGCGAAGATCCGTATCCGAGCACCGACTACTGGCTGGTGGGCTGCGAAGAGTGCGTGCGCGACAAAGATCCGCGCATCGCCTCCTATCGCCAGCTGGAGCAGATGCTGCAGGGCAACTACGGCTATCAGCGGTTGTGGAACGACAAGACCAAAACCCCTTACCTGTATCATGCGCAGAACGGGCTGTTCGTCACCTATGACGATGCCGAAAGCTTCAAATACAAAGCGAAGTACATCAAGCAGCAGCAGCTGGGCGGCGTGATGTTCTGGCATCTGGGGCAGGACAACCGCAACGGCGATCTGCTGGCCGCGCTGGATCGCTATTTCAACGCCGCGGACTACGACGACAGCCAGCTGGATATGGGCACCGGTCTGCGCTACACCGGCGTCGGCCCCGGCAACCTGCCGATCATGACGGCACCGGCCTACGTGCCGGGTACCATTTACGCGCAGGGCGCGCTGGTGTCCTATCAGGGTTACGTCTGGCAGACCAAGTGGGGCTATATCACCTCGGCGCCCGGCTCCGACAGCGCCTGGCTGAAGGTAGGCCGCGTGGCGTAAGCCATAAAAAAACCCCGTAGCCGAACGCTGCGGGGTTTTCATTGAGTTAACCGTTTGATTTTCGCGTCCCTTCGTCTCTATTCCTTCAGTTGTGGCACCAAGGATAGCCGCCATCCCGCACCACTTCCCGGCCCATCAGGCTGTAAACATCGCTTTTGCGTGTCAGCCGCTCATGCCACCAGCTAAACCCGGCGCCCTTGCTGGCCGGATGCCACGCCAGCCAAATCATTTCGTCGCCCTTTTGCATCTCCACCGGCACCGTCACCAGTTCGCCGCTGGCCAATTCCTTTTCGATCAGCGCAGGCGGCAGAAAAGCGTGGCCGATGCCGCGTTTGAGCAGCGCCAGGTTGCTTTCCACGTCGCACACCACCAGCTGGCGCTGCAGAGGCAGCGTGCCGTGATTGCGTTTTGGCAGCTCATGGCTGCTGTCGGCGATCACCACCACGATGTCGTTCAAGCGCTGCTTCTTGCACACCGGCTTTCTCTGCGCCGCGAACGGGTGCGAAGGCGACACACACAGCACGAAGTTGAGCTTGCCGAGCATCAGGGTTTTGGCCTGTACGCTGTCGGGAATTTGGCCGATGGCAATGATCAGGTCCGCCCGGTTGTTCTTCAGCGCATCCCAGGTGCCGTTCAGCGCTTCCCGCTGCACCGAGATATTGGCGTTCGGGCAATGCTGAATATAGTCGCGGATATCCTGCGTCAGGGTCTCCAGCGGGAAGAAGGTGTCCACCGCCAGGCGGATATTATTGTCCAGCTTGGGGATGTTTCTTACCCGACTTTCCAAATCCTGCACCGCATTTAATATCCAGCTGCCCTCCTGCAGGAGAAATTCCCCTTCATCCGTCAGGGTAATCATGGGGCCATTGCGATGAAAAAGTTTCACGCAGAGTTTGCTTTCAATATTGGAAACCCGATAAGAGATCGCCGAAGGCGTTTTATGCAGCGCCTCCGCCGCCATAGAGAAAGAGCCGGTGCTCTTGATGGTGCTGATTATTTTAATCGCGTCCAGGGATAATCTAGTCATACAAATTCCTCTTTAAAATAAAATAAGAAAAATGACACTAAATTCCCGAGGTGGTGGCGCACAAAAATCGATCAAGTCGAACAAGGGTACTCAAGGCAACAAGCAATATACTTCATAAATGAGAGCGCTATCTTAAATACTATTCATCACTACATGATATAAATTTCATCATAGCGCCGTGCTTTTACACTGTGACAGTTAAATAAATTCAGCCTAACGATCAAAGATCGTCATCATAATAATTTTCGTTAATAGCCGCTAAAACATTCCGCTCTGCTGCACAACCAGAATGATAAAAATAAAACAAGCCGACAAACAGGGTTATTTCTAATTGCGTTATTAGCCTCTCATTTTGTCGGTGAAATACGCTCAACTTACAACATAATTTCAGTCAGGAGTGACTTATGAACAAAACTTCCCGTACCCTGCTTTCTCTGGGCCTGCTGAGCGCGGCCATGTTCGGCGTTTCGCAACAGGCGAATGCCCACGGTTACGTCGAATCGCCGGCCAGCCGTGCCTATCAGTGCAAACTGCAGCTCAACACCCAGTGCGGCAGCGTGCAGTATGAACCGCAGAGCGTCGAAGGCCTGAAAGGCTTCCCGCAGGCCGGCCCGGCTGACGGCCATATCGCCAGCGCCGACAAGTCCACCTTCTTCGAACTGGATCAGCAAACGCCGACGCGCTGGAACAAGCTCAACCTGAAAACCGGCCCAAACTCCTTTACCTGGAAGCTGACCGCGCGTCACAGCACCACCAGCTGGCGCTATTTCATCACCAAACCGAACTGGGACGCTTCCCAGCCGCTGACCCGCGCCTCCTTTGACCTGACGCCGTTCTGCCAGTTCAACGACGGCGGCGCCATCCCAGCCGCACAGGTGACCCACCAGTGCAATATACCGGCAGACCGCAGCGGCTCGCACGTGATCCTTGCCGTGTGGGATATAGCCGACACCGCCAACGCCTTCTACCAGGCGATCGATGTCAACCTGAGCAAATAATCGGCCAAATGAGACGATCTTTGAGGGTTCAGCCTGGCGCTGAACCCTTCTTTTTTTGGCTCTTGCGCTACCGCCCCCTTCGCCTGCCACCGCCGCAAGCCGCGCCCCGCCTGGGTTTATTCGGCATTCATTGTTATTATCCATCGCAACAATCAGAAAAAGCGCATTTTCATTCCCGACCCGATGATGCAGTGTGTTCCCCCTATGATGAAAAAGGTTCTCATTTCCCTACGTTGAGCTTGGTCAAGGAGCTTATTAATGAATCAATTAGACGCACTCAAGCAGCTGACCACGGTGGTCGCCGACAGCGGCGATATCGAATCCATCCGCCAGTTCGAACCCCAGGACGCCACCACCAACCCTTCGCTGATCCTGAAAGCCGCCGCGCTGCCGCAGTACAAGGCGCTGATCGCCGAAGCGCTGGATTACGCCCGTCGTCAGGGCGGCAGCAAGGAAACCCAGCTGATCAACGCCAGCGATAAGCTGGCGGTCAATATCGGCGTCGAGATCCTCAAAAGCGTGCCGGGCCGCATCTCCACCGAAGTGGACGCCCGCCTGTCGTTCGATCGCGGCATGTGCGTCGCCAAAGCGCGCAAGCTGATCGCCATGTATCAGGAACAGGGCATCGACAAATCGCGCATCCTGATCAAACTGGCTTCCACCTGGGAAGGCATCAAAGCCGCCGAAGAGCTGGAAAAAGAAGGCATCAACACCAACCTGACGCTGCTGTTCTCCTTCGCCCAGGCCCGCGCCTGCGCCGAAGCCGGCGTGTATCTGATCTCGCCGTTCGTCGGCCGCATCTATGACTGGTACCAGGCCAAACAGCCTGCCGCCGACTACGATGCCGATCAGGATCCGGGCGTGAAGTCGGTGCGTACCATCTATGAATACTACAAGCGTCATCGTTACCAGACGGTGATCATGGGCGCCAGCTTCCGTAAGGTTGAGCAGATTTTGGCGCTGGCCGGCTGCGATCGCCTGACCATCGCACCAAACCTTTTGGAACAGCTGAAAAACAGCGACCAGCCGGTCGAGCGCAAGCTGACCCCGTCTACCGAGGGCTTCCATCAACCTGCCCCGCTGGCTGAAGCGGAGTTCCGCTGGCTGCACAACCAGGACGCCATGGCGGTGGAAAAACTCGCCGAAGGCATTCGCCTGTTCGCCGTCGACCAGCAGAAGCTGGAAGACATGTTGGTCGCTCAACTGTAACCGTACTGGAGTTTCGTTATGTCTTCTCGTAAAGAGCTTGCCAACGCCATCCGCGCACTCAGCATGGACGCCGTACAAAAAGCAAATTCCGGCCACCCGGGTGCCCCTATGGGCATGGCGGACATCGCCGAAGTCCTGTGGCGTGACTACCTCAACCACAACCCGACTAACCCGCACTGGGCTGACCGCGACCGTTTCGTGCTCTCCAACGGCCACGGCTCCATGTTGATTTACAGCCTCCTGCACCTCACCGGCTATGACCTGCCGATGCACGAGCTGGAAAACTTCCGTCAGCTGCACTCCAAAACCCCAGGGCACCCGGAGTACGGCTACACCCCAGGCGTTGAAACCACCACCGGCCCGCTGGGCCAGGGTATCGCCAACGCCGTCGGCTTCGCCATCGCCGAACGCACCCTGGCGGCGCAGTTCAACCGCCCGGGTCACGACATCGTTGACCACCACACCTACGCCTTCATGGGCGACGGCTGCATGATGGAAGGCATCTCGCACGAAGTCTGCTCTCTGGCCGGTACCCTCAAGCTCGGC
>NZ_FCJA01000001.1:820377-993083 GCF_001537385.1 Serratia sp. 2880STDY5682894 | reverse complement strand
CCGCTGACGGTGGGGCGCACCGGCATGCGCCAGGGCGTGCGCTCCTGCGCCTGCTGCACGGCGATCCTGCCGGCCAATCAGGTACGCTGCCCGCGCTGCCACACCAACGGCTACGTGCGCCGCCGCCACAGCCTGCAGTGGACGCTGGCGCTGCTGGTGACCTCCATCATGCTGTATATCCCGGCCAACCTGATGCCGATCATGGTGACCGAGGCGCTGGGCAACAAGATGAATTCCACCATCATGGCGGGGGTGATCCTGCTGTGGGGGGACGGCTCTTATCCGGTGGCGATGGTGATTTTCATCGCCAGTATCATGGTGCCGTCGCTGAAAATGCTGGCGATCGGCTGGCTGTGCTGGGATGCCAACGGCAGGAAGAAGCCGCGTGCCGACAGCGAGCGGATGCACCTGATTTATGAAGTGGTCGAGTTCGTTGGCCGCTGGTCAATGATCGACGTATTTGTGATCGCCGTATTGTCGGCGCTGGTGCGAATGGGGCAGTTGATGAGCATTTATCCTGCGACGGGCGCCGTGCTGTTCGCGCTGGTGGTGATCCTCACCATGTTCGCCGCCATGACATTTGATCCCCGGCTGACCTGGGATCGCGCAAGTGAAACAATCAACAAGGAGCCGCAAGGTGACGGAAAATAATCATAGCGTCGCAGACGTTGAGAAGATCAAACGCTGGTCGCCGGTGTGGATCATTCCCATCGTGACCGCGCTGATCGGCGCCTGGATCCTGTTTTACCACTTCAGCCATCAGGGGCCGGTGGTGACGCTGGTCACCACGACGGCGGAAGGGCTGGAAGCGGGTAAAACCAAAATCAAAAGCCGCAGCGTGGACGTCGGCGTGGTGGAAACCGTCACGCTGAGCGATGATCTGAGCAAGGTGATGGTGCAAGCGCGTCTCAATTCCGGCATGGAGAAATTGCTGCGTCAGGACTCCGCCTTCTGGGTGGTGAAGCCGCAGATCGGCCGTGAAGGCGTCTCCGGGCTGGGCACGCTGCTCTCCGGCGCCTATATTGAACTGCAGCCGGGCAGCAAGGGCAAAGACGGCAAAGACAACTATCAGCTGCTCGACGCGCCGCCGCTGGCCTCCCCGGACGCCAAGGGGCTGCGCATCGTACTGGACAGCGAGAAATCGGGCCAGCTCAACGCCGGCGACCCGGTGCTGTTCCGCGGCTATCGCGTCGGGTCGGTGGAAACCAGCTACTTCGATCCTAAAGAACGCGCCATGCGCTATCAGCTGTTCATCACCGCGCCTTACGACCAGCTGGTCACCACCAACGTGCGCTTCTGGAAAGACAGCGGCGTGGCGTTCGACATGTCGGCGCAGGGCATGCGGGTGGAGATGGGGTCGCTGACTACCCTGTTCAGCGGCGGCGTCAGCTTCGACGTGCCGGACGGCTGGGATCGCGGCGAACTGGCGAAAGAGAAGGCGGAGTACCAGCTGTTCGACAACCAGCGCAGCACGCAGGATTCGCTGTATACCGTGCATAAGGATTACCTGCTGTTCTTCTCCGATTCGGTACGCGGCCTGCAGCCGGGCGCCCCGGTCGAGTTCCGCGGCATCCGCCTGGGCACGGTGGCGCAGGTGCCGTTCTATAAAGAGGGCATGGCGCAACGCCTGGATAACGATTATCGCATTCCGGTGCTGATCCGCATCGAACCCGATCGGCTTCATAAGCAACTGGGGGACAACGTCGATATTGAAGGGCATTTGAAGGACGCGGAATCTCGTGGCTTACGCGCCTCGATGAAGTCCGCCAACCTGCTGACCGGTTCGCTGTATATCGATCTCGACTTCTATCCGCAGGAGAAACCGTGGAAAGGGCCGCGCGAGCTGTTCGGTTATCCGCTGATGCCGACCACCAGCGGCGGGCTGGCGCAGATCCAGCAGAAACTGATGCAGACGCTGGACAAGATCAACGCGATGCCGATCAATCCGATGATCAACGAAGCGACCAAGACGCTGGCGGAAAGTCAGAAAACCATGAAGTCGACGCAGCAGACCATGAAGTCGCTGAACGACATCATCGCCAGCAAAGAGATGCAGGCGCTGCCGCAGGACATGCAGAAAACGCTGCTGGAGCTGAACCGCAGCATGAAAGGGTTCCAGCCTGGTTCACCGGCTTACAACAAGATGGTGGGCGATATGCAGCGCCTCGACCAGGTGTTGCGTGAGCTGCAACCGGTGCTGCGCACCCTGAATGAGAAGAGCAACGCGCTGGTGTTTGAAGCCGCCGGCAGCACTGACCCTCAGCCGAAGAAGGCCACGAAATGATGAAATGGATCCCGGTAGCCCTGGCGCTGTTGCTCAGCGCCTGCAGCAGTTCGCCACAGAAGACCTACTATCAGTTGCCGGCGCTGGGGGCGCCGGCCGCTGCCAGCAGCAGCGGCGCTTCCACGCGCCAGCTGTGGCTGGAGCACGTGAGCGTGGCGGATTATCTGGCGCAGAGCGGCGTGGTGTATCAAACCAACGACGTACAGTATGTGATAGCCCAGAACAACCTGTGGGCCAGCCCGCTCGACCAGCAGCTGCAGCAAACGCTGGTCACCAACCTGAGCAGCGCGCTGCCAGGCTGGGTGGTTTCTTCGCAACCGATGAGCAGCGATCAGGATGTGCTGAACGTGACCATCAGCGGTTTCCATGGCCGCTTTGACGGCAAGGCGATCGTTCGCGGCGAGTGGGTGCTGAACCGCCAGGGGCGCTTGATCAAACGGCCTTTCAGCCTGGAGTTGAAACAGGGTGAGGACGGCTATGATGCCCTGGTGCGCACGCTGGCGCAGGGCTGGCAGCAGGAAGCCCAGGCTATCGCAGCACAGATGGGCGGCATTTAGTCATAATTTGGTCTAAAATCGTCTAATCCCTGTCAGCGTGAAAAGTCTTTTTTTCTCCCTGGCAGGGATTTCTTTTTCATTTCAAAAAGTTAAACCCTTTCCCGGCAGATCAGCCACTTAGCACTTTCCTCGGGCGTAGCTCACAAATATGACATTGGCGTGAATTTTGCGCATTGATCTTCTCTTCTTTTAGCGCTATTGATAACTCGTGGCTGCGCAAAAAGCAGCCATTGTTTTCTTTCCACCAGACCAAAATGAGGGAAACGAGGCATGAAGAGACAGAAACGCGATCGTCTGGAAAGGGCGCATTCGAGAGGGTATCAGGCAGGTATTTTAGGGCGTTCCAGGGAACATTGTCCCTACCAATCATCAGTGGACGCCCGGTCTCAATGGCTGGGAGGTTGGCGAGAAGCCATGGAAGACAGGGCTGTGACCGCTTAAGCGGCTCCCTGTCAAATAAAAGGAATAACCTCCGCCCTTTGGCGGAGGTTTTTGTTTGTGGCCTCTGAGGTGGCATCACCCAGGGCGTTCTCAGTGGGGTTATTGCTTCGCGCTGGCCTGACGAGGAGCGAGAAAGCGTGATTCGTATAGACGAGGCACGCTTTAGGCGCTCTGGCGGTGGGTAAACAGGAGATCCTTAAAGGGAGGGCGGAGGCGGTGCAAGGCATTGAGGGATAAAAGAAATGCCGCCACGAGAGACGTGACGGCATGCGCGATCGTTGGAAAAGAAGGCGGTGGCCGTCTTCTCGTCAGCGTGATTAGAACGCTGCGGTATCCTTGAACAGGCCCACTTTCAGATCGGTAGCGGTATAGATCACTTCGCCGTCAACCAGCACTTCGCCATCGGCGACGCCCATGATCAGCTTGCGGGTGATAACGCGCTTGAAGTTAATGCGGTAAGTCACCTTCTTGGCGGTTGGCAGCACCTGGCCGGTGAACTTGACTTCACCGACGCCCAGCGCGCGGCCTTTGCCTTCGCCGCCCAGCCAACCGAGGTAGAAACCGACCAACTGCCACATGGCATCCAGGCCCAGGCAACCAGGCATGACCGGATCGCCGATAAAGTGGCAACCGAAGAACCATAGGTCCGGATTAATATCCAGCTCCGCTTCCACATAACCTTTGTTGTGAGTCCCGCCGTCTTCGCTCATTTTGACCACGCGGTCCATCATCAACATGTTACCTGCCGGCAACGGTGGGCCACCGGCGCCGAACAGCTCGCCACGGCCGGATGCTTCGAGGTCTTCTTTCGTATAGGAATCGCGTTTATCTACCATGTTCTCAGTAAGCCTTATTTTAATGAAGGACGCAGGTTAGCTAACACGTGTACGCTGAACAAGTCCGATCAGCCGTGGTTGAACCAGTTGAGCCAGCGCAGCGGCCATGGACGGCGGCGTTCCTGCAGGCTCACCTGCGCAATCCGTTCCTGAATGGCCGCCAACAAATTCGGCTGTTGTTCATCAGAGTAGAGGCAACCTGTAAGCAAAGGCAAGGCTTCCGCCGCGCTCTCTACCGCCCACAGATGGAATTGCCCCTCGCGTACCGCGTCGACGACATCTTGACGCAGGCACAGGTGGCGCACGTTGGTCACGGGCAATACGACGCCCTGTTTGCCCGTCAGGCCGCGGCGTAAACAAACTTCGAAGAAACCTTCGACCTTTTCGTTAACGCCGCCTATCGGCTGTACGTTGCCGAATTGGTCGACGGAGCCGGTGACGGCGATCTGCTGTGTGATTGGCTGCTGCGACAGAGCGCTGACCAAGGCGCACAGCTCGGCGAGCGAGGCGCTGTCGCCGTCCACTTCACCGTAAGATTGTTCAAAGACGATGGAAGCGGAGAAGGGCAACTGCTGATCCAAATCCAGTTCGGCGATAAGGAACGCCTGCATGATCATCATGCCTTTAGCATGCAGGTTGCCTCCCAGCTCGGCTTTGCGCTCGACGTCGGTAAACTCGCCGTCGCCAAGATGCACGACGCAACTGATGCGCGAGGGCTCGCCGAAGCTGCGCGGATGGCCGGGATAATCCAGGACTGACAGGCCGTTGATCTGCCCGATCACTTCACCCTCGGTCTCAATCAGGATCTGACCCAGCTCAATCTCATCCTGCATACGCTCGGCCAGATAGCTTTCGCGCCATTCGCGGGCATTCAACGCTGCCTCAAACGCTTTGGCGGTAATGCGCTCCTCTTCGGCATACAGTGCAGCCTCGGACAGCTGCTGGCCAAGCCAAACCGGCGAGAGTGGCAGGATGCCCTGATCGCCGGTGTAACGCACAGCCTGGACGATCAGCGGCGACCAGGCGTCGGCCGCTAACATCGGCAACTGCCGATCGGCAATCACGCCGTTGACGTAGCCGCACCACTGCGCCATATCATCGACTTCGGTCAGCTGCAGATCGTCTTCGTATTCGCCGTAGACCGCTTGTTCGCTCAGTTCCGGCTCGATATCGTGGAAATCGGCCAGGCCGTGACGGTCGCCGACCACAATCAGCCGCAGGTCCAGCGGCATCGGTGGAATGGCTACCGGCAGCGGGCGGGTTTCGTCTGGCGAAACCCAATGGAACTGGCGCTGGCCGATCATCTGCTTCAGCCGCAGCCATAGCAATGGCTGAGCCAGCAGCGCCCGAGCCGACAGGATCAGGACGCCGCCGTTGGCCTGGTGCACCAGACCCGGTTGCAGGGTAATGTCGCCATTGTGGATCCGTACGCAACCAAACAGCTGCTCCGGTTCAATCCACTCCTGGAACAGACAAGCACCGCCGGCGGCGAAAGGCTCATCGCCACGGCTGGCCGGCTCTATGCTGACCTTGCCATCCTGAATGGCATAGTGGCTGCCGCGGCATGCCGTATTCTTAGCCAGCAGTGGTGTGACGGCGTGAGCGATCAGTTCCAGGTACTCTCGCGTTTCTTGCGCTTTCAACAGCATGAAACGCGGTGGCGATTGAGGGTGGCAAAATAGCGTCAGGGCATTTTCCAGCCGAGGCTGAATGGCGGAAAAGGGCACGGGTGCCAACTGAGCGGCGGTATCAAATATCGCCTGATAAGGCGTTACGTCCGGCAATAAAGATTGCCATTCAAGTCGGTTATTGGTCAAAGTGTTAGATGCAATCGTTAAAAAGGGAAAGGGCGATTATACAAGAATAACGGCGGCTTGATACATGTGGAGTGCCAGTTGGCGTCAGGGAGTTTGACATCGCGCGATGACTGTGCAAAAAACAGTCTAAAAGACGGCTTAATTGCCGGGGAAATTCGGCGCAAAGCTGTTATGCTTATTTGAAGTTACGCGGTCACTGAAGAGCTCAAGATGAAATATCAGCAACTGGAAAATCTGGAGAGCGGTTGGAAATGGAAGTACCTGGTGAAGAAGCACCGGGAAGGGGAACTTATTACCCGCTACATTGAAAACAGCGCTGCTCAGGAGGCGGTTAACGAGCTGCTGAAGCTGGAAAATGAGCCGGTCAAGGTACTTGCATGGATTGCCGCTCATATGAATCCGGAGCTGGATAACCGGATGAAGCAAACGATCCGCGCCCGCCGCAAACGTCATTTTAACGCAGAACACCAGCATACGCGTAAAAAATCTATCGATCTGGAGTTTTTGGTTTGGCAACGCTTGGCAGCCCTGGCGCGCCGTCGTGGCGTCACGCTGTCGGAAACGGTTGTGCAGCTTATCGAAGATGCTGAGCGCAAAGAGAAGTATGCGAATCAGATGTCGTCGTTGAAAGAAGATTTGAAGGCGATTCTCGGTAAAGAACCTAAGTAAACGGGGCAGAGCGCCTTAGTTACACTGGGTCTTGAATGTTCTGATAACAGCAGGACGAAAAAAAACCCCGCAATGCGGGGTTTTTTATTAGGCGAGTAAACTTAGCCCTGAGGCTGAGTTACAACGTCTTTGATACCTTTAACTTCGATCTCTACGCGACGATCTGGTGCCAGGCAGTCGATCTGAGCTTTGGTAGCGCGGCCAGCTTTGTAGCCACAGGTGTTGCCAGTAACTGGATCAGCTTTGCCCATGCCACGTGCAGAGATTTTGTCTGACGGGATGCCTTTGGAGACCAGGTAGTCAACAACGCTTTGTGCGCGTTTTTCAGACAGTTTCTGGTTGTACTGAGCAGAACCAACGGCGTCGGTGTAACCCAGAACAACTACGGAACCGTCTTTAGGATCCATGGAGCTCAGCTGGGAGTACAGCTGATCCAGAGCCTGCTGACCTTGTGGCTTCAGAGTTGCTTTGTTGAAGTTGAACAGCACGTCAGACTTCAGAGTGAAACGCTTGGTTTCAACAACTGGAGCCGGAGCTGGAGCTGGAGCAACTGGAGCAACTACGTCATCCTGACCGAAGCGATAAGAAACGCCCAGGCTCAGCATGGTGTTGTCTGGACGTGCGCCAACGGTACCTGCGTCACCGATGTTGCTTACGAACTGGTAGTCCAGGCGGGTAGCCCAGTTTTTGGTCAGTGCGTATTCAACACCAACAGCAGCCAGCGGAGAAACGCCGGTGTCGTGGTCGCTCAGGCGAGTGCCGTTGCCGTAGTTAGCTTTGGAGTCTGCACGCCATACCATACCACCCAGACGAGTGTAGATGTCCAGATCGTCAGCAATTGGGTAGCTCAGTTTAGCGGCCAGTTGAACGCCCTGCGCTTTGAAAGCACCGTTGTTCACGCTGCCTTTGTAAGGCATACGGCCAAGCCAGTCATAGCCCAGTTCGAAGCCCAGGTATTGGTTTGCCTGGTAGCCCAGGAACGCGCCGGCACCCAGCTGATCTTTGTGGGTTGGGCCGTTGCCGATACCGTTCTGGTAACCGTTACCGTAGAAACCAGTGTCGTGGTACTGGGACCAGCCCAGTTTAGCACCGGTGTACCAGGTGTTATCTTTTGGAGCGGCTTGCGCTACGGTAGCGAAACCTGCCAGTGCCACTGCTAATGCGATAGCTGTCTTTTTCATTTTGCGCCTCGTTATCATCCAAATAGGCAATGAGCTTTAAAGCTGTTTTAAGCCCTTGGTTAAATTCCTTCGCCAAGGTTTAAGCCCTCGTTTGTTACTCGCCAGTTTTTCTGACGTTATAGAGCAACCTTGGCGATGTAAAGTCTACAACGTGGCGCGAAAGTTACAAGTGTGATGTGATAAGGCTCTAAAAAAAAACGCGGAATCGTACATATTTGCTAACATTCTTAGCCTAAAAAAACGGCGATTCATCGGGCGTTTTTGCTTGGCAAACCGCAGCCGGACTAGCTTTGTGCCTTATCCCGCAAAGGTTCCCTCTACGGGGTGCGAAAATGATGGGAAAAATCCTAAATTTACTTAATGATACAAAGAAGAGTGAATTTTTAGGGTGGAACAGTGTCCGTGAGTCGGGTCAATGTCACGTTGAGGACGCATGATAAACCCGTAGGCATTACCCAATTCTGCCGCACGTCTCAATTTTAGACGATCCTCCTCCGTTAGCTCGGGCAACCAGCCGAGAACCACGCTGTAGTTCCCCGTTTGCAGCGCTTTTTCCATTGCCTCAACCGTATTCACCGGGCTGATTTGGCTCAACTGCACCATTTTATCCACCGGCAGGCCGGATTGCTGCAGCCATTGCTTGCTTAACTTTTGCTGCGGCGTCAGCCACAGAAGCCAGCGAGACTGCTTGCCCAGTTGCTGCAGCAGGGGCAACAGCAGTTGAGCCACTGCGGGCTGGCGCTCGTTGTAAACAAGTTCACTGATCAAGCCATTCTCTTTGCCGACATTTGTGTTCTTCGCAACGCTGTTCGCGGTAAAAGAGCCATGGCTAAAATGAGGTTGGTAGAGTGATTGAGTACGCATAAAGTTCCCGCCCGTCGTGTTACTGTATGTTTATACAGTATCCCTGATTTCGGATAAGATCAACCCAAATTTTCGTAGCGGCTCGCATAATTGCGATCATTTTTTGTACCGGTGTTTTTTGTGATTGGCATGCAGACGGATAGTGCGTATTTTTCTAATTAGTTGTTCACGTTACTTTTTTCATTGATGAGAGAAATAATACGACCGGAACCTAAAAAGGAGGAATGCTATGAAAAGGATGTCGACGAGAAGAATCACGCAGGCTAAAAGTTGCTTCGCGGCGCTGGGCACCATCACCACGCGGTCACAGTTTGGCGGCTATGGGCTGTTGGCTGAGGGGGTGATGTTTGCAGTGATAGCGGAAGGCGAGCTGTATTTGCGGGCTACGGCGAGCATGGAACCGGCCTTTCGCGCTCGGGGCATGGTCAATATGGTCTATTCCAAGCGCGGAGTGCCCATCACTTTGCGCTAT
Source organism: Serratia sp. 2880STDY5682894 (assembly GCF_001537385.1). Taxonomy (NCBI): domain Bacteria; kingdom Pseudomonadati; phylum Pseudomonadota; class Gammaproteobacteria; order Enterobacterales; family Yersiniaceae; genus Serratia; species Serratia sp. 2880STDY5682894. The sequence continues at coordinate 983,962 of NZ_FCJA01000001.1, read as the reverse complement.
TACTGGGTTGACGAGTCCCTGTGGCGGGAACGTAACGAATTGGTGGGGCTGGCTTGGCAAGCTGTCAGGGAGGCCCGTCGGGAACAGCGGCTCAAGGCCGGCGACCACGGCAGATTGAAGGCGCTGCCGAATATAGATGTCAATATGGAGCGGCTGTTGTGGCGAGCGGGTATCCGCAACGCCTATGACCTGCGGTTGCAGGGCGCGAAACGCAGCTATCTTAGCCTGCTGCAACAACAGACCAATCTGGGATTGCGAGTCCTGTTGTCGCTGGGCGGGGCGATAGCCGGTTATCATCAGGCGGCATTACCGGCTGAATTGCATAACGAATTGGTGCGCTGGTTCGATCATATGATGGCGATGCGCCGCCATGGACATGAGCCGGTGATTCAGGGCCCGTCGAGCGGGCCCTGAATGATTAGGCTGTCTTATTGATTTGGGTGTGCAGCGCGGTGAGTTCCGGCAGAAGTTCGAGCACCAGCCCCACCTGCTGCAAAACCAGCTGTTCTTTGCTTTCAGGTTCCGGAACGACTTGGCGAATACGCTCCGCCAGCTGTTCCAGCGCCTGAGCAATGCGCTGGCTGTTCTGTTCTTCCTGATGCAGGGCGCCGTCCACGTAACACACGGCATCATTGAGCAGGTCGAGCGTGGCAGGGGTATTCAGCCGCTCGCGGTGCGCACCCAACGCCGAGATATAACTCAGGAGTGTGTGGTTCAGGCAGAGCAGGCGGAAGGCGGCTTCCTGCAGCGCCTTGTCGGCCTTGGGATCGGCGGACATGTTGGAGATGACCGAAGCCAGCTCGGCATCGCTGTTGTGGGCATCTCGCCGCGCAATGCGGTAGGCGAGGCCGTTATCCTTACCCTGGTGGTATTGCACCAGAATGGCGTCCAGATAACGGCAGTTGGCATTCAGCGTTTTATCCACCACCGCCGGCAGTTGGCGGAACTTCCAGTCCGGCCAGATAAAGCTGACTGCCGCCCAGGCGATGGCGCAGCCCAGCAAGGTATCGTAAACGCGCGGAGCTGCCACTTCGAATCCTTCACCCAACAGGTTAAAGCACAACAGCACCAGCAGCGTGATGAACATCGTCGCATGCGCATATTGTACGGTGCGGAAAGCGAAGAACAGAACGCCGGTGATGACGATCAACACCAGCTGTCCTTCCAGTGAAGGCACGAAATAGAGGATTGGCAGGCCGATAAGAATACCGGCCAGGGTGCCGATGATGCGCAATGCCAGGCGTCGGCGGGTGGCATTGTAGTTCGGTTGGCAGACGAACAGGCTGGTCAACAGGATCCAGTAACCGTGCTGCATGCCGGTGAATTGAATGAAGGCGTAACCCACGCACAGCACCACCGACATGCGGATCGCATGGCGAAACAGGGCCGACTGGGGCGTCAAATGGCGGCTGATGCGCAGCCGGATATCGCTCCAGCCGGTTAAGCGGTCATCGGCCAGGCTATTCTCTTCCGCTTGCCCGCTGGCCAGCGTCTGCTCTGATTCGATATTGGCCAGCTGCGCATCGATCGCATGCAGGTTTTTCAACAGATGCGCCAGCGCCTTGGTCTGCTCGGTATTGCCCTGGGTTTCGGCGATGCGCGCCAACGCCTCCTGAATGCGGCTGAAAGCCGGTTCAAAGCGCGGGTTGTGCTGGTACTTTTGCCGCAGCAGGATCGATTGCGCCAATTGGCGGCAGGCGCGCGCCTGCATGCTCAGCAAACGCTGGAAGCGGAACAAAATGTCGCTGTGGCGGAATTGCCGGCTGAGTGCGTGGTACTGAACGTGGGAAGAGCTGGCGCGTTCGTGGATATCCTGCGCGACAAAATAGTAGTGCAAGGTGCGGCGGGTGCCACGCTGGCCGCGATCGCCTTTCAGGCGCGTCAGCAGCGAGGCTTTGGTTTGGTTAAGCAACGCGACCAGGGCGCTGTTGGCCATCGCGACATCCATCCAGGGCAGATCGGCGTCGCGCTCGGCATCGGGATCGAACAGATTGGCTTTGGCATCCAGATAGTTGGCCAACTGATCGTAGCAGCGCGCCAGGTTCTCTTGCAGCGGCCGGATAGGGAACAGCAGGTGGCCCGCCAGCGTCAGCAGGTTGTACCACAGTGCGCCGATCACCAACAGCAGCGGCTGCTGATACCAGGCATCGTACATGGCGGTGCCGAGCATGGTATAAACCGCGATCAGCAGCGCGCCGAAGGCGATGGTGGCGTAACGTTGCCCCAAGGCACCGAGCAGGATAAAACCGCAGGTCGACGTGGTTAAGCCAAGGGCGAACAACCAGGGGTAGGGGAACAGCAGCTCGATTGAAGCAGAGGCGACAAAGAAGCACACCAGCGTGATCAGCAGGTTGCGTAACCTGCCGGCCAGACGGTCATCCAAATCAGTCAGGGCCGCCGCCACGACGCCCAGCGTTAGCGGGATGGTCAGCTTGGGAATGCCCAACCACCAGGGAACGGCGGTGGTGCCGATCAACGCAATAAGGATGCGCAGGTGATACAGCAGGTTGCTGTTGTAGGTATAACGACGAACTGCGGGTGCAAAAGAGAGCACGAAAAACTCCTCAAACGGAGAAAAAATTAACGCTGATGATAGTGGCGGCGAGCATTCTCAATACGCGCTTGCTGGGCCATTTCTACCGAGACGACGCGGCGCCCCACCGGCCACAGCGCGATGGCGGCAATTTTGAAATTGGCGATGCCGACCGGAATGCCGATGATCGAAACGCACTGCACGATGCCGGCGGCGATGTGTGACAGGCATAGCCACCAGCCGAACAGCACCAACCAGATAATGTTGAGCAGCGAACCGCCGGCGGAGAGCAGCGCATTGCTTTTTTCCGGGTAGAGTTCATCGACGTGAATTGCCTCATTGCCGAAAGGCACCAGCGACAGCTTGGTGATTTCCCAGCAGGAGCGGGTGAGCGGCAGCGTGATGACCAGCAGCACGCTGAACACCGTGGCGATGAGCCAACCCAGCGTGGTGAAGAAACCGCCCAACACAAAATTAAGAATATTCAGTACAGTACGCATAGACGTCATTCTGCTCTAATGATGGCCAAACCGCGATGCGGGCGTATTCACGATAAAAACGCAAAATCTATTCTACCCTTTTTTTAGCGCTAGAGTGCCACTGCTTATCACAGGTAAACTGGCAGATATCCGTTATTTAATCTCAACATAGTCATGGCGCGACGATATGGAACTTAAAGCGACATCGCTGGGGAAACACCTGGCTCAGCACCCTTATAACCGCGTGCGGTTGCTGCACGCCGGCGTTGAGGTGAGCGGGGAAAAACATGAATACCTGATCCCCTTCAATCAATTGATTCAGGTCAGGTGCAAGCGCGGCATCGTCTGGGGCGAGCTGGAATTTGAATTGCCGGACGAAAAAGTGGTGCGGCTGCACGGCACCGAATGGCAGGAAACGCAGCGTTTTCATCATTATCTGCAGCAGGCCTGGCAGCAGTGGAGCGCAGAAATGAGCGAGGTCAGCGCCGGCGTGTTGCAACAGCAGGTGGCGCAGATCCAGCGCATCGAGCAGCAAGACAAATGGTTTAAAAAGTCTGAGCTGGGCAAGCTGCAGCAGCAAATCCACGAGGCTTTCTCCGCGTTGCCGATGCCGGTGGCGCGTCTGGATGAGTTTGATAACTGCCGGGCTGATTATCATCTGTGTCTGCAATGGCTGCAGCAGGGGCTGCGAAGCGTCGAACAACGCAACCGGCAGTGGACCGAGCGCATGCTGGAGCAACATCACGACTTCTTCCAGACCGTCGAGAGTTCACCGCTCAATGCCTCTCAGAGCCGTGCGGTGGTCAATGGCGAGGATTCCGTTCTGGTATTGGCAGGGGCCGGCAGCGGCAAAACGTCGGTGCTGGTGGCGCGCGCCGGCTGGCTGCTGCGCCGTCAGGAGGCGGAGCCGGGCCAAATTTTGCTGTTGGCGTTTGGCCGTCAGGCAGCGAGTGAGATGAATGATCGCATCAAAGCGCGTTTGGGCGATGTTGGCATTCAGGCCAAGACATTCCATGCATTGGCGCTGCAGATCATTCAACAGGGCAGCCGCAAAGCCCCGGCCATCAGCCGATTGGAAACCGATGCCAAAGCGCGCAAAGCGTTGCTGATTACCCATTGGCGCCAGCAGTGTGCAGAGAAAAAAGCCCAGGCCAAGGGGTGGCGTCAATGGTTGAGCGACGAGCTGGAATGGGAAGTGCCGGAAGGCGACTTTTGGCAGGATCAACGCCTGGCGGATCGGCTGGCGGGCCGCTTGGAACGCTGGCTGGGGCTGATGCGCATGCACGGCGGCAGCCAGGCGGAAATGATTGAGCAGGCGGATGAAGAAATCCGCGATCTGTTTTCAAAACGCATCCGGCTGATGGCACCGCTGCTGAAAGCCTGGAAAAGCGCCTTGAAAGAGGAAGGGGCGGTGGACTTCTCCGGTCTGATCCATCAGGCGGTCAATATTCTCGACAAGGGGCGCTTTGTCAGCCCGTGGAAACATATTCTGGTCGATGAGTTTCAGGATATCTCGCCGCAGCGTGCGCTGTTGCTGGCGGCGCTGCGTCGACAAAACAAACAGACCTGCCTGTTTGCGGTGGGGGATGACTGGCAGGCGATTTATCGCTTCAGCGGCGCAGAGTTGACGTTAACCACGGCGTTCACCACTCACTTCGGTGAAGGGGCGCAGTGCGCGCTGGACACCACTTATCGCTTTAATGAACGTATCGGTGAGGTAGCCAACCGGTTCGTGCAGCAGAACCCGCACCAGTTGAAAAAACCGCTCAACAGCCTGAGCAAGGGCAATAAAAAGTCGGTGGCGATCCTGCCGCACGAGCAGCTGGAGCCCTTGCTGGATAAACTGAGCGGCTATGCCAAGCCGGACGAGCGTATTCTGGTACTGGCGCGCTACCATCATCTGAAACCGGAAGCGCTGGCGAAAGCGGCCACCCGCTGGCCCAAGCTGGATCTGGAGTTTATGACCATCCACGCCAGCAAGGGGCAGCAGGCGGAATACGTCATCATCGCCGGTTTGCATGACGGGCGTGACGGTTTCCCGGCCGTGGCGCGCGAGTCGGTGTTGGAAGAGGTGCTGCTGCCACAGCCGGAGGATTTTCCGGATGCCGAAGAGCGCCGCCTGCTGTATGTCGCATTGACTCGCGCCAAACACCAGGTCTGGCTGTTGCAGGATCGTGAACGCCCTTCGGTGTTCGTCGAACAGCTGCAAGATCTTGGCGTACCGGTGCAGAAAAAACCGTAGGCATCAGGCCTGGCGGTAGCCAGGCCGCGAGGACTATTTCAGGCGCTCTTGCAGATAGCGCTGATAGTCGGGGATGGCGATCTCCACCTCGCTTTTGAACAGCGGAGAGTCGATCAGAAAGTCCGCGGTCGAGCGGTTGGTGGCCACCGGGATATTCCATACGGTCGCCAGCCGCAGAAGCGCCTTCACGTCCGGATCGTGCGGTACCGCGTTCAGCGGATCCCAGAAGAAGATCAGCATGTCTATCTTGCCTTCCGCAATCAATGCGCCAACCTGCTGATCGCCGCCCATGGGGCCACTCAGCATGCTGGTGACCGGAATGCCGCTGGCGCGCTGGATCAGGTTACCGGTGGTGCCGGTGGCGTACAGCTGGTGCTGCGCCAAAATGGTCTTGTGGCTCTCTACCCACTCCAACAGGGCCTGTTTGCGGTGATCGTGCGCCACCAGCGCAATGTGTTTGCGCGCGGCGATAGTGCGGGTGGTCAATTCCATCTCGGTGTCCTTCGCTAATCGGGGATGTGCGACAGATTACTGAAACTGTTTTTCACTGCCTAGCGTTTGCGCTTGAAAATGCGAAGAAAAGGCGCCTTTGCGGGGAAAGACGCCGGGAAGTATCAGCGAACCGGTTGTTTATTGGCCCACCGCAGAAAACGCTTCTGTGTTTCCTTGTCGGCTTGCTGGAACCAATATTGCAGCATCTGTTCCGACACGTTTTCCCCTTTCAGCGTGACCGTTGGAGCGTTCAGCGGCGTGCCGGCCAGCGAGGGCGTTGAGGGATTATCGGCGTTCGCCTGAACGAAGGCCGCGACGGAGGCGGAGCGATTCTGGCGGTTGTAATCTGTCATCACCTTTTCCAAATCGGCATTGAAGGTGACGCTGTCGGGATGCAGCACGTCATGCCGGAACGGCAGGGCGTTGCCGTCTTTATCGACCACCAGATAATTCAACGTCTTGTCAAAGCGTTGCGCATCGCGATCGTTCTCGATGCGCGGCAGTTCGATCGCCACCTGGCTGATCTTTTGCGTATTGAAGGAGGCAACCAGCGGCAGGGAAGCATAGGCCTGCGTATGCTGGCCGGCGCGGACGTTTTTGGTCACTTTAAACAGCAGCTGGTGCTGTCCGCCATCCAGTTCAAGACTGTCGGCGCCTTTTAACAACGAACCTGTCATTTTCTTGCCGTCGACCACCAGCAGGTCGATGTCCGGGGAGAGTTTCAGGGTCGTAGCCGCGGCAGGCATGCTGATGCTGAGCAACGCCGCAACCACCAGACCAAATTTCATCATTATCTCCTTATAAAGTGACGTAGCTCTAAGTGTTGAACACGGCACAGGTTGTGTCAAAATTTTTCAATCGGGCGTTATGTTCACATTTTTACATATTTTATCGCGATTAGACACGACCATGGGCAGCTGAACCGCGACAGCCTCTGACCATAAGATTGTGCTGAAGTTTCCCTCGCGTTGCGTTTAGCCGAGCGGGTGCCGATCGGTTACACTCGAAGCGGAGAGTGGTGGAGTGATAAACGGGAGTTGAAAGATGCAAGATCAAGAGATTATCGAGCTGTTGCAGCAGGTGAAAACTATCGCGCTGGTCGGTGCCAGCGATAACCCGTCGCGGCCCAGCTATGGGGTGATGGCATATCTGTTGGCGCAAGGCTACCAGGTGATCCCGGTCAGCCCAAAACTGGCGGGGCAGACGCTGCTGGGGCAGCCGGTTTACGCTACGCTGGCCGCTATACCGCAGCCGGTGGATATGGTTGACGTGTTTCGCAATTCGGAGGCGGCTTACGGCGTGGCGCAAGAGGCGATAGCGATCGGCGCCAAGGCGCTGTGGCTGCAGATTGGCGTGATTAACGATCAGGCGGCGGAGCTGGCGCAACAGGCCGGGCTGCGCGTGGTGATGGATCGCTGTCCGAAAATCGACATTCCGCGTTTGGGGCTGGAGCGTTGAATAAAAAGGGCCTGGCGCGATGCCAGGCCCTCTCGGGTTTCTCAGGTCTTGGCGCGGTCAATTGCGCAAGCGTGGCGCCTGTAGCTGGTGGCGGATGGATTCCGCCAGTTCATCCAGCGATGGTTGCTCGGGGTGTGCCTCCTGGGCTTCGCTATCCAGCTGCGCTTCCGCCAGATAGGTGTGTACCGGTTGGCCTTCCTCGTCTTCCATCACCACGTGGTACCAAGGGGCGGAACGCAGTTCATCGTTCGCCGCTATCTCGTCAGCTTTGGGTTGTTCCAAAGAGTATTCCGGGTCGATATCGATCACGACACCCAAATACCCCAGCAGTTTATGCCTAACCTGTTGTCCGATACCGAATTTGCTGGCAATCATGATGACCTCCTGAGAAACAATGCCTTGCTCATATATGGGGGCAAGGCAGCGCATTTCAAGTTACATCACCCGACAAGCGAATCCTTTCAGGTACAGCCCCTCAGGATACGTGGCGATCACCGGGTGATCGGCAGCCTGCCGGAACTGCTCTATAAATTGTACATCACGTCCGGCATCTACAGCGGCGTCGGCCAAAATTTTCTGGAACAGGTCGGTCGGCATCAGGCCGGAGCAGGAGAAGCTGAGCAGAATGCCGCCCGGATTCAGCAGCTGCAGCGCCAGCATGTTGATGTCTTTGTAGCCGCGGCAGGCGCTAGCCAGCTGGTTTTTGTTCTCGACGAACTTCGGCGGATCCATGATGATCAGATCGAATTTCTCGCCCTGGGTGCGGTAGTTGCGCAGCAGCTGGAACACGTCATCGCGGACGAACTCCGCTTTGCTCAGATCCAGCTTGTTGAGCTCGACGTTCTGCCGGGCGATATCCAGCGCCGCCTGCGAGGTATCCACGCTGATCACCTGCGCGCAGCCGCCCATCAGAGCGGAAACGGCGAAGGCGCCGGTGTAGGAGAAGCAGTTCAGCACCCGACGGCCGGCGGAGTAATTGCGCGCCGCCAGGCGGCTGTCGCGCTGGTCGAGGTAGAAACCGGTCTTGTGCCCCTGCTGAATATCCACCAGCAGCTTCATGCCGTGTTCGGTGATCGGCAGCAGTTCCGGGGGCAGATCGCCCAGCACCGGGCCCTGTGCCAGCGGCAGGCCTTCTTTTTTGCGCACCGCAACGTCGGAGCGATCGTAGATCGAACATTCCGGGTAGCAATGTTGCAGGGCGGAAAGCAGGGCCGGGCGCTGGTATTCGGCACCGGTGGACAGCAGCTGCAGCACCAGGAAATTCTGGAAACGATCGATAGTGATGCCCGGCAGGCCGTCGGACTCGCCGGCGATCAGGCGGTATCCGTCCAGACCGTCGCGCTGCGCGACCCAATCGCGCCAGCTTTGCGCTTGCTGCAGGCGGCGGATGAAGAAATCGATGTTAATCTCTTCATCTGGCTGGAAGGTCCAGACGCGTGCGCGGATCTGCGACTCGGGCGAATAGGCGCCGCGCGCCAGCCATTTTCCCTGGCTGTCGAGAATATCGATGGTTTCACCGGAGTGGGCTTTGCCCTCAACGCGTTGAACGGCGCCGGAGAACACCCAAGGGTGGCGACGGAGTAAGGACTTTTCACGTCCTTTGGCGAGAAACAGGCGTACGGTCATAATTAATAATGCTGCCAGCTAGGAGAAAAAGAGTGACACGGCGGTGCAAAAGCACGGCAATGCCATAACGAAAACTGAATAAGGGGGCGATTATGACACAAGTTTGCATAGCTGCGTATGTGTATGGCGTGGTGCAGGGGGTCGGGTTCCGCTATTCCACACAGCGGCAGGCCGAGGCGCTGGGGGTGACCGGCTATGCGCGCAACCTTGATGATGGCAGCGTTCAGGTGGTGGCCTGCGGCACGCAGGCGCAGGTGGACAAGCTGGTGGCGTGGTTGAAACAGGGCGGCCCGCGCAGCGCGCGCGTCGAACGCGTGCTGGTGGAGCCACAGGGCGTGGTCGATTACGCCGGGTTTGGCATTCGCTATTGAATGCCCATCTGCAGCGGCGCTGCGGGCGGAGCGGTCAGATGCATTTTACCGGTTTCGGCAATCCGGCGATCTTGGTGGCTTGTTTAGCCGGCCCCTTCGGGAACAGGCGATACAGATAGCGGCTGTTGCCTTTTTCTTCGCCGTATTTTTGCGCCATGGCCTTGACCAGCATGCGAATCGCCGGTGAGGTGTTAAATTCCTGATAGAAGTCACGCACGAAGCGCACCACTTCCCAGTGTGCTTCGGTGAGCACGATCTCTTCCTGTGCCGCCAGCAGTGGCGCCAGCCCTTCATGCCAGTCGGCGCTGTTTTTCAGATAGCCCTGCGCGTCAGTGTCGATAACCCGACCTTCAAACTCCAACATACTGCCTCGATAACGGATAATTCGGAACGGCCGTCAGTTTAGCAAATTTTTTCGGCCGCAAAAAACAAAGCCCCGCCGGAGCGGGGCCAGGAAGGCATGCGTAACGTGCGATCAGTTGCTGCGGGCGAAGCCCAGAATGCTCAACAGGCTGATGAACATGTTGTAGAGCGACACGTACAGGCTAACGGTGGCGCGAATGTAGTTGGTCTCGCCGCCGTGAATGATGTTGCTGGTTTCCCACAGGATCGCGCCGGCGGAGAACAGGATGAACAGCGCGCTGATAGCCAGGTGCAGGGCAGGGATCTGCAGGAACAGGTTGGCGATCACCGCCACCAGCAGCACCACAAAACCGGCCATCATCATGCCGGACAGGAACGACATGTCTTTACGGGTGGTCAGCACGTACGCCGAGCAGCAGAAGAAGACGGCTGCGGTACCGCCCAGCGCCAGCATGATCAGGTCGCCCGCGCCGGCGTTCAGGAACGAGCTGAGGATTGGGCCAAGGGCGTATCCCATGAAACCGGTCAGCGCGAACGCCGCCAGAATGCCCGCCGGGCTGTTGGCCAGTTTATGGGTCAGGAACATCAGGCCATAGAAACCGACCAGCATCAGCAGCAGACCCGGAGCCGGCAGACCCAGCATCGTGCTGGCGGTTGCGGTCAGGGCTGAGAAGGCCAGGGTCAGGGATAACAGGAAATAGGTGTTGCGCAGGACTTTATGCGTGCTGAGCAGCGAGTCGCGCGAAGAAGATGAGACGACAATGCGGTCCATAATGCTCTCTCTTATCAAGCCATCACAAAATAATCCCGATAATAGGCAGCGCAAGCGCTTGATTAAAGTTTGTTTACCAATCTTTACCCTTAGTTATCATTACGGCAACAGCGGGGGGGAGGTGCGCGTTTGTTCGCCGTTTGCTGCGCCTTCGCCGATTTTTCGCGCGGTTGAACGCGCTTGGGCTTTACAAGCGAATGAGGTCTGTTTATAGTGCGCGTCGTTGCGGAGGGGTGGCCGAGTGGCTGAAGGCAACGGTCTTGAAAACCGTCGACGGGAAACCGTTCCAGAGTTCGAATCTCTGCTCCTCCGCCATACATTCTGACCCCGTGCTCTCTGAGCACGGGGTTTTTTGCTTTTGCGTGCTCAGAAACTGGGGCGCTTTTGCAGGAAACGCGATCGGCTATTGATAAGGGCCACGCATCGGTGAGATTATGCGGTCATCAAGGTTGGCTGCCCGGATGCCTGCTGCTGCCAGGCGCCGCCGGGGTGATAATCAACGCCACCTTATCAATTTCGCTTAATGCTCTTATGGAGACAGAGATGAACTGGTATCAAGTCGCCCTATGGACCATGATATTTTTGAAGTCCGGCGCTTTCCTGGTGTTCGTGTGGTGGTGGATGTTCAAACGCGCGACCAAACCCTATGTGCGCCCGCAAGACGTCGTGGTGGACGATAAGCCGTATGATGAGAACCTCACCATGGAAGAGGTGATGAAAAACCATGGCATCGTTCGGGCTGAAAAACAGCTCTGAGCGTCGAATGTCTGTCTTTCTATAAACCCGAGCCAGTGCGTTCGGGTTTTTTATTCCTGCCCTTTCTCTTTCTGAGTTTTTCTCTACCCAGCATTGATCAGCCCCTATAGCGTTTTATTGGCGTGATTTATCTCTCGGTATATTAAAAAATATACTTCAAAGATGGCTTTGTATTTATAACAAAAGATATATTTCAGTCTGACGCGTTTAGCCTCATCGGCTGATAGAGGGAAATAATGGGGATTATTCTTGATATGTATAGATATCCAAACGTAGATGGTATCGCGTTTTTGTCCTACTCCTATATCGGTAGGTCAGATAATTTTTAAGGTAGAAATAAGCTAACCCTGCGTGGGCGCTAAGAGGGTTAATTAAGAAATTTAAGATTTTCTCCTGTGTATTTTTCTTTTTATTTTCAATGGTTTTTTGTTTTTATCTCACATCATACTTCATGAAAAAATGGGTGTACTCATTTAACCTGAGTAGTATGCATGCATACCATGCCCACTCTTTTATGATGCGTAGCTTCCCATCTATTGCCTGATTCATTTTTTTATTGTTGTGAAAATTATTTGATTCGATGTTGCAATCTTTTTGCCTTTGGAATTAATATGTTCTGCGTCTGGCGATGAATGAGATTTTTCCCATTGCTGGATATATTTTTAAATACACTTGGATATATATAAGCATATACCTTCAAATATAAACTTTGAGATGGCAGGATGCTGTCAATGCTCTGCTATTGTCTAAGCTTCGTTAGCCTCTGAACGGTTTAATGGTATAGGTCGTTTTATATATGCTCTTTCAGCGAAGAAAGTAATGGAGTTTATTATGATTAAGCAAGGTATCTCTTTGGCGGTATTGGCTGCCGCGTTAACTTCTGTGAGCGCAACGGCGGCAGATAATTCTGCCGGTGGCGTTATTTCGTTTAGCGGTGCCGTGACGGATACCACTTGTACCATCAACGGTGGAAAAAGCGCTGACTTTACCGTTGCGCTCAGCCCTATTTCCGTCACTGATGCGGGCACCGTCGTCGGGCCAATACCCAAAAACAAGAAAACTTTCTCATTGACGTTCTCCGGCTGTAAGCCGGCGGCATCGGAAGCGGATTCGAAGCTGAAGATCTACTTCTCTTCGGCGAATAATATCTCTACCGACGGAAAATATCTGTTAAACAGCTCTGTTAATGAAAGCGACGCCGCCGTAGCGAAAAACGTCGGTTTCTCTCTTGCCGAGCCGGGTTCATCCACGCCGATTCCGTTGAACGTACCTTATGTCACCAAGATCAAAGGCGATAAAACGGCGCCAGATGCCGAAACGCTGACGCTGGACGTCTATTACTACAAGACCAATGTGACTGCGGCGAAAGTAGGGGAATTGAGCTCCAACGTGACTTACACCATTTCTTACCTGTAATCGCAATTAAGCCAGGCCTGTGCCAGAGGCCTGGCTTCTGAGGTGACTATGAAACAATGCTTAATCTTTGTTGGGCTATTTTTCAGCAGCTTTTTCGCCGATGCCAATATTGTAATTAATGGAACACGTGTTATTTATCCCGAAAAAAACAAAGATGTTATCGTTCAGTTGGTGAACAACGGTAACGATCCGGCGCTCGTGCAGGCATGGATTGATGACGGTGATATAAACTCGACGCCTGAGACGGCAAACGTACCGTTCTTGTTATCTCCACCGGTGGTGAAAGTGGCTGGAAATAATGGCCAGCAATTGCGCATACAGAAAATGGGTGCCACGCTTCCTGGCGATCGTGAGTCTGTATTTTATTTGAATGTGTTAGATATTCCACCTACGCCGGAGAATTTGCAGGGGGTCAATACGCTGCAGTTAGCCATAAAATCGCGTATCAAGTTATTTTATCGTCCGGCAGGGTTAAGCAGCAACGCTAATGCCATTACGGATTTTATTGAGTTACAGGCGGCAGGAGCGGGATTTAAGGTTATCAACAAAAGCCCTTATTTTTTTACGTTGGCCAATGTTGATCAGAAGGGCAAGAAAAATCTGTTGGTCGATTCAGTGATGGTCGCGCCATTTTCCAGTCTATTTGCCGCGACGAAGTCTGGAGTGAGCCGAAACGTCCCTTATACCCTGCTGTATATCGATGACCTGGGGGCTTATAAATCCAAAGCCATTACTGCCCGCTAACGTGAAGAATAGCAATGAAGCTTAAAATAAAATTGCTTTCGATACTGACCGTATCTGCATTCATCTCGCCGAATAAAGCATCGGCAATGAAATTTGACACCTCTTTATTGGCAGGGGCATCCCGCGAGTCAGACCTGTCGCGCTTTTACCTCAACAATGATATGCCGGCGGGAACCCAGACTGTCGACGTTTATGTCAACCAAAGCTGGAAAGGCCGATTCTCGTTGCTGTTCGGCGAGCACCAAGGCGATATCCGCATTGCCGGTCGCGATGCCGCTTTATTGGGCATCGATCTGGACGCATTGCCCGCCGTTGCGGACAACGACCTTATTCCCATTGATAAGTTGGTGCAAGGGGGGCGTTTCGATTTTGAAGTGGCAACGCTTAGCCTGAAGTTGACGGTGCCCCAGTCGCGAGTCATTCGCGCAGAAGCCGGCTATGTTGATGCCAAATTTTGGGATCGTGGCGTACCGGCGCTGTTGTTGGCTTATAACGCGACCTATTACCACGTGCAATCGTTGCAGGGCGATCAAGCGTCTGCGGACGATTTTTATACCGGCCTGGAGTCTGGATTCAACCTTGCGGGCTGGCAATTCAGAGACAGCAGCAATTTCCGTAGCAGTTCTCGGCAAGGTAGCGATTGGCAAAATAATACTCGCTATGTGCAGCGTGGCTTCGCTGCCATCAAATCAAACTTGACCATGGGCGATTTTTACTCGCCGGGCGATTTGTTCGACTCTATCCGGGTTCGGGGCGGCGCCTTAGCGTCTGACATGAATATGCGACCCAATTCACAGCAGGGGTTTTCTCCGATAGTGCGGGGTGTCGCACAGAGCAACGCCTTGGTGAAAGTGCTACAAAATGGCAACCTTATCTATCAGGAGAACGTCCCGCCGGGCGCCTTTACGTTGGACAACATCTTGCCTACCGGCTCCGCGGGTGATCTGCTGGTGGTGGTCAAGGAAGCTAACGGGCGAGAGCAGTCCTTTACCGTGCCGTTTTCCGCCGTACCCAATATGTTGAAGCAGGGCGTCAGCAAATACGGCCTGGTTGCCGGTAAAGTCAATCAGGCAAATACCGACTACTCTCCTGCTTTCGTTCAGGGCACGCTGCAGTATGGATTCAATAATCTGGTCACCGGTTATGCCGGCACGATCCTCAGTGAGGATTACCGCGCCTGGCTGCTCGGCAGTGGCTGGAACTTGCCGATCGGCGCGGTATCCGTCGATGTGACTCAAGCCTCGACGTCTTTGCAGGATCGCACAGAGGATGGGCAGAGTTTCCGCATTGCCTACAGCAAATTTCTGGATGCCACCGCGACCAACTTCACGCTGGCCGCTTACCGTTATTCGACTAAAGGTTATTACAGTTTCAACGATGCCATCTATACCCATCAAGGTTACCGAGAACGCGACAAACGCTTCCACGACTACTGGAACAGCCAAGATGACGATGAACTTGCACCGCTGGATTTGAATACCTGGGATGCCGTTCGCGCCGCTCGTCCGCGCAATACCTTCAATCTGAACCTTAATCAGCGGCTCGGTGAGGGATGGGGAACGCTGTATTTTTCCGGTACCCAGCGTGATTACTGGTCGGATACGAATAAAAGCCGGGAATATCAACTGGGGTATTCAAACGCCTTTGAACGTATCAGCTATAACGTTTCCGCCAGCAGGGTAAGAAACTCCGATCGAAAAGAGGAGACGCGATTTTATCTTTCGCTGAGCGTGCCGCTGTCGATATTTGACAATAATGCCTATCTCAGCACCGGCTTGTCGGCTACCGATTCACATTATCAACAAAGCACGCTGAGCCTGAGCGGTAATGCGCTGGAATCGAACCGACTGAGTTATGCGCTTGCCGGCAGTAATCAAAGCGGTGGCAACAGCATGGCGAGTGTAAATGCAGCCTATCGCGCCAACGCGACGACCGTCGGCGGCTCCTACAGCGAATCCTCTGACTATCGACAATTGGGTATGAGCGCCCGCGGTAGTCTGGTGGCGATCCCTTGGCATTTGCTGGCGTCAAACGAAATGGGTAACACCATGATGGTGGTGGAGGCGCCTAAAGCCAAAGGGCTGATGGTGAACGGTGACGAAAGTATTGTCACTAACGACGAGGGATTGGCTTTGGTGCCGTACGCGACGCCTTACCGGCAAAACTCCGTAACGTTGTCGGATTCCGGCAATAGCTCCGGGGCGGAGATCGTCGGCAATATCGCCAACAGCGTGCCTTATGCCGGCGCCGTCAACTATTTGAGATTCGAAACCGATCAGCGTCGGCCTTATACGCTTCGCGCCCTTAAACGTGGCGATGTGCCCTTGCCATTTGGTGCGGAGGTGGCGGATCAAAGCGGGCATGCCATTGGCTTCGTCGGGCAGGCCAGCGTCCTGTATCTGCGTGTGGAACAGCAACCCACGTCGCTGGAAGTCAGGCTGAATGACGGTATCTGCAAGATTGAACGCCCGCAAATCTCGATGGACAGCGCAGCCAACATTTGTCGATAAAAGGATAATTACACCATGCTCAGGATACTCGCACTGACGCTGTCCTTAGTGTTCAGCGGTTACAGTTACGCTTCATGTTACGGCAACGGCATCCAATATGCGCCGCCTATCTACGTCGACTTGTCAGATAAGCTCAGCGCCAAGACACCGGTCTGGGAAGGCAGTTTTTATACGCAATACAGTGGTTCATTTAGCTGTTCAACCTCAAGCAGCGAATTCGGCTATACCCGGATCCTGTCAACCGACAGCTCGAAAGCGACCATTCTGGGGTTCAGTAATGGAAAGTATTGGGTGCGAGCAGAGATAATCAACGATGTCGCTAACAAGAAACTCAGTGGCTGGGGAACGCACAACGCCTCGGAATTGAATGAGCCGATGAATATTCGCTTCAGTCTGGTCAGCAAGACAGGCACATCGATACCCGGCGATACCGTCAGCCTTAAAGACGTGATGTTCGTGACCGATCTGAGCGGAATGTCGTTGCTGGAGATCATTTTATGGCCGGCCAAGCAGTTGCTGAAGATTTTGACCTGGCTGCTCAACGGTTTCAACTGGCCTTACGATCAGCGTGACATGTACGGGCAGCCGATGACTATCAAATATGCGCCTAAAATGACGACCTGTTCTTTCGACAACGCCGGCTTGGCGGTGAAACTGCCGACGCTGGGAGTGTCCCAGATAACTCAGGGCGCGCAAAATGGGCTGACGCCTTTTACGCTCAATTTCAGCTGTCAGAATCGACAAAGCGACGGCACGACCGATCGTGATATCAATATGTTTTTATCCAGCAACAACCTGCTGTCATCGGATAATTCAGTTTTGATTGACAAGAGTGCTGGGGCGGCGAGAGGTGTAGGTATTCGTCTGGTGAATGCTAAAACACCGGATACGCCCGTTATGTTAGCGCTTTCCAGCACGGTACAAGGCTCGGCGACATCATTATTTCATGTTGGCGTCGGTAATGCGTTAGATGCGCAATTTTCCATCGGCATGGCGGCCTATTATTATCCTTACGACAAGGTTACCCTGAGCAGCGGGACGATTAACACATCCGCCACGCTTAATATTATATATAAATAAATCTTCTGTTATTTTTAATAATAAAAAACAGGTTGATGTGAATAAGAAAAATCTTAACATGGTAATTGATGGCAAATATTATTATTTGAATAATATTGGTGTTTAATCAGGATCTCTATGTTGAGGATGAACTGTATGACGGAACAAATCCAGATCGGTGTTAAGGTGGAAAAGTCGCTAAAAGATGAGGTTGACGTAATTCTTCGCGGTTTGGATATTAAACCGACGACGGCGATAAATGGACTCTATCAATATATTTCGCAGCACGGTGAACTTCCTTTTGTCATATCAACCAGTGTGAAAACACCGAAGGACATCGCCGGAGGGGTGTTCAAAAACCTCTTTTCCTTACAGAACACACTTCGCGTATTTTTTGATAAAGTCCAATTAAAACAGAGTATAAGTAGGGGGGAGGTGCTGATCATTCTCGATATACTGCACGATTTCGTCGTTGGATTCCGCCAGAATGCGCAATATCTAGGTATTTCGCCATTTGGCCAGCGTGTCGTCTGGAAGGATGCCGTAGGTGCGGTAGAGGGTATTCATGAAATTTTAGAGAATAATGTAAAATACAGTGAAGAAGGTGTTATGTATCTGGATGATTTTTACCTTTCATCGTTGTCCGGGTTGTTGAGCTCATTATGTACTTCTCTGAAGTAAGTTAACCAACACCGATTAACTAACATCGCTTTCATGGGCTGTCTAAAAAATGGCCCATCACGAATGGCAACGGAATGAATCTATGCAAGTGGCTATTTTTTCCGACGATTACTATTTATTTTATGGGATGTCGCAGCTCTTGATGCCTTTTGAGGGTATTGAGGTCATTAATCTCTATTCACCCGCCGGTGGTAGAATGCATGCCGTTTATTGTCATGCGGATATAGTTATTGTTTCTTTTTCTTCTATCTGCCGGATCATGAATTTTTTGTCGCATATTATAGACAGACCTGACCATGCTATCGTGCTGACCGGTGTGGAAACGCCGCGCCTGTCGAATTTTAATTGCCTAAAAAAAAACATCGGGTTGGTCGCGTTCACGGAGGCCATCACGTCGTTTGTTGCAAGCGCCAAAGGGCAGCGTCTGTCGTCGAGAGAGATTTCGGTATTGGCCATGTTGTTGGCGGGAAAACCCAATACTCGTATTGCCAAAGCATTAGGCATTTCTGAGAAAACCGTCAGCCAACATAAAATGAATGCCATGCGTAAGCTGGAGATTGAACGTTTTCATCAGTTCATTTTGGCCGCGGATGAGCGAGTTTAATCGCTATCCCACAGGGGGCGTTGGGCCGCAGGGAAAGCACCTGTTCACCCGTGTTAGTCTGGGCGTTCGAAAATATGCGCGCCGGCGCCCTGTTGGCCCAAAATATCGTTTGGGTTGCGCAGCGGGCAGTCGGTGAGCGACAGGCAGCCGCAGCCGATGCAGCTGTCGAGATGGTCGCGCAGCACCGTCAGCCGCTGAATGCGCTCATCCAGCGTTTTGCGCCAGGCGGAGGACAAAATTCCCCATTGTTCGGCGGTCAGCTTGCTGCCGGCAGGAAAGCGGCCCAGCGTGGCGCGGATCTCCTCCAGCGGAATGCCCGCGTTTTGCGCGATTTTGATCACCGCGATGTAGCGCAACACCACCGGCGTGTAGCGGCGCTGGTTACCGGCGTTGCGCGTGGCCTGAATCAGCCCCTTGCTTTCGTAAAAGTGCAGCGCGGATACAGCCACGCCGCTGCGCTTCGCCACTTCCCCCACGGTCAATAGCCGATAGGTGTCAATCGGTTCATTTCTTGCCATTCCACGTTCCTCAGCTTGACCTCAAGTTAACCTGAGGTTTTATAGTGCAGCCAGCCGGGCTTGGCAACCGGCATCTCTCGTCACCTGCCTGCGCTGCGTCGGGGGAAGGATGGCTTTGGCTGTAAAATCAGGAAGAAACCGTTACATGATGAAACGAAACCTCATTATTGCCGCGCTGCTGGCGGCGCTCGCCGTCGCCACCGTTGCGATGCGATCCACCGCGCGGCAAAACGAAGGCGCGCCGGCCTATCCGCCGGTGAAAGTGGCGCTGGCGCCCGCCCTGCGTGAACAGGCGGCGCGCAGTTACGCCGGCGTGGGCGAGCTGGAGGCGGCCAGCCAGGTGGTTGTGGCGGCGGAGACCAGCGGCCGCATCACGCGCATTCTGTTCGAATCCGGCCAAACGGTGCGGCAGGGGCAACTGCTGGTGCAGCTCAACGATGCGGTCGAGCAGGCTGAGCTGGTGCGCCTGCAGGCGCAATTGCGCAATGCCGATCTGCTGTTGGCGCGCATGCGCAAGCTGATGAACCTCAACGCCACCGCGCGGCAACAGCTGGACGATGCGCTGGCCGAACGGGATATGGCGCTCGGTGCGGTGCAGGAAACGCAGGCCAAAATCGCGCAAAAGGCGATCCGCGCGCCGTTCGCCGGCACCATCGGCATTCGCCGCGTGCATGAAGGGCAATACCTCAACGCCGCCGACGCGGTGGCGAACCTGGTGGACGCCGATACGCTGCGCGTCAACTTCTCGCTGGACGAACAAAGCAGCGCCGGGCTGGCGCTGGGGCAGGCGGTGTCGGTGCAGGTTGGGGCGTATCCCGATCGCGCTTTCCCTGCCGCCATTACCGCTATCGACCCGATGATCGGCAAATCCCGCACCGTGCAGGTGCAGGCGACGTTGACCAACCGCCAGGGGTTGCTGAAGGCCGGCATGTACGCCGGCATTCGCGTCACGCAGCAGCAGCGCGTGGCGGTGTTGACGGTGCCGGAAACGGCGCTGAACTACACGGCCTACGGCGATACCGTGTTCCTGGCACAGCAGGGTGAAAAGGGCATGACGGTCAAACGCGTTTCGGTCGCCGTGGGTGAGCGCAACGACGGGCGCGTCGAGATCGTCAGCGGCCTGCAGGAAGGCGATCGGGTGGTGACCTCGGGCCAGCTCAAGCTGAGCGACGGCATGGCGGCCGAGCCGGTGGCGCAGGATACGTTGAACGCCGCCCAGGCTGGTTCTTGAGGAGAGACCGATGACATTTACCGATCTGTTCGTGCGCCGGCCGGTGCTGGCGCTGGTGGTCAGCACCCTGATCCTGCTGTTCGGCGCGCTGGCGCTCAGCCAACTGCCGATCCGTCAATACCCGCTGTTGGAAAACTCCACCATCACCATCAGCACCGACTATCCCGGTGCGTCGTCCGAGCTGATGCAGGGCTTTGTCACGCAGCCGATCGCCCAGGCGGTGTCGTCCGTCGAGGGCGTTGACTACCTTTCATCCTCGTCGGTGCAGGGGCGCAGCGTGGTGACGGTGCGCATGGCGCTGAACCGCGATTCGACCCAGGCCTTGACTGAAGTGATGGCCAAGGTCAACCAGGTGCGCTACAAGCTGCCGGAGCAGGCTTACGATCCGGTGATTGAGCGCTCCGCCGGTGAAGCTACCGCCGTCGCCTATGTCGGCTTTTCCAGTAAAACGCTGTCCACGCCGGCGCTGAGCGAATACCTGACGCGGGTGGTGGAGCCGATGTTCACCACTATCGACGGCGTCGCCAAGGTGGAAGTGTTCGGCGGGCAAAAAATGGCGATGCGCCTGTGGCTGGACAGCGATCGGCTGGCCGGCCGCGGCCTGACCGCCGCCGACGTGGCCGACGCGGTGCGGCGCAACAATTACCAGGCGGCGCCGGGCAAGGTGAAAGGGCAGTATGTGGTTGCCAACGTGCGGGTGAATACCGATCTCACCAGCGTGGAGGAGTTCCGTAATCTGGTGGTGCGCAACGACGGCAACGGCCTGGTGCGCCTGAAAGACGTCGGCACCGTGGAGCTGGGCGCCGCAGCCACGGAAACCAGCGCGCTGATGGATGGCGAACCGGCGGTGTTTCTCGGCGTCTTCCCCACGCCGACCGGCAACCCGCTGGTGATCGTCGACGGCATTCGTCACCTGATGCCGGCAATTGACAAGATGCAGCCGCCGGGCGTGAAGATGGCGCTGGCGTTCGAAACCGCACGCTTTATCCAGGCCTCGATCGATGAAGTGGTGCATACCCTGCTCGAAGCGCTGGCGATCGTGGTGGCGGTGATCTACCTGTGTCTGGGGTCGCTGCGCACCGTGCTGATCCCGGTGGTGACCATTCCGCTGTCGATCCTTGGCGCTGCCGGGCTGATGCTGGCCTTCGGCTTCAGCGTCAATTTGCTGACGCTGCTGGCGATGGTTTTGGCGATCGGTCTGGTGGTGGACGACGCCATCGTGGTGGTGGAGAACGTGCATCGCCATATCGAAGAGGGGAAAACGCCGCTGGCGGCGGCGATGATCGGCGCGCGCGAAGTGGCGGGGCCGGTGATCGCCATGACCCTGACGCTGGCGGCGGTCTACGCGCCGATCGGCCTGATGGGCGGGCTGACCGGCGCGCTGTTTCGCGAGTTCGCGCTGACGCTGGCCGGCGCGGTGGTGGTGTCCGGCGTGGTGGCGCTGACGCTGTCGCCGGTAATGAGTTCTCTTCTACTGCCGGCCAAACAGAGCGAAAGGCGCGTGGCGCGCGCCGCCGAGTGGTTCTTCGGCGGCCTGACGCGGCGCTATGCGCGCGCGCTGGATTTCTCGCTGCACCACCGTTGGGTGACCGGCGCGCTGGCGCTGCTGGTGATGATCAGCCTGCCGCTGCTGTACCTGATGCCGCAGCGCGAGCTGGCGCCGACCGAGGATCAGGCCATCGTACTGACCGCCATCAAGGCGCCACAGCACGCCAACCTGAACTATGTCGAGCGTTTTGCGTACAAGCTGGACGAGGTTTACAACCGCATGCCGGAAACCGAAAGCCGCTGGATCATCAACGGCAGCGACGGCACCGCGTCCGGCATCGGCGGCATCAACCTGACGCTGTGGCAGGCGCGCCAGCGCTCGGCGTCAGCGGTGCAGGCCGATCTGCAACGGGCGGTGAACGACGTCGAAGGCACCAGCATTTTCGCCTTCCAACTGCCCGCGCTGCCGGGCTCCACCGGCGGGCTGCCGGTGCAGATGGTGCTGCGCACGCCGCAGGACTACCCGCAGCTGTATCGCACCCTGGAAGAGGTGAAGCAGAATGCCAGAAACAGCGGCCTGTTTATGGTGGTGGACAGCGATCTGGACTACAACAACCCGCTGGCGGAGGTGCATATCGACCGCGCCAAGGCCAACAGCCTCGGGATACGCATGAGCGACATCGGCGAATCGCTGGCGGTGCTGGTGGGGGAGAACTACCTCAACCGCTTCGGCATGGACGGGCGCGCCTATGACGTGATCCCGCAGAGCCTGCGTGAACAGCGGCTGACGCCGCAGGCGCTGGCGCGGCAGTACGTTCGCACGCAGGACAATACGCTGGTGCCGCTCTCCACCGTGGTGTCGGTGGCCGTTAAGGTCGAGCCGAACAAGCTGACCCAGTTTAACCAGCAGAACGCCGCCACACTGCAGGCCATCCCCGCCCCCGGCGTTTCGATGGGCGAAGCGGTCGCCTTCCTCGAGCGGCAGGCCAATGCGCTGCCGGCCGAATTTAGCCACGACTGGCAGGGGGATTCGCGCCAATATACCCAGGAAGGCAGCGCGCTGGCATTCGCGTTCCTGGCGGCGTTGGTGATCATCTACCTGGTGCTGGCGGCGCAGTATGAGAGCCTGAAGGATCCGCTGATCATCCTCATCACCGTGCCGCTGTCGATCTGCGGCGCCTTATTGCCGCTGGCGCTGGGTTACGCCACGATGAATATTTATACCCAGGTCGGGCTGGTGACCCTGATAGGGCTGATTAGCAAGCACGGTATTCTGATGGTGGAGTTCGCCAACGAACTGCAGATGCATCAGGGGTTGACGCGGCGCGCCGCGATTTTGCAGGCGGCGCAAATTCGCCTGCGGCCGGTGCTGATGACCACCGGGGCGATGGTGTTCGGCTTGATCCCGCTGCTGTTCGCCAGCGGCGCCGGTGCCGCCAGCCGCTTCGGTCTGGGGCTGGTGATCGTGTCCGGCATGCTGGTGGGCACGCTGTTTACCCTGTTCGTGCTGCCGACGGTGTACACACTGTTGGCGCGCGATCACGCGGTGGCGTCGCCCCGGCAGCGTGAGTTGGCCGCCGCGCAAAAGGCGCTGACGGAATAAACCGCCGGCGCCCGGATGAAAAATAAACCCGCCTCGGCGGGTTTTTTCGTCAGTTTTTGCAGCCCATCAATTCCGGCAGGACGCCGGGCTTGCTCTTCAGCGAGGCCTGTACGTCGTCCGGCAGACCGGCCCAGATGATCAGGCCGGTACGCTTCTCGATCTCGTCCACCGTCACGCGGAATTGGCAGAAATCGGCGCCCTTCGGCGTGTTTTGATCGAACAGGAAGGCGGCATAGTGGTTTACCGCCGGGCTGTTGTTGATGAAAATCACCTTCCAGTAGGCGCTGGGGATGGTGTGCGCTTTCTGGGTGCCCGGCAGTTTGCCCATATCGCGTTCATACAGTGGCCCGGTCACGGTATAGACCGAGGAGATATCGGCGCGATCGATCAGCTTGCGTTCCTGATCTTCCAGCCGCGCCCAGGCGCCCTGGTTAAGATCGGACTTTTGCGGCGTGATGTTGGACAGGTAGTTCAGCGATTCCCAGTCGGAAACGCCCGCCAGCGAGGCCAACGGCGCCTGATGGCCGCGATCGACCTTCAACGCCGCATTGGCACCGGTGTAATCGGCGGGCGCCAGGGTATCCGCCGGATTGAGCGCCGGGTCGGTTTTCCAGTTGCGCGTCTTGCCGCTGGCCGGCGTGTCTTTGGTGATGTGATAGGCCACCCAGTTGGCGAACTTGGTGGTGCTGTTGTTGTTCAACGTATAAGCATGACGCACGATCGACACGTTGCTGCTGCCGCCGGTCGGGCAGCCGACCGCGCAGTTGTCGATGGATTCGAGCGTGTCGGCCGACGCCTGTACGGCGAACAGCAGGGCGGCCAGGGCCAACATCTTGTTGTTAAAGCGCATATTCATATCCTCAATAAGTTAAAAAATACTGTATATATTTACAGTGAATTAAACTTATCGCAGTGAAACGAATACAACAATGCAACATATTCATGTTGCGAATGTGTCAGCGTTAGCAGAGCGGAACGGCGCCTTACACGCCGCTTGGCCGATCAAAAACGCCAAAATGCGCGTGAACAAAGGATCAGCATCGGATAGATCTCGAGGCGGCCGAGCAGCATGGCGGCGCACATCAGCCATTTCGCCGCATCGTTCAACGTGCCGAAACCGGCGGCGGTTTCTCCGTACCCCAGCCCCATATTGTTGATGCAGGCGGCGACGGTGGCGAAGGCGGTGACCAGATCATAGCCCATCAGATTCAGCAGCCAGATAAACAAGCAGGTGAACAGTACATAGAGAAAGAAGAAGCTCCAAACGGAGCGCAGCGTTCGATCCTGGATCGGTGCATTGCCGACCTTGATGGTATACATGGCGTTGGGATGCACCAGCTGGTTGATCTCGAGCCGGCTTTGCTTGTACATGATCAGAAAACGCAGTGCTTTAATGCCGCCGCAGGTGGAGCCGACGCAGCCGCCGAAGAAACTCGCCGCCAGCAGCAGCATGATGGTATGGGACGGGATCCGGGTGTAATCGGCAATCGCCAGGCCGTTGTCGGTCATCATCGAGCTGGTGAGGAAAAAGCCGTGCACGAAGGCGTCTTTGGCGCCGTACATGCCTGAACGGTATAGCTCGATACACACGATCGCCACGACGATGGCCAGAATCAACAGGAAAAAGCGCAGCTCGGGGCTGCGGTACAGCGGTTTCAGGCTGCGGCGGCCGACGGCCACGAAATAGAGCGTGAAGTTCACCGCCGCCAGAATAGAGAAAATGCCGCCGACCATTTCCACCGCCGAACTGTCGTAGTACCCCAGGCTCTCGTTGCGGGTGGAAAATCCGCCGAGCGAAACGGTGGAAATACCGTGGCATAACGCATCGAACCACGGCATGCCCGCCAGACGAAAGGCGACGGTACAGGCCAACCCCAGCCCAAGGTAGATCAACCACAGGTTTTTCGAGGTATCGGCCAGGCGTGGCGTCAGGCGTTCCTCCTTGAACGGGCCGGGCATTTCCGACTGGTAAAGTTTGGCGCCGCCGATGCCCAGCAGCGGCAGCACGGCCACCGCCAACACGATAACCCCGAGGCCGCCGATAAAATTGAGCTGGGAACGGTAGTAGAGGACCGATTTGGGCACGTTCGAGACGTCATTCAGCACCGAGGCGCCGGTGGTGGTGATGCCGGAGACTCCCTCAAACATCGCGTCGACCAGCCGGACGTTCAGCGTATCATCCAGCCACAGCGGCAGGGCGCTGATCGCGGAAAACAGCAGCCAAAACATCACGATGATCAGAAAGCCGTCCTGAGTGCGCAACTGCACTTTCGACTGGCGGGTGCTGAACCAGCCCAATCCGCCGAGCGTGGCGGCCACCACCAGGGTATAGAAGAATGAGAAGGCGCTTTTTTCTTTATACAACAGGCCCATCAGCAGGGGCGGGATCATCGAAAGGCTGTAAAGAAGGACCAAAAAGCTGCAAAGATGAATGACGACCAGGATTTGTTTGGTTCTGACCATGCTGTTGCTCGGAATACCTGCCGACAATGTGTCAATTTATTGAAGTGTATCAAGCATAAAGCAGGCGATATAAAAATAGCGTAAAAATTCATATCGCCGAATAAATATGGCCGGTGAGCCTGCCGGGGAGACGTTATTCCAGCAGGTCGTTGACCGTGCGGCGCACATAGTGCGTCATTTGCGCCAGATCGTCCGGCGACACCGGGCCGCCGCCGGCGCGCACCACCTGCTGTTCAATCTGGGCGATCTCTTGCTCGACTTTGTTGGCGATTTGCACTTTGACTATCTTGTCCACCGAAGACAGCAGCACCTTCAAGACCACTTTCAGCGCGATGTTCTCGCAGAACGAATCGTAGTGATGAACCGGCGGCGGCGGGGCCGGAGCCGGCTCGGGCGCGCGCGGAGCCAGAGCCTTGAAGCTGTCTACATTTTCAATAATAAGATCCATGTCTCTTATTAGTTCATCAAAATCTTTAGACACTGACTTATTCCCTTCGCTGTGCGCAAAAAACAGAACGCCCGTCCTCGCGCCTAAGGCTGACAAGCGACGGGCAGAACGAATTCGGGCCTGGCCTTCAGACGCTGAATGGCCGGGGGAGGGGCATTCTAACCTTGCGGCGGGTCGGCAACAAGATGGGGCCGTGCGAATGCGCGGCCCTTTGAATCACAGGCGCAGGAGGGTGCTTAACTTTTCAGCTTGGCGGTGATTTTTGCCACGTGCTCGCCCTGATAGCGGGCAATGGTCAACTCTTCGTTGCTCGGTTGCCGCGAACCGTCGGCGCCGGCGATGGTGGTGGCGCCATACGGGGTGCCGCCGCGTACCTGCGAAACGTCAAACAGCTCTGGCGTGGCATAGCCGATCGGCACGATGATGAAACCGTGGTGCGCCAGCGTGGTCCAGGTGGAACTGATGGTGTGTTCCTGGCCGCCGCCGGTGCCGGTGGAAGAGAAGACGCTGCCTACCTTGCCGTACAACGCGCCGGAAGCCCACAGGCCGCCGGTCTGATCGAGGAAGGTGCGCATCTGCCCGGCCATATTGCCGAAGCGGGTCGGCGTGCCGAAGATAATGCCGTCATAGTCCGCCAGCTCCTGCGGGCTGGCGACCGGCGCCTGCTGATGTTGTTTGCCACCTGCTTTGGCAAAGGCCTCCGGCGTCATGGTTTCCGGCACGCGTTTAATCGTCACGTCCACGCCGTTAACCCGATTCGCGCCTTCGGCCACCGCCTGCGCCAGGTGTTCGATATGGCCGTACATTGAGTAATAAAGCACCAACACTTTCGTCATGTTCCGTACCCCCGCTCAGATGATTAACAAAAACCCTTGATAAGCATAGAAGCGAATGACGAATTTGGTTTTGTCGAATGGCGGATTCAGGGCAAGCGCCGCAGCTTGTGCGCCAGCCGCTGTTCCTGCCAGCGGCTGAAGACATTGCGCAGCAGCAGGGTACGCACCGCCCGCATGACCAGCGCGAGGCTCATGCCGCCGATCGCCCACAGCGACCAGAGATATTGCGGATGGGTAAACCAGTTGATGGCGAACAACATCACACCAATCACGGCGAAACGCACCGCCATGCTCAGCAGTTTGCCTTCTGCCGCGACCTGGCGACGAATGCGCTGTTCGTCAGGCGTCTCCTCCTCTATTGCCTGTTGCGGCTGCGCATTGAGATCGCTGACCTGCACGCCCAGCGCGGCAGCGATCGCGGTCAAGGTTTCCAGGCTGGCCTGTTCACCGTTTTCAATCCGCTGGACGGTGCGAGTGCTGAGGCCGGCGATCGTCGCCAGCTGCTCCTGCGACCAGCCTTTTTCCAGACGTAATAGCCTGATGCGGTACTTTTGCATGGTGCACTCCTGAGTTCGCTGTCACTGTCATTCAGTGTAGGGCGAGCGGGGTGGCGGCGCCACGACAGCGGCACGACAGCGACACGACATCCGCCGCCGGTGCGGGCCGGCGGGCGGTCAGAAGGCGACGTTGCGGATAAAACGCAGGGGCAGGTCGCCGTGGTTGGCGTAAGCGTAGCGTTGATTGCTGTTGAAGGTTTGCGCGGCGCCGGCGGTGAGCGTCAGCGTATCTTGTTCCAGCTCCAGCGTCAGGGTACCGGCAATCACGTAGATCATTTCGCTCCAGCCTTCGGCGTCCGGCGCAGAGTCATAGCGCTCGCCCGGCATCAGCGTCCATTCCCACAGCTCGGCCCGCTGCCGCGCCGGTACGCTGGCGGCGAACAGCGCCTGGCTGCCCGGCTGCGCGCCTTGCCAGGCCAATTCCCCGACCATATGGCTGCCGCGTGCCTCCGGCGCCTGGATCAGGTCGGTAAAGGAAATCGCCAGGGCGGCGGCGATCTTGTCGAGCACCGCCAGGCTGACGTTGCGATCGCCGGCCTCGATGCCCGCCAACATGCGGCGGCTGACGCCGGAAAGCTCGGCCAGCGCCATTTGGCTCAGGCCCGCCTGTTGGCGGTAGCCGCGCAGATTGCTGCTCAGGTACTGCAGCACCTTGGGGGGATCGGTTTTTGCGTTATGCGCCGTATTGCTCATCGCCGGACTTTATCTCATACTGGCAGGATCTGTGCATTATATTGCACTCAGCAGGAAGGGCAAGCCGGTGTCAGCAGCAAAAAAATCCTTTATTTCCGCCGTGGTTCCGCAAATCAGGCTGCCGGAAGCGGTGTTGATTTTCATCACCATGATCTGGGGCGGCACCTTTTTGGCGGTGCATCACGCGATGCAGGTCAGCGGGCCGTTCTTTTTCGTCGGCCTGCGTTTCGCCACCGCGACGCTGGCGCTGACCCTGTTTTCGCTGCGCGTGTTGCGCGGCCTGACCCTGTATGAACTGAAGGCGGGCGGGCTGATTGGGCTGGCGATTATGTTTGGTTACAGTATGCAAACCGTCGGCCTGCAGACCATCACCAGCAGCCAATCGGCGTTTATCACCGCCATGTACGTGCCGATCGTGCCACTGTTGCAATGGCTGGTGCTGGGGCGGTTCCCCGGCATCATGTCGTGGATCGGCATTCTGCTGGCCTTTACCGGCCTGATGCTGCTGGCGGCGCCGAGCAGCACCGACATGACGCTGAGCCTCGGCGAAATTCTGACGCTGGCCGGCACCCTGGGGATGGCGGCAGAGATCATTCTGATCGGCGCCTTCGCCGGTAAGGTGAATATCCGCCGGGTGACCATCGTGCAGCTGGCGACCGCCTCGCTGACCTCATTTTTAATGATGGCGCCGACCGGCGAGTCACCGCCGCCGTATTCGGATTATCTGCTGTACAGCGCCATTGGGCTGGGGCTGGCCAGCGCCTTGATTCAGCTGACCATGAACTGGGCACAGCGCAGCGTTTCGCCGACGCGGGCCACGGTGATTTACGCC
Organism: Serratia sp. 2880STDY5682894; assembly: GCF_001537385.1. Classification (NCBI taxonomy): domain Bacteria; kingdom Pseudomonadati; phylum Pseudomonadota; class Gammaproteobacteria; order Enterobacterales; family Yersiniaceae; genus Serratia; species Serratia sp. 2880STDY5682894. Next base: position 955,187 of record NZ_FCJA01000001.1, on the reverse strand, counting down.
GGCGAACCGGTCTGGGCGGGCATCGTCGGGCGGTTGGCCGGCGAGCGTTTGCCGGGCGTGGCGTTATTGGGGGGCGCGTTGATCGTGATTGGGGTGGTGGTCAGCGAGCTGCGCGTGCGGCGCAAGGATAAAGCGGCGGTGGCGACGGAAGCGGATTAGCGCGGAGGCTTAGAAGGAAAAAAGGGGCGGAGATATCCGCCCCTTTTTGCATCATGCGGTTTTCTTCTTGCGCAGGAACACGTAAGACAGGCCGAGCACGATGAACCACAGCGGGGTGACGATCAACGCCTGGCGGGTGTCTTCGCGCAGCGACAGCAGCACCAGCACGAACACGAAGAACGCCATGCATACCCAGCACATCAGTTTGCCGGCCGGCATCTTGTAGATCGATTTCTGGTGCAGCGCCGGGCGCTGTTTACGGTAGACCAGATACGAGCACAGGATGATGGTCCAGACGAACATGAACAGAATCGCCGATACGGTGGTCACCAGGGTGAAGACCGTCATCACGTTCGGGATCAGGTAAATCAGCACCACGCCGCCCAGCAGGCAGATGCAGGAGAAGGTGAGGCCGTTGGCCGGCACCGCGCGCTTGGACAGATTGGCGAACGATTTTGGCGCGTCGCCTTCCTGCGCCAGCCCGAACAGCATGCGGCTGGTGGAGAACACGCCGCTGTTGGCGGAGGAGGCGGCGGAGGTCAGCACCACGAAGTTGATCACGCTAGCCGCGGCAGGCAGGCCGATCAGCACGAACAGTTCAACGAACGGGCTCTTGTCCGGCACCACGGAGCTCCACGGCGTCACCGACATGATGACGATCAGGGCGAACACATAGAACATGATGATGCGGATCGGAATCGAGTTGATGGCGCGCGGCAGCGATTTCTCCGGATCCTTGGTTTCTGCGGCGGTGGTGCCCACCAGCTCAATGCCGACGAAGGCGAATACCGCAATCTGGAAGCCGGCGAAGAAGCCGCTGATGCCTTTCGGGAACATGCCGCCGTCATTCCACAGATGGGTGAATGAGGCCACGGTGCCGGTCGGCGACTGGAACTGCATGGCGATCATCACCAGCCCGGCGACGATCAGTCCGACGATGGCGACGATTTTGATCATCGCAAACCAGAATTCCATTTCGCCGAACATCTTCACCGTCGCCAGGTTAAGGCCGAGCAGCAACAGTACGCACAGCAGCGAAGCGATCCATTGCGACAGCCCGGGGAACCAGAACTGGGCGTAGGCGGTAATCGCTACGACGTCGGCGATGCCGGTGACCACCCAGCAGAACCAGTAGGTCCAGCCGGTGAAGAAACCGGCCCACGGGCCGAGCAGATCTGCAGCGAAATCGCTGAACGATTTGTATTCCAGATTGGACAGCAGCAGCTCGCCCATGGCGCGCATCACGAAGAACAGCATAAAGCCGATGATCATGTACACGAAGATGATCGAAGGGCCGGCCAGGCTGATGGTTTTACCTGAGCCCATAAACAGACCGGTGCCGATGGCGCCGCCGATGGCGATCAGTTGAATATGTCGGTTAGTGAGGTTTCGCCGTAGATGATCTTCTGAAGCGGGCGTCGCGTCAGTCGCTATTTTAGAGTGATCTACCATCTGATGATGTCCTGTTTTACCTGTCATTAGTGAAGTCGCGAGCTCTGAAGTGGCTCTTTTTTATACATTTATCCGGTTGGCCCGGCTTTAGTAAGGTAGTGCAATAACGCCACCTTTGTGCAACATGTTTACAACATTTATACGCGGGATAAAAGTCGATCAATCTTTACACGGAGGAGGCAAATCGGACGTTCAGGGAGCGGAAGATTACTCTTCAAAAGGTGGGATTAATAGACCTTATGCGGCTTATCTCGTTGATTAAACAAAGGGTTGTAAAATTCGCATGAGAAAAAGTAATGAGTGTAAGCGTTTGACAGCGGCATTGGCGAGGAGGACAATTTATCTCGTTGGGTCGTTAGCTCAGTCGGTAGAGCAGTTGACTCTTAATCAATGGGTCACAGGTTCGAACCCTGTACGACCCACCAACCAAATCAGCGTGTTACGCCCAGGCTTTTCTCCGTTTCTTCCCGCATTGCGCCGTTTTAAGCGCGCATTCTGCAAAAAAATTCGCATTTTTCGACTGATGTTCAGAAAGGTGATCTGGCGCAAACTGCGGTGTTGCACGGCAGTTTATACGGCAAGAGAGGCTGTGCGCTGGCGCAACGTCGGCGCATGGGGCGGTCATTTGCCCAAGAATCTTTCAGGTCAAGATGCGGGGAATAAATGCGCAGCCGACATCAAGATCAGCGCCCAGGCGGCGGCCGAGAGTGCGGCGGTGGCATAGACGCGCCCCAGCGGCAGCTTCAGCATGCCGGCCATCAGCGGTACGGTATAGCGCATTACCGCCAGAAAACGCGAGGCGAACAGCAATGGCAACCCGCGCTTTTGCAGGGCGCGCTGGGCTTTGTGCAGCGGCGCATGAAAACGCGCCGGTAGCCGGCTGCCAAGATCGCGGCGGCATAGCAGCGCGCCGCAGTGGAACGACAAGATCGATCCCAGCGCGGCCCCGAGGGTGATGGCCGCCCAAACGGTGCCGACAGGCAGCGCGTGCTTGCCCGCAACGATGCCCATCAGCAGCGTGACCGAGGCGGGCGGCAGGACGGAGGAAACGAAGATCACGGATTTACCCAGCGCAAACAGGAAAATCAGCAGCAGCAACATCTCCGGCTCCGGGCTGTATTTGGCGATAATGTGCGTCAATTCATCCATTTAACACCTGTGGGCGAGGAGGCTGAATGCCAGTGTCCCATCCGCAGGTTCAATAATGGCTAAATAACGCGCCGCTATCCGGCAATCTTTGCGTCTTGCTTGCTCACGTCGGCGCGCCGGTTTTTGAGCGCCCACAACAGCGCGGCGCACAGCAGTGCAAAGGCGGCCAGCACCAGCGGCCCGGCATGCGGGCTGTGAAAACGCTGTTCCGCCTCGGTGCGGATAAGCGGGGCTAAAAAGCTGAACGCCGCGCCGAGCGTGGTGCAAAAGCCGATGCCGGCCGCCAGCGCCGGGCCGGTGAGCACCTGAGCGGGAAACGTCCAGAAAATTGGCTGTACCGCCAGGAAACTGACTGCACAACAGCTCAGTGCGGCGATAGCGAGCAAAGGACCGGCATAGGAAGAGACCACCAGCCCTAACGCCGCCGCGACCATGCAGGCGACGGCGATCGGTAGTCTTCTGGCGGTGTTTCTGTCGGCAAAGCGCGGCAGGAAATAGACGCCCAGCGCAGAGAACGCCCAGGGAATGGCGGCCACCAGCGAGGCCTTGAAGCCGAGATGGGTGCCCATCAGCGAGGCGACCTGCGAAGGCAGGAAAAACATCAGGCCGTACACGCCGATCTGCAGGGTGCCGTAGATCAACGCCAGATGCCAAACTTTGCCGCTTCTCATCGCTGCTTTGACGCTGCTGACTTCGGTCTGCTGCTGTTCGGCGGCCAACTGTGCGACCAGCGCCGTGCGTTCTTCCTCAGTCAGAAAGCGGGCCTGCTGCGGGCTATCGTCGAGATAGAAAAAGGCGAAGACGCCGAGGGCGACGGCCGGCAACCCTTCCAGCACGAACATCCAGAACCAGCCGGGCTTACCCAGCACGCCGTGCATCTCCAGCAATGCCCCCGACAGCGGGGAGCCGAGCGTCAGGGCCGCCGGCACGCCGAGCACGAAAATGCCAATGACAGAGGCGCGCACCTTATTGGGAAAATAGATCGACGCGAGCAGCAGGATGCCGGGGTAAAACCCGGCCTCGGCGATCCCCAGCAGAAACCGCAGGACGATAAACTGTTGTTCGTTGGTCACCAGCCCGGTGCAGGCCGACAGCGCCCCCCACAGCGCAGTGGTGGCGCTGAGCCAGCGTTTGGCGCCCCAGCGATTCATCAGCAGGTTGGCCGGGATGCCGAACAGCGCATAGGCGGCAAAAAATATCCCGGCACCCAATGCGAAGGCGGATTGCGACAGCGCGATATCGATGGCCATCGCGTCCTTGGCAAAGCCGACGTTAACCCTGTCGATAAAGGCGATAAAGTACATGGCGAACATCAATGGCACCAGCCTGCGCCAGGTTTTACGAATGGCGACGTTGAGCGCAGGAGCGGCATAGGTGGTGTGATTCACTGGCGTTAACCTCTCTTCTGAGAATGACAAGCGTCGGTCACAGGACCGTCCTGATGCCGTTGCCCTCAACACGACGGTAACCCCGGTTTTTCTTCGCGATCCTTAAAGGTCTAAAGGACTAATGGTCAGGCCTTTAAGGGCGAAAAAAACGCCGCGTATCGGGTCGGCAGGGTGGTGCAGACATCACCATGGTGAATGGTGTGTTGCTTTTTTGTTAACCGGAAGTTCACACAGGGCCAGGGTAGGTTCAAGCGCTTTGATCGAGATCTGTGTGCGCTATCACCGAATTGGCAACCCGGCGATAGGCCTGGAGTAGGGGGCTTTCATCTCGGGAGTGAGGACGATAAGGTGAGGCACGGCAAAACAGAATGCAGGAGCGCAACATGCTGAAGGTCATCGCTGAAGATTTTATCCATCCGGAACACATTGAAACCGTTATGCCATGGTATCGCGAGCTGGTGGAGAAAACCCGGCAGGAACCTTTGTGCATCAGTTATGAGCTGTGCATCGACCAGCAGGACCCCGGGCATTTTATTTTTATCGAAAGCTGGCCGGATCGCGCCGCCCTGGATGTACATTGCCAGACCGAGCATTTCACCCGGCTGGTGCCGCAGATCAATCAGCATCAGCGCAAGCCTTGCACCTTCCTGTTTATGCAGGTATTTCCCGGTTTGAACGGCGACTAGATGAAAAAAACCCCGCCGGGGGCGGGGCTAATGGCTTCTCAATGCATCTTGTAATGGTTAATAAATAACCTTATTGCTTGAGGCATGCTCTGAGAATGCTCCTAAATGTATTCATCCTATGAATGATTATGCGCGGTGGCCTCGCTGGCGGTCCTGATGTCGCGCAACATACGGCGGCGTATCAGCCCGCTGACCAGGCGAATAGTATACCAGTAGGGGGTGAACCGCCGTCGGCTGGCGTCGTCGGGGCAGAAGATGCGCGTTTCCGTTACCAGGCGGCAGTGGCCGCTCGGCAAAGGGGTCACGACGTAACCCAACGCCAGTTTGGCGACGCCGGGCTGAGCGAAGGCCAGAAACCCCGGCCCGTCGGCGACGTCCTCCAGACCGTATTCGGCCTGCCAAAAGCGGCCGATCAGGCCATAGACCAGCGCCGTTTCATCCCGCTCAAGCAGGCAAAAGTTATGCAGGCCAAACGGCGGTGGGCTGGGTTTATCGCGTGGCATCAGCCGTGCGGGCAATTCGCGCAGCGCTATCATGCTGCGGAAAAAGCGATCGTGCTTGGGATCGTAAGCGGCCACGGCCGCCAGTATCCGGGCCGACGGCGCGGCGATGGTGATGGCATGCCGCTCCGAGAACTGGTATTGCCCAAGGTATTTATTCAGCAGCGCCATGCTTTGCATTCTCCCGCCATTCACTTTGCAGCAGAGCGAAACCGAATTCGTCGCCCCACGCGCCTTTAAAAAACACGTTTTGCCGCCAATGGGCCTCGCGCCGAAAACCCAGCTTGCCGAACAGCGCGGCGGCGCCAAGATTACGCGCGTCCACCACTGCGGTAATGCGGTGCTTCGCCAGCGGCCCGAACAGCAGGGTGATGACGGCGTTCAGCGCCTCGTGCGCCATCCCTTGCCGCTGATGGCTAGGCGCGAAGGTCACGCCCAGTTCAGCCTGGCGCCCCGCATCGAAGAAATGCACTGCGACATCGCCGAGCAACGCGCCGTCTTCGCGGCGCTCGACCGCCAGTTGAAACCAGCTGTCGTCACGGTTGAACTCGAGCCGCCGCTGCCGTTCGAAAAAGGCCTGCGCATCGGCGGCGCTGTAGTCGCTCCAGCTTTGATAGCGCGCCACGTCGGGGTGGCTGCGGTAGGCGGTAAAATGGGGCAGATCGTCGGCCGTGAACGGGCGCAGGATCAGCCTGGGAGTCTGCAGAGGCAAAGGGCGCATTGTTTTTCCTTATCAGCGCATTAGGGCTACCGGCAGTGTAGCCCAGCGCCGAGAGGTGGGCTGCGTAAAATGAGCTGTGGAAAAAGGTGAGGAAAGTCGGTCATCGTTCACTCGTCGGGAGTGTTTCTCTGAAAAAAGATCAGCGTCAGCAGCAGGGCGATGGCGCCGAGCGGCAGCGAAAACAGCGGCAGGTAATGGGCCGGCAGCGCGTAGAGCGTCAGGCCGCCCAGCATGCCGCCCGCCGCGATGCCGGCGTACAGCACCGAGCTGTTGAGCGACACGGTCAGCGCGCCAAAGCGTTTCGACAGCGACAACAGGTGATGTTGGATCGGCACCAGATACATCCAGCCGGTGATACCCCAGACCAGAAAGATGGCCAGCACCCACCAGGGTGAGGTGACATAAAAGGCTAACAGAAACAGGGACAGCGTCTGGAGCGCCACGGAAAACAGCAGCACAAACTTGCTGCCGAGGGCATCGGTTAACGCACCGGAGGCAAAATTGCCGATCACCGCGCCAATGCCGAACAGCAGCAGCGCGAGGGGAAGAATCGCCTGCGGGCCGAACTGGGTGTTTTTCAGCAAGACGCTGACGTAGCTGTAGACGATGTGTTCCGAGCAAACGGCAAAAAAGGTGATCAGCAGCGTAGTCAGCACCGCCTTTTGCCGCAGCGGGGTGAGCCGCTCTTTCAGCGAATGCTTGCCCGGTGGCGCAATGGCGCGCAGCGCCAGCGAAAGGCCCAGTAGCGCAATTGCCCCCAACAGGGCGATGAACAGGAATATTTCACGCCAGCCGAGCAGTTTGGCGAGAAAGGTACCGAATGGAATACCGAGCGCAATAGCCAACGTCATGCCCCCATAGACGATGGAAATGGCCAGACCGCGGCGTTTTTCCGCCACCAGCCCCACCGCGGCGGCGGCGGCCTGCGGCGTGTAACAGGCCGCTCCCAATGCGGCCAGCACTCTGCCGAACGCGATCTGCAGGTAGCTGGTGGCCCAGGCGCAGGCCAGGTTGCCGGCGATGAACAGCACCAGCGCCAACTGCAGGATATGCTTGCGGTTGACGTTGCCGAGCAGCCAGGCGGTCAGTGGCGCGAACAACATATAAGCCAGCGCGAATACCGATATCAACTGCCCCGCTTGCGCGGGGCTGACGGCAAAGGTATCGGAAATGTCGCTGAGCACGCCGGCGACGATAAAGGCGTCGGTGCCAATGGCGAACGTGCCGGTCGCCATCAGATAAAGCGGGGAAAGCTGACCGTTATAGCCCGTTAATCTCATTCTGTATTCCTGGCATGTTCGTTTTTATCGCGGCACGCCACCATTATTTTCTGCATGACGGCGTCTATTCATCAAACTTAGGCTCACAGGAAAAGTAATGGTGGATAGGTGGCGTTGTCTATGACAGGAATAACAGGTTTACGTGCCGAGGAGATTATGCTATTCGCGCAGTTTTCCAATTCGGTGCAATAAAAGGCTTATTTTAAAGGGAATAGCTGTTTTCGTTATAGCGTTGGTGTTTTTTATTATATGAAACGGCTACTGGCGCCGGGCGACGATATTCTATAGTGAGTCTGACCTATCGATAAATCGGCATCGCTATCTGGAGAACCTGCGTTATGGATACCCGCACTCAACGGCTCATGGCGGAGGTGATTGGCAGCCTGGCCGATCGCGAATGCTTTCTGACGCAGCTGGAGCCCTGCGCCGAGGCGCTGGGGTTTGATTATTTCTCCTACATCGTGTTTTCCTGTTATCCGGCCAGCCGCCCCAAGATGCTGATCGAAGGGAATTTTTCAGCGAACTATCTCGAGGATTATCGGCGGCAGCGGGTGTATTTGCAGGATCCGGTTATTGAGCGCGCTCACCATTCCACGCTGCAGTTCCAGTGGGACGAAAGCTTTTATCACGAGCGGCCGACGCTTTGGCGGCATATGGCGCAATTCGGCCTGTGCGCAGGTTGGTCGCAGTCGGTTAAGGATTGCTATGGCCGGCTGGGGATCCTGACGTTTGCCGGTAAAGCACTACCCGAGCAAGCGCCGCAAGCGCGTGCAGTAAATGAAACTTTTTTCCTTTGGCTGGCGCAAACCGCCCATAAAACGCTGCGTGAAGCCTTGATCTCGGTGAACGACGACGCGATAAAAGATGTGCTGACGCTGCGTGAAAAAGACATTTTACGCTGGTGCAGCGAAGGGAAAACGGCGGAAGAGATCGCGCTGTTGATGGGGTTGAGCGAGCGCACGGTCAATTTCCATATCGGCAACTCGATTAAAAAACTTTCTGTCGCCAATAAGACCGCCGCTACCGCCAAGGCGGTTTATTTGCAGCTGATTTAATCTCGAGTACTAAATAATTAAGTGCCTATCCGTTATCGGTGTGATGTTTATATTTTGTTAAATTAAGAATTATCCTTATCAGTATTTACCTCCGATCACAAAAGCGTGATAAAGCGATTCACCGCGCCCGTGCGCGGCAGTATTCTGTAGGCACCCGGTTTACATTGAAAGGACGTGATATGTACAAGACTATTTTGGTGCCGATCGACATTGAAGAGGACCTGTTGACCGAACATGCACTGAAGCATGTGGAATACTTGGCGAAGATGTCTGGCGCTAAAGTGCATTTCTTCCATGCGCTGCCGGATGCCTCGGCTTTTGTGACTGCCTATTCGTTCGGCCTCAAGGAATTTGAGAATCAGGCGGAAGTGAAGGCGGTCGAGAAGCTGAAGAAAATCATGTCGGAAATCGATCTGCCGTTGGATCGCCTCAATTACACCGTCAGCTTCGGCTCTGCGCGCGATCAGGCGCTGGAGCTGGCGGAAGAGATCGACGCCGATCTGATCATCATCGGTTCGCGCCGCCCGAGCGTGAAAACCTATCTGCTGGGGTCTAACGCTGCCGCTATCGTTCGCCATGCCAATATTTCGGTGATGGTCGTCAGATAATCCGTTTTAAGTCCACCGTTTTCGGGCGCGTTCTGCGTTTGCCGGTCGGCTGCAGAGCGTGCCTGGCGTTTTATTGCCATCTCAGCCTGAGCTGCTACGATTTTAGCTGACGTTTTTATGCCAACCGGGCCACCGGCCTTGCGCATATTCTTCATCTCAGCCAGAAGAGGGGCAGCCATGCCATTAGAAGTCGATGGGATCATCAGAGGCGATCGGGGCAGTGAACCGAGCCGTTGGCAACACGCGTCAACCAAACCGCTTATCACGCTGACCTGGCATCACACCATTCCCTGGAACTGTTTGCGTAATGTCTGGAATGGTCTGGTCGCGGGGCAGCATTGGGACGCGCTGGACGAGTTTATGAACCTGATCGGTGTGCCAAACCGCGCCGAGGTGCTCAAACAGATCAAGAATAAAAACCTGCAGGATCGCGATGGATTACACACTTTGGTGACCTGGCAAGGATGGAATATCGTCGAGGGGCCGGGTAATGAATATCGTGCGCAGGGAGACGATCCCGGTGAAAATTTCGACGGTTGGTCGGGTAAGGGGATGAGCACTAACCAGCAGGCGACGCAGCAGCAGGTCAACGTGTTGTACCGGGTGATGGAGCCGTTGGGCCGCCGGGCGCTGGACGCCGCCAGACAGGCGCCGCCCATTACCGCTAAGGAAGCGGGCATTTTGCAACGGACGATTAAACAGACCCGCCCAACGTTGCGAGGAAAGGAACCGATCCGGTGGCAAGAAGACATGTGGCATCAGGTGCAGTCGGGTAAAGAGGCGAAACACTTCGCCCGCTGGGATACCAAACCGGTATGGCGCAAGCGTCTGCACAGCGACCTGGCTCAGGCAGGGTAAAACTCACCTCGCGCCGGATTGCCGGCGCGAGGGAATCAATCCGGCGCTAATCGCACAGCGCCACGATTTCGTCATATAGCGCCCTGGGGATCTCCACGCCGTCTTGTTCGCTCTGCCTCCGCTGCCGATAACGGCGTTCGCCGGGGATGCGTGCGCCTTGCGCCTGCATATCAGCAAACATCGCCTCTGCGCTGGCGAAATATTTCGCCTTATCCGCACCGAGAAAACGTTCAGGATCCAACGCGATGATCAGCTCACCGCCGTAAGGCGACGAACCGGTGCCGTCGTCGTAGGCCAGCGATTCCTTGCTGGTCATATCGCCGATCAGCGGCCCGGCCAACAATTCAACCATCGCCGCCAGCGCCGAGCCCTTATGTCCGCCGAAGGTCAGCATTGCGCCCTCCAACACGCTGGCGGCATCGGTGGACGGATTGCCTGCCTTATCAATGCCCCAGCCTTCAGGCAGCGGGGTGCCTGCGCGGCGATGCAATTCGATTTCGCCGCGTGCCGTCGCGCTGGTGGCCATGTCGAACAAAAACGGCGGCCGATCCGGGCGCGGCCAGCCGAAGGCAATGGGGTTGGTGCCGAACAGCGGGCGCGAACCGCCGGCCGGCGTCACCCAGGCGTGGCTGGGCGTGCAGGCCAAGGCCACCAACCCCTGCTCGGTCAGCGGTTCGATGTCGGCCCACAGCGCGGAGAAGTGCACGCAGCGGTTGATCGTCAACGCGGCGATACCGTTGGTGCGCACCTTATCGATAAAGGCCGGCAGAGCGGTGCGGTAGGCCAGCAGAGAAAACGCGCCGCCGGCATCGGCGCGCAAGATAGCCGGCGCCTGGTCGAACAGCCTGGGTATCGCATCGGCAGAAACCTTGCCTGCCTGCAGCGATCGCACGCAGCCCAAGAGCCGGTACAACCCGTGCGAAGCGCAGCCGTCGCGTTCACCCTGGGTGACATTTTGCGCTACCGCCTCGGCATGCGCCTGATTGAAACCGTTGCTGCGCAGTGCGCGCAACGCCAGTTGATAAGCCTGTTCCAGCGACAGAACGTGCATGGATGTCATTTTGATGTCCTCCCTGGGTTCATTCTTCTTCATCGCCGATAAAATTGGCCTGGGGTAAACAGGTATAGGCGCCCCAGTAGTAAACCGCCAGCGCAATCACCGCCATGGTAAGGGTGTCCCACGGGTGGGCAATGGCGCTGATCCCGCCGAAGCTGCTGAGGTAGGAGAGTGCGATCACCAGCGCATAGAAGACGATCAGCCACAGCGAGGACCAAATTTGCTGCCGGAGGCTAACGGCGTGGGTCGGCACCTGATTTTTGAACAGGATGTAGATGAAGAACATCAGGATCTGCAAACCGAGCAGCCAGGAGACGGTATCCCAGCCGGACCAGAAGACGATCAACGCCGAAATGATAAACGACAACGGGCCGAGCACGCAGAAAGCGCGCACCCGGAACGGACGCGGCATATCGGGTGCATTGCGCCGCAGCCCGGCGGCGGTGACCGGGGCGATGGCGTAGCTCAGCATCAGCGCGGCGGACACCACGCCGATCAGCTTTTCCCACGACGGGAACGGCAGCGTCCAGAATACCGAGAGAGCGAAGGTCAGCCACAGCGCCGGGCGGGGAATGCCGGACTCGCCATCTACCCGGGTGAACAGTTTGAAGAAGGTGCCGGCGCGCGCCCAACCGTAGATTACGCGAGGCGTGGCGTTCATATAGATATTGCCGGTGCCGCTCGGTGAAACGATCGCGTCGCTGACCACCAGAAATGCCAACCATCCCATGCCCAGCGTGATGGCGATATCGCGGAACGGCAGGGAGAACTGTTGGCTGATACCGGCCCAGCCGCCGCTCAGCATCTCGCTGGGGATACTGCCGAGAAACGCTATCTGCAGCAGCACATAGATGATGGTGGACAGCACCACCGACAGGATCAGCGCGATGGGAATGGTGCGCTGCGGCCTTTGCACCTCGCTGGCGACCGAAATGATCGGCGTCAGGCCGAGGTAGGCGAAGATGATGCCGCCGGCGGAAATGGCGGCCTCAACCCCGGCGGAACCGAAGGGAGCAAAGCCCTGGCTGTGCAGGTTTTCCGGTTTGAAAAAGCTGAACAACACCACGATCACCAGCAGCGGTACCAGAAATTTCAGCACGCTGATCAGGTTATTGGATTTGGCGAAGGTTTTGACGCTGTAGTAGTTGAGCGCGAAGAAAAAGCACAGCAGCGCCAGCTGCACCAGCCAGCCGATCGGCGTAGGGTCGCCGGAACCCGGCTGGCTGAGGAACGGGAACCAGGCGGCGGCGTATTGCCGGGCGGCGACGACTTCGATGGCGATCAGGCTGGAGAAGGCGATCAGCGTGATAAACCCCAGCAGATAACCCATCAGCTCGCCGTGCGAGAACACCGGATAGCGAATGATGCCGCCGGCGCGCGGCAGGGCGGCGCCCAGTTCGCAGTAGACGATGCCGAGCAGCAGCACCGCCAGGCCGCCGATCAGCCAGGAATAGATGCCGGCCGGGCCGGCGATGGAGGAGACATGGCTGGCGGCGAACAGCCAACCGGAGCCGAAGATGGCGCCCAGACCGATGAACGTCAGATCGGTGAGCGTAAGCTGCTTCTTGAATTTGCCTTGGGTTGTCATGGTATTACCCTTTTGTTATTGAGTGGCAGGCAGATGCGGCCGGGCTAATTTTTGGCAGGTGAAACCAGGGGATCTCGGGTGAATACGCCGTTCACCAGCCGCAGCAGGTTGAGCGGATTGGCGTCCTGCAGCGGTGGCGGCAACAGCGCCGCTGGCGTGTTTTGCAAACAGACCGGCCGCAGGAAACGTTCGATGGCCAACGTGCCTACCGAGGTGCCGCGTGCGTCGCTGGTCGCCGGATAGGGGCCGCCGTGCACCATGGCGTCGCACACTTCTACCCCGGTCGGATACCCGTTGAACAGCACCCGACCGGCTTTGCGTGCCAACAGCGTCGTCAGCCCGGCGGCCATATCGAGATCGCCGTCATCCGCCAGCAGCGTGGCGGTCAACTGACCTTGCAATGCCGCCAGCGCCGCGTACAGCTGTGCTTCGCTATCTACAGCGACCAGGATGCTAGCCGGGCCGAAGACCTCCTGTTGCAGCAGCGGATCGGCCTGCAGCAGCAGCGCCTCCTCCGCTTGATACAGCTGTGCCGTCGCCCGATGAGGGGGCATTTCGCCGCGGCCCGCCAGACGGCGCATACCCGGGTGCGCATCGAGGGCCGCCAGCCCGTGACGGTAGTGCTCCAGCGTGCCGGTATTCAGCATCGGTTGCGGCTCGGCGGCGTTGACCAAGGCGCTCATCGTTTCGGCCAGCCGATCGAAGGCGGCGCCACGCAGCGCGACGATCACGCCGGGCTTGGTGCAGAACTGACCGCAACCGAGCGTAAAGGAAGAGACCAGTTCCTGCGCGATGTGCTGCCCGCGCCGCGCCAGCGCCTGTGGCAGGATCACGACCGGGTTGATGCTCGACATTTCGGCGAAGACCGGGATGGGTTGAGGGCGTTGCGTCGCCAGATCGAAGAGCGCTCGACCGCCTTGCAGTGAGCCGGTGAATCCCACGGCCTGAATCGCCGGATGTTGTACCAGGTCGGCTCCCACGCGGTTGCCGAAGATCATGTTGAAGACGCCGGCAGGCATCCCCGTGTGTTTCCGGGCGCGCTCGATCGCCTGAGCGGTCAGCTCGGCGGTGATCATATGGCCGCTGTGCGCCTTGAACACGACCGGGCAGCCGGCGGCGAGCGCGGCGGCGGTATCGCCACCCGCGGTGGAGAACGCCAGCGGGAAGTTGCTGGCACCGAATACCGCCACCGGGCCGAGCGCCGTGCGGTATTGACGTAGATCGGGGCGCGGCAGGGGGGAGCGCTGCGGCAGCGCGCAGTCGATGCGCACGCCCTCGACGTCGCCGCGCCGCAGCAGCGTAGCGAACAGCCGCATCTGGCCGCTGGTTCTGGCGCGTTCGCCGCTCAACCGCGCCGGCGGCAAGGCGGTTTCCTGCATGGCGAAGGCGAAGAAAGCCTCATCCAACGCGTCTAACTCCTCGGCAATGGCGTCGAGAAAGTTCGCGCGTTGTTCCGCGCTGAGCTGCGAATAGGGTGCAAAGGCCGCGGCGGCAGCTTCTGCGGCGGCGGCGGTTTCTGCCGCCGTGGCCTGGTGGAAGCGGTAGCCGGTCGGCTCACCGTCGTCGGCGCGCAGGCTGAGCAGCGTCGCTTCCCCTGCGGCGCAGCGCTGGCCGCCGATAAATTGTTGGCCGCTGATGGCGGCATAGCGATCGTTGGGCATCGGTTCTCCCCGGTAGAGAAAGCATGACGCCCGGCATGGCCGGGCGATGAAGGTGTTACAGGCCGACGTTCGGCAGCGCAGGGCGAGTGGCCAGCGCTTTCTCGATCACGGCGTTGATCTCGGTGAGCGTCTCGCCCTGCAGCGGCAGGCGCGGCGGACGAGTGACGGCGCTGCCGCGGCCGACCCGCTGTTCGCAGAGTTTGATGCACTGCACCAGATCGGGGCGGGCATCGAGGTGCAGCAGTGGCATAAACCAGCTGTACAGCGCCAAGGCTTCCTCATAGCGTTTTTCCTTCGCCAGCCGGAACAGCGTTTCTCCTTCGCGCGGGAAGGCATTGGACATGCCGGAGATCCAACCTTGCGCACCAACGGCGAGGCTTTCCAACACCACATCGTCCAACCCGGCAAACAGCACGAAGCGATCGCCGACTTCGTTGCGCAGATCGATAAAGCGGCGGGTGTCGCCCGAAGAGTCTTTGAAGCACACGATATTTTCGCAGTCGACCAGCGAGGTCAGGATGTCGGGCGTGACGTCATTTTTGTAAATGGGAGGATTGTTGTAGACCATGATCGGCAGATCGGTCGCGCCGGCGACGCTGCGGAAGTGCGCGGCGGTTTCGTGCGGCTTGGCGGAGTAGACCAGCGCCGGCATCACCATAATCCCGTCGACGCCGGCCTTTTGCGCTTCACGCGCCATGTTCTGCGCGAAGGCGGTGGTGAACTCGGCGATGCCGGCGATCACCGGAACTTTACCGTCGGCGGCGTCTCTTGCCACTTCGATCACCGCCAGCTTCTCTTGCGCCGTCATCGAGGTGTTTTCACCGACGGTGCCGCACACCACCAGGCCGGAGACGCCGTCGCGCACCAGGTTTTTAATCACCGTATGAGTGGCATCGAGGTCCAGAGAGAAATCGTTGCGGAACTGGGTCGTCACCGCCGGGAATACGCCGCTCCAGCTTATGGCTTTATGGCTCATCGTGTTTGTCCTGTCGTCCGAAAGTGTTAATGAAAAGTGAATCTTTGGTAAGGCTCACCGACAGATTGACCGGTATTGCGCGGAGAGGCTTGACGCTTTTCGCCGATTGCCGCGACGAAATTGGCACAATGGCGCCGAATAGCGGGCGTGAAAAAACCGGGCGCCGGTGCACCGTGAAAAGAGGGGGGTTAACCAGATAAATCAGCGCATTAAGCGGAAAGCGTCAGGCGGAAATCGCGCGGCGTAGAGCCGGTCATCGCTTTGAATTGACGGCTGAAGGCGCTGTGATCGGTGTAGCCGCACAGCAGCGCGATGTCGGTGATCGGCAGATCGCCGGCCAGCAGTTCCGTGGCCTTTTCTAACCGTACTTTGTGGATCATCTGGCGCGGGGTGAGGTGGAAGATACGTTTGCAGTAGCGTTCGATCTGCGCCACCGACAAGCCGGTCAGCGCCGTTAGCTCCTCAAGCGCGATCGGCCGTGCGTAGTGGCGGCGGATGTGCACGTCGATCGCCGCCAGCCGTTGGTAGGCCGGGTGATGGGCCCTGGCCTCCTGCAGATCGTGAGAAATACCCGCCATACCGATGATTTTTCCCTGCGCGTCGTACAGCGCCAGCTTTTGCGTCAGGCACCAGCCGGTTTCGCGGCCGTTGTACAGGTGCATTTCCAACTGATCCTGGATCAGCACGCCGTGGCGCAATACCCGCAGATCCTGCTCGGTGTAGCCGGATCCGAGCTGGGCGGGAAAAACGTCGGCGGAGGTCTTGCCCAGCAACGGCGTAACAGTTTTGAAACCGCAGCGCCTGGCCAGCGTCAGGTTGGCCAGCAGGTAGCGGGCCTGGGCGTCTTTGATAAAGAACACCACGTTAGGGATCGCGTTCAGCAGCGGCGCGATCAGCGCCAGCGTATTCAGCAGATCGCGCAGGTTGTTCGGGCGCTGCTGCGCCAGGCCGTCGCACAGGCGCGACAGATGTTCAACGGCGAAAACGTCCTCTTGCTCCGGCAGTCCCACGAGCGAAGGCGGAGAGAGAGAAACCGGAGGCTGATAGTCTGAAGTGAATCGCATAGCTGTCCCTTTTCGGTCGTTAGCCGGAAAAACAGGCGGCTCGGGTTGATGTCTTCGCATCAATATTAACTTTTCTTTAACGAATCAAGCGCTATTTCCGGCCGCCTGCCAAATATGCGGATTGCCGCATACTTTTGCCGCGCGGTGCGTGGCGGTTGCTTGAAAACTGCGGCGCTTCTCGCCACGGGGAGGTTTAGCATGAAATTAAGGCTATGATAAATAAGTTATTGTTATGGTTTTCGTTAAGGGCGCGCCCGTGACGCGTCAGGCCTGACTTTTGTCACTGTGCTGATTTCTTCATTTGCCGCGCCGAAACGCATCAAGCCGTAATGGCCACATTCGTTCAGGCTAACGCCATTGGTAACATCTCATTAACCCAGGAGACGCCGATGGCACTTTCTGCGCATATCACCGCTTTGCGGGCGATCGATTCTCATACCGGCGGAGAGCCGACCCGCCTGATCGTGGAAGGCTTTCCCGATCTTGGCGAGGGCAGCATGGCGGAACGGCGGGCGCGTTTCGCGCAACATTATGACGATTGGCGCTGTGCGGTGATGCTCGAGCCGCGCGGTAACGACGTGTTGGTGGGGGCGTTGCTGTGCCGCCCCTGTTCGCCACAGGCCACCGCCGGCGTGATCTTCTTTAACAACAGCGGCTACCTGGGCATGTGCGGGCACGGCACCATCGGGCTGATCGCTTCGCTGGCGCACCTGGGGCGCATCCACGCCGGGCGTCACCTGATAGAGACCCCGGTCGGCCCGGTAAACGCCACGCTGCACGAGGACGGCAGCGTCACGGTGGAGAACGTGGCGGCTTATCGTTACCGCCGCCAGGTGCGGCTTGAGGTGGCGGGTTACGGGCCGGTGACGGGTGACATCGCCTGGGGCGGCAACTGGTTCTTCCTGATCGGCGAGTCGCCGTTGCCCATCGATAAACAAAATCTGGAGGCGTTGACCGCGTTCACCTGGGCGGTGCGGCAGACGTTGGAGCAGGCGGGTATCTGCGGTGAAGACGGCGGAGCGATAGACCATATCGAACTGTTCGGTGACGATCCGCAGGCCGACAGCCGCAGCTTCGTGCTGTGCCCCGGAAAAGCCTACGATCGCTCCCCGTGCGGCACCGGCACCAGTGCCAAACTGGCGTGTCTGGCGGCGGACGGCAAGCTGCCGCCGGACACGCAGTGGCGGCAGGCCAGCGTGATCGGCAGCGAATTTCAGGCCTACTATCGCCGGAATGGCGATCGCATTACCCCCTTTATTCGCGGGCAAGCCTATGTGTGCGCCGATAGCCAACTGCTGCTCGACGAACGCGATCCCTTTGTCTGGGGAATACGCTGATGGGCGTCGGGCGGAAAGCCGATGTCATCGTGATCGGCGCCGGCATCATCGGTGCCGCCTGCGCCTGGTGGCTGGCGCGGGAAGGGTATCGCGTCTCGGTGGTGGACGATCGCCGCGCCGGCGCTACGGCCGCCGGCATGGGGCATCTGGTGTGCATGGACGACAACCCGGCCGAGCTGGCGTTGAGCGCTTATTCGCTGCGGTTATGGCGTGAAGTGACGGGGCGCATGCCGCAAGCGTGTGCCTGGCGCGGCTGCGGAACGCTATGGCTGGCGGATAAAGCGGATGAAATGGCCATCGCCGAGCAAAAGCGGGCGCGGCTAGCGGAGCAGGGCGTAGCCGCTGAATTGCTGACGGCGGAGCAGATCGCCGCCATGGAGCCGATGCTGCGGCACGGCCTGGCCGGTGGGCTGCGGGTGCCGGGCGACGGCATTCTGTATGCGCCGCTCGTGGCTCGCTGGCTGTTGGCCGACGGTGGCGCGGCGATCGACGTGGTGCATGGCGAAGCAGCAGCGCTGGAAGAGGGGGCTGTGCGGCTGGCGGACGGCAGGCGCCTGGCTGCGCCGACGGTGGTCCTGGCCTGCGGCCTTAGGGCCAATAGCCTATTGCCGCAGACTTTGCTGCACGCCAAGAAGGGCCATCTGGCGATCACCGATCGCTATCCGCCGCGGGTGCGGCATCAGTTGGTGGAGTTGGGATACGGTGCCAGCGCGCATGCCAGCGGCGGCACATCGGTGGCATTCAATGTGCAGGCACGGCCCACCGGGCAATGGCTGATCGGTTCTTCCCGCCAGTTCGATGCCGTCGATTCGGCGTTGGACATGCCAGTGCTGGCGGCGATGCTCACGCGTGCGCAGCATTTCTTGCCCGCGCTGGCGCAGATGAACATCATTCGCTGCTGGACCGGGCTGCGCGCCGCCTCTGTCGACGGGTTGCCGCTGCTGGGCGTGCATCCGCGGCATTCCTGGCTGTGGCTGGCGTTGGGGCACGAGGGATTGGGCGTCACGACTGCCCTCGGCAGCGCCGCGCTGATTACTGCTCAGATCGGCCGGCAAACGCCGGAGATTGACGATACCCCGTATTTGGCGGCGCGGGCGTTTGCTGCCGAGGAGCTGCCGGTATGAATGAAGGACAAAACACGCTTACGTTGAGCATCGATGGCGATCCCTGCCGGGTGCCGGTTGGCATTAGCGTTGCTGCGGCACTCAGCCTGTGTGGCGACGATCGTTGTCGGTTGTCTATTTCTCACCAACCTCGCGCCCCCTTTTGCGGCATGGGCGTTTGCCAGGAGTGCCGGGTGACCATTAATGGTCTGCGTCGTCTGGCGTGCCAGACGCTGTGCCAAGCCGGTATGCGCATTGAGAGGAGCGATGATGAGTAACTTCGACTGTGAGGTGCTGATCGTCGGTGCCGGGCCGGCCGGCATGGCGGCGGCGCTGGCCGCAGCGGAAAGTGGTGGCCAGGTGCGAATGATTGATGATAATCCGCATCCCGGCGGGCAAATCTGGCGCGATGGGCCGCAGGTGGCTTTGCCTGAAACGGCGAACCGCTATCGGCAGGCGGTGGCGACGATGGAAAATATTGCGCTGCAGTCCGGCTGCAAGCTGGTGGCGCAGTGTGGCGCTAACCGATTGGCCTATGAAGATGCCGAAGGCTGCGGCGTGATTCGCTATCAAAAGCTGATTTTATGCAATGGCGCGCGTGAACTGTTATTGCCGTTTCCCGGCTGGACGCTGCCGGGGGTGACCGGCGCCGGTGGTCTACAGGCGCAAATCAAGCAGGGACTGGCGATCCGTGGTGAGCGAGTGGCGATCGCCGGCAGTGGTCCGCTGTTGCTGGCGGTGGCGAACAGCGTGAAACAGGCCGGCGGCGAGGTAGTGCTGGTGGCGGAACAGGCGCCGCTTTGGCGGTTGGCGGCGTTCGCCGGCGGGCTGTGGCGCTGGCCGGCCAAACTGCGTCAGGCGTTTTCCCTGATGCCGCGTCGTTACCTTGCCGGCAGCCGGGTACTGGCGGCGTTGGGGCAGGAACGTTTAACCTCGGTGCACGTCAATAACGGCGGGCGGGAGAGAACGATCGCCTGCGACAGGTTGGCCTGCGGTTTTGGCCTGGTGGCGAATATTGAGTTGGCGATGCTGCTGGGGTGTCGGATAGAACACGACGCCGTAGCGGTGGATCATTGGCAGCAAACCAGCCTGGCGCATATTTTTGCTGCCGGGGAGTGTACCGGCATCGGCGGCAGTGAATTGGCACTCACTGAAGGCGCTATCGCCGGTTATGCTGCCACTGGGCAGCGGGAAAAGGCAGAGCGCCTGGCGGCGCAGCGGCGGCAGTGGCGACGTTTCGCCACGGCGGTGGCAAGCACCTTTGCACTTGATGAGCGCTTGAATTCGTTGGCCAAACCGCAAACGATACTGTGTCGCTGCGAAGACGTCACGCTGGAACAGGTGAGCCATCAGCCAGATTGGAACACGGCCAAGCTGAGCAGCCGTTGTGGCATGGGGGCTTGCCAGGGCAAAGTCTGTGCGACGGCGGCGAGGCAGCTTTTGGGCTGGCCTTTACCGCCACCGCATGTGCCTTTAACGCCGGTCAGAGCGGAAACGCTGGTTGCTCTGGGAGGGCATTGCAGCGACGATGCCAATTGATGGCGCATCGCTGCGGTGACGTTTCAGTCCAATCCTACGTTGCTGCATCACCATTGCGGCCAATAGTAGGTTTTCTCACGCCAGCCTTTGCCGTACATACAGGCTTCGATGGTGGCGTCTCGGGCGGACTGATTGCGATCGGTCTGCACTGTTTTAATCGACGGTTCCTTGTCATAGCGGTATCCCGATGGGCAGTCTTTCTTGTTCTTCTCGCAAGGAATGTATTTGTTTTCGTAGCTGAACTCCACGTCCCGCACCACGTCCGGGGGGAAGCGATCATAGCCGCGGCTACGGCATTCGGCATATTCGGCATTCCGGGTACTCTCAACCGCGCCGGGCCTTTCCCATTGTGTGCAGGCGGTCAACATCAATAACGGCAAAACAATCAAACAACGGCAATTCTTCATGGTGTCCCTAATTCTTTCTCTATCCTGGGGCTCGCCGCCTAGGAATGTTCCTAACTGGCGAGGTGAGAAAGTGTAATAAACTGACGGAACAATTGGAAATGATAATGGTTATTGTTTAGGTGTGATTGAGGTAGCGCCGCGTCGAGAGAGGATGTGGCGAATTGAGGGAGGCCAGCAGGGATCGCGATCTCACGACGAGAGGGCGACGTGAGCTGGTTTTATCCATTCTCTTTTTTGCCGCAATATACCGATCGCCATTGCAGCATTTTGAGAAGGGAAACAATATGCATGCTAAGTATTTTCTTATTCTATTTTAATGTCATTTTTATTTAGGATATTTACCCATACCTAAGATTTAATTCCCGGTATTAATACCTTATTTTTTTATTTCTGTTTTTTTATTGTGGTTTTATTTTCAGATTTCATCCATGAAAGGCTTTTTAGTTACAGGGAATTCATTTGCATTTTAAATTTGGATTTTTTAAATTCAGCTCAGATGAAGGATAACCGTTAGCGACAGAGTCAAAAAAGGAGTTTATTTTGTCTGGGATAAAGAAAACGCCTGAAAGTCATGACGGTTTACCTTCATCATCAGAGGATTATGATACGTTTAAGCACCTCTCTGATGTTGGCACCGTGTTGGGATATGGGCGAACTCGCTTTTATCAGTGGTGCCGCGGGCGTGGATTTCTAACCCCGATGAATGTGCCTTCACATGAAATGATCAGCCTGGGATATATGGTGGCGGTGTTATCAGAGACCGGCCATACCCGGGTTTACGTCACGCCGGATGGTTTCAGTTACGTCAGTGGTGCGTTTGCGGCAGATATCCAACGTGGCATGGTCAAGTTTTAAATTTGCAAGAATCTCCTTTATTTCAATAGCTTTAATGCAGAATCTTCTTATTCCTGCGGGGTGGTGGGGGCGTGGGAAGTTGTCCGATTTTTTCGCCTCTGCGACATGAATGCTACTGGAGGCAGCTATTCTCTTGTTACGATAAGCATTATTTTCTTCAGGAGCCAAGGATGAAGCATTACGCCGCGTTGTTATTTGCCTCTGCGCTGTTAACGGGATGTGCGACTCAAGCCATACCGCCGCAACAGGCTCAGTTACCGCCCCCGAGCCGTCTGATGCTCTATCAGAATATCCCGGATACGCCTTACGCCACGGTGGTGGTGGTTCGCGACAGCGGAATGCTGGCAGGCAGCTGCCGCACCGGCGTCTATGTGAATGGGGAGTTTGCCGCTTCGCTGGAGGCGAAAGAAAAAGCAGAGTTTCGCGTGCCGCCAGGCAATATCTCGGTCAGTATCGGGCAAGATATGATCGAGAATCACCTGTGCATTTGGCGTGATACCGGAGGCAGTATACCGATGACGCTGCGCGCCGGTGAAAGCCGCTATCTGCGCATCGCCGGTGACCGGCAGCGCGGTTTCGTTTTGCAGGCGGGGCGACCGTAACCCCGCCTGGGCAAGGGCGTTAACGTCCTTGCCACCATCCCCATAGCGTAATTAATAGCCACGCCGCCGCAATCCAGCACAGCACAGCCGCCCCCAGGGCCAACGACAGCCGCAGGCTGTTAATCAGGAAATACAGAGAAATCAAATACACTAGATAGGGCAGCACTGCCCACATGCCGAAAATCAGCGTCGTTTTCAGCGCCGCAATGGAACGCTCGTTGCCGACAATGTAGTGCGCAATCAGGGCGAAAGTGGGGAAAAGCGGAACTAAACCGGCGATATAATAGTTGCGCGTTTTGGCCAGCAGGCCGATCAGAACCACGACCAGTGCGCCGATCAGCGCTTTGACAAGGATGCCCATAATGGTCTCGGGTGTGGGGGAAAGCCAACACACTGCCCGAAAGCACGTGCAAGATCAATGGGGTGTGGCGTAACGCGGGAAAAGCAGACCCGCATGAAGCGCGGGTCTGAGACGCAACGCTTACTGACGGTAAGCGTGCTTGATTTGCTGAATGCTGTTCTTGAAGATTTCCGCCTGGGTGGGATCTTCAATCTGGGCGATAAAACGTTCCATGTTGATGATAACTTTCCCGGCGTCGGCCTGGCCGATCGACTTCAGGATCAGCGTCAGCGTGGCTTTGAGGCAGGCAACCTCGGTCGCCAAGATCTCCGGGTTTGCAGACGTAGTGAAATCAACGTTGCTCATTTTCTCTCCTGATTTTTTGAGGCCGTAGCCTGATACAAGCTGCTTTGGCGCACCGCGCGCGGGCTAAACGTTGCCCCATGCGCGGCGGCGAATTTAACTGGGCGCGGAGTATAGCATAGCATGCGTCCATCATCTGCACCGGGCTTGCTCCGCTCACGCCGGTGGGCAGCGCCCGTTCACCGCCAGCCTGAATCATCCATTATCGGTAAGTTATTTCGGGGCGGTTAACAAGTATTTGTCCGGCACGTTATTGTTGAACCATTGGGGTTATTATAATTATTTGAGGCGGCTGGCACCGATTTTGCCGATGTTCGCCGGGAATAATAGTTCTGCACGCCGGGTGTTCGGCCGGCGATGGCGGTGGTTTTTGCTACGTCTTTAAATATCAAATGATTACAAACGGCCAACCGCCGTGCTAATATTATTCATGTCGTGATTGCTTACACAGATTTCCCCCTCGCTGCATGATTATCGCGCTATCCTGTGTCTGACGCGGCGCAACGAAATTATTTTCGTCGCCCGATCTTTTCCGACGTGACGATTTATTGGCGGCATAGATGGCTAAAATTGAAAAATCAGCTCTGCTCCGCAAAGTTATTCGGAAGTATGTATTAATCTGTGTTCATTCTTGTCTGAAAAACAAGTAATATCTCTGGCGAAAACAGAGGCTGATTGCGTTACTCCCTTTTTTTGGAGATTTTTCCTTGATTAGCGTTCTTCTTGTTGATGACCACGAACTGGTGCGCGCAGGGATACGACGCATTCTTGAAGATATCAAAGGTATAAAAGTTGTCGGTGAGGCCCAATGCGGTGAAGACGCCGTAAAATGGTGCCGTGGCAACGCTGTCGATATCGTGCTGATGGACATGAATATGCCGGGCATTGGCGGGCTGGAAGCCACGCGCAAGATTGTGCGTTATGCACCCGACGTCAAAGTCATTATGTTGACTATCCATACTGAAAACCCGCTGCCCGCGAAGGTGATGCAGGCGGGGGCCGCCGGTTACCTGAGCAAGGGCGCCGCGCCGCAGGAAGTGATTAACGCTTTGCGCTCCGTGCATGCGGGGCAGCGCTATATCGCGTCTGATATCGCCCAGCAGATGGCCCTGAGTCAGCTGGAGCCCCAGGCCGAAACGCCGTTCAGCTGCCTGTCTGAACGCGAGTTGCAGATCATGCTGATGATCACCAAAGGCAAAAAAGTGAATGAGATCTCGGAGCAGTTGAGTCTCAGCCCGAAAACGGTGAACAGTTACCGTTACCGCATGTTCAGCAAACTGAATATCAGCGGCGACGTCGAACTGACTCACCTGGCCATCCGACATGGATTGTTCAATGCGGAGACGTTGTTAAGCAGTGAATGACCGTTTTGATGCCAAAGCCTTCCTGAGTACCGTCACCAGCCAGCCCGGCGTCTACCGTATGTACGACGCCACGGGCACGGTGATCTACGTCGGTAAAGCCAAAGACCTGAAAAAACGTCTCGCCAGCTATTTTCGGCAGCAGGTCAGCAGCCGTAAAACCGAGACGCTGGTTAAAAATATCGCGCAAATAGACGTAACGGTTACCCACACCGAA
This sequence comes from Serratia sp. 2880STDY5682894, assembly GCF_001537385.1. Classification (NCBI taxonomy): domain Bacteria; kingdom Pseudomonadati; phylum Pseudomonadota; class Gammaproteobacteria; order Enterobacterales; family Yersiniaceae; genus Serratia; species Serratia sp. 2880STDY5682894. Next base: position 930,861 of record NZ_FCJA01000001.1, on the reverse strand, counting down.
ACGGAAGCGCTGTTGTTGGAACATAACTACATTAAATTGTACCAACCGCGATATAATGTTCTTTTGCGCGACGATAAATCTTATCCGCTGATTTTTCTCAGCGCGGATACCCATCCCCGTTTGGCGGTGCACCGCGGCGCCAAACACGCCAAGGGCGAATATTTCGGGCCTTTTCCCAACTCTTACGCCGTGCGTGAAACGCTGGCGCTGCTGCAGAAGCTGTTCCCGATCCGCCAGTGCGAAAACAGCGTGTATCGTAATCGCTCGCGCCCGTGCCTGCAGTATCAGATCTGCCGCTGCCTGGGCCCTTGTGTCGCCGGCCTGGTGAGTGAAGAAGAGTACCGGCAGCAGGTGGACTACGTGCGGCTGTTCCTTTCGGGCAAAGATCAGCAGGTGTTGCATCAGCTGATTGCGCGCATGGAAGCAGCCAGCAAACTGCTCAATTTCGAAGAGGCGGCGCGCATTCGCGATCAAATTCAGGCCGTGCGCCGCGTTACCGAACGGCAGTTCGTGTCGGGCGACAGCGACGATCTGGACGTGATCGGCGTGGCGTTCGACGCCGGTATGGCGTGCCTGCATGTGTTGTTCATCCGTCAGGGCAAGGTGCTGGGGAGCCGCAGCTATTTCCCTAAAGTGCCGGGCGGCACGGATATGAGCGAAGTGGTGCAGACCTTTGTCGGCCAGTTCTACCTGCAAGGCAGCCAGGCGCGTACGTTGCCCGGCGAGATCCTGTTGGATTTCAGCCTGCCGGAAAAAGACCTGCTTGCGGAGTCGCTCTCCGAGCTGGCGGGGCGCAAGATCCAAATTCAAAGCAAACCGCGCGGTGACCGCGCCCGTTATCTGAAGCTGGCGCGTACCAACGCGGCAACGGCGTTGACCACCAAGCTTTCGCAACAGTCGACGATCCATCAGCGGCTGGCGGAGCTGGCCAAGGTGCTGAACCTGACGGAAATCAACCGTATGGAGTGCTTCGATATCAGCCACACCATGGGCGAACAAACCGTGGCTTCGTGCGTGGTGTTCGACGGTAACGGCCCGGTGCGCGCGGAGTATCGGCGCTACAATATCAGCGGCATCACCCCCGGCGATGACTACGCGGCGATGACGCAGGTGCTGAAGCGCCGTTACGGCAAGGCGCTGGAAGAGAAAAAGATCCCGGATGTCATCTTCATCGACGGCGGCAAAGGGCAGCTCGGCATGGCGATCGACGTGTTCAAATCGCTGAACGTTACCTGGGACAAGAACAAGCCGCTGCTGATTGGCATCGCCAAAGGCGCCGATCGCAAGGCCGGGTTAGAAACGCTGTTCTTCGTGCCGGAAGGCGAGGGGATTTCGCTGCCGCCGGATTCGCCGGCGCTGCATGTGATCCAACACATCCGCGATGATTCGCACAATCATGCGATTACCGGCCACCGGCAGAGAAGGGCGAAAGTCAGAAATACCAGCGCACTGGAGCTGATTGAAGGCGTAGGGCCGAAACGGCGCCAGGTGCTGTTGAAGTATATGGGCGGACTGCAACCTTTGTTGAACGCCAGCGTGGAGGAAATTGCAAAAGTGCCGGGTATTTCACAAGCATTGGCAGAAAAGATCTACAATGCATTGAAACACTGAGGGCAATGTAGCAACATACTCTTAATTTCCACTCTAGCCAGATAGTTACCGTAGCATTATGCAATTGAATATACCGACTTGGCTTACCCTGTTTCGCGTAGTTCTGATCCCATTCTTTGTGCTGGCGTTTTATCTGCCGTTCAGCTGGGCTCCGATGGTTTGCGCCGTTATCTTTGTGTTTGCCGCCGTCACCGACTGGTTTGACGGCTTCCTGGCACGCCGCTGGAAACAAACGACGCGCTTCGGGGCGTTTTTGGATCCGGTTGCGGACAAAGTGATGGTGGCGGTGGCGCTGGTGCTGGTGGCGGAGCACTACCACAGTTGGTGGATCACGCTGCCGGCGGCCACTATGATCGCCCGTGAAATCATCATTTCGTCGCTGCGAGAGTGGATGGCGGAAATTGGCAAACGCAGCAGCGTGGCGGTGTCCTGGATCGGCAAAGTGAAAACCATGGCGCAGATGATGTCGCTGGTGGGCTTGCTGTGGCGGCCGGACCGCTCCGTAGAGTATGTGGCGATCGGTTTGCTGTATATCGCGGCGGTGCTGACTTTCTGGTCGATGTTCCAATATTTGAATGCCGCGCGCAACGATCTGCTGGAACCGTGATCGATGCGCTGCAAAAATCGGCAAACGATCGTGATGAGCCAACAATTTTATTGACTCATCACGTCAGGTAAGTAGAATGCATCGCATCAGACGACAACGATGAATTGCCGAAAGATAGCAAAGAAATCAGTCAGTTCTGGTAATGCGGGAATAGCTCAGTTGGTAGAGCGCAACCTTGCCAAGGTTGAGGTCGCGAGTTCGAGCCTCGTTTCCCGCTCCAAACATTAACCTGTTGAATCCCGGTGATTCAGCAGGTAAGCGAAAGGGGCCTCGGCCCCTTTTTCGTTTTTTACTCCCTCTCGCTTTCTGTACCTCACCCCTCTTTAATCAGCGGCTATGTTTCTGGCCGTCGATTCGATATACCGAAGCAACAGAATCGCGCATTTCTCTTCCTAATGATGTACTTTTTCTCTCCTGACAAATAGTCTGGATATCTAAGCGACCGATCAGGCATTGTCACCACCCGGCGATGATGAACAAGCGACTGCAGGAAGGGATATTTCCGTGAGTCTGATAACAAGGAGGTGGCTGTAGGTATGCACCGCATTTTGTGGATCGTCATGGTAACGATAGGGTGGTCTTGGTCAGCGGAATCGACAGCCGGCGACACCGTCGCGTTCACCGTTGAAACTTACGCGCTGCATTATCCGTATGCGAGCCCGACAGATAATCAAGCCGCGCTGGCCGCGATGATTCAGGGCTCGGGAGTGACCGGGCATTATTGGAAGCAGAGCAGGCGCTTAAAGCTTACGCGCTGCATGACCGGCGTGACGTGTTACCCCTCACCGCATTTTGCGGATGACATAATAGACCATACGGTGACCGTGCGGCCGCAGATTATACCTGGCCCGTCGGAACAGCAGCCGACGCGCCTTACTTTCAATCTCCCTGTCAGCCACCGTGGTGCGTTGCTGGATGGGGTCACTTTGGTGCTGCCTCTGAAACCTGTGTGGCGCCAGCCCAGTGTGCAACAGGCGTTGCAGCGCGCAGAGGTTGCCTTACCTGAGTATGCAAAAAACCGGCATGCTTTGAGCATGGGGGCTTCGGTGTCTGTCAATCTCGCGCTGCCGAAAACGCCGGGGGAATTTGGGCCCACGCTGAACTATTGTGCGGAGATCCCGAACCCGTTGAGCTGGAGCCACTCCGGGGTGCTTTCGATGAGGGTCCTCGTTCAGCAGGCGTCACGCACAAATAGGCCATGGCCGTTTATCGAAAACCCCTGGACTTCGGCCAATCATGGAACGGGGGAGAGCTGCGCAACCTGGCGGCCTGAGGTGGAGAATAGCTACCTGTGGCATAACGAGTAACAAGGCGCCGTTGGACGCTCGTTTTCTTTCTGTGGCCAAAGCCGTTCCGATGAGGCAGATACGCGATCGCGGTCTCCCGCAAGCGCTCGCCTGCTGGATGCCGCCGTTGAACGATGCAAGAATGAGCGGCAGAATTTTGGCTAGGCCGGGAGGATCGCCATGCAGGAAGAAAATAAGACGGCGCACGACGCCATCCGCTTTACCGCTGCGGACGGCTATGTGTTGGGCGGCAGCTATTTTCCTGCATTGGGCGGTAGCAATACGCCGGTGCTGATTTGCCCCGCCACAGGCGTTAAACAAGGGTTCTACTATGCCTTTGCACAGTGGCTGAGCGAGCAGGGGCATCCGGTGATGGTATTCGATTATCGGGGCGTCGGCGTTTCACTGGCGGAAGCGCATGTCCGGTACTCCAAAGCCCGTAAACAGGACTGGGGAGAGTGTGATATGCCGGCGGCACTGAACTGGCTGCTGGCGAAAACGGCTGCGCAACAGGCGCATGTGATCGGGCACAGCGCTGGCGCTCAGCTGGCGGGGTTGATGCCGAACCACCATGCCGTGCGCAGCCTGACGGCGGTTTCCGCTTCTTCTGGCTATATCGGCAATATCCGTTGGCCGTTCAGGGCGATGGCGATCGGCTTGATGTGGGGCTATATTCCGCTCTCGGTACGGCTGCTCGGCTATGGGCCGGCAAAGTGGCTGGGGTGGGGAGAGGATTTACCCGCCGGCGTCGCCCGGCAATGGGCCGCTTGGTGTCGGCGGCCGGGCTACGTGGAAAATGCCTTTGGTACGGAAATTCAACGTCATTACTATGCCGCATTCCAGGCACCGATCGCCGTGGTTGCCGCCGCCGATGACGTGCTGGTAACGCCGCGCAGTATCGCTGACTGGCTGCGGCTGTTGCCTAACGCGCGACATGCCGTCCACTTGCTGCAGCCGGCGGAGGTTGATGGTCAGGCGATCGGGCATATCAACATGTTCAGGCGCAGCCACGCTGCGCTTTGGCCGCGGCTGAGTGCTGGGATATCGGCAAAGTGAAGTGGTCTGTCTGCATGATGAAAGAGCGTTTATGGTGAGGAGCTGAAATAGGCCCAGCCTGATACGGATGGACTGCGAATACGAATACGAAGAAGGGAGCCCGATGGTTTCAAAACTGAGTACGGTAGAGTTTATCATCGGCAATATCTCTGCGTCGGGTAAGCTTTCGGCGAAGAAGATGTTCGGTGAGTATGGTATTTATTGCGCTGAGGAAATGGTGGCGCTTGTCTGCGATGATCGGTTGTTTGTTAAACCGACGCCGGGCGGCAAAGCGTTTCTGAACGAATATTCAGAAGCGCCGCCTTATCCGGGTGCAAAGCCTTGTTTTGTGATTCCGGAAGAGAAGTGGGGCGATAGCGCCTGGCTTTCCCAATTAATCGCGCTGACTTATGCTCAGCTGCCTGCGGCGAAGAAAAAGGTCTCGAAGAAACCCACTTAAGCCTATGGATTGGGGCGCCCGCCGGGTAGGGCCTCATTATTGCAATCCTGCCGGTATCATTAAGGAAGCGGGAACGGGAGGGAGTATGAAGTCTGGCGCTATACGGCATCTGGTCAGGAGAGTGGCAGGATGCATATTGTTCTTCGGGCTGGTCGCCCCGCCGTTGGGGGGCATGCTGATGCTGCTGCTGATGACGTTTGGTATCAGTGGCTATGTGGATCCTGGGTACTTTAACGTCGGCGATGTGCTGGGAATGCTGGTGTTCATTGGGGCTTTTTCCTATGCGCTCGGTTTTCTGCCGGCATGTTTGGTGGGGGCTATCGTCGGAATCGCTCATCCCGGCATTCGCCGATTGCGGTGGTTTCTGCTGTTATGCGCGGTGCTATCCGCCGTTGCTCCTGGTTTGCTGAATGCCGATCAGCGTATTTTTGGTACGATTGCGGTTTTGCCGGGCACGATCGCTGGGTTTTTATGGTGGCGCCGGAGATTGCGCGATGTCTCCCATGAGGATGTTTTGCACGGTACCCCATCACCATAAGCAAATGAAAAGCCGGAGAGGGCGCGGGTAAGCGATTCCTGCCGAGAAAAAAGAACCGATTTGCCCGTGAATTCCTGAGCCGATGCATATAAAATCAACATTCCGCTTGCCTTTGCGTCGGCATTGTGAACAGTGCGCCCATAAAATAAGCAGTTGAAAGCGTTAGAGAACTTTTTGCTATTTCGGGGGGTTGCCAAGGTGGGGGGTTTAGTCCATAATGCAGTCCATCGATTCGGCGGTAACGAAATAAATTACTTAAGAATCAGATGATTAGGATAAGCGATTTCAACATCGCCAACCAAAAGAACAAAACGAAGTGGGTGAATCACCGGCTTTGGCCTGAAAAGGCAAACAGAATAAAGGCGCGTTAACAAAGCGGTTATGTAGCGGATTGCAAATCCGTCCAGTCCGGTTCGACTCCGGAACGCGCCTCCAACTTTCCCGAGCCCGGGTGGTGAAATCGGTAGACACAAGGGATTTAAAATCCCTCGGCTTATGGCTGTGCGGGTTCAAGTCCCGCCCCGGGTACCAGGGAATGAAAATACCGAATAATCAAAGCAATAAGTAGTAATGTCGTAACCGCCGAGAGGCGGTTTTTTTGTGCCTGAAATTCGTATTGCACCTGCACTTTTTCCTTTCTTATCATGCTCATACCCTTTGATTGTCAGCCTGCCTGCACGGAGGAGCCCCGCAGGGCTCCGAAATACAACTCATAAGAAACCGAACGCCGCGGCGAGGATCCAGCCGAAGACGCAGGAGACGCTGACGCCGATCAGGCCGGGCAGAATAAAGCTGTGGTTGATCACGAAGCGGCCGATGCGGGTGGTGCCGGAGCGGTCGAACTGGATCGCCGCCAGATCGCTGGGGTAGGTCGGCAGAATATAATAACCGTAACAGGCCGGCGCCGAAGCGACGATATAGGCCGGGTTGACGCCGATCGCCAGCGCCACCGGCACCAGTGCCGCCAGTGCGGCGGCCTGCGAGTTAACGAATTTCGACACCAGCAGCAGGATCAGCGCATAGGCCCAGGGATATTCTTTCACCAGCACGCCCAGCGTGGCTTCGATCTGCGCCAGGTGCGCGCCGAACATGGTTTCCGCCATCCAGGCGACGCCATACACCGCCACGATGGCGATCATGCCGGAGCGGAACACTTCGTTTTTAGAGATAGACGCCGGGTTGGTGCGGGTAATGATGACGATCAACGCCCCGGCCATCAGCATGCACATCTGGATCACCAGGACCATGGAGAGCGGCTTGCCGCCGAAGCTGGGCCGCAGATCGGAAAATGCCCCCAGCACCGCCACCAGTGCGATGGTGGCGAGGAAAATCCACATGGCGATCCAGTTGCTGCGTGGGAGCACCCGATCCAGTAAGGTGGCGGCATCGCCATAGACGTAGCGATGGTTTTCCGGCACCGAGATGAATTTCTGGAACTCTGGGTCTTTGTCCAGGTCTTTGCCGCGGAACCAGCTGAAGATGCCGATCGCCAGAATGCCGCACAGGGTAGAAGGTATGGTGATAGAGAGCAGGTCGAGGAATTCCAGATGGCGACCATTGAAGGTGTAACTGCTGAGCATCGCCACCAGTGAGACCACCGCCACCGAAACCGGGCTGGCGATAATGCCCATCTGCGCGCCGATCGAGCTGGCCGCCATCGGCCGCTCTGGGCGGATGTCATTTTTGATCGCCACGTCATAAATGATCGGCAAGATGGTGTACACCACGTGCCCGGTGCCGCACAGGATAGTGAGAATGCAGGTCACGAACGGCGCGATGATCGAGACATAGCGCGGGTTACGTCGCAGCATCCGTTCGGCGATCTGCAGCATGACGTCCAACCCGCCCGAGGCCTGCAGGGTGGCGGAGGCCGCCACCACCGCGATGATCACCAGCATCACGTCTACCGGCGGTTTGCCGGGCTGCAGGTGAAAGCCGAACACCAGGATCATCAACCCGATCCCACCCAGTAACCCCAGCGCAATGCCGCCCTTACGCGCCCCATACAGCAGGCATGCCAATATCACCGCTAATTGCAGAAAGAAATCCATGATAAATACGCCTTAATAATGTTGAACTTAACTGCGCTCAGTTTCCGGCTGTGTTGGCTGCAGAAAGTTGTTTTAAATCTAAAGGCACTAATAAATTTGTGGTCATTAACCCTAAAGGGTGATGCTGGTCACACTCAAAGGAGTCAGGGCGTAGGTGGCATCCGCACGAAAAAGCAAGCGGACAGGTCTGACCTCTACTATATGAGAGGTTTACTGACCCGAGGAGAAACCCATGGACCCGACAAAAATGACCGGACTGGCGCTGTTACAGGCTGCGATGGCCGGTAAAATCCCACCGGCTTCGATCGCTGAAACCGTGCCCATGAAACCGGTGGCGGTTGAAGAGGGGTATATCCGCATCGTGGCGCGGGCTGACGGGCGCCACCTGAATCCGCTGGGGGGCGTTCATGGCGGCTTTGCCGCCACGGTCTTGGACTCGGTGACCGGTTGCGCGGTGCACAGTACGCTGGGCGCGGGGATTGGGTATGGCACCGTCGATCTGCAGGTTAAAATGTTGCGCCCTGTGCCGAAGGAAACTGACCTGATCGCCGAAGGGCGTCTGGTCTATGCGGCCAAAAACGTGGCCTTCGCGGAAGGCACGCTCAAAACGGCGCAAGGGAAGCTGCTGGCTTCGGCAACCGCCACTTGTTTTATCATTCGCCCTAGCGAACAAGCACCGCAATAACCTGCCTTTTATCGGGCTTCGGGCTATCAACCCGGGGCCTGATGCATTTCTCTTCGGTTGCATACAGCGCTGCGCTACGGCGGCAGGCGCGATACGCCATTGTGGTCTAGTATTCTGGGGTAAAAATTTATCGGAGTGATTATGCAACCGTATCCGTATAAAGAGGTTGAGTTTGATCATGAGCTTTGTTTGGCGATTGGCAAAGCGGTGTTGGACGTGGTGGCGCAGGGGGATGAAACCAGCGCTCCAGGGGTGATGAACGCGATTGAGCGGTCGGTGGAACAGGGGCTGAATGACGACGAAATCGCCGCTGCCGACGATGCCCTGGATTTGATGGCGCGTCTCATCCACGGCTGCCGGTTTGTTAATCTACCGGGTGAAGAGGAGGCTTCCCGTGCATTGGTTGAATTTCAAGCGCTACAAGAGTGACGTTGCCAGACAGGCCGTGCCACCGCATTTGAATGCGGCTGAATTTGCACGGCATTACGCCGATAAGCCGCAAACCGATACGGAAGAGTATTTTTCGTTGAGCGGGGAGATGTGCTGGGATGCGGTGGTGCTTTGTGCCCACCGTTCAGGCGCGCTCAGCAAGGCGAAATACAAGCAGCTGTGGCAGACGGTGTTCGATAAGCAATACAAACATTTCGTTAGCCCGGACGATACCGAGATCCGCACGATGGCCGATATGCTGCGCGCGCCGCAGGGATGTTTTATCGGCATATTCTCCCTGCGTGACGCGGCGGCGCCCCGTTTGCTGCATGCCATGATCGGTACCGGTGCGGGATTTGCCGCAGGCAATAAAAATCTTTGCATCGGCGTGGGGGGCGCGGTCGGCTGGGAAAATCTCAATCTGGCACGCGATCTGCGCTGGCAGCCTGAAGGCGGTTTTTTACGCCAGGGCGACAACGAAGTGCTGCGCATATTTTATCGGCCTTTCCCCGCCTGAGCCGGTCCGCATGCTTGTAGAGTAAAAAACCGCCGTCTGGCGGTTTTTTATTGGCGCGCGTCGCCCTTATTTGAACCCGCCGTTGCGAATGAATTCGAGACCGGCAGCGGTGATCCGCGTTTGATGCGGGTCGATATCATAGTTGTTCTCGTCGATGTCGCTCATCACATAGGCCTGTATCAGGCCCTTGGTTTTGAGATAGGCGAAGGGATCGGCGAACGCATGCGGGCTGGTGGCGTCTTGCTTCCACAGTTCGTAGGTTTTTTCATCCAGCGTGCCGGGGTGATTGGCGGCCAGCCGGGTCAGGATCTGATTGTAGAACGCATAATCGGTCATGATACAGTCCCCTTTATCGCGAGCGATAATCGCGGAAAATGGCGGTAAGGTCTTTCAATCATAGCCGATGTTTTCCACCGCCTGTGCGGGTTAGCCGCGTTGGCTTTCAATCCAGTGGAACAGGCGTGAAATGGTGAAGGTGATATCGCCGATGTTGAAGAGTGCGCCGAGCCACAGGGTGAGCATAACAAGGATACCGATGATGACGGGAAGGTCCATTTTGCTCATGATCGTGTGCTTCATCAATTAAGAGTGTGCTGTAAAGCCTACCATCAAACCCGATTGTCATAAAATGCGCTGCGTATTATTTCGGTTGAATTTAAAGCAAAAAAGCCACCCAATCGGGTGGCTTTTGTCTTTCAGCGCCGATCAGTCCAGCTTGGGATGCTGGTCGATCAGGATCTGCTTTTTCTTTTCCAATTCGGCGATCTGCGCGTTGATGTCCTCGACTTTCTGTTCGATGTTGTCGTAGGTCTCCTGCAGCAGCTCTTTCGCCTCTGAACGGTCAGACGCAGCCGGCGTCGCGCCGCGCAGCGGTTTGTTGGCGGTTTCTTTCATGTACAGACCTGTGATAAGACCGATCACCGCCACGACCATCAGATAGTAGGCCGGCATGTACAGGTTGCCGGTCGCTTCGACCAGCCAGGCGGCGGCGGTCGGCGTCGCACCGGCGATCAGCACCGAAATGTTGAACGAAATCGCCAGCGCGCTGTAGCGGATGTGCGTCGGGAACATCGCCGGCAGAATTGAGGCCATCACCCCGGTGAAGGAGTTGAGCAGCACCGCCAGCACCAGCAGACCGACGAAGATCAGGCCAATCACGTTGCTGTTGATCAGAATGAAGCACGGGATCGCCAGCGCCAACAGGCCGATGCTGCCGCCGATAATGAACGGCTTACGGCCGATGCGGTCACTGGTCAGGCCGATTACCGGCTGTACGAACAGCATGCCGATCATGATGGCGATGATGATCAGAACGCCGTGATCTTCCGAGTAGTGCAGGTTATGCGACAGGTAGCTCGGCATGTAGGTCAGCAGCATGTAATAGGTCACGTTGGTGGAAATCACGATGCCGACGCACACCAGCAGACTTTTCCAGTGTTTGGCCGCGATCTCTTTGAACGAGGTTTTTGGCGGATTTTCGATGGCGTTGCGATCCTCTTTCTCCATCTTGTCCACGTGCTGCTGGAACGCCGGGGTTTCTTCCAGCGCATGGCGCAGATAGAGGCCGATCAAGCCCAACGGCGCGGCGATGAAGAACGGGATACGCCAGCCCCAGTCGAGGAAGTTGGCTTCGCCGACGATGCTGGAGATCAGCACCACCACGCCTGCGCCCATCACAAAGCCGGCGATGGAGCCGAAGTCCAGCCAGCTGCCCATAAAGCCGCGTTTGCGGTCCGGCGAGTATTCGGCGACGAAAATTGCCGCACCGGAATATTCACCGCCGACGGAGAAGCCCTGCGCCAGCTTGGCCAGCAGCAGCAGGATCGGTGCCCAGATACCGATCGACGCATAGGACGGGATCAGGCCGATACAGAAGGTGCTGACCGCCATGATGATAATGGTGACCGAGAGCACCTTTTGGCGACCGAACTTGTCACCCATGGCGCCAAAGAACAGACCGCCGAGCGGACGTACCAGGAAGGGCACGGAGAAGGTTGCCAGCGCGGCGATCATTTGTACGCCGGGCGAGGCGCCGGGGAAGAAGACCTGGCCAAGTGCGTAGGCGACAAAGCCGTATACGCCGAAGTCGAACCACTCCATCGCGTTGCCCAGGGCCGCCGCGGTGATCGCTTTCTTGAGTTTGCTGTCATCGATGATGGTGATGTCGCTGATGTGCATCGGTTTATGTCGTTTTTTTCTTAACTTCATATAATCATCCCTTAATGAATTATTCGTTGTTCGTGAAAGCGTAATCTCCGTTCACTGTTGTTTTCGAGTTATCAAATCGGCTAATCGAATCGCGGTTCAAGACGATTCATTATCCACATTTAAGTTGGGATGTGGATCACAAAATATCGTCGTTTATGCCAAGGTTATGTCATTTAGGTGACTAATTATTTTGCATCTATAGCTTAACGTTATATCTTGCGGCGATCAAATCCAGCAGTTTAACTTAAGTATTTGCACTAATTTGGTGCGATAATGGTCTAATAATTGTGCGATTTGACGGTTTTTCGTCTGATTGGCCATGTTTGAAGTATAGAGAGTGCGGGAGATAAAACAGGAAAAATTGATGTGTTTGCCGCTAAAAAACCACCTGGCCGGATGGCCAGGCAGTTTGGATCAGAGGGCCGATGAACCGCCGAATTCCAGATAGATTTTCGCCAGGTTCTGGTACTGCGCGAAGCGGTTTTCGTCCACCGCCAGCTCCGCCTGACGACGCTGCTCCTGAGCATTCAGCCAATCGGTAATGGTGACGGCGCCCTGCCGGTAACGCACCTCGTTCAGCCGCTCCGATTTGCGCGCCAGCGCCAGCGAGGCCTGCAACTGCGCCTCTTGCGCCAGCAGCTGCGCGCGCAGCGACAGGGCGTTATTTACATCGCCCATCGCCTTGTACAGCGCCTGCCTGAATTCCAGCACCTGCTGTTCGTAGTCGTTACGGGCGATCTTGATATCCACGCCCATTTGCCGCCATTGCAGGAACGGCAACGTCAGGCCGGCGCCGAGGCTGCCCGTCGGGTTGCGCAGAAACTCCAGCAGCGCGCTGCTGCTGGCGCCCAGCGAGCCGGTCAGGCTGAAAGCGGGGTAGTATTGCAGACGTTTCTCGTCGACGTTGGCCAGAGCGGCGCGCAACCGCAGCTCTTTGGCGCTGAGATCCGGGCGACGGCTCAAGACGTTGGCGGGAATGCCGGTGCTGATCTGCGGCATTGCCGCCGTCGGCAGACGTGCGGGCGCGATGGTGGTCTGGCCTGAAGGTACGCCCAGCAGCACCGCCTGTTCGTTCAACGCCTGTTGACGTTCGTGTTGCAACGTCAGCAGCCGGCTTTCCTGCGTTAGCACGTTTTGTTCCGCGTTCACCACGTCCAGCGCCGAGATGCTGCCGGCCCGGTAGCGGGCGTTGGCCAGCCGCAGCGTCTGTTTGGCGTAGGCGATGCTCGCCTGGCTGACGCCGATCTGCTGATTGAGGAAGCCGATGCGCCAGTAATTCGTGGCGGCGTTGGCCAGCAGCGTCAGGCGCGCCGTCTGCAGATCCTGCTCGGAAGCCTGGCTGGCCCACTCGGCGGCGTCGCGCTGGCGCGCCAATTTGCCCCACAGGTCGACTTCATAGCTCGTAGAGAGCGTCGCGCCGCTGGTTTTATTCCAGGAGGAGGACTCCGACAGCGGGCGATTGATGCCGCTGTTCAACGAGGCGTTGACGTCGGGCGCGGTGCTGATGCCAACGCGTTCAGCCTCGAGGCGCGCGCGGTAGACGCGCAACACGGCGACGGCCAGATCGTTGTTGCTCGCCATCACCTGTCGCAGCCAGCGATCGAGCTCGGGATCGTGGAAATCGCGCCAGTCGAACGGCGTCGGCGCGGCGTTTTCGGCGGCGTGCTGCCAGCTCGTCGGGTAGTTGACCTGCGGCGCCCGGTAGTCGCTTTTCAGGGCGTTGCCGCAGCCGGCGGTGAGCAGGACGGCGAGGCTTAATGCCAAGGGAGAGAAAATTTTCATGGGTTACTCGCTGGCCAATGAAACGACCGGATCCATCCTTGCCGCTTTGCGGGCGGGGAGATAACCGAAGATCATGCCGATTAAGGTTGAACAGAAAAACGCCGTCGCGGCGGCTTGCCAGGAATAGATGGCGGTGAACATGCCGCCCGCCAGCGAGGTGAACAGCGACCCGGCGGCGAACGACAGTGCGATACCCAATGCGCCGCCGATCAGGCAGACCAGCACCGCCTCGATCATGAACTGTTGCATGATATCGCCGCGCCTTGCGCCGACCGCCATGCGCACGCCGATCTCATGGGTGCGCTCGGTCACCGAGACCAGCATGATGTTCATCACGCCCAGGCTGCCGATCACCAGCGAGATCGAGGCCACCATCAGGATCAGCAAACTGAGCGTCATCGAGGTGCGCTCGATCGATTTACGGAACTGATCGCGGTTGAACGTCATGAAATCCTTGACGCCATGGCGCTGGGTCAGCAACTGCGTAATGGCGCTGACGGCGGCTTCGCTGGCGATGTCATCCTTCAGCCGCACGGTAATGCCGCTGAGCGTGGTTTTGCCGACCATGCGGTACATCACCGTGCTGTAGGGCATCCAGACGCTGATGCGGTTGGGCGCATAGTTGCGTTCGCTTTTGGCGACGCCGACCACCCGCGCCGGCACCGAGCCGAGAAACACGATCTGGCCGAGCGGCTCGACGCCGAAATCGCCGAACAGCGCCTGGCGCGCGTTGTCGTCGATGATCACTTCCTGCAGCGCGTTGCGATCGTCGCGGAAGGTGGCGCCTTGCACCAGCGTGATGCCGTTGACGCGGAAATAGTCGCGCCCGACGCCGGTGATTGACGCAGTGGCGGATTTACTGCGAAAACGAATGCTGTCGGACGCGCTGACCTCCGGGCTGACGCTGTCGACGAAGCTTTGCTGCGCCAGCGCGTCGGCATCGGCCGGCACTAGGGTGCGGATGCTGTCGATGGCGTCGTCGAAGAAATCACGCCCCGGATAGATGCTTACCACGTTGGTGCCAAGTCCCTTGATATTCTCCAGCGTGCGCTGCTTGGCCCCTTCGCCCAGCGCCACGACCGTAACGACGGCGGCGATGCCGAAGATAATGCCGGTCATGGTCAGCGCGGTGCGCAGGCGATGGGCGTTCATCGCTTTCAGCGCCATGTGCAGCGATTCACGGGTGCGGTCGATCAGGCTTTGCCAGCCGCTTTGCCGGCTGCGGTTCGGTGGCGGCAGCGCGACGGCGGGTGCCGATTGGCGGCCGCTGTCAGCGATGATCTCGCCATCCCGCAGCTCGATGACGCGCTGCGCATGTTGTGCCACGTTCATATCGTGGGTGACGATCACCACGGTGTGGCCGCGCTGATTCAGCTCGCTGAGGATCGCCAGCACTTCCTGGCCGGATTGGGTGTCCAGCGCGCCGGTCGGTTCGTCCGCCAGGATAATTTCGCCGCCGTTGATCAGCGAGCGCGCGATGCTGACGCGCTGCTGCTGGCCGCCGGAAAGCTGGCCGGGCTTGTGGTCTTCGCGTCCTTCCAGACCCAACCGCGCGAGCAGCTGCGCCGCTCGCTGTCGCCGCTGATCGCGCCGGGCGTTGGCGTAGATGGCCGGAATTTCAACGTTGCCCAGCGCGCTGAGATCGGGCATCAGATGATAACGCTGGAAGATAAAGCCGATATGCTCGCGGCGCAGGCGGGCCAGTTCGTCCGGCGACAGGTGGGCGGCGTTCTGGCCGCTGATGTAGTAGTCGCCGCGATCCGGCACGTCGAGACAGCCCATGATGTTCATCAGCGTCGATTTGCCGGAGCCGGAGGCGCCGATGATCGCCACCAGCTCGCCGGCGGCGATGGTCAAATCGATGTCTTTCAACACCGTCAGCGCCTGACCGCCGTTGGTGTAGGTCCGGCTGATGCCTTTTAGCTCGATGATCGCGTTCACAGGAAAATGCCATCCTCAGCCGACTTGGCGGCGGGCTGCGACAGCACCACGGTTTCACCGGCTTTCAGGCCGCTGAGGATCTGAATGTCGACGTTGTTGGTGATGCCGGTGGTCACTTCACGCGTTTCCAGCCGCTGATCCTGGGTCAGCACCTGCACCTGTTGCACTTTTGCTTCGGTTTTATGCACCGCCTGGATCGGCACCAGCAAGGCATTCTTCGCTTCGCCGAGCAGCAAGGAAACCTGCGCGGTCATGGCGATGCGCAGGCGGTTTTCCGGGTTGGGCACGTCCAGCAGCGCGTTGTAATAGACCGACGCGTTCGAGGTCCCGGAGCCCGAAGCGGAGCTGGTGCCGGCGAGCGAGTCGTCTTTCATCACCGATTCCGGCGCCAGTTCGATGGTGCGCAGCGTGGCGTCGTAGCGTTTATCCGGATCGGAGAAAATGGTGAAGTAAGCCTTTTGCCCCGGCGAAATGCGGGTGATGTCGGCTTCGGAGATCTGCGCCTTGATGGTCATCATATCCAGCCGCGCCAGCTTGACGATGGTCGGCGCACTTTGGGTGGAGTTGACCGTTTGCCCCTGCTGCGTGACCACGGCGATGACGATACCGTCCATCGGCGCGACGACGCGGGTATACCCCAGGTCGATCTTTTTCTTATCGACTTCAATCTGCGCCTGCACCAGGCGCGCATTGAGCGAAAGCAGTTCGGCGCGGGTGGTGGCGAGCGTGGCCTCGGCGGTTTCGAAGTCTTCACGCGAGCTGGCTTCGTCGTTCAGCATGCGCCGCTGGCGTTTGAAACGCGACTCGGCCTGCTTAAGCTGTGCCTGCTTGGCCTGCAGTTCGGCTTTGATGACGTTCAGCGCCGCTTCGGCGTTGCGCAGATCGTTGCGCTGTTGCAGATCGTCGATGTCGGCGATCGGCTGTCCTTTGGTGACGCGATCCCCCAGTTTGACCTTCAGCGATTTGACTTCACCGGAGACCCGCGCGCCGACATTAACGCGTTCGACGGCATCCAGCCGCCCGGTGGCCAGCACGGCATTCTCGATATCGCCCAGGCGGGCCGGTGCGGTAACGTAATCCTGCTGCGGCGGGCGTTGCCAATAAAGGGCCAGCGCGATGGCGACGGCGATGAAAACGATGACGGCGATCAACGCCAGACGACGGGGTGTGAGTTTCAGTGATGGCATGCCCAGGTTTTCCATAACGATAAAAGCGGCGGTTCCAGTCTGCCATCATGGCAGCGCCAGCCTGAACTGGCGCTAAACGTGAGGCGCTTTCCCGCTGGAAAGGGGATAGTAAAGGCTTTCCCGCTAAAGATCACGGTGAGTTATTATCCGCCGGGTGTGCAACCGGCTGCGTGGCACGCTATACTGGCTAAAAAACCAGTATTCATTCATCAGCAGGATAACGCCGCCGCCATGATGCCAAACCGCCTCGAGCCGGAACTCGACATTTACCAATACCCGGAGCACCTGCGAGCCTGCCTGGCGCCGTTGCCCAAAGGGCCGGGCGTCTATGTGTTTCACGGCCAGAGCGAAAGCCTGCCGCTTTACATCGGTAAAAGCGTCAACGTACGCAGCCGCGTAATGGCGCATTTCCGGGCGCAGGACGAGGCCAAGATGCTGCGGCAAACCCGGCGCATCAGCTTTATCGAGACCGCCGGCGAGTTGGGGGCACTGCTGCTGGAGGCGCAGTTGATCAAGCAACAGCAGCCGCTGTTCAACAAACGCCTGCGGCGCTCGAAACAGCTGTGCGCGCTGCGTCTGCAAGCGGACACGGTGACGATTGCCCACGCCAAAGAGATCGATTTCGCCGTCACGCCCCACCTTTATGGGCTGTTTGCCAATCGCCATGCCGCGCTGGAAAAGCTGCGCGCCATCGCCGACGAGCATCGTTTATGTTACGGCAAACTGGGGATCGACAAGCTGCCCGCCGGGCGCGCCTGCTTCCGCTACAGCCTGCGCAAGTGCGCCGGCGCCTGCTGCGGCGTGGAGCCGGCGCAGGAACATGCGCGGCGGCTCGGCGCGGCGCTGGAACAGCTGCGCATCGCCTGTTGGCCGTTCGCCGGGCGCGTGGCGTTGGAAGAGCAGGGCGAGACGCTGCGCCAGTATCATGTGATTCACAATTGGTTTTATCTGGGCTCGGTCAGCAGCCTGGCGCAGGCGCAGCGGTTGCAGAGCGCGGCCAGCCACTTTGACAGCGATGGCTACAAGATTTTGTGCAAGCCGCTCATCGCCGGCGATTACCGGATTATTGAGCTGCCGTAATGCCATAACGCTATCGATAATCTAAGACTTATCTGTAAATTCAGGGCATTATGCTAAAAAAGCTTGAGTCCATAATGTTGTTATGGATAATGGCGCCCCGAAGCGAAGGAACGCGCTATTAACTCAGTTGGCAGAGTGATTGGTTTTATAATGGCTTGTTTTGGCTTGAAAATTGATAGACGCGGGTTCGAGTCCTGCATAGCGCGCCAGCTTTCTTCCCTTCATCTCACCGCGCTTACCGTAAAGCGCACCCGGGTTGATTTGCACTATCGGCTCCTCGTTGGGATTTTCGGGTGTGCTTTACCGTAACCGCTGGCTTTCATTCCTCTTTCTCTTTCGATCCTTTGCTAAACTGTAATCAGGCAGGCTTGCTGCCCGGCAACAGGAGGTCGATATGTCTCACTCCGAGCAACTGCAGGAACTCTTGCAACGCGTCGCCGCCCTCGAGGCGAGAGAGAAAGCGCTGAGCGCCGCGTCCAACGCTTATCAGGCGATTATCACCACCATGTTGGGCAATATGGAGAAGAACGAACGTGACCGGATCATCGCGATGATCGATCAGGCTCATGAAATCGCTTACGCCCGCGCCATTCAACGCAGCAACGAACCGCAAAAGCAGAAAATCAAACAGGCCGACGATGTGGCCCAGCGCATGTTCATGTTTGCGCAAGGCAAGGCCGCCCAGCCGCGCTGAATCCGAACTATAACAGTTGCCGCCATTAAGTTGGCTAACTGATCTACCCGGCGAAACTGTACTTGTGTTACTTTTAGCGGTGAGATTTGATGGCAATGCTGTTTCCAGCATAAGGTTGTAACGATGGACGCGATTAAAAGCATCTTGGTTAAAGAGATTGAACAGATCAATCGGCGCGAAGGGCGTGACGGCAAGCCGCGCTTCAACAGCGAATTCGCCCGCACTCACCGCTATCTGTGCCTTGCCATGTTCGCCGGTTATTTCGCGGTGATCGCCGTGATGTACCAGGTGCCGTACATGGGGATATATGCCTTCCTGGGCTTCACCGCTTTCGTGCTGTTCATGTTCGCCATGCTGCTGATAGAGATCCGGCCGGTATACCGCTTCGAGGACATCGGGGTGCTGGATCTGCGGGTTTGCTACAACGGCGAATGGTACTTTACCCGCGCGCTGTCGCCTTATGCGGTGCAGCAGCTGCTGGATGAGCCGTCTATCGGCGCCGCGCTGAAACAGAAGATGCGGGTGATCATCGGCAACAAGGGCGAAATCGACTTCTACGACGTGTACGACATGGCCTACGGAAAAAAGCCGCAGGATGAGCCACCGCAGCTGGCGGCGGCAAACTGAAAGGTTTCCGGCCGGCGGCTTGTCGATTATACTCAGCGTTTGAACGTGAAGCAGAGTGAGGACCAAGCGATGAGTGATGATATTTTCGATTTTGATATCGATGCCGAACTGGCGAAAGCCGAAGAAAAAGCGGCGCAGAAGGTAAAAGAAGTCCCTGAGTTCCTCGAAGACGAAGCGGACTGCGAAGGTTGCAAGATCTGATCGCCTGACCCATAAAAAAAACCGCCGCGGCGGTTTTTTTTATCTCTGAGCGTCGCGCGGTATCAATCCAGCACGAATCCCCAGATGAGGAACGCCGCCACCAGAATCAGGCAAAGCGCGGACACCGTCACCAGTATTTTCCCCAGAATGTCTTTTTCTTGTTCCCGCTGCGTCACGTTGAAATTATCCAATTAAAAGTCTATGGACCAAACCGGCGATGCTGAGATCGAGCGCCGCTACGCCCAGCGCCATGATCATCATCACCGAAAGAAATCGAGTCTTGCCGTTCACATCCCTAATCCCTGTTGGCGCCGCTGTTAAATTGTTTTTACATCAACCGGATATAATTCAGCGACGCCGTACTTCATGCATCATGATAGTGATTAAGAACGTTCTTAAGGCCAGAAGTTCCCTCGTCTGGTAACGCAGCCGGTGCGGCAGCGTCAGTCGGTTACGATCCGCACGCCTATCTTGCTGACTTGATTGCCGTCCATTTCGGCGATGGTCCAGGTCAGGCCGTCCCATTCCACCTGGTCGCCGATCACCGGTTCGCCGCCAATCAGCTGAATGACGAACTGGCCAAGCGTCTGCTGCTCGTCCACGTCGTCTTGCAGATTGAGGCCATAAAGCTGCGAGATGTCGCTTAAACGGGCGTCGGATTGCAGGATAAAGTCACCGAAGAAGCGCTCGTCGAGCGTCACGGCCGGCGCCTGGCTGAACAGCTTGCCGAGGATCGGCAGGTCGTGCTCATGACCGATGACGCACAGAATATCGTTCTCCCGCAGGCGGGTACTGCCGCTAGGGTGCAGCAGCTCTTTGCCGCGGAACAGGGCGGCAATGCGGGTGTTGGGCGGCATTCTCAGCTCACGCAGCGCCGCGCCGACGCACCAGTTTTCCGCCGAAAGCTGATAAACGAACTGTTCCCACTGGTTCTCCGGGTGCACATCCAACCCAACGCGGGAGATAGGCGTCAGCGCCGGCGGCACGATCACCTTGGCTTTTTTGGCGGCAAACGACAGCGTGGTGCCTTGCAGCAGCAGGGAGACCAGCACCACGAAGAACGCCACGTTGAAGAACAGCTGGGCGTTGGGCAGCCCGGCCATCATCGGGAACACCGCCAGGATCACCGGCACCGCGCCGCGCAGGCCGACCCAGGAAATAAAGCCGCGTTCGCGCAGGGTAAAGCTTCGGAACGGCAGCAGGCCGATAAACACCGACAGCGGGCGGGCAAACAGGATCATCCAAAGCGACAACAGCAGGGCAGGGATGGCGATCGGCAGCAGCTCGTGCGGGTTGAGCAGCAGGCCGAGCACCAGGAACATGCCGATCTGGCTGAGCCAGGCCAAGCCGTCGAAGGTTTGTACGATGCCGTGACGGTTGCGGATCGGCCGATTGCCCAGCAGCAGGCCGCACAGGTACACCGCCAGAATGCCGCTGCCGTCCAGCGCGGTGGTCAGCGCGAAAATAAGAATGCCGCCGCTCACCGCCAGCAGCGGATAGAGTCCGTCCGCCAGTTTGATGTGGTTGATCAGCGTCAGCAGCAGCCAGCCGCCGCCCAGACCGAAGACGATGCCCATGCCGAACTGCTGCATCAGATGCAGCGGGAAGGTCCAGCTCAGCGCGGTTTCCCCGGCGGCGATCATCGCAATCAGCGTGATGGTGAGAAACACCGCCATCGGATCGTTGCTGCCGGACTCGATCTCCAGCGTGGCGCTGACGCGCTCGTTCAGGCCTTTGCCGCCCAGCAGCGAGAAGACCGCGGCGGCGTCGGTGGAACCGATAATGGCGCCGATCAACAGCCCCTGCAGCAGATCGAGATTGAACAGCCAGGCGGCGGCCATGCCGGTCAGGCCGGCGGTGATCACCACGCCGACGGTGGCAAGAGACAGCGCCGGCCACAGGGCGACGCGGAAAGAGCTGACCCGGGTGCGCATGCCGCCGTCGAGCAGGATCACCGCCAACGCGAGGTTACTGACCAGGTAAGCGACCGGATAATTGCTGAAGACGATGCCGCCGGGGCCGTCGACGCCGGCCAACATGCCGATCGCCAGGAAGATCACCAGGATCGGAATGCCGAGCCGGGAAGAAAATGAGCTGAGCAGAATGCTTGCCCCCACCAGCACGGCACCGATGACGAACAAACTGTTAATGGTGCTGGCATCCAAAATATCGTTCTCCTGAGGCTGGGGGATAGGGGGCACTGCGCGTGTGTCGATGATAGCGTGTTTAGTGGGTAAAACGCCAAGGCTGATTGCGAAAACAACCGATCAATTATTGCCCTTTGGTGTGATTAACCGAAGAAAGTGAGGAGAAGAGAGAGAATCCTGCCTTTTATCCAACATTATCAGGCTGCTGTATTTCGGCTTTGGCAACAATGGCCGATCGTGGCTGAGGGAAAAACCATTAAGCCCGCGCAGGCAGGCTTAATGGTTTGCAGGCGCGGTAGGGTTAGTGGTCGAGCGATTCCAGCGCCCGTTTGATCAGCTCGCTGGCCAACTTGCTTTCCGTTTCGGAAATGCCGTCGAGATTGAAGTTGGAGAGTTCAGTGACCAAAACGCTGCGTTCTTTGCCGCTGATTGAGGCGTCCAGCGCGGACAGCAGCCTGCCGAGGATCTTCAGCAGGGTGGCGTTTTCCACTTCGGCTTCCTGAGCCGGGGTCTTCTTATCAGTCATTCAAAATCCTCTCTGTCGTGACGGAAGGGAGATGCAGCTAACGCCATCGAATGAATTAAACGATCGCGCAGCCCTTCGGGGGGGTTGAGCCCAATCACTACCGTAAGGCAGGGATCCGGATTTCTACTTATGCATCGCAGTTATAACGATTAGGGTATGTATTCAGCCGTATCACTTTGCCCTAACGGACGGCGCCAGGCTGAGCAATGTGTGCTTTGCATGCAAACCACCAGTATAGGCTTTTTGCACGACGGCAAGATGACAGGAAACCCCTGCAAACGATCGGGTTTGCAGGGGCGCAAGGTTATTGCGGCTTACCGGAGAACAAGAAGCGCAGCACCGGAATACGCTTGTGCAGTTCATATAAAGCGAAGGCCAGCGAGAACACAAACAGCAGGCCCAGCAAGAATCCCAACAGGTTGTTGCCGATATAAGGCGTCACGAAAGCGCCATATATCAGGGTCAACGGGTGGTGCACCAGATATATAAACAGTGAGGCATTGACCAGATAGGTGATGCGCGGCGAGTGATAATTCAGCAGGTTATGCCCGAAAGAGAACACCACGTTGGTCATCAGGATCCCCATTAGGGTTTTGATCACCACTTCCAGCTCGAACATATAGCTGCTGTGCGCCAACAGCTTTTGATTCAGCATATATGCGATAAACAGCAGCAGCGAGCCGAGCAGCGCCAGCGGCGAGCGACGCAGAAAAATCTCCTTAAGCCACACGTACTTAAACGCATAAGCGCCGAGGATGAAGAACGGCAGGTAGAACATCGTCTCCATCACCACGAAATTGAACAGGCCGTTGGATAATAGCTGCGGCGCGACAATTAAAATAATACGGTGCGCGGCCGAATAGCATACCGCATAAATAAAGAAACACAGTGAGATGTTTCCTAATCCACGCAGTCTGTTTATTAACGCCGGAATATGCTCACGAGTTTGACGCTTGATTTTACGGAACAGATAAAAGCAGGCACAGGTTAACAACGACAGCGTCAATAAGAACCACAGATGAGAAACCAATTCCCAAACTGTTACATTTATTTTCTGATAGAGAGAAAATTCATCCCAGCCGTTTAATTTATCGGTGAAATATTTCAGCATGAAAAACTGCGGCACCGTAATTAGCGGGATGGAGCTTAACAGCGGGATCGCCACCCGCTCCAGCCTGACCTTCAGCCACTGGTGGCGCTCGTAGCGCTCGTAAAGCATGTAGGAGAAGTAGCCGGATATCACGAAGAACACCTGCATGCGGAAAGCGTGGATGAAGTCGTTCAGCACCGTGAGCGAGAAGGAGGGGGACGCGCTGTTCACCGCCCAGGCATGGCTGGAATAAATCAGGGAGAGGTGAAACGGAATCCCAAGCAACATCAAATAGGCTCGGATCGAATCGAGGAAAAACTCGCGCTGTTTGCTGCCTTTAGTCATAGATTACCGCTGGTGATTTAATCGGGTGCTCATTAACACGCTTAATAAGTCGTCAAACGTTAAATTGTTATCCGAAACCCTACTATAGCCCCCCGCATTTTTCCATAGCGTCTTGTTGCGCGGCTTGCTACGCTGGTGTTCCATCAGCTGCTTAAACAATGAGCCGTAAACATGAACCATCCATTTATCATGTTGTCGGAAAGCTGAGTAATCCATTAATATGGATTTAAATGATTTGAGCACACGAATAGGGGGGGATGTGCTAGTTAATATATTATCCGGACAACCACGCGCCGCGAGCGTTCGTTGGTTAGGTGCTACCGTATTGTTCACGCTGTTCAGTTCGCCGGCATGGGCCTTTTCTATTGATGATGTGGCCAAGCAGGCGCAGGATCTGGCCGCGAAAGGTTTCGAAGCCCCGAAGAGCAACCTTCCTTCTCAGTTCCGCGAGATGAAGTTCGCAGACTATCAGCAGATTCAGTTCAATCACGATAAAGCCTATTGGAGCAAGCTGAAAACCCCTTTCAAGCTTGAGTTTTATCATCAGGGGATGTACTTCGACACGCCGGTGAAAATCAATGAAGTCACCTCCACCAGCGTAAAACAGATCAAGTACAGCCCGGATTACTTCAACTTCGGTTCGGTCAAACACGACCCTGAATCGGTGAAAAACCTCGGCTTTGCCGGCTTCAAGGTGATCTACCCGATCAACAGCGCCGACAAAAACGATGAGATCATGAGCCTGCTGGGCGCGAGCTATTTCCGCGTGGTGGGTAAAGGGCAGGTTTACGGGCTTTCCGCTCGCGGCCTGGCTATCGATACCGCTTTGCCATCTGGTGAAGAGTTCCCGCGTTTCCGCGAATTCTGGGTTGAGCGTCCGAAGCAGGGCGACAAACACCTGGTGATCTACGCGTTGCTGGATTCCCCGCGCGCCACCGGCGCTTATCGTTTCACGGTGATCCCGGGCCGCGACACCACCGTGGACGTCGAGTCTAAAGTGTTCCTGCGCGACAAGGTGGGCAAGCTGGGCCTGGCGCCGCTGACCAGCATGTACCTGTTCGGGCCGAACCAGCCGTCGCCGACGCTGAACTATCGCCCGGCGTTGCACGACTCCAACGGTCTGTCTATCCATGCCGGCAACGGCGAGTGGATCTGGCGCCCGCTGAACAATCCTAAACACCTGTCCGTCAGCACCTATACCGTCGAGAACCCGAAAGGCTTCGGTCTGCTGCAGCGCGGCCGCAACTTCAAGGATTACGAAGATCTGGACGATCGTTACGATCTGCGCCCGAGCGCCTGGATCGAACCGAAGGGCGACTGGGGTAAAGGCAAGGTCGAGCTGGTGGAGATCCCGACGGCGGATGAAACCAACGACAATATCGTGGCGTTCTGGACGCCGGATACGCTGCCGGAAGCCAAAAAGCCGCTGACGCTGAGCTACCGCCTGAACTTCACCCGCGACGAAGATAAACTGCATTCGCAAGACATCGCCTATGTGGCGCGGACCATGCGTTCGACCGGTGACGTGAAGCAGTCCAACCTGATTCGCGAGCCTGACGGCAGCGTGGCCTTCCTGGTCGACTTCGTCGGCCCGGTGCTGAAAGGGCTGGACGCCAACACCCCGGTCGCTTCTCAGATCAGCATCGGCGACAACGGTGAAATGGTAGAAAACAACGTCCGCTATAACCCAGTGACCAAAGGCTGGCGCCTGACGGTACGTCTGAAAGTAAAAGACGACAAGAAGCCGGTAGAAATGCGCGCAGCGCTGGTCAATGGCGATAAGACTCTGTCGGAAACCTGGAGCTATCAGCTACCTGCCAATGAATAAGTCTACTCAACCCGCCCAGGATTATCTTGCGGCGCTGCCTCTGACCGCCGAGCGGTCGGAGGCGCTCAACCCTCACACGGCGGATGACGCTCAGGCACTGGAGGCGCTCCATCGGCAGATGGGCGCCGCCGACGCCAACGTCAACAGCCTGTCGGCGGATGACGTGGCGTTGGCCTCGGTCAAACCGCGCATCGAAAGCGCCTGGCCGGATGCGGTCAGCGATGACGATTTCGACACCGACGCCGAAGGGCGCGCCATTCTGAAGGCGACGCCGCCGATCAAACGAACCACCATGTTCCCGGAAGCCTGGCGTACCAACCCGGTGGCGCGCTTCTGGGATTCTCTGCTGGGGCGTTCGCCGCACAATCGGCACGCCACCAAAGAGGAGGCCGAGGCCGAGAACCGCTGGCGCGTTGTCGGTTCCATGCGCCGCTATGTGCTGCTGGTGCTGATGCTGGTGCAGACCGGCATCGCCACCTGGTACATGAAAACCATCTTGCCTTATCAGGGCTGGGCGCTGATCGATCCTATCGCCATGCTGGATCAGGATCTGATGCAGTCGGTGCTGCAGCTGCTGCCTTATGTGCTGCAAACCGGCATTCTGATCCTGTTCGCCGTACTGTTCTGCTGGGTCTCGGCCGGTTTCTGGACCGCGCTGATGGGCTTCCTGCAGCTGCTGATCGGTAAAGACAAATACAGTATTTCCTCCACCATCAAGGGCGATGAGCCGATCAACCCGGCGCACCGCACCGCGCTGATCATGCCGATCTGTAACGAAGACGTCGAACGCGTGTTCGCCGGCCTGCGTGCAACCTATGAGTCCGTCGCCGCCACCGGTCAGCTGGAACACTTCGATATCTACGTGCTGAGCGACAGCTACGATCCGGACATCTGCGTGGCGGAGCAAAAGGCGTGGATGGAGCTGTGCCGCGATGTCGACGGCCACGGCCGCATCTTCTATCGCCGCCGCCGCCGTCGCGTAAAACGCAAGAGCGGCAACATCGACGACTTCTGCCGTCGTTGGGGCGGTGAGTACAGCTACATGGTGATCCTGGACGCCGACAGCGTGATGAGCGGCGAATGCCTCACCGGGCTGGTGCGTTTGATGGAAGCCAACCCGAACGCCGGCATCATCCAGTCCGCGCCGAAGGCGTCCGGTATGGATACCCTGTATGCGCGCGTGCAGCAGTTCGCTACCCGCGTTTACGGGCCGCTGTTTACCGCCGGCCTGCATTTCTGGCAGCTGGGCGAGTCGCACTACTGGGGCCATAACGCCATCATCCGCGTGAAGCCGTTTATCGAGCACTGTGCGCTGGCGCCGCTGCCGGGCGAGGGTTCCTTCGCCGGTTCAATCTTGTCGCACGACTTCGTTGAAGCGGCGCTGATGCGCCGCGCCGGCTGG
The DNA here is from genome assembly GCF_001537385.1 of Serratia sp. 2880STDY5682894. Classification (NCBI taxonomy): domain Bacteria; kingdom Pseudomonadati; phylum Pseudomonadota; class Gammaproteobacteria; order Enterobacterales; family Yersiniaceae; genus Serratia; species Serratia sp. 2880STDY5682894. The sequence continues at coordinate 904,584 of NZ_FCJA01000001.1, read as the reverse complement.
GGCGTGTGGATCGCTTACGATCTGCCGGGCAGTTACGAAGAGCTGCCGCCAAACCTGCTGGACGAGCTGAAACGCGACCGTCGCTGGTGCCACGGCAACCTGATGAACTTCCGCCTGTTCCTGGTGAAAGGCATGCACCCGGTGCACCGCGCGGTGTTCCTGACCGGCGTCATGTCCTACCTGTCGGCGCCGCTGTGGTTCATGTTCCTGGCGCTCTCCACCGCATTGCAGGTGGTGCACACCCTGATGGAACCGCAATACTTCCTGCAGCCGCGGCAGCTGTTCCCGGTCTGGCCGCAGTGGCGGCCCGAGCTGGCGATAGCGCTGTTCTCCACCACGCTGGTGCTGTTGTTCCTGCCGAAGCTGCTCAGCATCGTGCTGATCTGGGCCAAGGGCGCGAAAGAGTACGGCGGGGCGTTCCGTCTGTTCATTTCGATGCTGATGGAAATGCTGTTCTCGGTGCTGCTGGCGCCGGTGCGCATGCTGTTCCATACCGTGTTCGTGGTGAGCGCCTTCCTCGGTTGGGAAGTGGTGTGGAATTCGCCGCAGCGCGACGATGACGATACGCCTTGGGGCGAAGCGTTCCGCCGCCATGGCTCGCAGATGTTGCTGGGCCTGGTGTGGGCCGGCGGCATGGCGTGGCTGGATCTTCGCTTCCTGTGGTGGTTGGCGCCGATCGTGTTCTCGCTGATCCTGTCGCCGTTCGTGTCGGTGCTGTCGAGCCGCGCGACGCTGGGCATGAAGAGCAAACGCGCCAAGCTGTTCCTGATCCCGGAAGAGTACAACCCGCCGCGTGAGCTGCTGGCGACGGAAGAGTACCTGCATCTCAACCGCAACCGCGCGCTGACCAACGGCTTTATGCATGCGGTGGTCAACCCGTCCTTCAACGCGCTGGCGACGGCGTTGGCGACGGCGCGTCACCATCTGCGCGCTACCCTCGATCGCAACCGCGAGGAGCGGGTGAACGAAGCGCTGCAGCTGGGGCCGGAGAAGCTGGTGAAGGGCAAACGTCTGGAGCTGCTGAGCGATCCGGTCACGCTGGCTCGTCTGCACCAGCGCGTCTGGCTGTTGCCGGAAGGCGCTGCCTGGCGTGAGCACTATCAGCAGTTGCCGCACAACCCGCTGGCACACCCAACGGGCCGACGTTAATCGCTGAACGGTAACGCTCAGACGGGGAATGCGCATGGCGCGTTCCCCGTTTTTTTTACCTTTTGCTTACGCGCGCCGGTACCGGAAGAGAAAGGGAACTGTGATAGACTGCGGCCGATGCGTTGTTCACTCGCGAAACAACCCTTTGCTCAGAGTCAATGTCGTGAAGCTCTCTTCCTACCTTCGGCTGGCCTGCGTGGCGGCCGGCGTGATGGTCTTAACCGGTTGCGGCAGCATCATCAGCCGCACCGTGCCCGGTGCGGGGCATGGCCACCAGTACTATCCCGGCGTGCAGTGGGATTTGCGCGATACGCCCTGGCGTTACGTCACGGTGATAGACGTGCCGCTGTCGATGGTGGTGGACACCTTTATGCTGCCGTTCGATGCGCAGCATGGCCCCTATGAATAAACCTGCTCAGCGGGTGGCGAACACCACCAGCTGATAGCCTTTCTGCCCGCAATGGAAAGGTGCCAGCGCCGTCATGCCCAACCCTTGCACGTGAGCGGCCAACGAATGCGGATTGTCGTCGTCGATAAACAGCGCGCCCACGTCGTAGTCATGACTGGTGTGCGCTTTGACGGCGGCGTAGAGGCGTTTCAGCACGCCTTTGCCGCGCCAGGCGGCGTCGAGGCAAACCGGGCCGTAGAGAAACACCCGCTGCTCACTCAGCGCCCGCCCGGCGAAGGACTGCGTGGCGAGCGTCGCCAGCATCGCATCCACCACCGGCGGCCGCGGTTGCACGTCGGCGGGCATCAGGCAAACAAACCCGGCCAGTTGGCCCTCCTGTTCGGCCACGAGTATGCCGATGCCGCGGTTGATCGCCGTCAGCTGCGCCTCATTCATGCACGATACGATAAATCCCTGCCGTTTGTGGCGCTCGTCGAGCGCTTCCGGCACGTTTTCCCCCTGCAGCTGCAAAATGGCGGGGTAGTCGGTAGGGCGGGCCCGGCGGATAATCATGCTGCCTCCTTGGCGATAAAAACGTGGTGCGGGTTAACGTTCATCCCATTCATCGGCCGCGGCTTGGCCTTCTTCGGTATCCAGCGGCGGCTCGAGCTGGAAGTCGCCTTCCTCCCATTCGTACAGGGTATTTTCGTCTATCCACTCGGCGGTGATCTCCACCTCGTCGTAGTCACCGTCGAATATCGCCTGCGCCGCCGCACCGCTGCGCAGCGGCAGGCATTCCACCGCTTCGCCTTCTTCTTCGAAGAACTCGGCCTGCCACATCGTGTCGCCATCCTGCATCACGTACTTTTGCAGATTGAACTGCTGCGGCACCGGAGGTTCGTCATCGCCGCCGCCTTCGGCGGTGTCGATAAACTCTTCACGTGCGGCCTCGATGGCTTCTTCCAGGGTTGCATACAGGCTCATGTTCGCCTCCGTTGACAATGAGAGTAGAGCGCCCGGCGCATTGCCGGTGCGGTGGGATAAACGTCAAAACTAATTGTTGTCTCACTGGCGCAGGATGCAAATTTTTTTGTTGTCCGCTTTGCGACGACGGTTGTCCGCAAAGCGGGAGAAGAGGAGGCGATGGCGGGAAATAATGGCGCTATCGTTCACTCAGTTGCCAGGAGAAGCCCATGTTAATCGACCCTTCAAGCAAATACCGACCGTTCCCGCCGGTGACGTTACCGGATCGTCAGTGGCCTTCGCGTACCCTGCGGCAGGCGCCGCGCTGGTGCTCCAGCGATCTGCGCGACGGCAACCAGGCGCTGGCGGAGCCGATGGATAACGCGCGCAAGCGCGAATTCTATCACTTGTTGTTGCAGTGCGGTTTCAAAGAGATTGAGGTGGCTTTCCCTTCGGCGTCGCAAACGGATTTCGATTTTGTGCGCACGCTGATCGACGAGCAACTGATCCCGCACGACGTCACGATTCAGGTGCTGACGCAGTCGCGAGACGATCTGATCGATCGCACCTTCGAGGCGCTGCTGGGGGCGCCACGGGCTATCGTGCATCTGTACAACGCCACGGCGCCGATGTTTCGCGACATCGTGTTCCGTCAGGATAAGGCCGCAACCGTGGCGCTGGCGGTGAACGGCGCGCGGCGCATTCGCCGGCATTGCGAGGCTCAGCTCGATACCGCCTGGTGCTTCGAGTATTCGCCGGAAACCTTCTGTTTTACTGAATTAGAGTTCGCGCTGGAGATCTGCGAAGCGGTGGCGGAGGTGTGGCAACCGGGGCCGCAGCGGCCGATGATCATCAATCTGCCGGCGACGGTGGAGGTGAGTACGCCCAATGTGTATGCCGATCAGATTGAGTGGTTCTGCCGTCACTTCAGCCGTCGCGCCGATGTGGCGATCAGCGTACATCCGCATAACGATCGCGGTACCGGCGTGGCCTGTGCGGAGCTGGCGCTGCTGGCCGGTGCCGATCGGGTCGAAGGCTGCCTGTTCGGCAACGGAGAGCGTACCGGCAACGTCGATCTGGTCACGCTGGCGTTGAATTTCTATACCCAGGGCGTGGCGCCGGGCCTGGACTTCAGCCGCCTGAAACAGGTGGTGGAAGTGGTGGAGCAGTGCAATCAGCTGCCGGTGCATCCTCGCCATCCTTATGCCGGTGAGCTGGTGTTTACCGCCTTCTCCGGTTCGCATCAGGATGCGATCAAAAAAGGTTTCGCCGCGCAACGGCTGCGACAAGATGGCTGGTGGCAAGTGCCTTACCTGCCGCTCGATCCTGCCGATGTCGGCTGCAGCTATGAGGCGGTGATCCGGGTCAACAGCCAGTCCGGTAAAAGCGGGGCTGCCTGGCTACTGGAACAAAATCATGGGCTGGCGTTGCCGCGCGGTTTGCAGATTGATTTCAGCCAGGTGGTGCAGCGTGCGACCGACGGCAGCGGGAAGGAAATGAGCGGCGCACAGCTGTGGCGCTTATTCCGCGACACCTATGGGTTGGTGGAGCAGCCGTGCTTGCAGCTGTTGAGCTACCAGACGGAAAGTCATGGGGTAGAGGCCTACAGCTTCAACGCGCGAGTTGCCTGCGAGGGAGAGCCACTGCGTCTGCAGGGGACCGGCAACGGTCTGCTTTCCAGCGCGGTGGATGCACTGCGCCAGCGCTTCGGCTTGCCGCTGGCGATTGAGGATTACCACGAGCACACGCTGGGGCATCAGAGCGACAGCCGAGCGGTGGCCTATATCCGCTGTGCGCTGCCGCAAGGTGAGGCGACCTACGGCGTTGGCATCGACGTTGACTCCGCCAGCGCCTCACTGCAGGCGCTGTTTAACGTTGCCGGGCGCTATCTGTCGTCGGCGCGGTCCGGCTGAAATAGTCGCTGGGCGCGACCCCCAATAACCGGCGGAACATGGCGCTGAACGCGCTGGGGCTGTCATAGCCAAGATCCAGCGCCACTTCCAACACCGAGCGGCCGGTCGCCAGCGCGTTCAACGCCGCCAGCAAACGGGCGCGCCGCACCCAATCACTAAAATGCAGCCCGGTTTCTCGCTGGAAGCGCCGCGACAGGGTGCGTCCGCTGACGCTGAGCTGAGCGGCCGCCTGTTCCAGCGTCCAGGGCTGCGCCAGCGTGGCCTGAATATGGCGGCACAAGGCAAGCAGTGAGGCCTCACGCGGTTCGGGCAGGTGCAGTGGCAGGATCGGCAGCATTCTCAACTCATCCAGGATCAGTTCCATCACGCGCTCATCGCGCCCGCCGCTGGGATAGCCGGGCGCAATCTCCATTGCACAGATAATCAACTCGCGCAGCAGCGGCGAAACCTGCACCACCTGGCATTGGGCCGGCAGATCGGCGCGCGCCAACGGATCGACAAACAGCGTCCTGGCCGCCACCTGGCCGGTGATGCGCAGGCTGTGCATCATTTTCGCCGGTACCCAGACGCCGCGGCCGGGTGGCACCACCCAACTGCCGAGCCGGGTCGTGACCTGCACTACGCCGCTCAGGCTGTGAATCAGCTGCGCGCAGTTATGGTAGTGATCCGGCTCGCTGTCGCCGTGGCGATAATCCTTGGCCAACGGCCGGACGGGCTGATCGGCCGGCAGAACGTCATGAAACAGCAGCATCGTTAGCGGCCTCCGCGCGGCAAAAAGGGGGATGACAGCATGCCATGCGGCGCGGTTCCACACCAGCCTGTGGCACGCGGCAGATGAATAGTTTATAAAATGATATTATATAATTTTATAAACTGATTGGGGGGGGGATGGATATTGACGCGATGCGCAAGGCGGCGGCGCAGGCCGGCGCGATGCTGCGCACCTTGGGCAATGAAGATCGGCTGCTGCTGCTGTGTCGACTCAGCCAGGGCGAGATGGCAGTGGGCGAGCTGGCGCAGGCGCTGGCTATCCGCCAGCCGACATTGTCCCAACAGCTTGGCGTGCTGCGCGAGGAGGGGCTGGTCTCCACCCGGCGAGCCGGCAAGCAGATTTACTATGCGGTGGCCGATGCCAAAGCGCTGGCGCTGCTAACGACCCTGTATCAACTGTATTGCCCACAGCCGGAGAACCGCGATGACCATTGACTGGCAACACTTCACGCCCTATTCCGCGCTCGCGGGCGGGGCCATTATCGGCGGTGCGGTAGCGCTGTTGCTGCTGTTCAACGGCCGCATCGCCGGCATCAGCGGCATTACCGGCGGCTTATTGACCGCGGGCGGCCGGGAGCGGGGCTGGCGCGCCGCATTTCTTGGCGGGTTGCTGATTTCTCCCTGGCTGTATGCGGCGGCGGCGGCTTTGCCTCCTGGTGAGATCGCGGCCGGCAGCGGCTGGCTGGCGATCGCGGGGCTGTTGGTGGGGGTGGGTACCCGATTGGGCAGCGGCTGCACCAGCGGGCACGGCGTGTGCGGCGTCGCGCGGTTGGCACCGCGATCGTTGGCCGCCACGGCGGTGTTTATGCTGCTGGGCTTTACGACCGTGTGGCTGATGCGCCATCTGCTGGGAGGCTGAAGATGCTTAAGTCTCTGTTGGCGCTGCTGAGCGGCGTGATTTTCGGCCTGGGGTTAATTATCGCCGGCATGGCCAATCCCGCTAAAGTACTGGCTTTTCTCGATATTACCGGCCAGTGGGATCCTTCGCTGGCGTTGGTGATGGTTGGGGCGATTGCAGTGGCGGCGCCGGCCTTTATGTGGGCGCGCCGACGCCAGCGGAGCCTGTTGGGGGAACCGCTGCAGATCCCGGCCGCCGGGCGTGTGGATCGCCGTTTGCTGGTGGGCAGCGCGCTGTTCGGCATCGGTTGGAGCATGGCGGGCATTTGCCCTGGCCCGGCCTGGGTGTTGGCGGGGGCGGAAATACAACGGGTATGGCCGTTCCTGCTGGCGATGCTGGCGGGCATGGCGCTGTATGAGATTATCATGAGGTGGAGGCGTTCATGTCGATAGCCAAGGCGGTGCTGCGCATTGCGCGCCCGACCGATCGGTTGCAAGAGATTGCCACGCTGTATTGCCGCGGGTTGGGGTTTGAAAGGCTGGGCGAGTTTGTCGATCATCAGGGCTTTGACGGCATTATGATCGGGCATCCGCAGCATGCCTACCATCTGGAGTTCACGCAGCATCGCGGGGTGCGGGTCGGGCAGGCGCCGACGCAGGATCATCTGCTGGTGTTTTACCTGCCGGATGAGAACGAATGGCGAGCCGGGTGTGAGCGGATGCGGGCGGCGGGATTCTTGGCGGTCGTCGCCTATAACCCCTATTGGGATAGGGCGGGGCAAACCTTTGAAGATCCTGACGGCTACCGGGTGGTCCTGCAACATCAGGCCTGGCAAGCATAAAAAAAACCGGCGCCTCGAGCGCCGGTTTGCGAGATAAAAACGGGTTATCCGTCAGGCGTTGGTCGCCGGTTTTTGCGCGCTCTTGGACTGGGTATTTTCCAGCATGCGGCGAATCGGCACGATCAGCACGATCAGCACGGCGGCGCAGATCAGCAGCGCGACGGAGCAGCGAGCGAACAGATCCGGCAGCATATCCAGCTGGTCGGCCTTGACGTGGCCGCCGATCAGGCCGGCGGCCAGGTTGCCCAGCGCGCTGGCGCAGAACCACAGCCCCATCATTTGCCCGCGCATTCTCTCCGGCGCCAGCAGCGTCATGGTGGCCAGCCCGATCGGGCTCAGGCACAGCTCACCCAGCGTCAGCATCAGGATACTGCCCACCAGCCACATCGGCGATACGCCGGCGCCGCCGTTGCTGAGCACATTCTGCGCGGCCAACATCATCAGGCCGAAACCACCGGCGGCGCACAGGATACCGATCACGAACTTGGTGATGCTGCTCGGACGCACGTTATTGCGCGCCAGCGCAGGCCAGGCCCAGCTGAACACCGGCGCCAGCAGGATGATGAACAGGGCGTTGATCGACTGGAACCACACCGCCGGGATCTCGAAGCCGCCGACCATGCGATTGGTGTAATCGTTGGCGAACAGGTTGAACGAGGTCGGCTTCTGTTCAAACGCCGACCAGAAGAACGCGGCGGAGATCAGCAGAATGAAGCACACCAGCAGGCGTGCACGCTCTTTGCGGCTCAGGCCGGCAAAGGCGAACAGGTAGATGAAATACAGGGTGACCGACGCGGCGATGACGTACACCAGCACGCTGGCTACCTCAACCGGGTTGATGACGATGGTGCCCTGAGCGATCAGTACGATGACCGCAGCCAGGACGACCGCCAATGCCAGCAGCCAGGCGCCGACGCCTTTTTTCTTCGCGACCGGGCTGTTCCAGGTGGAATCCAGGCCCACTTCGCGGTCATAGCGTTTCATCGCCGGTACGGCGAACACCCGGAAAATCACCAGCGCCACCAGCATCCCGATACCGCCGATGCCGAAGCCCCAGTGCCAGCCGTGTGACTTGATCAGCCAGCCGGAGATCAACGGGGCGATGAACGAACCGATGTTGATGCCCATGTAGAACAGCGAGAAACCGCCGTCGCGGCGCGCATCGCCTTTCTTGTACAGCGTGCCGACCATCACCGAGATACAGGTCTTGAACAGGCCGGAACCGAGCACGATGAACATCAGGCCGATGAAGAACAGGTTGGTGCCCATCACCGCGGACAGGGCGATCGACAGGTGACCGAGGGCGATCAGGATAGACCCGTACCAGACGGCCTTGCGTTGGCCGAGCCAATTGTCCGCCAGCCAGCCGCCCGGCAGTGCCGCCAGGTACATGCTGCCGGCGAAAATGCCGACGATCGCCGACGCGTTCTCACGCGCCAGACCCAGGCCGCCGTCGTACACGGTGGCGGCCATAAACAGGATCAGCAGCGGACGGATGCCGTAGAACGAAAAGCGTTCCCACATTTCGGTGAAGAACAGAGAACCCAGCGGATAGGGATGGCCGAAGAAGGTCCGGCTTTCTGACTTATTGACAGAGGATTGCATAACGATTTCCCAATAAAAAGGCGCTGCATGGCTGCAGCCCGTACTGTGGTTGTATGTGTATTTAATGAAGGCGATCCGCCCAATGCGGATTACCCGACAAAACCGCGGCTGCAACGCTGATAAACCGTGGAAAGCGTGCTGACCTTTTTTCACTTGGCCGATGGTTCACATCTGGCGTGATATTATTTAACCATTTGATAACTGGTCGTTGGTTTTGTCTAGTACCTGTATCCCATTTTTTAGACGAAAAGTCGACAAGCATCTCCTTTTCTGGTTTTTCTGTTGGTTGTGGCGGGAATATGATTGACAGCGGGTTTTATGCGCTGAAAGTTAATTAATTGTTGATAAACAAGATGTTGAGGTAAGAATGTTCCGAGTGGGCCGAAAATTCGCAGGCCCGAAGGAAGCATTATTAAAAGTAGGGGAAACGCGGCGTTGATCCGGCCAATGGCGTAAATTGGCGATAAATGCAGCTATTGTTCTTCCTGCAGCGTGTCTTCCCGCATGTAGCCCGGCCGCCGCCGCAGACACCACCAGGAATAACCGGCGTTGAACAGCACCACCAAAGCGGTGACGCCGAAGACTGCACGAAAACCGTAGCCGGCGGAGACCGCGGCGCCAAGCAATGGGCCGCTGACGTTGCCGACGTCACGGAACGACTGGTTATAGCTGAAAATGCGGCCGGCCACCTGATTGGTGCAGTTGTAAATCAGCAGCGTCTGTACCGCCGGCAGCAGCGCGCCGTCGGCCGCCCCCAGCAGAAAGCGCAGCACCCCGAGCTGCCACGGCGTTTGCACGAAGGCCATCGGGATCAGCAACAGCACCGAGACGATCAGCATACATATCAGAATGCGCTCCGGGCCGATGCGATCGCCCAGCTTGCCCAGCCGTGGAGCGCTCATCAACGCCGCGACGCCGGGCACCGAGGCGATCAGCCCGCTGATAAACGCCAGGTTATGGGTGGCGCCGGCCAGATCGCGCACATACAGCGTCAGGATCGGCGCAATCGAGCCGGTGGCAATCTGGATAATCATGGTAGTCACGAACAGGCTGAGCACCAGCTTCGGGTTTTTCAGCGAGGCAAACACCTGCCGTGCGTGCAACATGTCGCGTTTTTGTACCGGGGTGAATTGCTCTTTGACATACAGCAGCGTCAGCACGAAGCAGACGAACAGCACCGCAGCGGTGATGTAAAACACCGGGCGCAGACCATAGAGGTCGGCCAACAGGCCGCCGATCAGCGGGCCGATCAGCGCACCGCCGACACCGCCGGTTGACAGGGTGCCGAGCGCCCAGCCGCTGCGGTTGCGTGGCACCTGGGTGGCGATCAGCGCGTTGGCGTTGGGTATGAACCCGCCAAGCAGCCCCAGCACCGCTCGCAGCGCGAGAAATTGCCAGACCGTTTGCGCCATGCCCATCAGCACCATGACGATCGCCATGCCCAACGCTGAGCGCAGCAGCATCAGTTTACGGCCGCGTCGGTCGGCCAGGGCGCCCCAGAATGGCGCGGCGATAGCGGAAAACAGGAAGGTGATGCTGAACAGCAGACCGGACCACATGTTGAGCGCCTGATGGCCGGTTACGCCCAGCGTCTCTACATACAGCGGCAGAAACGGCATCACCAGGCTGAAGGCGGCGCCGGTGAGGAAACACCCTACCCAGGCGACGAAAAGGTTGCGTTTCCAGTTAACGGGTTCTGCTGCCGAAGCCATAAATGTCCACTGCCGAAAGGTGACGCGCTTTGCCGGCGGCAAGATGAAGGGGCAAAGCGTGAAAGTTAGCTTGGTAAGTATGCGCCGCCAGCGCGGCGACGGCAAACGAGGGGACAAGGATTGGGCAAAAAATGAAATAAAGTTTTAAAAAAGACGTTTAAACCTTATTCCGCGCTTAGCGCGCGGAATTTACAGCGTTTTATAGTCCGGCCAGCGCCTCGAAACCGGCGGCGGTGGTGGTGGCGCTAAAGTCGGTGACCTCGTAGTGGGCCACGGCGTTGAAGGGATCTTCGGCCAGGATGGCGTCTAACCGCGCACGCTCAATGCCCTTGGCCAGGATCACGCCGCCGGTGCGGGGATTTTTGCGGCCGGAGGCGACGAAGGTGCCGTCCTGAAAATATTTCTTAAGCCAGGCGATGTGCCCGTCAAGGTGGCTGTCGACTTCGGCGATCGGGCGATGGTAGGTCAGGCTGACAATGTACATAGCGGCTCCAGGTTGGCGGCAAAGGCTTTACCATCCCACCCTCGCCGTCGATTCTCAAGAGGCGCGCAATAAAAAACCCGCCGGTGGCGGGTTTGCTTTATCAGTAGAGCGAAGGCTCGCCTTCCGGGCGGGTCTTGAAGCGACGATGCAGCCACATATATTGGTCAGGCGCCATCAGGATCTCTTTTTCCACCACTTTATTCATAAAGGCGGCGGCCTCGATTTCATTATCCAGCGGGAAGTTTTCCACCGCCGGTTGCATGATTAGCTCATACCCTTTGCCGTCCGGCAGGCGGCGCGGGGTGAACGGAATGATCGCCGGTTTGCCCATCCGCACCAGCACGTAGCTGCCGGTGGTGGTAGCGGCCTTGTCGACCGCGAACAGCGGCACGAAAACGCTGCTGCGCGGGCCGTAGTCGTGATCCGGCGCATACCAGATGATATCGCCCTGTTTCAGGGCGCGGATCATGCCTTTGACGTCCTTGCGATCCAGCATCGACTTGTTGGAGCGCATGCGCCCCCAGGTTTGCAGCCAGTCCATCAGCTTGTTGTCGTGCGGGCGGTAAACGCCGATGCCCGGGTTATGAATGCCGAAGATGCGCGCGCCCAGCTCCAGCGTCAAAAAGTGCAGGCCAATCAGCAGCACGCCCTGGTGGTTGTCGCGCGCCTTTTGGATGTGTTCCAGGCCGCTGACCTTGAACCAGCGCTCGATGCGCCAGTTAGGCCAAAACCACGCCATGCCGGTTTCAAACAGCCCCATGCCGACCGATTCGAAATTCTTTACCACCAGCGCATCGCGTTCGGCCTGCGGCATGTCGGGAAAACAGAGCTCGAGGTTGCGTTGGGCGATAGCGACGCGGCGCTTGAGAAAGCGCATGGCAAACCGCCCGATCGAGGTGCCGAGCCAGTAGATGACGGGGTAAGGCAGCAACACCAGCAGATACAGCAAGCCGATGCCGACCCAGGTCAGCCAATAGCGTGGGTGCAATAAGGAGCGATTGAAAGTAGGAACTTGAGTCATGGGTTCTCTGTTTGAATACGGTTGTTTAAGTGTAATGACAGAGTCATAGCATGGTCTGGCAGCCGGGTGAGTTCGGCCGCAAGGTTCGTTTCTGCCGTTTGTTTGCGACTATTGTGGCATTTTTCTCGTGCTCCGGGAAAACACAACGCATTAAAATCCCCTTTTCGGCGTTAAATATGCATCAGGTGCCGGATTTTTCCACAATATTTCCCGCTAAAGGCCAACGGCAATATCATGGCCGGGCATTATTCAGGAGCAACCGTGTAGGTATTATGGCGGGGCTGCGCGGCGGCGGTTTTTCGGGTATGATGTGCGCCGCGCGCGGGCCGGCAGGCTGCGCGCGATAATCAGTCACCTCCCGAAAGACAGGAAAGTACACCATGCCAGTGTTACATAACCGAATTTCTAACGAGGAACTGAAGGCGCGCATGCTGGCAGAAACCGAGCCTCGCACCACAGTTTCTTTTTACAAATACTTCTCCATCGACGATCCCAAAGCGTTTCGCGACAGCCTGTACGTTCAGTTCGAAAAACTGAAGGTGTTCGGCCGCATCTACGTGGCGAAAGAGGGCATCAACGCGCAGATCAGCGTGCCGCAGCATAATTTCGAGGCGTTCAAAGCCGCGCTGTTCGCCTCGCACCCGGCGCTGGATCAGGTGCGCCTGAACATCGCGCTGGAAGACGACGGCAAATCCTTCTGGGTGCTGCGCCTCAAGGTGCGCGAGCGCATCGTGGCCGACGGCATCGATGACGAGAGCTTTGACCCAAGCAACGTTGGCGAGTATCTGCAGGCCGATCGCGTCAATCAGATGATCGACGATCCGAATACGGTGTTCGTCGATATGCGCAACCACTATGAGTACGAAGTCGGTCACTTCGAAAACGCCATCGAGGTGCCGTCGGATACCTTCCGCGATCAGCTGCCGATGGCGGTGGAGATGCTGCAGGACAGCAAAGACAAAAACATCGTCATGTACTGCACCGGCGGCATTCGCTGTGAAAAAGCCAGCGCCTATATGCTGCACAACGGCTTTAAAAACATCTACCACGTGGAAGGCGGGATCATCGAGTACACCCGCAAAGCGAAAGAGCAGGGGTTGCCGCTGAAGTTTATCGGCAAAAACTTCGTGTTCGATGAGCGCATGGGCGAGCGCATCTCCGACGATGTGATCGCCAACTGCCACCAGTGCGGTGCGCCGTGCGACACCCACACCAACTGCAAGAACGACGGCTGCCATCTGCTGTTCATTCAGTGCCCGAGCTGCGCCGCCAAGTTTGAAGGGTGCTGCAGCGAGATTTGCCGCGAAGAGCTGAAGCTGCCGCGCGAAGAGCAGCGCGCGCGCCGTGCCGGCCGTGAAAACGGCGTCAAGATCTTCAATAAGTCGAAAGGCTTGTTGCAGACTACGATGCACATTCCGGCACCGGAAGAAGAAGGCCCAGCCCGCTGAGCCTGAGGAAATGAGAAGCCCGGCCGCCAAGCCGGGCTTTTTTTTATTTCTCGCGCACGCCTTCTACGGAGATGATCAGCTCAACGTCTTGCGACGCCGGGCCCAGATCGGTGGTGATGCCGAAGTCTTTCAGCTTGATCTTGCCGTTGGCTTCAAAGCCGGCGCGGTAGCCGCCCCACGGATCGTTGCCCTGGCCAATCAGTTTGGCGTCCAGCGTGACCGGCTTGGTCACGCCGTTCAACGTCAGGTTACCGACCACCGCATAACCGTCGCCGCTTTTCTTCACTTCGGTGGATTCAAACTTGGCCTGCTTGTTCTTCTCTACGTTGAGGAACTCAGCGCTGCGCAGGTGCTTGTCGCGTTCGGCGTGGTTGGTGTCGACGCTGGCGGTATTGATGGTCACGTTGACCTTGTCCTTGGACGGATCTTTTTCGTCGAAGGTGAAGCCGCCGTCGAAGTCTTTAAAGCTGCCGTACAGCCAGCTGTAGCCCAGGTGCTGGATGCGGAATTCGATAAAGGCGTGCTGGCCCTGTTTGTCGATCTTGTAGTCCGCCGCCAGTGCGGAACCGGCGCTCAGCAGCAGGGCGCCTGCGGTCAGGCCCAATACGGTCTTTTTCAACATAGCAATCTCCATAAATCCAAAGGTTAATCGGCGCTGCTACCCAGCATCCGTTTCAAAGTGACATCACGATCGATAAAGTGATGTTTAAGCGCGGCCAGCCCGTGCAGTACCGAGAGCACTACCACGGCCCAGGCCAGGTAAAGGTGAATGGCGCCGGCGGTATCGGCTTGCTCCGCCATGCCGGTCACGGTGGCGGGCACGTCGAACCAGCCGAATACGCTGATCGGTTGGCCGTCGGCGGTCGAGATCAGATAGCCGCTGATCAGAATGCCGAACAGCACGGCGTACAACGCCAGATGCGCGAGAATGGCGCTGACGCGAGTGAGGCGGCCATAGCTGGCCAGAGGCTTGGGCGGCGGCGAGACAAAGCGCCAGATCACGCGGATCACCATGATGATGAACAGCAGCGCGCCGATGCTTTTGTGGATCTCCGGCGCCTGGTGGTACCAGACGTCGTAATAGCCCAGCGTAACCATCCACAGACCAAGTGCGAACATGCCGTACACCGTCAGCGCCACCAGCCAGTGGATCAACACTGACACATGGCCGAAACGTTCGGCGGTATTTTTCCAGAGCATCCTGTTTCCTTCGATTACCGATTGGCTGGCTGCAATAATTAAACTTTAGGAAACATAAAATCAATAATAAATTTAACTATGTTACTTCTTAGAAATATTAGTCAGTGAATTTGTTTGAGATGTTCGGAGTTCATCAGATAAATCGTTGAAGATGATATTATTTCTTTCACGTAACGATTATGCTAGTTGTTGAAAATTAGGCTTATTATCTATTAATGTCAGCTTTTGTCATTTTACGTAAACCGTCCATAAATTGCTCGGTGGGATTATTTGTTGGCAAAGGTTATGCCTATTTCTCGCGGCGAAGAGCAGGGCGGAAAGATTAATTTTTTCGAACGGTTACGCGAAATCCTCTGCGGCATAACGGCGGACTTTGCTACCATTAGCGCCAAGCGTCGGCTCTTGATGGCCGGTTAACCCAGTGAAATAACAAGGAAACGTCATGGGCCGAACCCGTGTAACCGACAATAGCTTGCGTTTGGCCGTCCTGCTGGCGATGTTGGTGATCATTCTGGCTGGGGTGAAAGCCGCCGCCGACATCGTGGTGCCGTTTCTACTGGCGGTGTTCCTCGCCATGGTGCTGAACCCGCTGGTGGCGATGCTGGAACGCAGACGGGTGCCGCGCATCCTTGGGGTGACGCTGCTGGTGACGGCGGTGATTGTGGTCGTGATGCTGTTCATCGGCATGCTGGGCGCTTCGCTGAACGAGTTCGCCCGTTCGCTGCCGCAGTACCGCGGCATGATGATCGAGAAACTGCGCGAGCTGCAGTATTACGCCGATCGCTTCAATATCAGCCTCTCCAGCGAAGCGATGCTGCAATATGTCGATCCCAGCGCGGCGATGAATCTGGTTACCCGCATGCTGGGGCACCTGTCTGGCGCCATGACCAACGTCTTCCTGCTGCTGATGACCGTGGTGTTTATGCTGTTCGAAGTGCAGCTGCTGCCTTATAAGCTGCAGCAGGCGCTGGATAAGCCGAATGAGGGCCTCGCCGCGATGCGGCGGGCGCTGGACGGCGTGACGCGTTATCTGGTGATTAAAACCATCATCAGCCTGGCTACCGGGGTGATCGTCTGGATCTTCCTGGCGACGGTCGGCGTACGCTTCGCCTTTATCTGGGGGCTGCTGGCGTTTCTGCTCAACTATATTCCCAATATCGGCTCGGTGTTGGCCGCCATTCCGCCGCTGATTCAGGCGCTGCTGTTCAACGGATTGGGTGATGCGCTGGTGGTGGCGGGCGGCTTTATCGCTGTCAACATGGTGATCGGCAATATCTTCGAGCCGCGGGTGATGGGGCGCGGACTGGGGTTGTCGACGCTGGTGGTATTCCTGTCGCTGATCTTTTGGGGCTGGCTGCTCGGCCCGGTCGGCATGCTGCTGTCGGTGCCGCTGACAATCGTGGCGCGCATCGCGCTGGAGACTACCGAGGGCGGCTATCGGCTGGCGGTCATTTTGGGTGACGGTCGCCCGCCGCGTCAGCCGCCGGAGTGAGGTAATTTCTTGTAGCCACGTTGAGCCGTGCGTTGTTAATGAGTTTTGAATAAGCCACCCAACGGTGGCTTAACGCTTCTACTGCTAATGCATATTGTGAACATTGGCTATTCAGTAAAAACTACAACCACTTAGACCACTTTACATAGGCGACACAAACGACAATGGCCCAGATGAGGGTGAGGTAAAAACCAGAGTTTGGGAACACTGAAACGAAAATAACCCCGCCGATAATAATGAGTACGATAGGGATTAGGTAAGCGAACGAGTTACCCAGCCATTCAATCAACCACTTCATTTTGTGAGCACCCAAAGTTCAGAAAGATTTTCTATTTTACTCCTAAAGACTATATGGGTAACAACAGGAATATCACTTCGGTAAATTAGCGGCATCCAAGGGTTCGTAAAATTTATCTTTATCCATATCATTTTCAATATATATGATGCGGTAGTGATTAATGACAGGAATTACGAATGATATAGCTAGTGAAATACTTTTACGAGAACAGTGATAACTGTTATACATACCAAGAAAAGCGGTAGAGTACATAAATGTACCAAGCATAAGGATATGTGCATGTTGATAATGAGGATGAGTTACAACGATCTTTCAAAAAACGGAGGAGAAGCGAAGCTCCACGTCTATGGGCTAGGTACTTTCCCCGTTTTTTCTGGTAGGCAGCCGTACACAAATGATCCTAACTGCACCTACATTGAGAACAGTGCAATACCTGTTGGTCGTTATTGGTTGGTTGACAGACCGAGAGGTAGTCTAGCCAATCAAGTTCGTTCGTGGGTGCTTGACCAGTACACAGGAAACGATCATAGCGACTGGTTAGCTCTGTTCAGTGCTCAAACAATGAGTGACAGCATGTTTGTAAATAGGATCGCACGTGGTAGTTTTAGATTGCATCCGCTCAGACCCGATGGCCGCGGTTATAGTGAAGGGTGCATTACGTTTGTGAGTCGTCTGGAGTTTTACAAGGTCCGTCGCTTCATCCTTGGAATGAAGCTTATTAGAGTTCCTGGGTCACGCAGTACGTTGATGACCTATGGTTTTGTTGATGTGCAAGGGGAGAGCAAGTTTGAAAAATGCATCGCTCGTTAAGAATATAGTACTGTATATTGCATGTTTCATTACTGCTTTCTGTTTCTCTCGCTATGGGATGCCACTGTATGGCTTAACGTCACTCATCATCGATACCTCTCAACAACTCTTTGGCAGGTATCAAACAGGTTTCTATGAAATGGACGCAGATCCACTGACATTCAGTACGCTGATATTCACTGTGGCACTCTATGCCTTGGTTATATTCGGTTTGGTGAAGATGGCATTAAGACAATTCAGATAAATACAGAATGTCCGATGTGTTAATAAAATGGCATCTCACCACTAATAAGTTTGCATTATCGGGAAAGTCGCCTTTTCCTCCATTGCATTTTATTTATTGGGAACTCCGTTGAATAATAGTTCATCCGCCGTAACCATCTCCGATGCCGTCGGCGTAAGAAAGATTTTGCCGTTCACACCGGGCTGCGCAGCGTGTTGCAGCGCCGCTGCGTACTGATATAAAGGGTAAATAGCCGCGGGCGGGCGCAGCGTCAGCTGGCCGCGCCGCAGCAGCTGGAATAGCTGATAAAACGCCGTTTGCCACTGCGCCGGTGCCGCCTGCGCATTCCATTTACGCAGGTGGAACAGCGAAGCACGCAGCTTCAATTCGTCCACCACGCGCCGCCAGTCCACCTGGCGCCCACCCAGCAGGCCCAGCGCCACAAAGTCGCCGCCGGTGCGAACCGCCCGCGCCAGCTGCAATCCGTCTTCTCCGCCGATGCAGTCGATAGCGGCGCGGGCACCAAAGTGGGTCATTTGCGCCAGCTGCGGCGCCTCAATAACGCGCCAGGCACCGGCGGCCAGCAGCGCCGGGCGATGAGTGAGGTTGCGCACCACCACCGCCAGACGAATGCCACGCAGCGCCGTCATCTGTGCCAGCAGCAGGCTAACGGCGGAGCCGCCGCCGTTGAGCAGCAGCACGTCGCCGGCGTTGAGCGGCAGCCATTGCGTCAGCAGCACCCAGCAGGTGAGCGGGTTGATATAGATTTGCGCCGCGCTGGCGTCGTCGATGTCGTCCGGTACCCAGACCACCCGTTCTTCAGGCAGCGTGACGAAGGTTTGCCAGCTGCCGTCACCCGCTACCGCCAGTGCGCGTCGGCCGGTCGAGCGTCCGCTTTGCGGATCGACGATGACGCCTACGCCTTCATAGCCAGGCACCTGCGGCAGGGCGATGCGGTGCGCGTATTGGCCGTGAATCGGGATCAGGTCGGAAGGGTTGATCGGGGCATAGCGCATCTGCAGCAGCAGCCGGCCGGGGCGCAGCGGCGGCCTGCTCGTCTGCTGCAGCGCCAGCACCTGGGCGGGATCGCCGAAGCGGCTGAAGCTCAATCGGGGAAATGACGACGGCATGGGTTACATCACGAAGAAAAAATAG
The DNA here is from genome assembly GCF_001537385.1 of Serratia sp. 2880STDY5682894. Taxonomy (NCBI): domain Bacteria; kingdom Pseudomonadati; phylum Pseudomonadota; class Gammaproteobacteria; order Enterobacterales; family Yersiniaceae; genus Serratia; species Serratia sp. 2880STDY5682894. The sequence continues at coordinate 886,273 of NZ_FCJA01000001.1, read as the reverse complement.
ACATCCAGCGCCAGCAGCACCAGCCACAGACAAAGATACAGCACCAGGTGCTCACGCACGTTGTTGACGATAGCCGCCAGTATTCGGTTTAACATTTCAGCCGCCTGAAGAAAGAGACCTTTGATTATAGTCCTTTTCTCGGCACCTTTTATAGCGGGGCGCGCGTGAGCGCTGGAAGAGTGGCGATAAAAAAGCCTGCGTTATCGCAGGCTTGATGTTACACCGCCAGCAGCGCCAGCGGCGTCGAATTCGTTGGTGCGCTGGGCGGGTAGAAATAACGCAGCACGTTATACAGCGAGTAGAACTCCAGCCGGTTGCGCGCGTTGATCTTCTCCGTGATGTGACGCTTGTGCACATACACCGTATGCGAGCTGATCTGCAGCTTTTTCGCGATGCGGTAGTTGGGCATTTCTGCCATCCAATATTTCATCACCGTCAGTTCCTGCGGGCTGAACAGGGAACGCTCTTCGCCGTCATCGGCCAGCGCCAGCGGATTTTCGCGCAGCGTGCGCAAGGTGAGTGGCAGAATGCTTTTATTGAACAGGAACGCGTTATCGGCGATGCGCATTGGCGTTTCGCTGTAGGGGTAAGGCGTATCGAGATAGATAAACAGCAAGGCAGACTGACTGGCTTCCATAAACGCCAGCAGCTGTGCGTCCGCTTCGTTATAGCGGCACTGGTTGCTGAGGTTCACCAGAATGTGGCTCGGCTGAAAGCTGGCCAACAGCGGCGTAGCGTACTCAATGCTGTGGCAGCACTTGATCGTTGTAATCCCACTATCAGCAAAGTAGCTGGCTATACCGACCCGGGTGAAGCAGCATTCGTCCACGACAAGTAGTTTCATGGTGACGTCCTTGTTGAAAGCCGATGGAGCATATCTTCTGTAAAATAGGACTTACACTGCAAGTGTTCAATTCGGAAATTCAAATGCTGAATGCAAGAAATTTCCGTTATCAGAATTTTTACTTGGTATTTAAAAGAGTTAGCAGGTTAATAAATTGTAACTGCCAAATTTTGCTGTCCAGGGCACGACGGCAACCTGGACAGAGAAATCCTTCGCTTAGCTAAATCGTTTCAGACCAAAGCTGGCGACGTCGACCGGCGGCGCTTTGTCCTGCGCGAACAGGGCGGCAATCTCACCCAGCGCGCTGGCGAACTTGAAGCCGTGGCCGCTCAATCCGCTGATGACCATCAGGCGATCGCACTCCGGCAGGGTATCGATAATAAAGTCTTCGTCGGGGCTCATGTCATAACTGCAGGCTTCGCCGTGTAAACATACGCCTACACCCGGCAAAAACTGCCGCAGGAAGGAGAAAACTTCGGTGCCGTCACTGGCGTAGCTACCGAAGGGTTTGCGCTGCTCGGGGGCGTCCATCGGCTGCCCACCGTCGTGTTTACCCACTTTCAGGCCGTCGTTATCCGCCGGGAAGCCGTAATAGTGCGTGCCGTCCTGCGCTTCGACGGTAAAGGCCGGGAAGCGATTGTTCACGCTGTAGCGGCCGTCCGCCTGATGCCAGGAGAAAACCTTGCGCAATGGCGCAATCGGCAGCTGCGGCAACAGCGCTTTCACCCAGGTGCCGGCGGTGACCACGGCTTTTCGCGCCGTGAAACGCCCTTCGCCGGTGACGACTGCAACGCCACCATCGATAGGCTCCACCGCGCTGACCGGGCAGTTGAACAGCTGGCTGCAGCCGGCCTCTTTCGCCAGCTTGATCAGGCTGGCCACCGCCAGCTCGGAGCGCAGGAAGCCGGCGTCCGGTTCGAAAACGCCGACGTAACCTTCCGGAGCGCGGAATTCCGGCCAGCGTTGAGCGATCTGTTCGGCACTGAGGGTTTGTGCGTTCAGGCGGAATTTCTGCGCGCTCTGCTGAGCATTGTGAATGAATTCGGAGTGCTGCGGCCCCAAATTGAGCACGCCGCACGACTGGAACAGTTCCTCGCCGGATTGTTGAATCAGCGCATTCCACAACGCCTGTGCGCGCAGCACCAGCGGCACGTACTTTTCACCTTCGCCGTAAGCGTGACGGATTATGCGGGTATCGCCGTGATGGCTGCCGTTGCGGTGCGGGGGAATGGCGCTGTCGATCATCAGCACTTTCAAGCCGGCCCGGGTAGCGTAATACCCTGCCGCCGCGCCGACTGAACCGCTGCCCACCACAATCAAATCATATTCCACGTGCCCCACCCTCTCTGATAGCGATTTCTTATCGCCCCATGATAAAAGGTTGCCGAGCGCAATGCACTGATTGAACGGCGAAAGGCAAAGAAAAAGGCGCCGGGAATGGGTCGCGGCGCCTCAGGGGTTAGGGGACGATGAATCAATGTTTTCTGCGATCAAGATCCTGGTAATCCGTAGCTTCAATCTTGGCGATGCCGGCCTCTAAGATATTGATTAATTGACGGGCGACATCTGTGGTCAGCCAAAGCGTTCTGTCTACTTGGGCTTCTTCTGGCGTTTGGTCTAGTGAAGACAGGTAATGAAGGCGTATCATCATGGCGTCGTAAACGTCGACAGTACTGATATCCCAACCGACAAGCGGGTGCGTCTGAATTACTTCATCATTTCTGTCCATAAAGACCCCTTATTGAGTAGTAACTACCGTGAGTGACTAACGAGGATCAATGCGGCTCATCATCATGAGAGCAATTACAGTATACGCATCCGCTTTCATCGGTGGAGGGGGTTGTCACCGAAATTTGCAAAATAAATATTTATTTGAACAATTATTCTACAAACCGGTATGCGAATTTTTGGATGAATAAAGCGCAGGGCATTATTCCGCGCCGGCTGGCGGCGGTGAACCGTGCAGGCATTTTTCCAGCTCTTCGGCCAAATGGGCGAAATGTTTCTGCGTTTCGGCGTCGCGGTTTTGGCTGTGCGATTCCAGCTTCAGGCTGTGGATCAGCAGTTGGTTGGCTTTGTCATCCAGGCTGAAGGCCAGATAAGAGAAAGCCACTTCCAATACGTTCAGGCGCCTTTTCTGATCGGCAATCAGCGCCAGCAATTCACCAAACGTCATCGCGTCTTCGGATTTCACCTTGTCCGGGGCCATGCTTACTCCTTTGCGTTAAATACAGCGCTGAGGCGGATTTTGTTCCAAAGTAAGGGTAAGCGATGAATGGGCAGGGCGCCAGAAACAAAAAAGCCGGAGAGCGACCCCCGGCAAAAACAGCATTGCAGTGTTATTCTGCGCTGAACCACTCGTCCGCGCTTTCCCAGGTTTCCTGAAGGATTTCCTCGATCAGATCCCGGTCGGTTTTGGCGTCTCCCAGCACGGAGAGGCCGTTGGCGCCGGCATAACGTACTTGCACGACGGCGTCTGGAAACTGGCGATTGACCCGCTTGCCCAGTTCGCCGGTCAGCGCCTCAATGGCACCCGCCGGCAGCGGCCGGGTTTTATCTATAGTGACTTCAACACGCATAATTGCCCCCGAAGCGATTTACTGTTTATTTATACAGTTAACCGGGTGCGGGAGCAAGAGGGCGAAGCAAAAATATCAGTCTTTCAGCGACCAGTTCAGGGTTTCACCGGCCAGGAAGGGGATCACGGATTCATTGCCCAGGGCGATCTCTTCCGGTTGGGTGGTCGGCACGCGCTGCAGCTCGATGAAGTCTTCGTTGAGCGGCAGACCATAGAAGCGTGGACCGTTGAGCGAGCAGAAGGCTTCAAAGTGCTCCAACGCGCCGAGTTGTTCGAACACGGCAGCGTAAGCCGGGATGGCATTCGGCGCGTTGAAGCAGCCGGCGCAGCCACAGCTGGATTCTTTGCGGTGCTTGAGATGCGGCGCGGAGTCGGTGCCGAGGAAGAAACGATCCGAACCGCTGGCGACCGCCTGACGCAGCGCTTCCTGGTGGACATTGCGCTTGAGGATCGGCAGGCAGAACAGGTGTGGGCGAATGCCGCCCACCAGCATGTGGTTGCGGTTGAACATCAGGTGCTGTGGCGTGATGGTGGCGCCGAGGAAACGATTGCCTGCCTGCACATATTGCGCCGCTTCTTTGGTGGTGATGTGCTCGAAGACGATCTTCAACTCTGGGAACTGGCGGCGGATAGGTTCCATGACCTGTTCGATAAAGCGCGCCTCGCGGTCGAAAATATCGACGGCAGGATCGGTCACTTCGCCGTGGATCAGCAGCGGCATGCCGATTTTTTGCATCTGTTCGAACAGCGGGTAAATGCCGGTCACGTCGCTGACGCCGTGGCTGGAGTTGGTCGTAGCGTTGGCCGGATACAGCTTGGCGGCGGTAAACACCCCTTGCTCGAAGCCGTTGACCAGTTCACTGGCCGCCAGGGAGTTGGTGAGGTAGCAGGTCATCAGCGGAGTGAAGTTGTGGCCCTGCGGGACCGCCGCCAGAATGCGATCGCGGTAGGCGCGCGCGGCGGCCACGGTCGTTACGGGGGGAACCAGGTTCGGCATCACGATCGCCCGGCCAAATACCTGGCTGGTATAGGGCACCACCGTTTTCAGCATCTCGTCATCACGCAGGTGGATATGCCAGTCGTCTGGGCGGCGGATTTTCAGAACTTGAGGTTGTGCGGTCATCTAGCTAGGCTCCGGCGGTCAAATACGTCTAATGAAAAGCGAATAATGGGTTTATTCACGCCGGGGTGTAAGGATAAGCGGAAAGTGCCTGAGATGCATCTGTTTGTTGGCGACAAGTTGAAATCAATAGGGCGGCGGGCGCATAGTGGCAGAGATTTCAACGATGCCGACGCCAATACCGTCGACCTTCATCAAGTGGAAAGGGAGAAAGCAATGGAAGTACGCGTTATCGCCACCCTGCAAGCGAAAGCGGGATTTGAAGCCGCCGTCAGCGAAGCGGTGCACGATATTATCGAGCCGAGCCGCCAGGAGTTGGGCAACCTGCAGTATGATTTACATCGCGATCTGGAAAAGCCGGGCGTCTTCGTGTTCTTTGAGCGTTGGGCCAGCAGCGAAGCGCTGGATAAGCATAATGAGACGGCGCATTTTCAGCAGTTCGTCAGCCGGCTTGACGGCAAGTTGGACGTTTTGGACATCAAGAAACTGAAAAAGATAGCCTGAGCCTTTTTACAGGCAAGAAAAAACCCGCCGATGGCGGGTTTTTTTTAGGGTTGCAGATTAACTCATTCGTTAACCGGCTGTGGCTTGGTGGCCGGCGCGGTCGCCTGGCTCACCGCCGAATGGCCGCCTGCCGAGCCTTTGCCTTCAAAGTTGAAGGAAGGGCGCTGCCAGTCGCTGTGCTTGCGTTCTTCCGGCACGTAGGCCGGCGCAGGCGCTTTGGTCATCGGCGCAGTGGCGATGTGTTTGTACAGCACGTCCTGCACGGCTTTCACCGGTGCCGGCTGCTGAGCAACCACAGGCGCAGGTTCCGCGGCGATTGGCGCTGGGACTTTTTCGACCGGAGCGGCTTCTACGGCGGCTGGCGCAGGTGCGGCTTCTGCCACTGGCGTTTCTTCCGCTGGCGTGGCTTCTGCCGGTGCAGTTTCGACCACAGGCTTCTCTTCCACCAGCTTGGCTTCAACCACAGGTTCTGCAGTTACGGCTTCAGCTACCGGCTCGGCTTCCACTGCCGGGGCAGTCTCTTCCGCTTTCGGTTCTTCAACTGCGGCAGGTGCCGGTGCGGCTTCCACCGGCGCCGGGGTTTCCTCGGCCGGGGTGGCAACGACCGGCGCCACGGCTGCAGCTTCTTCTTCCGTTACGGTGACGGCTGCAGTTTCAACGGCGGCTTCTGGAGCCGGCTCGTTGACGCTGGCCGCAGCCTGAGTTTCTTCCACGGCAGCGCTGTGTTGTTCAACCGCTGCGGCGACAACCGGTGCCGCTGCCTGTTCTACGACTTCGGCCTGCACTTCGGCTTCTTCAACCTGAGCAACCGGGTAGCTTACCCAGACTTTGCCCGACGCCATTTCCGGCGAAGCGAACGCGCCCGCCAGCGGCATTGGGGATTGCAGCGGGTAACGCTCATCACGGTAACGGCGGCGGCGCTGGCCGCTGACGCGCAGGTGACGCGGTGAACGACGGGAGCGACGCGGCATGCCTTCGCCGTTGCCGCGGTTTTCGCCCTGGGCATCGTCTTCCGGCTGAACGGCAACGGTTTCCGGCAGCAGCTTGACGCTGTCGTCGGCGGTCGGCTGTGCGTCGGCGGCTTTCGCGACCGGCGCTTTCGGTGCCAACAGCTCTTCCGCTGCACGCTGCAGTTCTTCTTCCGCAGACAGGATGCGCACTTTCTGCGACAGAGGGCGGCGCTGACGGCGCTGCATGTTCTGCTGCTGGCGTTCTTCCTGCTCTTCGTCGGTGCTCTCGACCGCTTCAACGCTTTCCAGCGCTTTCACTTCCTGCTGAGCCTGGCGCTTCTCTTCCTGACGACGACGCTGGCGTTCAGCACGTTGCTCACGACGCTGCTGCTGATCTTCGCGCGGCGCTTTAGCGCTTTCTTCCGAGGCGGTTTCCTCAGCGACCGGTGCGTTCTGCTGCTGGTTGCGGCGGTTACGGCGCTGTTCATCGCGGGATTCACGCGATTCACGGCCTTCACGGTTCTCACGCGGTTCACGGTTGTCGCGCTCGCGATTGTCACGGCCTTCACCGCGCTCTTTACGCTCGCCGCGTTCCGGACGATCGCCACGCTCACCGCGCTCTTTACGGCCGGTGCCTTGACGGCGCTGACCGCGACGATCCTGACGACGGTTTTCACCGTTGCCTTCCGCCTTCGGCGTTTCGGCCGGTTTGGCTTCTTCGACGGCAGGTTGTTCTTCACCGGCGAACAGGCTCTTCAGCCCCCCGAACAGGCGGCCCAGGAAGCCCGGCTTGGCGGCGACCGGCGCTGCGGCTTGAGCCTTGGCGGCGGCAGCGGCAGGCTTGGCCACGGCGACAGCTTCTTCAGCCGGCGGCGGCGCATCGGCGGACAGGGAGAAGGAAGCCAGGGCCGGTTGCTCCGGACGCTTGCGTTCCATCGGCGCATCTTCCAGCGGGCGCTCCATGTCTTCTTCATGCAGCTTCGGCAGCAGGTAGCTCAGAGTAGAGGTTTCCTCACCTTTACGCACACGCAGCACCGAGTAGTGCGGGGTTTGCATCTGATCGTTCGGCACGATGACGGCTTTCACGCCGCCCTGGCGTTTTTCGATCGCGCTGACGGATTCGCGCTTTTCGTTCAGCAGGTACGAAGCGACCTGAACCGGCACGATAGCGTGAACTTCTTTGGTGTTTTCCTTCAGCGCTTCTTCTTCGATCAGGCGCAGGATGGACAGCGCCAGCGATTCGTTGTCACGGATGGTGCCGGTGCCGTTACAGCGTGGGCACACGTGGTGGCTGGACTCGCCCAGCGACGGGCTGAGGCGCTGACGGGACATTTCCAGCAGGCCGAAACGGGAAATGCGGCCGATCTGGATGCGCGCGCGGTCCTGGCGCACGGCGTCGCGCAGGCGGTTTTCCACTTCGCGCTGGTGGCGAACCGGCGTCATGTCGATGAAGTCGATGACGATCAGGCCGCCAAGGTCACGCAGGCGCAGCTGGCGAGCGATCTCGTCCGCCGCTTCCAGGTTGGTGTTGAACGCCGTCTCTTCGATGTCGCCGCCGCGGGTTGCGCGGGCGGAGTTGATGTCGATGGCGGTCAGCGCTTCGGTGCTGTCGATGACGATCGAGCCGCCGGACGGCAGGCGCACTTCGCGCTGGAAGGCGGATTCGATCTGCGATTCGATCTGGTAGTGGCTGAACAAAGGGATTTCACCGCTGTACAGTTTGATTTTGCTGCTGAAATCCGGGCGGCCCAGCGCAGCGATGTGCTCTTTGGCCAGATCGAGAATTTTCGGGTTGTCGATCAGGATTTCGCCGATGTCCGGGCGCAGGTAATCGCGGAAGGCGCGCACGATAACGTTGCTTTCCTGGTGGATCAGGAACGGCGCAGGGCGGCCTTCGGCGGCTTTTTTAATCGCTTCCCAGTGCTTGAGACGGAAGGAGAGATCCCACTGCAGCGCGTCGGCGGATTTGCCTACGCCCGCGGTGCGAACGATCAGGCCCATGCCGTCCGGCAGTTGCAACGAGGAGAGCGCTTCTTTCAGCTCGGTGCGATCGTCGCCCTCGATGCGGCGGGAAATGCCACCGGCACGCGGGTTGTTCGGCATCAGAACCAGATAGCTGCCCGCCAGGCTGATGAAGGTGGTCAAGGCGGCGCCTTTGTTGCCACGTTCTTCTTTGTCTACCTGAACGATGACTTCCTGGCCTTCGCGCAGCACATCTTTGATGTTCGGGCGGCCATGGGAAGAGTAATTGCTAGGGAAGTATTCGCGGGCGATTTCTTTAAGGGGGAGGAAACCATGTCGTTCTGCGCCGTAGTCCACGAACGCTGCTTCAAGACTTGGTTCAATGCGGGTGATTTTGCCTTTGTAAATATTCGCTTTTTTCTGCTCATGACCCGGACTTTCGATATCCAAATCATACAGCCGCTGTCCATCTACGAGGGCAACACGCAACTCTTCCTGCTGAGTTGCGTTAATCAACATTCTTTTCATCTTAACTTACTCGTTATTTTTACATTATCGACAAAGCTGCGGGCAAAATAACCTCATGGCCGGAGTTAAACCGAAAGCCCCGTGTCTTCTCGCAAAGCCGTCAACCTCACGGTTGTCGCCTGCATAGGGGCGCATTATCTCGGTAAGCCTGCTTTTCTTTGTGAAAGACAGCACTTTTACTAGGGGAATAGCCTCTGATTTACGTCGACAGATCTGATTCCATTTGCCGGCCAAGCTGCAACCCGCAGCCCGCTAATTGTTTGATTTCGCATTACGTCTTACGCCATTGCTGCGTTTTTGCGCGATCAGACAAATTTTATAATTCCACCGTTTTCCCTGTTTAACGAGAATCAACGCGGAAAGTGACTGCATTATTCCACTGCTGATGCCGTTATAGCAAGGTGACTTTTCCTTAACTGCGGAAGAAATCGCAAACGTTCAAATCGGCTTGCTGCCTTATTGTCCGCTGGGGTTTCGCCCGCCGTCAGAGAGACAGTTAAGCACAGAAAAAGATGTGGCGCTATTCACGCGCTCTATTTAGAATCCCGCACCATGAAAACGAACAATCCAGCAGTACAATTCATCACGATTTCCGACGACGAAGCCGGTCAGAGAATCGACAACTTTCTGCTCGCTCGCCTGAAAGGCGTGCCGAAGAGCATGATTTATCGCATCGTGCGTAAGGGCGAGGTGCGGGTCAATAAAGGACGCATCAAGGTCGAATACAAATTGGCGGCCGGCGACGTGGTGCGCGTGCCGCCGGTGCGGGTAGCCGAGCGCGAAGAAACGCCGGTGTCGGCCAAGCTGGATAAGGTAGCCGCACTGGCAGACTGCATCCTTTATGAAGACGACCACCTGCTGATCCTCAACAAGCCCTCCGGCACCGCGGTGCATGGCGGCAGCGGCCTGAGCTTCGGCGTGATCGAAGGGCTGCGCGCGCTGCGCCCGGAAGCCCGTTTCCTCGAGCTGGTGCACCGTCTGGATCGCGACACCTCCGGTGTGCTGCTGGTGGCCAAGAAGCGCTCCGCGCTGCGCTCGCTGCACGAACAGCTGCGGCTGAAGGGGATGCAGAAGGATTATCTGGCGCTGGTGCGCGGCCAGTGGCAGTCCCACTGCAAGGCCGTACAGGCGCCGCTGCTGAAAAACATTCTGCAAAGCGGTGAGCGCATCGTGCGCGTCAGTAGCGAAGGCAAGCCTTCGGAAACCCGCTTCAAGGTGGAAGAGCGTTACGAATTCGCCACCCTGGTGAAGGCCAGCCCGATCACCGGGCGCACTCACCAGATCCGCGTGCACACGCTGCATGCCGGGCACCCGATCGCCTTTGACGATCGCTATGGCGACCGCGAGTTCGATCGCCAGCTGGCGGGTACCGGCCTGAAGCGGCTGTTCCTGCATGCCGCGGCGCTGCGCTTTGAGCATCCATCCACCGGCGAAACGATGCGCATCGAAGCGCCGATGGACGAAGAGCTGCGCCACTGCCTGCAGGTGCTGCGCCGGCAGGCGGCCAAGTAATCCGCGTCAGACCAGCGGGTTGATGCCCTCAGCCCGCAACATCTCCAACAGCGCGATCAACGGCAGGCCGATCAGGGCGTTCGGGTCCCGGCCTTCCAGCCTGTCGAACAGTGCGATCCCCAATCCTTCACTCTTAAAACTGCCTGCGCAGTTCAGCGGTTGCTCCAGGCGAACATAGGCAGCGATCTCCGTTTCGCTCAGCGCGCGAAAATGCACGTGGAACGGCTCGCACAGGGCCTGCAGCTGCTTGCTACGGCCGTTGTACAGCGCCAGGCCGGTATAAAAAGTCACGGCCTGGCCGCTGGCCTGGCGCAGCTGCGCCCGGGCGTTCTCCTCGGTATGGGGCTTGCCGGTGATGTTGCCATCGATCACGCAGACCTGATCGGAGCCGATGATCAGATGCTCGGGATAGGCGAGGGCCAGCGCCTGAGCCTTCGCCGCCGCCAGGCGCAGCACCAGCGCTTCGGCGCTTTCACCCGGCAGTGGGGTTTCATCCACCTCGGGTGCAGCGCAGTCGAAGGGCAGCTGCAGCTTCTCCAGCAGCATTTTTCGATAGGGGGAGGTGGAGGCTAAAAGCAATCTCTGCATAATTTTTTTCGCAAACCGTAGCGTAAATGGGTACGGCATTTTAAACTGTCGGCCGCTGTGGAAGCGAATATTGGTGAAAGGAGCCGTTTTACGGCCTTTTTCTTTGACTCTATGTCGTTACAAAGTTAATATGCGCGCCCTATGCAAAAGGTAAAATTACCCTTGACCATTGATGCGGTACGTACCGCTCAGAAACGCCTGGACTATGCTGGTGTCTATGCGCCTGAGCAGGTTACTCGTGTTGCCGACTCCGTGGTCAGTGTGGACAGTGATGTCGAGGTGTCGTTGTCGTTCAATATCGACAATCAGCGCCTCGCGGTGATAACAGGGCATGCGGACGTCACGGTAACGTTGATGTGCCAACGCTGTGGAGTCCCGTTCGAACATCAGGTTCACACAACATATTGTTTTAGCCCGGTCGTCAATGATGAGCAGGCTGAGGCATTACCGGAAGCGTACGAACCGATCGAAGTTGACGAGTTTGGAGAAGTCGATCTGTTGGCAATGATTGAAGACGAAATTATTCTTTCACTGCCTGTCGTTCCGGTACATGAATCTGAACACTGTGAAGTGTCCGAAGCGGACATGGTATTCGGCCAACTGCCTCCCGAGGCGGAGAAACCGAATCCGTTTGCCGTATTAGCCAGTTTAAAGCGTAAGTAATTGAGGAGTAAGGTCCATGGCCGTACAACAGAATAAACCAACCCGTTCCAAGCGTGGCATGCGTCGTTCTCACGATGCTCTGACCACGACTACTCTGTCTGTAGACAAAGTATCCGGTGAAACTCACCGTCGTCACCACATCACTGCCGACGGTTTCTACCGCGGTCGCAAGGTTATCGGCTAAGTAGCGATACCTTGACTCGTCTAACCCTGGCGTTAGATGCAATGGGCGGGGACTTCGGTCCCTGCGTCACAGTGCCTGCTTCGTTGCAGGCACTGGCCTCTAATTTACAGCTTCATCTCCTGCTGGTCGGCAATCCCGACGTCATCTCCCCTTTGCTTGCCCACGCCGATCCGGTTCTTCTGGAGCGTCTGCAAGTCGTGCCCGCCGAGTCCGTGATCGCCGGCGACGCCAAACCTTCACAAGCGATACGCGCCAGCCGCGGCACGTCGATGCGCATTGCGCTCGAGCAGCTCAGCAGTGGCAAAGCGCAGGGCTGCGTCAGCGCCGGCAATACCGGTGCGCTGATGGGATTGGCGAAGCTGTTGGTCAAGCCGCTGGAGGGCATCGAACGCCCGGCGCTGATGACGGCTATCCCGAATCAGCAACGCAGTAAAACCGTGGTGCTGGATCTGGGCGCCAACGTCGAGTGCGACAGCACCATGCTGGTGCAGTTTGCCGTGATGGGCGCGGTGATGGCGGAAGATGTGATCGGCATTGCGCAACCGCGGGTGGCGCTGCTGAATATTGGCGAAGAAGAGACCAAAGGCCTGGATAATATCCGCGAAGCGGCCGCTGTGCTAAAAAATACTCCGGCAATCAACTATATTGGTTACCTGGAAGGAAACGAACTGCTCACCGGCAAGACCGACGTGTTGGTTTGCGATGGCTTCGTGGGCAACGTCACCCTGAAAACCATGGAAGGGGTGGTCAGGGTGTTCTTATCGCTGCTGAAATCGTCCGGCGACGGAAACAAGCAAGCGTGGTGGCTGAAATTGTTGGGCCGTTGGTTGCAAAAACGGGTGGTTAAGCGGTTCGGCCACCTGAACCCCGACCAGTATAATGGCGCATGTCTGTTAGGATTGCGCAGCACCGTAGTCAAGAGCCACGGCGCTGCGAACCCTCACGCGTTTGCAGTCGCAATCGAACAGGCTGTGCAGGCGGTGCAGCGGCAAGTCCCGGAAAGGATTGCTGCGCGCCTTGAGGCTGTATTACCTAAGAGTGACTGATCGTACATGTATACAAAGATTCTCGGTACGGGGAGTTATTTGCCCGTACAAGTGCGCACCAATGCTGATTTGGAAAAAATGGTGGATACCTCTGACGAGTGGATCGTCACGCGTACCGGTATCCGCGAACGTCGCATCGCCGCTGCGGATGAAACCGTTGCGACGATGAGCTTCCAGGCCGCTGAGAAAGCGCTGGAAATGGCAGGTGTGGCTAAAGAAGACATTGGGCTGATCGTCGTGGCGACCACCTCGACCACTCACGCGTTCCCGAGCGCGGCGTGCCTGGTGCAGCAAATGCTGGGCATCAAAGACTGCGCGGCGTTCGATCTGGCTGCGGCCTGCGCCGGCTTCACTTACGCGCTCAGCGTGGCCGATCAGTACGTGAAAAACGGCGCGGTCAAACATGCGCTGGTTATCGGCGCGGACGTCTTGTCGCGCACGCTGGATCCTGAAGATCGCGGCACCATCATTCTGTTTGGCGATGGCGCAGGGGCGGTGGTGCTGGGGGCTTCTGAAGCGCCGGGCATTCTGTCTACCCATCTGCATGCCGACGGCAGCTACGGCAACCTGCTGACGCTGCCGTACAAGGATCGTCAGAATCAAGACAAGCCGGCCTATGTCACCATGGCGGGCAACGAAGTCTTCAAGGTTGCGGTTACCGAGCTGGCGCGCATCGTCGATGAGACGTTGCAGGCCAACAACATGGACCGCAGCGAGCTGGATTGGCTGGTACCGCACCAGGCCAACCTGCGCATCATCAGCGCAACGGCGAAAAAATTGGGCATGGGAATGGACAAAGTGGTGGTGACGCTCGATCGTCACGGCAACACCTCTGCCGCCTCGGTGCCTTCCGCGCTGGACGAAGCCGTGCGCGACGGGCGAATTCAGCGTGGCCAACTGGTGCTGCTGGAGGCCTTCGGCGGCGGCTTTACCTGGGGCTCGGCGCTGGTTCGTTTCTGATTTGGACAGGAAGAAAAAATGACGCAATTTGCTTTTGTTTTCCCGGGCCAGGGGTCACAGACCGTTGGCATGCTGGCCGAATTGGCCGCACAGTTCCCGATCGTCGAAGAAACCTTCGGCGAGGCCTCTTCCGCCCTGGGTTACGACCTGTGGCAGCTGGTGCAGCAAGGCCCGGCGGAAGAGCTGAACAAAACCTGGCAGACCCAACCGGCTCTGCTGGCCGCCTCGGTGGCGATTTTCCGCGTTTGGCAGCAGCAGGGCGGTAAAGCGCCTGCGCTGATGGCGGGTCACAGCCTGGGCGAATACTCGGCGCTGGTCTGCGCTGGCGTGCTGGACTTCAAGGCGGCGATCCGTCTGGTCGAGCTGCGCGGCAAGCTGATGCAGGAAGCGGTGCCGGAAGGCACCGGCGCGATGTACGCCATCATCGGTCTGGACAACGACGCGATCGCCAAGGCGTGTGAAGAGTCTGCGCAAGGGCAGGTGGTTTCTCCGGTCAACTTCAACTCGCCGGGCCAGGTGGTCATCGCCGGCAACAAAGAAGCGGTTGAGCGCGCAGGCGCCGCCTGCAAAGCCGCCGGCGCCAAGCGTGCGCTGCCGCTGCCGGTGAGCGTGCCTTCGCACTGCGCGCTGATGAAGCCGGCCGCCGACAAGCTGGCCGTGGCGCTGCAGGACATCACCTTCAACGCGCCGCAGGTGCCGGTGGTGAACAACGTCGACGTGCGTACCGAAAACGATCCGGAAGCGATCCGCAGCGCGCTGGTGCGTCAGCTGTACAGCCCGGTACGTTGGACCGAGAGCGTAGAATTTATCGCAGCACAGGGAGTGACGTCGCTGCTGGAAGTGGGGCCGGGCAAAGTGCTGACCGGCCTGACTAAACGTATTGTTGACACCCTGACGGCTGCGGCGGTGAACGACACCGCCAGCCTGTCGGCGGCGCTTGAACAATAAAGAGGAAAATGATGAGCTTCGAAGGTAAAATCGTTCTGGTCACCGGCGCGAGCCGCGGTATTGGCCGAGCTATTGCAGAAACGTTTGTGGCACGCGGCGCCAAAGTGATCGGCACCGCAACCAGCGAGAGCGGCGCTGAAGCGATCAGCAGCTACCTGGGCGCAAACGGTAAAGGGTTTATGTTGAACGTTGTTGATGCGCAATCTATCGACAGCGTGCTGGCATCGATTCGCGCCGAATTTGGCGAAATCGACATTTTAGTGAATAATGCCGGCATCACGCGTGATAACCTGCTGATGCGTATGAAGGATGACGAGTGGGAGGATATCCTCGACACCAACCTGACTTCCGTATTCCGCCTGTCAAAAGCGGTAATGCGCGCTATGATGAAAAAGCGGTTTGGCCGTATCATCACCATCGGTTCCGTTGTCGGCACCATGGGGAACGCAGGGCAGGCGAACTACGCGGCGGCTAAAGCCGGTTTGATTGGTTTTAGCAAATCTTTGGCACGTGAAGTTGCTTCGCGTGGCATTACGGTCAACGTCGTGGCACCTGGCTTTATTGAGACGGACATGACACGGGCGTTGACAGATGATCAACGCGCAGGCATTTTGTCATCAGTTCCAGCCAACCGGCTGGGCGATGCTAAAGAAATCGCCAGCGCTGTTGCATTTTTGGCCTCTGATGAGGCCGGCTATATCACCGGTGAAACGTTACATGTCAATGGCGGCATGTACATGATTTAAAAAATGTGAAAACCATTTGCGTTATTTGAGGCAAAAACCGCAAAATAGCGTAAAATCGTGGTTTGACCAGCCGGGATTTAGTTGCATCTTTTTCAGCATTTTATACACTACGAAAACCATCGCGAAAGCGAGTTTTGATAGGAAATTTAAGAGTATGAGCACTATCGAAGAACGCGTTAAGAAAATCATTGTTGAGCAACTGGGTGTTAAACAGGAAGAAGTTTTGAACAACGCTTCTTTCGTTGAAGATCTGGGCGCTGATTCTCTTGACACCGTTGAGCTGGTAATGGCACTGGAAGAAGAATTCGACACCGAGATTCCAGACGAAGAAGCTGAGAAGATCACTACTGTTCAGGCAGCTATTGATTTCATCAACGCTAGCCAGCAGTAAGAGAACATATCTAGGCGGTCGTTCGACCGCCTAAGTTTTTTCTATCCCTAGTGTCATATTTTTCCCTCCCTGGAGGACAAACGTGTCTAAGCGTCGAGTAGTTGTGACCGGACTGGGCATGTTGTCTCCTGTCGGCAATACGGTAGAGTCCACGTGGAACGCTCTTCTTGCCGGTCAGAGTGGCATCAGCCTGATCGACCATTTCGATACCACTGCCTATGCGACCAAGTTTGCTGGCCTGGTAAAGAATTTTAATTCTGAGGATTTCATCTCTCGCAAAGATGCGCGCAAGATGGACGCCTTTATCCAGTACGGTATCGCTGCCGGCATGCAAGCCATGCAGGATGCAGGTCTGGACATCACCGAGGCTAACGCCACCCGCATTGGAGCCGCGATCGGTTCCGGCATCGGCGGCCTGGGTTTGATCGAAGAAAACCACAGTTCACTGGTTAACGGTGGCCCACGGAAAATCAGTCCGTTCTTCGTGCCATCCACCATCGTGAATATGATTGCAGGCCACCTGACAATCATGTACGGCATGCGTGGCCCAAGCATTTCCATCGCCACCGCCTGTACTTCAGGTGTGCACAACATCGGCCATGCGGCGCGTATCATTGCTTACAATGATGCTGACGTGATGCTGGCCGGTGGGGCAGAGAAAGCCAGCACCCCATTGGGCGTCGGCGGCTTTGGCGCAGCGCGCGCCCTGTCCACCCGTAATGACAACCCGCAGGCGGCGAGCCGTCCGTGGGATAAAGACCGCGACGGCTTCGTGCTGGGCGACGGCGCCGGCATGATGGTGCTGGAAGAGTACGAGCACGCGAAAAAACGCGGCGCGAAAATCTACGCCGAAGTGGTGGGCTTTGGGATGAGCAGCGATGCTTATCACATGACGTCGCCGCCGGAAACCGGCGCAGGCGCTGCGCTGGCGATGGAAAATGCCCTGCTTGACGCCGGTGTGACCCCGTCACAAATCGGCTACATCAATGCGCACGGCACCTCTACGCCGGCGGGTGACCAGGCGGAAGCGCAGGCGGTGAAATCCGTCTTCGGCGCCGATGCCCACCGCGTGCTGGTGAGTTCGACCAAATCGATGACTGGCCACCTGTTGGGTGCGGCAGGCGCGATCGAGTCTATCTTCACCGTGCTGGCGCTGCGCGATCAGGCGGTACCGCCAACCATCAACCTGGATAACCCGGATGAAGGTTGCGATCTGGACTTCGTGCCTCATGAAGCGCGCCAGGTCAGCGATATGGAGTTCACCCTGTGTAACTCCTTCGGCTTCGGCGGCACCAACGGCTCGCTGATCTTCCGCCGAGTGTAACTCGCGCTGCGGATAGCTGACGAAAGCCCGGTTTTTTAACCGGGCTTTTTTACGCCCGCCGTTTGGCCGCCGGCGGGGCTGCGTATCGTCTCGCCGCCTGCTATCCTGCGAGCGTAATGAAATAGCCCGGCAACAGGAGGAAGCATGTACTGGATTAACGGACAACGCCACGATGCGCTGGCGCCGAGCGATCGTGGCCTGCAGTTCGGCGATGGCTGCTTTACTACCGCCCGGGTTATCGACGGTAACATCGAGCTGCTGCCCTGGCATCTGGAGCGGCTGCAGCAAGCGGCGCAGCGGCTGATGCTGCCTGCCACCGATTGGCTGGCTTTCGAGCGGGAGATGGCGCTGGCGGCCGAATCAATTCCGCTCGGCGTGGTCAAAGCGATACTGACGCGCGGCAGCGGCGGGCGGGGTTACAGCCCGACGGGGTGCGAAAACCCGACGCGTATCGTCGCCCGCAGCAGCTACCCTGCGCACTATTTGCAGTGGCGCGAGCAGGGCATCACGCTTGCGCTCAGCCCGGTGGCGCTGGCGCGCAATCCGTTGCTGGCGGGGTTGAAGCATTTGAACCGCCTGGAGCAGGTGCTGATCCGCGCGCATCTTGACCAGACGGCCGCCGACGAGGCGCTGGTGCTTGACACTGCCGGTATGCTGGTGGAATGCTGTGCGGCTAATTTGTTCTGGCGTAAGGGAAAAGCGGTATTTACCCCGGATCTGAGCCAGGCCGGCGTCGCGGGCCTGATGCGGCGGCGGGTGATCGCGCTGCTGGCGGGTTCGGAATACCGTCTGCAGTGCGTCAGTGAACCGCTGGAGACGCTGGCCGATGCCGACGAAGTGCTGGTGAGCAATGCGCTGATGCCGCTGCTGCCGGTAAACGCTGCGCAATCATGGCGTTATGCTTCGCGCCAGCTGTATGATTTTTTGCGTCCACACTGTTAACCATGGCTGATTGATGAAGAAAAGAAAGCTGAAGGTCCTGTCTGTTATTGTTGTTCTGGTATTGGCGCTGCTGTTTTGGGGCTACCAGAAGATCGAACGCTTTGCCGATACGCCGCTGGCTATCCAGCAAGAAACCATCTTCAAACTGCCGGCCGGCACCGGCCGGGTAGCGCTGGAAGGGCTACTGGTACGCGATAAGCTGGTGCACAACGGGCGCTGGTTCCAGTGGCTGCTGAAGCTGGAGCCGGAGTTGGCGGAGTTTAAAGCCGGTACCTACCGGTTCACGCCGGGCATGACGGTGCGCCAGATGCTGAAACTGTTGGCCAGCGGCAAAGAGGCGCAGTTCACCGCACGCTTTATCGAAGGCTCACGCCTGCGTGATTGGCAGCAGGTGCTGCAGCAGTCCAAATACCTGAAACACACCCTGGCGGGCAAGAGCGAAGCGGAGATTGCCGCAGCGCTCGGCATTCCTGCGGGAGAAACGCCGGAAGGGCATTTGTATCCGGATACCTATCAGTATACCGCCGGCATGAGCGACATCGCGCTGCTCAAACGCGCACACGTGCGCATGAACAAAGCGCTGCAGGCCGCCTGGGCCGGCCGCGATACCAGCCTGCCGTATAAAACGCCGGAAGATCTGCTGACCATGGCCTCGATCGTCGAGAAAGAGACCGCGGTGCCGGAAGAGCGCAGCAAGGTCGCGTCGGTGTTCGTCAACCGCTTGCGCATCGGCATGCGCCTGCAGACCGATCCGACGGTGATCTACGGCATGGGCGAAAGCTATAATGGCAACATCACGCGCAAGGATCTGGAGACGCCGACGCCGTACAACACCTATGTGATCGCCGGCCTGCCGCCAACGCCGATCGCCATGCCGGGGGAGGCCTCGCTGCAGGCGGCCGCCAATCCGGCCAAAACGCCTTATCTCTATTTTGTCGCCGACGGCAAGGGTGGGCATACCTTCACCACCAATCTGGCGAGCCATAACCAGGCGGTGCGCGTGTACCGTCAGGCGTTAAAGGAAAAGAATGAAAAGTAAATTCGTTGTTATCGAAGGGCTGGAAGGCGCGGGCAAAACCACCGCGCGCGATACGGTGGTCAATGTGCTGCGCGAACACGGTGTCAGCGACATCGTCTTCACCCGCGAGCCGGGCGGCACGCCGCTGGCGGAGAAGCTGCGCGATCTGTTCAAGCGCGGCATTGACGGCGAATTGCCGACCATCAAGGCCGAAGTATTGATGCTGTACGCCGCGCGTGTGCAGCTGGTGGAAACCGTGATTAAACCGGCCCTGGCGCGCGGCGCCTGGGTGGTGGGCGATCGCCACGATCTCTCTTCACAGGCTTACCAGGGTGGCGGCCGCGGCGTGGATCCGCAGCTGATGAGCTCGCTGCGCGACACTGTGCTGGGGGATTTTCGCCCGGACTTGACGGTCTATCTCGATCTGCCGCCGCTGGTCGGCCTGCAACGCGCACAGGCGCGCGGTCAGTTGGATCGCATCGAACAGGAAGCGCTGCCGTTCTTCGAGCGCACCCGCGCTCGCTATCTCGAGCTGGCGGCGCAGGATAAAACCATCGTCACCGTCGACGCCGCCCAGCCGCTGGAGCAGGTGACCGCGGCGATCCGCGACTGCGTCGGCCACTGGCTGCGGCAGCAGGAAGGCGCATAATGAACTGGTACCCGTGGCTGAACGGCCCTTATCGCCAGCTGGTTGGGCAGTACGCCGACGGCCGCGGCCATCATGCGCTGCTGCTGCACGCGGCGCCGGGCAACGGTGACGACGCGCTGGCCTACGGCCTGAGCCGCTGGTTGATCTGCCAGCAGCGCAACGGTGAAAAAAGCTGCGGCGAGTGCCACAGCTGCCGGCTGATGCTGGCGGGCAACCACCCGGATTATCACGTGCTGGCGCCGGAAAAGGGCAAGAGCAGCCTGGGAATCGAGCCGATCCGCCAAGTGATTGAAACGCTGTACGCCCACGCCCAGCAGGGCGGCGCTAAAGTGATTTGGCTGCCGCAGGCGGAACAGCTGACCGAGGCGGCGGCCAACGCGCTGCTTAAAACGCTGGAAGAGCCGCCGGAGAAAACCTATTTTCTGCTGGGTTGCCGTGAGCCGTCGCGGCTGATGGCGACGCTGCGCAGCCGTTGCCTGTATTGGCATTTGGCGAGCCCGGATGAGCAGCTCAGCCTGCAGTGGCTGGGCCGACAGGCGGCCGGATCTCAGACGGACCGCCTCACGGCGCTGCGCCTGCACGACGGCGCGCCGCTGGCCGCCGAACAGCTGTTGCAGCCGCAGCAGTGGCAACAGCGCAGCGCCCTGTGCGCCGCGTTGAGCGCCGCGCTGCCGCAGCGCGATATGCTGTCGCTGCTGCCGGTGTTGAACCATGAAGACGTCGCCGAGCGCCTGCACTGGCTGTGCGCGCTGCTGGTGGACGCGATGAAGTGGCAGCAGGGCGCGCATCAGTATGTATTGAATCAGGATCAGCAGCCGTTGGTGCATCAGCTGGCCAGCCTGCTGAGCAGCGCCTCGCTGCAGCAGATCGTGCAGCAGTGGCTGAACTGTCGCCATCAGCTGCTCAGCGTGGTGGGCGTCAATCGCGAGCTGCTGCTGACCGAACAGTTACTTCGCTGGGAACAGATGCTCGGCGCCGCCGGCTATTCCCACCCTCATTCGCTGTAAAGTAAAAGAGTTAAACATTATGTTGTTAGTCGATTCTCATTGCCACCTTGACAGTCTGGATTATCAAACGCTGCACCAGAATGTGGACGATGCGCTGGCCAAGGCCAAAGCGCGCGACGTCGGCTATGTGCTGGCGGTCGCCACCACGCTGCCGGGCTACCGTTCCATGACCGAGCTGATCGGCAAGCGCAACGACGTGGCCTTCTCCTGCGGGGTGCATCCGCTCAATCTGGAAGAGGGGTATGATTACGCCGAGCTGCGCCGCCTGGCGGCGGCGGAACAGGTGGTAGCGCTGGGGGAAACCGGGCTCGATTACTTCTACCAGAAAGACAATCTCGAGCTGCAGCAGGACTCTTTCCGCGAACATATCCGCATCGGCCGGGATCTGAACAAACCGGTGATCGTCCACACCCGCGATGCGCGTGCGGACACGCTGGCGATCCTGCGTGAAGAGAACGCACAGGACTGCGGCGGCGTACTTCACTGCTTCACCGAAGATCTGGCCACGGCCGAAACGCTGCTGGATCTGGGCTTCTACATTTCCTTCTCGGGCATCGTGACCTTCCGCAACGCTGAACAACTGCGTGAGGTGGCCCGCTATGTGCCGCTGGACCGCATTCTGGTGGAAACCGATTCACCTTATCTGGCGCCGGTGCCGCATCGCGGCAAAGAAAACCAACCCGCCTATGTGCGCGATGTGGCTGAATACATGGCGGTATTGAAGGGCGTCAGCCTGGAACAACTGGCCGAAGCGACCACCGCCAACTTTTCACGCTTATTTCACCTCGATCTGTGATCTTTGACCTAGGCTATAGCTGTAGGTCATTGTCTGCGTAATTTTTTTTAAGCTCGTAATTAATCACTGAAACGGGTAAGGTTCCCTCCCGTTTCAGGGTGATTGATGCGTGTTTTTTGGCCCGTTTTGCCAAAAAATAGCCGGTTTATGCAAAGTTACCGCGGCTCGATCATCGAAACGTGATTGTCATCAAACATTGCGCAGGCTATTTATTTTACTCTGCGTAATAAATTCAAGGGGTGCTCAGACACCCTGAATTGCAGGGGTTTTTCTCCCCCCCTTGCAGCGCGAATTATCGCGACAAGAAGTAGCAAAGCATTATTACTCAGGAGCACACTCAACTATGTTCAAGAACGCATTTGCAAACCTGCAAAAAGTAGGTAAATCGCTCATGCTGCCGGTGTCCGTGTTGCCTATCGCAGGTATCCTGCTGGGCGTCGGCTCCGCCAACTTTAGCTGGCTACCTGCGGTAGTCTCCCACGTGATGGCGGAAGCGGGCGGTTCGGTCTTCGCCAACATGCCGCTGATTTTCGCCATCGGCGTTGCCCTGGGCTTCACCAACAACGACGGCGTTTCTGCGCTGGCGGCGGTGGTGGCCTACGGCATCATGGTGAAAACCATGGCGGTGGTTGCGCCGCTGGTGCTGCACCTGCCGGCTGAAGAGATTGCGGCCAAACACCTGGCGGATACCGGTGTGCTCGGGGGGATTATCTCCGGTGCCATCGCGGCCTATATGTTCAACCGCTTCTTCCGCATTCAACTGCCGGAATACCTGGGCTTCTTTGCCGGTAAGCGCTTCGTGCCGATCATTTCCGGTCTGGCGGCGATCGTTCTGGGCGTAGTGCTGTCCTTCATCTGGCCGCCGATCGGTACGGCTATCCAGACCTTCTCGCAGTGGGCGGCTTATCAGAACCCGGTCGTGGCCTTCGGCATTTACGGCGTGGTTGAGCGTGCTCTGGTGCCATTCGGTCTGCACCACATCTGGAACGTACCGTTCCAAATGCAAATTGGTGAATTCACCAACGCGGCGGGCCAGGTATTCCACGGCGACATCCCTCGCTACATGGCGGGTGACCCAACCGCGGGCAAACTGTCCGGCGGCTTCCTGTTCAAAATGTACGGTCTGCCTGCTGCGGCCATCGCCATCTGGCACTCGGCCAAGCCGGAAAACCGCGCGAAAGTCGGCGGCATCATGATCTCTGCCGCGCTGACCTCGTTCCTGACCGGTATCACCGAGCCGATCGAGTTCTCCTTCATGTTCGTCGCGCCGATCCTGTACGTGATCCACGCTATCCTGGCCGGTCTGGCGTTCCCAATCTGTATCCTGTTGGGCATGCGTGACGGCACCAGCTTCTCGCACGGCCTGATCGACTTTATCGTACTGAGCGGCAACAGCAGCAAAATCTGGCTGTTCCCGATCGTCGGCATCATCTACGGTCTGGTGTACTACACTATCTTCCGCGTGCTGATCGCCAAGCTGGATCTGAAAACCCCGGGCCGTGAAGACACCGCTGCCGAGCAGACTGCGCAGGGCGGTTCCGAAATGTCCGCGGCGCTGGTTCAGGCCTTCGGCGGTAAAGAAAACATCACTAACCTGGATGCTTGCATCACCCGTCTGCGCGTCAGCGTGGCCGACGTGTCCAAAGTTGACCAGGCGGGCCTGAAGAAACTGGGCGCAGCCGGCGTAGTCGTCGCTGGCTCCGGCGTGCAGGCCATCTTCGGCACCAAGTCCGACAACCTGAAAACCGATATGGACGAATACATCCGTAATCATTGATTCAGGCAGGGGAGTTACCAAGGGAGGCGAAAGCCTCCTTTTTTTATTGGTTTTTGATTGATTTATAAGTGTTTTTTATTTTACATATCCACATTTAGACCGAGAGATAAGCGATACTGTGCAACCGCCCACTTCTGCGGGCCGTCTAATTAGCCAAAGATCAATGAGGTTTGTCCGCTGCTTTTGGGGGCGACTGGACAGGACACACTTCTTAGATATCAACTCCAACACCGCCTAGGGGCGAGCGGGCAACCTGTATCTGGATGAATATTTCTGGATCCCGGGCTTTAAGAAGTTCGCCGGGCTGCATCGGGTATGGCGTAGCAAACGTGCTACCGCTCAACGTATTTTTCAATCCCGTCCAGCATGAACCATGAAGCCTATTCATTCTGGAATGGCACGCTGTTTAACAAGGGGAAATCGAAGGACAGACGCAGGGGAATTGACGTTAGCTATGAACGCCTGGCCGGCGGCGTGCTCTGCGAGGACAAGCAATTCCGCCAGATCCTCACCATTGAAGATGCGTTGCGCGGTGGCTGCGACCTGTTCGACCTCGACGAGCTGCGAGAGGAGAACAGCGATGAAGATTTTGACAACCTGTTTATGTGCAACTTCATCGACGATACATCGTCCGTCTTCCCGATGGGCGAAATGCAGCGCTGCATGGTGGACAGCTGGGACCACTGGACGGACGTCAAGCCGTTCGCGTTGTGCCCGGTAGCGTCGCGCGAAGTCTGGATCGGTTATGACCCTGCCAGTTCTGAAGATGGCGACAGCGCCGGGTGCGCGGTCATCCTGCTGCCGCTGGTTGCCGGCGGAAAATTCCGTGTGCTGGAGCGCCATCAGTGGCGCGGGATGGATTTTGCGGCGCAGGCTCGCAACATCAAGGCGCTGACCGAACGTTACAACGTGAGCTATATCGGCATCGACAACACCGGCCTTGGCCGCGCGGTGTCGCAACTGGTGCGCCAATTCTTCCCGGCGGTGAACGCCATCAACTACAGCCTGGAAATGAAAACCGACCTCGTACTGAAGGCCCGCGACGTGATCCGCTCCGGCCGCCTGGAGTTTGATGCCGGCGCGCTGGATATCGCCTAGGCGTTTATGTCCATCCGCAAGCAAATGACGGCCACCGGCCACCGGCCGCCGGGCAACCTATGTCACCAGCCGCGCCGAAGGCGTCAGCCACGGCGATGTGGCCTGGGCCGTCATGCACGCCTTATTCAATGAACCGCTCGAAGGGGCAACCGGTAGCAATACAGGTTTTATGGAGATTTTTTAAATGAGCAAACGCACCCGGGGCCACAAAAACACCCAGCCGATCACGCAGAAACAAAGCGGCGCGCAGCATGTGGAGGCGTTCACCTTCGGCGACCCGATCCCGATGCTGGATCGGCGTGAAATCCTGGATTATCTGGAGTGCAGCATTGTTGACCGTTGGTATGAGCCGCCGATCTCTTTCAGTGGCCTAGCGAAGACGTTCCGTGCGGCCGTGCATCACAGTTCACCGATCACCATGAAGCGCAATATTTTAGTGAGCATGTTCAAGCCTCACCGGCTGCTGTCAAAGCAGGATTTTAGCCGCTATGCGCAAGATTTTATGGTATTCGGCAACAGCTTTATTGAGGGGCGCTATAACCGGTTGGGTGGTCTGATGAAGCTGGCACCCAGTCTGGCGAAATATACCCGCCGTGGGGTAGAAACGGATTCTTTCTGGTTTGTGCAATCGTGGATGGAGCCGCATCAGTTTGCGGAGGGTTCTATTTTTCACCTGTTGGATTCTGACATTAACCAGGAGATTTACGGCGTTCCTGAATACCTTTCCTCGCTTAACTCCATTTGGCTGAACGAAGCCGCTATGCTGTTTCGACGGAAATACTACCTCAACGGCAGCCATGCCGGACTTATCCTGTACATGAACGATGCGGCGCACAAGCAGGAGGATATCGACAACCTGCGAAAGCGCTGAAAGAGTCAAAAGGGCCGGGTAACTTCCGAAACCTGTTCATGTATGCCCCTGGAGGTAAGCCGGACAGGTTACAACTGATCCCTCTGGCCGAGGTTGCGGCAAAGGACGAGTTTTTGAACATCAAGAACGTGACCCGCGATGATCAACTTGCTGCCCAGCGTACGCCACCGCAACTGATGGGGATTTTACCAAACAATACCGGTGGTTTTGGTGATGTAGAGAAAGCGGCGCGGGTGTTTGCCATTAACGAGCTGGCTCCGTTGCAAGAACGGCTGTGCGAGTTAAACGAGTGGGCAGGGGAAGACGTGATCAGCTTTAAACCCTATGAACTGCTGAAATCAGATGTTTAAGTTATTAGCATAATAAACATACAAGATTATACCTAGCGTGGAGTTTTTTATTGCCTGAGAAAAATATTAGCTATCAGCAAGTTTTATCAAGAGTAGTCATTTATACGACAGGGTCTCAATAAAATGGTTGGGGAGCTCCAAGGAACAATCAAATGTGTCTTTTAAACACATGACGTTTCACTTAGGGTATTAAAAAAGGCCGCGAAAGCGACCTTTGGCAAGAGTATTAACTCTGATTTGTACCGATTACGCCTTTAGTAGAGCGTCAATCCATGCCGTAACACGGTTGTAGCCAGCAAACAAGCGATCTTGTAAGGATTGCTGAAAATCGGTTGGTTCGCGTACCGTAGCATGAGCCGCGAGTGCATTGCTGTATAATGCCTGTGCAGCAAAAAGAGCTGCGATTTTTTTTTGTTTACTCATTGAACTATTTCCTTATTTTGAGTAGATGTTACCGAGACTTCGTGTCTGGCAATGGTATTATATAACATATTGTTTAAATGTTTCAGAAGAATTCGTCGAAGGTTTAATACCGCAGTATCGTGGCTGATTGACGTTCCGGCTTTCCAGCCGTTTTGAGCGTGGCCATGCAACTACAGGTGTAGAATTGATGAGGCTGGACAGAATCACTTGAGTATTTAGAGTAAGGGAATAAGTACAATTTTATGGTATATTGAGTGGGAGCGTAACGTTACTTTGACTCCCATTTTTAGGAAGACAGTTATGTCAAATTCATTATATCAAACTCGGTATGAGCAGTTAGATAAAGAATTACAAGTTGTATTGGCTACTAAAACTATGAAGTACAGTAGTATGTTAAATATAAATCAGGAATACGTAGATTCAGAAAAATACAAGGTATGGGTAACAAGAACCCAGAAGTTAATTGCAGATTCATATGGTAAAGAGTCTGATACTTACAACTCTTTCGTTAAAGAACAGAAAGGTTACTATGCTACAAATTATGAAATTCTGAGTAAACAGTTAAAGCCAGTTTTTGATGCCGCAAAAGCGGATTTAGCTTACTCCCAGCCAGAGGTTATTGCCCCCAGTGGTGATAAGGATCTAGAGTTAATCATCAGTATTCTCAAAAAATTCCCTGCATTTTGCCGAAAGTTAAAGCAGCGATATAGTGACAGAGCAACAATAGAAATAAAAGATGAGTATGATGTTCAGGATCTTGTTCATGCGCTTTTGACCATTCATTTTGATGATATCCGACCGGAAGAATATACCCCCAGTTTTGCTGGCGCCTCCTCAAGGCAGGATTTTCTTTTGAAGAAAGAAAAGATAGTTATCGAAGTAAAGAAAACACGTAAGACGCTAGGCGCAAGACAAATTGGTGAGGAGCTCATTACAGACATGACACGTTACCGTGTACACCCAGACTGTGAAACGCTTGTTTGCTTCGTTTACGACCCAGAAGGGTGGGTGAGTAACCCTTCTGGACTTATCACTGACCTGGAAGCAGCTAACTCAGAAGGTAAAGTACGTGTGGTAATAGCCCAGTTTTAATCACTATTCGGTGCCAATAAATTGGACAAAATAGCCAAGGTTTCAGTTGGCAAAAAAATTAAGAAAGAGGCCGCATTAGCGGCCTTGTTCATTAGATTGATTCGTTAGTGAGGAACTTGCCGGCAGCATCTTATTCATATACAGATGCCTCTTTGTGTATCTCTGTGACATGTCACAAGCGAGTTACCTTATGAAAATGACACGTCACATGACTGTTGAAAATAAAAATGTGACGTGGCAGGATCGTTTAACGTTACCCGGCATGCTTTACGCTGTCACTCTTCTATAAAGCGTGTTTTTTATCGGGATCGACCCGGGTTTTAAATAAAAAAGCACTGCATATCCTAAGTGCAACAATCCGCATATTTTCTTGCATTCCTAATCATCCTTTCAAGCTATAGCCAACAAGGTTTGACGCGTGTTACGTACTGCATAAAAAGTGAATTCTTAGGTATGCAGTGCGGGGGCGGGGGGACGGCACGGAGCAGGGGGAGCGATGGGGATTATTTTTTCTACCCCTTCTCCGCAGTCGCAGCAACGTTTCATCAGTGGATCGCTGTGAAGCAATCAGATTCTAGATGCTGACCTGCTACCCTTTGATTGATACAGGCGTGTCATATTGAACCGCTGATACATCAGAGGCAATTGTTCATATAGTTACGATTCTTTCTCACTGCTCTCTAGCCTGTCGATGAAAACTAGTAATTTCAACACTAGCATTACCATAATCTTTTGGCTTTTGGCTTTTGGCTTTTGGCTTTTGGCTTTTGGCTTTTGGCTTTTGGCTTTTGGCTTTTGGCTTTTGGCTTTTGGCCTTTGGCTCTTGGCTCTTGGGTGTAATCATCCATTCTGACATAAATTAAATTTTCGTGATCTTTCAGTCAGTATTCAAGGATGAGAAATGGCTGTAGGGTTGAAATATATGAGCAGTTAAAAAATAGATGAGAAATTAAAAATCCAGCAGGTCATGAAGGAATAGGTGGGGGGGATTTTTTAATTTTGTACTCTTGGACTTTGCTAATGTAAGTAGAGAATCCGAGGTTTTTGATTTCAATAATAAAGCTCGCGTCATTGGAAATGTATTTTGATGCGCTAACTGTCTCATAAAAAAATACACTAAAGACTACAAATCTGAGTACGTTGTAATCAGTGCAATTAATCAACCATGTGTGATACTCTTTAAGTTCAACTTCACTAATATCACCTCTGTCAAATTCAGATCTGATCATTTTTAATAAAAGGTAAAATTGCCTTAGAACTGGGAATATAGTTTCTTTGAACCGTGTGGATTCCAATTCTGATGCATCATCGCTGTCAAATAATTCATGCTCCATATGTTTTAACAGTTGCTCACCATTCCAATTTAATGTTTCTCCAAAGTTAAATGTTAAGCTCTCGAAGCTAAACTTTAATTGAGTAATCATTGCGTAGAAACGGTCGTCAAAACGTTTATTCCTTTCACGTTTTTCCATTAGTGAGTTTTGCTTTTCTTGGTAAAGTGAGCTTTTTATTAAAATACATATAGTTATGAAGCTAAGGAAAGGATTCAAGATCCCCCCAAAAAAATCCCCAAACTGGCCCCATTGCTCACTGCTTTCAGAAAAACCTCGATTGAGATAAAAGAAAAACCAGCCTACATAGCATGATAAAATTAATAAAATGCAGCAGGCAGCTGTTATTGAAATATAAAGCCAAAACCCTTTCTTCATTCGGGATCAACTTCATAAATAACATATTTAACTACTTCATTAGATTTGTTTCTCTTTGGTTTTACTTTGAGGCGGATATTTACTCTTTCTTCATCTGGAACGGCAGTATTAGCCAGTAAGTTTGTGGATACTTTCTGTTTGTAAGAGTTTCTTACTCTACTGTAAGCCCCCGAAAAACTGAAAGGGATTGTATAATTTCCATCAGAAAGAAGAAGCCTACCATTTCCTGTAAAAATATTGAATCTTGAAATTACAGCATCTATATCTGAAAAGTTCGCATCTTCGGTAAGCTCAAATGCATTACCATATGTGTCCTTGTTTACTTCAAAAAGACTATATTTTTTTAAAGGCGTTAATCTGTAAAGTTTTACAGTATAGTTCTTTCGTACAGATAATGTATGCATGTCTTCTACCCAAGAATATATCCTGTCAATTATCCGACTTTCGATGGGTTGGAGTTTTTTAATGCATTTTTCTGCTTTTATTGTAAGATTTGGTTGCTCGGCGTGTAATACTTCATTGACATAATAAGTTATTAATTCACTTAAGACCGCATTACTCATCCTTCTAAGCTTTACTTCTTTTAGTGGATCACTAATCCTAAGGCGGAATTTTTGCACATAAGAGCCTAGAAACCCTTCAAGCAATTCTGTACGAATATCGTCCGCAACGCTACTTCTAGACTTGAAACTATCAGACAACGCCCCTTCTGTTACGGCACTAATAGTCGATGAGAAGCCTTTCATCGTATCAAGAGCATAGTTCATATCAACTAGCTCCTTGCCTGATTCAACTCTAAGTATGAAATCAATTTCATTTGGCTGAGGCATAGACACGTTTTTCAAAGTCCTTATACAAGAGCAATCTTATTTTCAATAAAACACTTCTTCCCTCTAATGTCAATATTTAAAAACCCCATAAAACCAAAAAAATAATTGACATTTTTAACATTAATAACGGTTTTTTCTATAATCTTGTTTCATGCCATAACGGTATGCCCTCAAACCTCTTTAGTCCTTTAAGTCATAATCTGAAAGCCAGCGTTTCTCATAGTGTTGTGAGCATCAGCTTTTTGTAACCAGCTGTCTGCCAACACTGTGAATCACCTTGCATACAACAACCATCTGGATCACCTGGCAACGCATCCCCACATTTCCCGCAATTGCTCTTCCGCAGTTCAGCCATCTGTTTGTACAGTATTCTATTGTCCTGGCGAATAAGGCCAATCAAGTATTCGGTTACCTCGTAAGGTTCCCTAGCTATCCGACGTTGCTGGCAAGCCTCCAAAATCATCGCCATTTCCTGACTATCAACGCGCAGGGTGATCGTGGTGATGCCGTTCGCCTTGTCACGCTGTCGCTGGGCGCGTTTACGTTCTGTCGATGTGGTCATGCTATTCCTCCGATTGCTGCTTTATGGCTTCTTTTCTCTGGTGCTCGCCAACAAGGCGAGTTTGCTCTGGTATCTGCTGATGCCCTAGCGCAGTGAGCCGCGTCAGCGCGGTGGTGGCTGCTGGCGTTGATTGCTGATAAAGACAACCATCTGCCCGCGCCCGGTAGCGCTGACCGTCGATAGTGACCGTTGCGCCCTTGGCCACCGATTTCAGAATACAGGCATCCAGACTGAATCCGATGGACTCGGCGAAGCTCCCGATCTGGCGTTCCAGCTTGCTGAGTGGCCGCTTGATTGTGTTAATGCCAGCGCTGGCCGTAGGTGGCCGGTGATTTTCAGCCTCCTGTCCATCATCCAAACTGAAATAAGCCAGGGCGCGTTGCTCTTGTTCGTGGCGTATTTGTTCCCGCCAGCGCTTATTGCTGGCCAGGTCTGGCAGTACCGACCTTATTGGTGGCAGATTTAGCCCCTCGTTTGGCAATGCAAAGCCCTCGGCGACGGCCATAAATGGATTTTTCACTGATTCTGGCGGTGTGCTGCGTATTCGCCGGAGCAATAACCGTCGTTCTTTATCGGTTAGTCGCTCAAAATCGAGGTTTTCAAGCGGTGCTGGAGGTTCCTGCACCTGCTTGGTTTTTAGCCTTTCCGGCTGCACCGTACAGTTATTGACAGAACTCCGAGAGGGCGCAGGGTGCCCTTAAGGTCAACGGCCAGGACAACGGAATGGGCAGGAACAAACTTCCATTCCTTTATGCGGGTGATGATCGGGGTATCGATACCAACCGGGGGAGAAAATACACCACGGATCCGGATCACGTCTTCGCCATAGTCGTTGGTGGCTTCTGCCTGCTCGTAATAGGTGCGGACAATGAGATCATCACGTCGGACAAAGGGGCCGCCCTGGGCGTTAACGTATTCAGCCCAGCGGCCATAATCGGCAGCATCATGCACGGGCAAATTCGACACTCAGGCCAACTGCGGTTTCATGATCGGCCATGCGACGCAATTCGCGGTAGACCGTCACCGGTGCACCGCCAATAAACTGAAACTGGCGGATGTGCCAGCGGGCGGCCCAGGCGGATACTGCCGGGGCAACCTCTTTCAGCTCTTTGCCGCTGTCGTCGTCCAGTTCGCCATCAAGCGCGTAACCGTCGATATTCTTTGAGATGTATTTGGCGATGTACCCGGTGGCGCTGCCTTTTTCAGGATCAATAGTTTCGGCATGGAAGCGGGCTTTTCTTGAGCGTTCGCTGTAAAGCTCGCCAGTGTCTTCCGCACAGGCATAAGCGCGCAGGATATCGCGTACTTTGCCAACTACCTCGGGCCGCATGAATAGCAGCATATGCCAGTGAGGCGTACCGTCACCGTGTGGCTCAGCTACACGGATCCCGAAGATACGGAATCCTTTACGATGTAGCTTGGCGCGTGCGCGTTCCCACACATTACGCAGGTAGTGCTGCGTTTTGTCCGGGCTGGCCCCACACCATTTCCGATTGCGGTGGCCATGTCTGTTGGTGGCATGGAAGCGGGAAGGGGCTGTCAGGGTGTAAAACTCCCCCACGAAGCCCATCTCGTTGCAGATATCCTCAAAACCACGAATGCGGTTCATCAGCTCGCACCGGCGAATGGCTGGATTTGCAACGCTGTGATCGTATTTGTCGATCAGCGATATGCGGTTGCCTTCGTCGTCTTCCAGCTCCATCGATTTTAAGAATTCACGGGTGCGGCGTTTCTGCTCTCGCCAATCGCTGACGGTTGGCCGGCTGGCATAGGGCGTCGCTTTTTTGCTGACGTGACCGATGGCAATATGCAAGTGCTCTTTCCAGCGGTCAGAATGGCGTCGTAAACGGCGCAGCCACCAACCCTCTGACATCATACGCATGACTGCTGGCGTGGTGTTCTCCACTATCATTTTCCAGCGGGCTACCTGGTAGGTTTTCCACAGTGGCGGCTTTTGCTTAAACCTGCGGGTGAGCGCGGCAGCCCCTTTATATAGCGCCATAACGTTCAATAATTCAGAAGACCGGCCAGTCTCTTCATCGACTACGCTCAGTTCTTGCTTGATGACAGCGGCGATATCTTTCGCCAGCAGTTCAATATCAGATCGCCCTGCGTCTGGCAAATGGTTAAAGCGGTGGCACAGGGTGGCATCGCTGTTGTTATCGGAGGCACGGTATTTATCACTGACGAGATCAAGCCGTGGCAATACGCGCTCAACAAAGTTTTTCGTCAAGTATGCATTGCCCCGGTGGATGCCCTGGGATTCTTCCAGTTTGTTGATGTGGTAGCGCACATCGCGTTGGATCAGATGTGGTTGCTGTTCAAGTAGGAGATAAGCGTTGAGATTGGTGGCGATCTGCTCTTCGGTCTGTTTATCGATTTCGGGCGCTCGGTTCAGCGATGGATCGATAACCGGGAGCGGTGCATTCCATGAGAATGCCCATTCAAAAGCAGGCGAGCCGCTACCAGAGTATGGCAGCGGTGGGGTGGAAGCGTGGCGGCAACCGGAATTTCTAGCAATGCATGGTGGACTGGTGCTTTATCAACATGACATACGACGTTCAAAAAATATTCATCGCGGCTAATTACAGAGAGATATTGCACCGGAATTTGGCCAGATTTCTCCTGTTTTCTCCCCTGATGGGTATGAAAGTAGATCCAATAACCGAAAAAGCCATAAAGCTGGCTAATTACATGGAATATTATGTATTCTTGGGCGATGGGGGGATTTGTGTGGAAAAAACTGGTTGGGTACATAACAGTCAGTCTGCACAGCAATTACCAATTGAATAATTACATTAAGTGATAGTTAAAATGAAAAAAATAATATCTCTGGTCTTATTTAGTTCTTTTGTTGGCTTTTCACATGCAGGAACGAACATTTCAGAGCAACTGGCACAGTGCCAGAAAGTTACTGGTGACAGTGAACGCCTTCAGTGCTTTGATAAACTCGGAAAGTTAAAGGCTGAGGACAAAACAGAAAGCTCAGAACCTCAGTCAACGGGTAAATGGGAGACAAGAAGCGAAAAATCGCCAATCGATGATTCAAGCAATGAGTTCGTCTTTTTGTCCGCGGAAAGTCAGATTCGAGGACAATTTGGTGGGGCAATTACTCCTTTCTTGTTCATCACATGCCGAGAGAAAAAAACTGAGCTTTTTATCAATTGGGAGACATTCCTGGGGATTGATGGTACGCGTGTTCTTACTCGTATTGATGCCCAAAAAGCAGTCAATCGCACCTGGCAGATCTCCACTGACAATAAGGCCACCTTCTATAGCGGACAGACAATCTCTTTCATCAAAGAACTGATGAAAAGTAAAAAAATGTTTGTGCAAATAACACCTTATGGAGAAAATCCTGCACAGACTACTTTTGATTTGTCTGGTTTGTCGACAGCTATCAAGCCGTTACGTGAAGCCTGTAAGTGGTAAGGGCAACGAATGAGCATTAAATCTCTTGGTGCTGAGGGCTACATGGTAGATGTGCGCCCTCAAGGAAGAGAAGGGAAGCGTGTTCGCAAAAAAATTTAAGACGAAATCTGAAGCGCAGCAGTTCGAGCGTTGGATTATCGCGACGCAGAACAACAAAGAGTGGCTTGATAAGCCTGCTGATCATCGACCATTAACCGATCTGATCGACCTGTGGTGGAGCCATCATGGCCAGCACCTGAAAGACGGAGTGAAGAGGGCGCAGAAGTTGCGTGTCATGGCGGAGAAAATGGGGCTACCCAAAGCGAGCCAGATCACCCGCACTTTCTTCGCCGACTACCGGGCGCTGTGATTTGCTGAAGGCAAGAAGGCCAAGACGGTCAACCTTGACCAGGAAATGCTGGGCGGTGTGTTTTCCGTTCTCATCGAGCTGGGGCATTACCACGGCGAGCACCCGCTCAAGGCCATGAAGAAAATGAAATTGCCGGCGCAGGAAATGGGCTTTCTTACCCAAGCCGAGATCGTGGCACTGCAGGAAGGGCTCGACGGTGATCATCTGAAAGCTGTCCGTCTTTGCTTGGCGACGGGTGCCCGCTGGGGTGAAGTGGCCAAGCTGCGAAAGGAAGAGGTGATCGGTAACAAGGTCACCTACCTGAACACCAAGAACAACAAGAACAACAAGAACAACAAGAACAACAAGAACAGGATGGTGCCTATCTCGCCCGAACTCTGCAAAGAGATCACCAACGGTGTTAAGTCAGGGTCGCTGTTCAAGGATCTGAATTATCCCTACGTCCGACTATGCGTAAAGGAAGTTGCTCCTGGCCTGCCGGCGGGGCAGGCGGTGCATGTTCTGCGCCATACTTTTGCCAGTCACTTCATGATGAACGGGGGAAACATTCTGGCGCTGCAGCGGATTTTAGGGCATTCAAGCATTTTGCAAACAATGGGTTATGCGCATTTTGCGCCGGATTATCTGGAAGACGCGGTAAGGTTTAACCCACTTGTAAACGTAAAGGAGTGCGTTACCCATGCCTGATAATATTGAATTGCCCAAAGAAGGCTTGTATGTATCCACAATCCCGGGTGGAGAACGTTTGGTTGTTGTTTATGTAAACGTGGTAGAGGATAGGGGGATTGGGTATGCGCATCGTCAAAATGATGGAGAAAATGGAAGTTGAGTATGGTGGCATGGGTTCGCAAAAACTTCGTGAACTGATGAGTTTTCATCTGAAGATGGGAAAAACTGAAGAAGAAACCATGTTCTTGGTTGCGGATAGAGCTGAAGAAGTCCGCATCATGCAAAGTAATTCTAGGCAACAAGAAATTGAACAGGCGATGGTTTATATGTGGCAGCGTTATCGTGGCCGCTGGCCGATTGTCGTTGCACATAAAGCGCATAGCCAATCCGGCATGACTAACTATCACTATTCAGAACCCGATGGCATTAAAGCCCCACCCTTTTGGAGCTTCTTTATCGTTGATGGCAAATTCCTTTTATCACGTATTAGAATGGGGGGAGTAGGGAAAGTCGCCTTCAGCCATGAGGAAATGTTGGCCAAGTTTGCCCCGAAGCCCTCTGAAAATGCCGCAGGGCAGATAGCTGGTTATGTTCATAAAAATCCAGATCCGAAGCATCAGATCGATCCTGTATTGGTTCGCCGGTTATATTCCGGTGCAGATTTCCAGCCCTTTGGTAGTGTCCGGAATGCATTCGAAACACTGAGGATTGGCGTCGATGCTGAAGCACGAAAATTCCGACGCGTTCTGAAGCAAGAAGACCGTGCTTTTTGGCCGCCGACTAATCCCGAATGGGAATTCCTGCTCAAATATCCGCGTAAAACTGAGCGTGAGTTGGTTCAGGAGCGCGCCCATGAAGATGGCCCAATAACCCAGACTCGTAATCGTAAAAATCAAGACGAGTTCAGGGACGATGTGGCTTATAACTGTTATGGGATCTGTGTATTGACTGGGGCCAGCGCTCTTCGTTGCGAAGCCGCGCATCTGGTTCCCCATGCGCGCAAAGGCGGAGCCAGCTATCTCAATGGTATTTTCCTGCGCCGTGATCTTCATAAATTGTTCGATGATAATCTTTGTGCTATCGACCCAGTCACGATGGAAATGATCTTTTGTGATGCTGTACTTGCAAGCGACCCTGACCTTCGCCCTCTCCACCGGCGCAAAGTTGTAACACGTAATCCCCTCAAGGCTGAAAACCTCTATAATCGTTGGGAAATCTATGGAGCAGGAAGTGCTTAATGGGGTTCACTTGGAAAACGGAAGATAAACTACATTAAGCCTGTTTTTTAAGCAGTGTTGCCAGACAGCTCAACGAAAGACTGTAGTGGCATAGTAAATTTTATCATCTAAAAAAGGTGGGCTAGATCCGTTTGTGGCACAGGACGGCCTTGTTAGCTTAGGCTCTGTATTGTGATAATGTCAGTTCAAGTTTGAGCTAATACAGCTAAAGCATGATCCACAAATTGACCCAAACGCCCACGCAGCACCCATTTTAAGCACGCAGTTACAGGTATCTAAATCCATGATAATCCTGTAACTGCTTGTTTCCCTTACCCTCTAAATGGCGGCGAAAGCCTCCCTTTTTTTATTGCCTGCCGTCAGGCACCAAGCCGCTGTTCGAGTTCGACGAGAGAAGGGAGGAACCAGACCTGTTCGCCGCGATTGGCTTCGCGCACAAAATCTTGCAGCGCGTTGCTTTGCGCCAGCCAGGGGGTGATATCGCCCAGCAGCGCCACGCGCAGGCGGTAGTTGATGAATTTCTGCAATATGGCGCCGGCCATGCCGCTTCTGAGCTGGAAGAAGGTGGCGTCGAGGCGGTTGACGGGGAGGGCAATCATCCCGGCATCGTGTTCAAAGGCGGGCGCGATAAACAGGCTGACGTCGTTTTCGTCTTTCAACGGCGGCCCGGCTTCGGCGAAAACCACCAGGCGCCGATCATGGATTTGCCGCACGGCGTAGCTCATCGGCGCTCCGGGAGTCAGGGTTTGGCGTGCTTTTGCAGGTAATGCTCGAACACCGCCAGCGTTTCGTCCGAGATATGGTGTTCAATCCCTTCGCTGTCCAGCTCGGCGGTTTCGCTCGGCACCCCGACGCACATCAGCAGATCGACCACGATGCGGTGACGGCGGCGCACCTTCTGCGCCAGCTGCTCGCCTTCTTCCGTTAAAAACACCCCGCGATAAGGGCGCGATTCCACCAGCCCGGCGCTTTTCAGCCGCGCGATATTTTTGATCGCCGTCGGGTGAGACACGCCGAAGCGGCGCGCGATGTCGGTGGTTCTGGCTTCGCGGGTGCTTTGCAGCAAATCGGCGATCAGCTCAACGTAATCTTCGATCAGCGCATTGGACTGCGCTTCGCGGGCGCGGCTAAAACGCAGGGCGTGCTCGGCCTCGTCCGGCATGTCGGTCTGGGCGTGGCGGTCGGCGTTATCTGGCGCGCGGGTAACCATAGCGTGGGGCGTCCTGTAAGCATAAAAATGGCATCTCCCGGCAATACGGGGAGGGTTGCCCTAAGTTAGTCCAAATAGCACACATTATCAATTCGATGCCACGCATTGTGGTAGTTAGAAATATCTCTACACAAAGCCAATGAATTTCGCCTGTTGCATAAAGTGTAGCCGATGCTACATTGTCAGCATGATAGGTGGAAAAATAACCAGTGAAAGATTGAGGGTACTTCATGCGTGATGCGGCAACCACTCCATCGTTAACCGAACGGACCAACATTGCGATTGGCGCCGCCCTTGCCGGACGCAAGCGCGGCGCCTTTACGCCGTTGCTGTTCGCCGGCCCGGCGGTGATTGCCTCTATTGCCTATATGGATCCCGGCAACTTCGCCACCAACATTCAGGCCGGGGCGAAATACGGCTACAGCCTGCTGTGGGTGGTGGTGATGGCCAACCTGATCGCCATGCTGTTCCAGGCGCTGTCGGCCAAGCTGGGCATCGTCACCAACCGCAATCTGGCGGAGATGTGCCGCGACCAGTTTTCACGGCCGGTAGTGATCGGCATGTGGCTGCTCAGCGAAGTGGCGGCGATGGCCACCGATCTGGCGGAGTTTCTCGGCGGGGCGATCGCGCTGGCGCTGCTGTTCCATATGCCGCTGCTGGCGGGAATGGGGGTGACGGCGGTGATCACCTATGCGCTGTTGATGGTGGAAAAAAAAGGTTTCCGCCCGGTCGAGCTGATGATCGGCGGCCTGGTGGGGATCATCGCGCTGTGTTACCTGGTCGAGATGTTCATCGTACCGGTGGACTGGCAGGCGGCCGGGATCGGCATGGTGACGCCGCAGCTGCCGGACGCGCAGGCGTTGACCATCGCCGTTGGCATTATCGGTGCCACCGTGATGCCGCACGCCATTTTTCTGCATTCGGGGCTGACCCAGCACCGCAGCCCGGCCAGCGATAACGGCGAACGGCGCAAGCTGCTGCGTTTCTCCAATATTGAGGTGGTGATCGCGCTGGCGCTCGCCGGGTTGGTGAATATCGCGATGGTCATCATGGCCTCGAGTGCCTTCCACGCCGGTAACAGCGACGTGGCCGAAATTGGCACCGCCTATCATACGCTGACGCCGCTGTTCGGTGCGGCGGCCGCCGGCATCTTCCTCGCTTCGCTGATCGCCTCCGGCATTTCCAGCTCGGTGGTGGGCACCATGGCCGGGCAAATGATCATGCAGGGCTTCGTTGGCTTCCGCATTCCGGTGTGGGTGCGCCGCCTGGTCACCATGGTGCCGGCGTTTATCGTGGTGGCGATGGGCGTCAACGCCACCGACGCGCTGGTCTACAGCCAGGTGGTGCTGAGCCTGGCGCTGCCGGCCCCGATGATCGCGCTGGTGATGTTTACCCGCCGCCGCGACATCATGGGCGAGTTCGCCAACGGCCGCTGGACCAGCCTGGCGGCGGTGGTCGGCACGGTGGTGATCGTGCTGCTCAACGTGGTGCTGCTGTTGCAGACCTTCGGCGTCGAGATCCCTGGGCTGGGGTGATCTTATGGGCCGCGCGGGGTGCGGCCGCGTCGCTAAATTAAATTATAAATTCCCCACGCCACCGTCCATCTGCAGCTCGGCGCCGACCATAAATGCCGACTCGTCCGCCGCCAGAAACACCGCCGCTTTGGCCAGCTCCAGTGCGCTGCCCATGCGGCCGATCGGCACCAGCGCGCGGATATCGTCGCGCAATGCCTGCTCATCCGCTTCCGCCAACCCCAGCTTACCCAACGCCGGGGTTTCGGTCGGGCCGGGGCTGAGGCCGTTGACGCGAATGCCGCGCGCGTGCAGCTCGCCGGACAGCGTTCTGGCCAGCGACAGCAAGCCGGCTTTGCTGGCGGCATAGGCGCTGCTCTGCGGCAGGCCGATATGGGCGCTGACCGAACCGCACAGGATCACCGAAGACGGGTTGGCCAGCAGCGGCAGCAACGCCTGGATCAGAAAAAACGGCCCCTTCAGGTTGATGTCCATCAGCCGCTGATAGCTCTGCTCATCCCACTCCTGCAGCGGGCGATGCGTAACGTCGCCGGCGTTGATGTACAGCACGTCCAGCCGCGGCCACCGTTGCCCCAGCCGCTGCGCCAGGTCGCGCTGCTGCGGGATATCGCCGGCGTCGCTCAGCAGCAACAGCGCCTTGCCCGCCAATGCCTGGCCCGCCGCGTCCAGGGCGCTTTGGCTGCGCCCGGTGATCGCCACCGTCGCGCCCTCGGCGATGAACTGGCGGGCGGTTTCCAGCCCGATGCCGCTGGTGCCGCCGGTAATCAATGCGTATTTGCCTTGCAGTCGTGACATAACCGATTCCTCTTTAGCGTCAGTTGCGGCATTATTTGCGCTATAGTTCCTTTTGCATAGTAGGCACCTTTTGGATACTAAAGGGCGAGGTGGGATGAAATGACGGCGCAAGCGCCATTAGCGGCGGAAAATAATTTGGCGGCGTTGCCGACGGCGGGCGAACCTTGCCCGATGGTGGACTTCGTCAATCTGGTATCGGGCAAGTGGGCGATACCGATCCTGTACCGGCTGATCGTGATCGACAGCCCGGTACGATTCAGCGAACTGCAGCGGGCGGTGGCGCCCATTGCGCAAAAAGAGCTGACGCGCCAGCTGCGGCTGTTTGAGCAGCGCGGCCTGGTGACGCGGCAGGTGTTTCCCGAAGTGCCGCCGCGGGTGGAGTATCAGGTCACCGCGCTCGGTAAGTCGCTGCGGCCGACGTTGGACTCGTTGGCCGAGTGGATGCGTCGGCACGCGCCGCAGCTGATCGGCGGCTAGTCGCCGATGCCCGGCGGGTTGATGGCGGAGCGCTCGACCTTTTCGTCGCCTTCGCCCCAGCGCTCCAGCACCTGCGCGTATTCGCCGCTGACGATGACGCCGTTGATGGCGGCGTTGATGGCGTTCACCAACCCGTTGCCTTTCTTGCTGGTAACCGCCACGTAGGCCACGCTGGGGCCGATGCCGACCATTTTGGTCTTGCCGGTCAGCGCCGCCTTGTAGGCGCCGGTGGAGTGGGGGCCGAAGAACGCGTCGGCGCGCCCGGACTGAATGCTCAGGTTGGTGGCGGCGTCGTCGGTCACATAGATCGGCTGCACCGGCGGCAGCCCGGCGGCGCGGTTCTGTTTATCCCATCCCAGCAGAATGTTTTCCTGATTGGTGCCGGATCCGACGATGATCCGCAGCCCGGCGACGTCCTGCGGCCGGTTGATCGAGGTGATGTGGCTGGTGGATTTGACGTAAAAGCCCAGCGTGTCCACCCGATAGGTGGCGAAATCGAATTTGGTCTTGCGCTGTTTGGTGACGGCGATGTTGAAGATCGCCGCATCGTATTTGCCGGCGCTGATGCCCAGCGGCCAATCTTCCCAGGAGGTGGGCACCAGATTCAGCGCCAGCCCGAGGCTGTCGGCCACCAGGCGGGCGATGTCCGGATCGCTGCCGATCAGCGTTTTATTGTCTTCGGCGAACAGCGCCAGCGGCGGGGAGTTCTCGAACGCGACCGCCACCGTCAGCTTGCCGGGCACCGCAAAGTGAAAACTCGCCGGAATCAGTGCGATAGCGGCCGGGTTCGGCTCTGCGCGTATCGGCTCTCGGTTAGCCTGCAGATCGATACCGCCCGCCGTGGCCGCCTGAACGGCGGCGCTCAGCAACAGCGCGCACAGCGCCGAAATCCTCAGTGGCATAACACCCTCTACTCTTTGCTAATCATGGGGTTACTATTGGCGGCGGCACGGGGCAAGTAAAGCAACAATAGTGAATAACCAAAGTGAAAAGATGCACAAGCGGGGCGCCGGCCTGCGCGAATCTGCAGCACTCGACGCGGAAAGTGCGCAATCAGGTTGAAAGCAGTAGAATTTGTCACTCATACTGCGTACAGCTAATTGTGTAAAAAGGAACGCCAGATGGCCGAAGAAACGATTTTCAGTAAAATTATCCGACGCGAAATCCCTGCTGATGTGGTTTATCAGGATGAACTGGTCACCGCTTTCCGTGACATCTCCCCTCAGGCACCCACCCATGTGCTGATCGTTCCCAACGTGCTGATCCCAACCGTCAACGACGTGACCGTGGAGCACGAAGCCGCGCTGGGCCGCATGATCACCGCCGCGGCGAAGATCGCCGAACAGGAAGGCATCGCCGAAGACGGCTATCGTCTGATCGTCAACTGCAACCGCCACGCCGGTCAGGAGGTCTATCATATTCATATGCACCTGGTCGGTGGCCGCTCGCTGGGGCCGCTGTTGTCACGTTAAGCGAGGAAATCATGCGCGGTAAAAAAACTCTGCGTGGTCTGGTGGCGTTGGCGTTGCCCGCCGCGTTGCTGATGGGGTGCAGCTCGCCGTCCGGCATCGCGGTCAATCAACGCCAAACGGTGGTGATGGATCCTTCGGTGCTGACCGCCGGCATTTTGGCCGATACGCCCTCGATTTCGAACGCCTCCGGGCGGGTGATGGCGACCTCGGTGCTCAACAACAGCCAATCGACGCCGGTCACCGTGCATTATCGTTTCTATTGGTACGACGCGCAGGGGCTGGATATTCGCCCCTTCGAGAAACCGCGCGAGATCGTCGTGGCGCCCGACTCGGACGCCAAAATCTACTCGATTAACGGCAACCTGGACGCCAAAAGCGCGCGTCTGTATCTGTACCTGTAAGCGCTTGCCAGGTTTGGAGAAAAAGCATGAAAAAGTACGTCTTAGTGGCGCTGGCCGCATTAACCCTGAGCGGCTGTCTGTCGCGTCCGCCTGAGCCGGATCAGCCGCTGCCGCCGGTCACCGTTGAGCCGGATCAACCGAAGCCGCCGGTCGAGCAGCCACAGCCGCCAACCACCGAGCCGGTGCCGCAGCCGCCGAAAATCCAGCAGCTTGACTGGCTGGGCAGCGTTCAGCCGCTGGTGGGGCAGATGCTGAAGGCCGATGGCGTCACGGCCGGCAGCGTGCTGCTGCTGGACAGCGTCAAGAACAATACCAACGGTTCGCTGCAGATGGGCAAAGCCACCGCGGCGCTGTACAAGGCGCTGGCGTCGAATTCCACCTTCAGCGTGGTGCCGGAAGCGAAGCTGACCAGCGCCCGACAAACGCTGGGCCTGTCGGC
Source organism: Serratia sp. 2880STDY5682894 (assembly GCF_001537385.1). Taxonomy (NCBI): domain Bacteria; kingdom Pseudomonadati; phylum Pseudomonadota; class Gammaproteobacteria; order Enterobacterales; family Yersiniaceae; genus Serratia; species Serratia sp. 2880STDY5682894. The sequence goes on along the minus strand of NZ_FCJA01000001.1, from coordinate 844,287 downwards.
GGATGACAGCTTCGGTTCGCGCAGCAAGGCGATTGGCCTGGCGCGCATCGTCGGCGCGCAGTACGTGCTGTACAGCGACGTCAGCGGCGACGTGAAGTCGCCGGCGTTGGATATGCAGCTGATGCTGGTGCAAACCGGCGAGATCGTCTGGTCGGGCAATGGCGCCGTTAAACGCTGAGGCCGCGCTGCGACGATTGATGGAAACCAGACTGCCGGCGGTGAATACCGCCGGTTGTCATTTCAGCCCGGTGCAGGGGCTGACCGGCGAGAGCTGGCGCATCGACGGCGCGGGCATCACGCTGTTGGCGCGGCAGCACAGTGTGGAAAAACGCGCGCTGGGCGTGAGCCGCCGGCGGGAAGCGCGGGTCTTGCGCCGCTGCGCGCCGGGGCTGGGGCCACGGGTTTTCGCACAGAATAATCAGTGGCTTATCCTTGAATGGCTCGAAGGTGACGTCGTCACAGATGCCGAGTTTGCGGCGCTGAATCAGCGTGGCGAGCTGGCGGCGATGGCGGCGGAACTGCACCGGCGGCCGCTCAGCGGTTACCGACTGGATCTGCGACGGCAGTTCCGCCGCTACTGGCAGCAGCTGGATAGGCGGCGTTTAACCCCTGACTGGCTGCGCCTGCAGCGTCATTTTTTACGCAGCGCCTCGCCACGGCCGCTGCGCCTGGCGCCGCTGCACATGGACATCCATCCGGGCAATCTGCTCGCCACCGGCGAAGGGCTGCGGCTGATCGACTGGGAATATGCCGCCGACGGCGACGTGGCGCTGGATATCGCCGCGCTGTTTCGCGGCAACGGTTGGTCGGCCGGCCAGCAGCAGCGCTTTTTGCAGTACTACGCGCGCCAGGGCTATCACGACGTCGCCCGGCTGCAGGCGCAGGTGCACCGCTGGCTGCCGTGGGTCGATTATCTGATGCTGCTGTGGTTCGAAGTGCGCTGGCAGCAGAGCGGCGACGCCGAATTTTTGCGCTGGGGCGCGGCGGTGCGCCGGCGGCTTTGTTTATCACCATCCGAATTCTGAACGAACAATAATGAAGTGAGGTGCCCGTGGGCCCAGTAATGCTAGATGTCGCCGGCTACGAGCTGGATGCAGAAGAACGCGAAATTTTGAAACACCCGCTGGTTGGCGGATTGATCCTGTTTACCCGCAACTTCCACGATGCGGAGCAGCTGCGTGAGCTGGTGCGCCAGATCCGCGCCGCCTCGCACGATCGGCTGGTGGTGGCGGTGGATCAGGAGGGCGGGCGCGTACAGCGCTTCCGCGAGGGCTTCACCCGCCTGCCGGCGGCGCAGTCGTTCGCCGCGTTGCACGATGCGCAGGAAGGCGGCCGGCTGGCGCAGGAGGCCGGCTGGCTGATGGCGGCGGAAATGATCGCACAGGATATCGACATCAGTTTTGCGCCGGTGCTGGACATCGGCCACGGCAGCGCGGCGATCGGCGAGCGTTCGTTCCACAGCGATCCGCAGCAGGCGCTGGCGATGGCGGAACGCTTTATCCTCGGCATGCACAGCGCCGGCATGAAAACCACCGGCAAACACTTCCCGGGGCACGGCGCCGTCAGCGCCGATTCGCACAAGGAAACCCCGCGCGATCCGCGGCCGCTGGCGCAGATCCGCGAGCACGACATGGCGATCTTCCGCGAGCTGATCAACCGCCAGCTGTTGGACGCCGTCATGCCGGCCCACGTCATCTATACTGAAGCGGACCCGCGTCCGGCCAGCGGCTCGCCTTACTGGCTGCAGCAGATCCTGCGTCAGGAGCTGGGCTTCGACGGCGTAATTTTCTCCGACGATCTGTCGATGGAAGGCGCCGCCATTATGGGCAGCTACGCCGAGCGCGGTCAGGCGGCGCTCGATGCCGGTTGCGACATGATCCTGGTGTGCAACCACCGCGAAGGTGCGGTCAGCGTGCTGGATAACCTGTCCCCGGTCAAAGCAGAGAAGGTGAAGCGGTTATATCATCGCGGTCAGTTCACCCGTCAGGAACTGCGCGACTCCGAGCGCTGGCAGCAGGCGCACAAGGCGCTCAGCGCGCTGAGCGAACGCTGGGAGGAGCACAAGCAGCGTTCGCAAGGGTGAATCCAGGCGCCGCATCGCGGCGCAGAGCGGAAATGATGAGGGCCGCGCCCGCGGCCCTTGGCTTGTTGCGAGGATCCACATGATTATCTATTTGCACGGCTTCGATTCCACCAGTCCCGGCAATCATGAAAAGGTGTTACAGCTGCAGTTTATCGATCCGGACGTGCGCTTCATCAGCTACAGCACGCTGCATCCGCGTCACGACATGCAGCATCTGTTGAAAGAGGTGGACAAGGCGGTGCAGCAGGGCGGCGACGCGCACCCGTTGATCTGCGGGGTCGGCCTCGGCGGCTTCTGGGCGGAGCGCATCGGCTTCCTGTGCGGCATTCGCCAGGCGATGTTCAACCCCAATCTGTACCCGGAAGAGCACATGCACGGCAAGATAGACCGGCCGGAAGAGTATCGCGATATCGCCACCAAGTGCGTGGAGGATTTCCGCGAGAAAAATCGCGATCGCTGTCTGGTGGTGCTGTCGCGGCACGACGAGGTGCTGGATAACCGGCGCAGCGCCGAATTGCTGCATCACTACTACGAAATCGTCTGGGATGAACAGCAGACGCACAAGTTCAAAAACATCTCACCCCATCTGCAGCGGATCAAGGCGTTCAAGGCGCTGGGTTAACAGTTTCATAACGCCGCCGCGAGCCGCGCCCACCGTTTTGTACCGACGGAAAGTGCGGCTTTTTTGTACGCCAAGGTAAAGTTTTTCGTGGCAATCGGCAAAATTTAAAACTGTGACTCAGCGCTAACTATTTGAATCACAATCCCCAAAAAATCCCCGCGTCCAGCCTTTAACCAAAAAAATTTGATGTACGTCAATTTTGGTATGACCAAATAACCTCACATGTTATTCTGGCCTTAGAGAGCCGATTTATTTTAAGCGAACCCTATGTATTCTAAGGATATTATTTATTTACCCTGGAATAACAAATGGTTCACATTTAGGGGGTTATTTTGACAACGCCAAAGAAGAAAATCGTTATTGTTGGCGGCGGCGCCGGTGGCTTGGAGCTGGCGACCAGCCTGGGCCATAAACTTGGCCGCAAGAACAAAGCGGAGATCACGCTGGTGGATCGCAACCACAGCCATTTGTGGAAACCGCTGCTGCACGAAGTGGCGACCGGTTCCCTCGATGACGGCGTGGATGCGCTCAGCTACCTGGCGCACGCGCGCAACCACCATTTCAGCTTCCAACTGGGGTCGTTGACCAACATCAACCGCGAGACGCAAACGCTGCAGCTGGCGCAGATCTGCGACGAGCAGGGCGGCGAGCTGGTGCCGGCGCGCGAACTGCCGTACGACATCCTGGTGATGGCGCTGGGCAGCACCTCGAACGATTTCGGTACGCCGGGCGTGAAAGAGCACTGCATCTTCCTGGATAACCCGCATCAGGCGCGCCGCTTCCACAACGAAATGCTCAACCTGTTCCTGAAGTTCTCGGCGCAGCCGGGGCAAAAAGAGCGGGTCAACATCGCCATCGTCGGCGGCGGCGCCACCGGCGTTGAGCTGTCCGCCGAACTGCACAACGCGGTGAAGCAGCTGCACAGCTACGGTTTCGAAGGCCTGGACAACAGCGCATTGAACGTGACGCTGGTGGAAGCCGGCGAGCGCATTCTGCCGGCGCTGCCGCCGCGCATTTCCGCTGCGGCGCACCAGGAGCTGATCAAACTGGGCGTGCGCGTGCTGACCAACACCATGGTGACCAGCGCCGATGCCAAAGGCCTGAACACCAAAGGTGGCGAGTTCATCGACGCCGATCTGATGGTATGGGCGGCCGGCATCAAGGCGCCGGACTTCATGAAAGACATCGGCGGCCTGGAAACCAACCGCATCAACCAGCTGGTGGTGGAGCCGACGCTGCAGACCACGCGCGATCCGAACATCTTCGCCATCGGCGACTGCGCCTCCTGCCCGAAAGAGGGCGGCGGTTTCGTGCCGCCGCGCGCCCAGTCGGCGCACCAGATGGCCTCGCGCTGCGCCACCAATATCCTGGCGCTGATGAACGGCCAGACGCTGAAGCCATACGTGTATAAAGACCACGGCTCGCTGGTGTCGCTGTCGCGCTTCAGCACCGTCGGCAGCCTGATGGGCAACCTGATGCGCGGTTCGATGATGGTGGAAGGGCGCATCGCGCGCTTCGTTTACATCTCGCTGTACCGCATGCACCAGGTGGCGCTGCACGGCTACATCAAAACCGGCCTGATGATGCTGGTAGGCGGCATCAACCGGGTGATCCGCCCGCGTCTGAAAATGCACTGATCCTGCCTTCGTCGACCAACCCGCGCCGGTTCGCCCGCGCGGGTTTTTTTATGGCGGCGCGAGGCGAACGGCGGCGGTTGTTTGATTCTTCAGCATAAGCTGTCGTCGGCATGGGTAAAATTCTTAAGATTCCTCCTAAACAGCGGCGAAACGGCCGTTTTCCCGCATTTTTGGTCCCCTTGTCTTATTGCGGGCCCTCAAATCATTGTGCAGACTTTACCTCGTTTACAGACGGCGCGTCGCGCACGCCGTAAACCGGGATACCGCAAGCCGCCCATGCGCAAAATAATAAGCGCGGTGCAGCCGGTCACAGACCCCGGACAAAATGCGTGGTAACACTTTCAGGAGGTTTCCTGTGAACAAGTCAATGTTAGCCGGTGTTGGGATTGGTATCGCTGCCGCTCTGGGGATTGCCGCGGTAGCCAGCCTGGACGTCTTTTCTGCCGGTCCGCAGTACGCGCAGGTGCTCGCCGCAACGCCGATTAAAGAAACCATCAAAACGCCGCGTCAGGAATGCCGCAACGTCACCGTTACGCACCGTGCGCCGGTGCAGGATGAAAACCGCATCGCCGGTTCTGTGCTGGGCGCAGTGGCGGGCGGCGTGATCGGCCACCAGTTCGGCGGCGGTCGCGGGCGCGACGTGGCGACCGTGGTCGGCGCGCTGGGCGGCGGCTATGCCGGCAACCAGGTGCAAGGGGCGATGCAAAACAATGACGTCAGCACCAGCGTTCAGCAGCGTTGCAAAACGGTCTACGACAAGTCTCAGAAAATGCTGGGTTATGACGTGACCTACAAGATCGGTAATCAGCAGGGCAAGATCCGCATGGATCACGATCCGGGCACGCAAATCCCGTTGGATAAAAACGGCCAGCTGGTGCTGAACAGAGCCTGATCGCCACATTCGAATTAAGCCCGCGGGCAGTGTTAGTTCTGATCGTTTAACCCGGTTAAGCGAGCGGCGTTAACATTGACGCGGGTTTCTGTTTTCTGCCTGCCCAAAAATTTGCGATCGTTCTAATGTCTGCGTGCGATATCACTGGGCAAAACTTCAAAAAAGCCCCCGCGTTTGTTATATTATTGTGCAATTAAGCGGTGTGTTCGGCGCCAATCGCCGCACCGGTAAAACCCGAGTATTTCGTCTCGCAGAGATAACGACATGTTAGATTTTCGCTTTCCGACAGCGTTGCAAATGGTCCTTAGCGTCGCCGTAGCTGAGAAGCAGGGCATGCGTTCGACGAGCGCCACCCTCGCCGCCGCTCTGGAAGCCAACCCCAGTTTTATCCGCAAACTGATGGTCCCGCTGACCAAAGATGGCATCATCGTTTCCACCCTGGGCCGAAACGGCTCTATCCACCCTGGGCCGAAACGGCTCTATCCACCTTGGCCGCCCGGCGGAAGAGATCACCCTGCGGGACATCTATCTGGCGGTGATCGACGACAAGCGCATCTGGGCTTCCCGCCCTGAAGTGCCGGCCCGCTGCCTGGTGAGCGCCAACGCCTGTTGGTATTTCAAATCGGTGGTGAACGAGGCCGAGCAGGCCTCGCTTGCGGTGCTGGCCCGCCACACCGTGGCCGATTCGCTGGCCGAACTGGAGCGGGGCGACAAGCGCGTCTGCGCGGAATACGCCGCCGAGCAAGAGGCCGAAGCCGCCGATAAATAATCGCGGTTCGCATGCATAAAAAAGGTCGGGCAATAATGCCCGACCTTTTTGCATGTTAAGACGGTGATTACGCCGTCTGCGGCTGCGCTTTGCGTGCCACCAGGCGCCGGAGGGTGACGTAGAACACCGGCGTCAGGAACAGCCCGAACAGGGTGACCCCTAACATGCCGGAGAACACCGTGATGCCGGTGACGCCACGCACCTCGGCGCCGGCGCCGTGACCGAGGATCAGCGGGATGGTGCCGGCGATGAAGGCGATGGAGGTCATCACGATCGGCCGCAACCGCAGGCGACAGGCCTCCAGCGCCGCCTCGACGATGCCTTTGCCCTGCATTTCCAGCTCGCGGGCGAACTCGACGATCAGAATGGCGTTCTTGCAGGCCAGCCCCATCAGAACGACCAACCCGACCTGCACGAACACGTTGTTGTCGCCGCCGGTCAGCCACACCCCGAACAGCGCCGACAGCATGGTCATCGGCACGATCAGGATCACCGCCAGCGGCAGCGTCCAGCTCTCATACAGCGCCGCCAGCGCGAGGAACGCCAGCAGCACCGCTACCGGGAACACCACCAGCGCGGCGTTGCCCTGGGTCGATTGTTGGTAGCTCAGATCGGTCCACTGGATATTCATGCCGTTCGGCAGCAGCTTGCCGGCCATCTGCGTCAGCGCGCCCATCGCCTGGGTTGAAGAGAGCACGCGCGGATCGGCGTCGCCGATCAGGTCTGCCGCCGGGAAGCCGTTATAACGGATCACCGGATCCGGACCGTAGGTGGTGCCGATGCTGACCATGCTGCCGATCGGCACCATTTCGCCCTTGTCGTTGCGGGTGCGCAGGTTGGCGATGTCCTCCACGCTGTCGCGGAACTGGCCGTCGGCCTGCGCCATCACCTTCCAGGTGCGGCCGTAGCGGTTGAAGTCGTTGATGTAAGACGAACCGAGGTAGGTCTGCAGCGTGCTGAACAGCGCATTAAGCGGTACCCCTTGCGCCTTGGCCTTGTCGCGATCGATTTTGGCGTCCAGCTGCGGCACGTTGGCCTGATACGAGGAGATCGGGAACCCCATTCCCGGCGTTTGCATAATGGCACCGGACATGGTGTTGATCGCCGTTTGCAACGCGCCGTAGCCCAGCCCGGCACGATCCTGCACGTACAGCGAATAGCCGGAGCCCTGGCCAATGCCGAGGATCGGCGGCGGCATGATTGAGAAGGCGAAGCCTTCCTGAATCTGTGAAATGCGCGCGTTGATCTCGGCGTTGATCTGCGCCGCGGTGCGGGTACGGGTGCTCAACGACTCCAGCGCGAAGAACACCGTGCCGGTATTCGGCGTATTGGTGAACTGCAGCGCATTCAGGCCGGGGAAGGCCACCGCATCGGTGACGCCGTCCACGCTCAGGCCGATGGCGCTCATCTTGCGGATCACCGCATCGGTGCGCTCCAGCGAGGCGCCTTCCGGCATCTTAACGCCGCCGATCAGGTACAGCTTGTCCTGCGTCGGGATAAAGCCGCCGGGTACGGTCTTGAACATCACGCCGGCGGCGGCCAGCAGCAGCAGGTAGACGACGAACACCGCGCCGCGCCGGCCCAGCACGCGGGAGACGCCGCGCTGATAGCGTTGCGAGCCGCTGGCGAAGAAGCGGTTGAACGGCCGGAACAGCCAGCCGAACAGCCGGTCAATCAGGCGTGACGGCAGATCTTTCGGCGCGCCGTGCGGTTTAAGCAAGCGCGCCGCCAGCGCCGGCGACAGGGTCAGCGAGTTGATGGCGGAGATCACTGTCGAGATGGCGATGGTGACGGCGAACTGCTTGTAGAACTGGCCGGTAACGCCGGAGAGGAACGCCATCGGCACGAACACCGCACACAGCACCACGGCGATGGCGATGATCGGGCCGGAGACCTCGCGCATCGCCTGGTGCGCCGCCGCCAGCGGCGACAGCCCCTCTTCGATATTACGCTCGACGTTTTCCACCACCACGATAGCGTCATCCACCACGATGCCGATCGCCAGCACCAGCCCGAACAGGCTGAGGGTATTGAGCGAGAAGCCCAGCATATACAGCGCGGCAAAGGTGCCGACCACGGAGATCGGGACCGCCAGCAGCGGAATGATCGAGGCGCGCCAGGTCTGCAGGAACAGAATGACCACCAGCACCACCAGGATCACCGCTTCCAGCAGGGTATCCACCACCGCGCGGATCGAATCGCGCACGAACACCGTCGGATCGTAAGGCGATTTCCAGCTCATGCCGTCCGGGAAGCGGGTCGCCAGCTCGGCCATCTTGCCGCGCACTGCGTCCGACAGCTCGATGGCGTTGGCGCCCGGCGACTGGAAGATACCGATACCGACCGCATCCTTGTTATTGAGCTGGGCGCGCAGCGCGTAGCTGCCGGAGCCCATTTCGATGCGCGCCACGTCGCGCAGCCGTACGATCTCGCCGTTGTCGCCGCTCTTGAGGATGATGTTGCCGAACTCTTCTTCGGTTTGCAGGCGGCCCTGGGCGTTGATCGACAGCAGATAGTCGCTGCGCGTCGGCATCGGCTCCGCGCCGAGCTGGCCGGCGGAGACCTGCACGTTTTGTTCCTGCATGGCGCTCACCACGTCGGAGGCGGTCAGGCCACGCGCGGCGACCTTGTTCGGATCGAGCCAAATGCGCATCGCGTACTCACCGGCGCCGAAGATCTGCACCTGGCCGACGCCCGGCAGACGGGCGAGCTCATCCTTGACCTTCAGGGTGGCGTAGTTACGCAGGTACAGTGAATCGTACTTGCCGGAAGGCGAGACCAGATGCACCACCAGCGTCAGCGCCGGGGACTGCTTCTGAGTGGTGATGCCCTGGCGGCGCACGTCTTCCGGCAGGCGCGCTTCGGCCTGCGCCACGCGGTTTTGCACCTGTACCTGCGCCTGATCGGGATCGGTGCCGGGGCGGAAGGTGACGGTGGTCACCAGCACGCCGTCGGAACCGGCGACCGATTTCATGTACATCATGTTTTCGACGCCGTTGATCGCTTCTTCCAGCGGCGTGGCCACCGTTTCAGCGATCTCTTTCGGGTTGGCGCCCGGGTATTCGGCGCGCACCTGCACGCTGGGCGGCACCACGTCCGGGTACTCGCTGATCGGCAGCAGTGGGATGGCGATCGCCCCGGCGACAAAAATCAGGATCGACAGCACCGCGGCAAAGATCGGCCGGTCGATGAAAAAACGGGAAAAGTCCATGGGTCAGAAGTCTCTGCTGGGAGCTTAGTTAAGTGCGGAGGCGATAGGGTTCATGGCGACGGTTTTCGCGTCGACCGGCATGCCCGGCATAAACACTTTCTGCATGCCGTCGACGATCACCCGATCGCCGTTTGCCAACCCTTTCTGCACGATGCGTAACCCTTCGGCCATGCGGCCCACGTCGATGTCGCGGCGCTGCGCCTTGCCGTCTTTATCGACGATGTAAACGAACTTGCGGTTCTGGTCGGTCATCACCGCTTTATCGTCGATCAGCATGGCGTTGAACTCGGCGCTGCCGGGCATCTGTACCCGGGCGAATAGCCCCGGCGTGAAGCGGCGCTCGCGGTTGTCGAGCAGGGCGCGCATGCGGATGGTGCCGGTCCCGGCGTTCAGCTGGTTATCGGTGAAATCCACCAGCCCCTGATGCGGGGTGCCGTCTTCGCCCACCAGGCCGACTTTCACCGGCAGGCGCGCGTCGTGCCGGCCCTGCTGCTGATAGCGCAGGAAGGTGGCTTCATCCACGTCGAAATAGACGTAGACCTTGTCGAGCGACACCAGCGTCGTCAGCACGCTGGCGCTGTCGCCGGCGGTGACCAGGTTGCCGGCGGTGATCATTGCGCGGCTGGCGCGCCCGTCAATCGGCGCGGTAACGCGGGTAAAGTCGAGATTCAGCTGCGCCATGTCGAGCTGGGCCTGCGCTGCTAGCACGTTGCTTTGCGCCTGCGCGGCGGACGACCGGCGCTGCTCCCACACTTCCTGAGAGATGGCCTGAGTGCCGATCAGTTTCTCGGTGCGCGAGGATTCGCTGCGCGCCAGGGCGGCCTGGTTGCGAGCCCGCACCAGCTCCGCCTGCGCCTGTTCGCGTGCGGCGCGGTAGGTACGATCGTCGATGGTGAACAGCACCTGGCCTTTCTTCACCTCGTCGCCTTCGGTGTAGTTGACCCGCTCGATGTAGCCGGAGACCCGTGGGCGCAGCTGCACGCTTTGCACCGCTTCGACCCGGCCGTTGAAGGCATCCCATTGGCTGATGGGCTTGACCACCACGCTGGCGGCGCTGACCACCGGCGGCGGTGGCGGGGCGTTGTGCGCGACGCTGTTGTCGCACCCGGCGAGCAGGGTGGCCAGCAGCGCCACCCCGGAGAGCCGCTGGCCCAGAGCGACGGCGCGCGTGCGGCCGCCGGCGTTGAACGATGAGTTTGGTTGATTTGCCATTATTTTTATTCCGATAAGTAAGCGCGGTCAGGCCCCATACCCGGCCCTGTTCTCCGGGATTCGCCCCTGCGCCGGCGTGCGGCGAGGGGGCGGCTGCGTCGTACAGCGGCGCAGCGTTAGGTTTTGAAACACATTGGTGTCACATTAATGTATCAATATCGGTTACATTAATTGGGTGGAGTATAGTGGCGGCTTTCTGGTAAATGCAATAATAAAAATTGCATTTAAAGCGAAACTGTTGCAACGTATGTGCATCGGGCAGAGGGTGACCCTGCCGAATGATGGGAGCATCAGCATGAACACTACGGGCTTTATTACCGATTTGAAGGCGTGGATCGACAACAATCTGGAAGAGAAACTGGATATCAACACCGTGGCGGACCGAGCGGGCTATTCCAAATGGCATCTGCAGCGCATGTTCAAACGCCAGACCGGCTACGCGCTGGGGGAGTATATCCGCATGCAAAAACTGAAAGTGTCGGCGGAGCGCTTGGCCAACAGCGGCGAGCCTATCGTCAGCGTGGCGATTTCGCTCGGCTTCGACTCACAGCAGTCGTTCAACCGCAGCTTCAAACGCCAGTTTGGCCAAACGCCGGGCGACTGGCGCCGCGCGTTGGCACAGCCGGCGTCCATGGGGCGCACGCACCACTGAGCGGTTGGGCAGTGAGGATAAAAAAGCCTGAATTTGCGTTCGGGCTTTTTTGTCTTTACCCGTGGGGATTCAAAAGTTGTCGCAACTGCCTGACTTCGCCACCGTGTCGCTGTCGCGGCAGAATATGCGAATCGCCTCGTTGAGGGAGTTTGAACGAGAAGGCGTCCAGTAGTTTTCAATGACCAGGTAGCGAACGGTATGCTGGCGGGAGTGGAGGCCCAGGACGTTAAATATGCCTTCAATAGCGGCAAGTACAGGGTTTGACGAGTCGATTTCATAACGAATATCGACGATGGCCGCCTCCGGCGCCATCCAGGTGCGATTGGAAAGCGGCGGCACGCGAAACTTGAATGAGGAGTTCGCGGATAGGCGTTGGCCATCAAGCTCTTTAAATTCTGCGGCGGGAACATAGCTCTGGTTGCCGCCCGGCAAGGTAATCTGCCCTTTTTCATCGCGGGTGGCATACACATCCTCGGTGACTTTGTAGATCACTTGCTGGACGTCGGGGGGAATGATGCGGAAGGATTTTACGGTACGATCCGAAGGCGTGTCGTTTGTCAGTTGGAACTCATAGGCTCTTCCGACGGATTGAACGAAAGCTAATGAAACGCTGCCGGCGAAGTACTGATAGGCGGCGCCCAATATCGCCACGAGAATCCCCGATCCTACCAAAAATGCCGATATTTTCGCCAAACGGTTATTCGATTTTTCTTTAACGGGGCCTGTCTTTGGCCGCGGGGCATTGCCTTTCTTCTTACGCGCCACGTTTCTCCCTTGCATTACGCATTGGCCTATCTTTATGAGGGCATTATGGTCGACAGCTTATGCCGCTGTCGAGGGGCTCCCTCCCGGTCGGTGCGTTATGCAAACAAAAAAGCCTGAACTTTCGCTCAGGCTTTCTCGTTAGAATATGGCGGTGAGGGAGGGATAGATTCGCTGCGCTCACCCTGCGGGCCGCCGTTGGCGGTCCAAAACGCGGGCGTTTTGTCGAACCCTGTCGAGGGTTCTCACCCTCCCGGTCGGTGCGCTATGCAAACAAAAAAGCCCGAACTTTCGCTCAGGCTTTCTCGTTAGAATATGGCGGTGAGGGAGGGATAGATTCGCTGCGCTCACCCTGCGGGCCGCCGTTGGCGGTCCAAAACGCAAGCGTTCTGTCGAACCCTGTCGAGGGTTCTCACCCTCCCGGTCGGTGCGCCATGCATACAAAAAAGCCCGAACTTTCGCTCAGGCGTTCTCGTTAGAATATGGCGGTGAGGGAGGGATAGATTCGCTGCGCTCACCCTGCGGGCCGCCGTTGGCGGTCCAAAACGCGGGCGTTTTGTCGAACCCTGTCGAGGGTTCTCACCCTCCCGGTCGGTGCGCTATGCAAACAAAAAAGCCCGAACTTTCGCTCAGGCTTTCTCGTTAGAATATGGCGGTGAGGGAGGGATTCGAACCCTCGATACACTTTCGCGTATACACACTTTCCAGGCGTGCTCCTTCAGCCACTCGGACACCTCACCATATTTTTTTGTTGCGAAATCATCGCTGCAACGGGGCGCTACTATAGGGAGTGGGGCCGATCCGGTCAAGAATAATTTCTGTGTTTTTGTTCGTCCGCTCAAGCCGTGCGCACTTTGCTGAAAACTGCGGCGAACGGCAGGGCAGATGTCATGAATGGGCGAGAAAATTAGCGGTAAGGTTCGTGGATAACCGGCGGAAATGGGGATCACTGTCGCAGAGGGGGAAAGATGCTCGCCCCTCTCGGCGGTGCACCATGCAAAAAAAAAGCCTGGACGTGAATCCAGGCTTTCTCTTTGAATTTGGCGGTGAGAGAGGGCTTGATTCGCTGCGCTCACCCTGCGGGCCGCCGTTGGCGGTCCAAAACGCAGGCGTTTTGTCGAACCCTGTCGAGGCTTCTCGCCCCTCTCGGCGGTGCACCATGCAAAAAAAAGCCTGGACGCGAATCCAGGCTTTCTTTTTAAATTTGGCGGTGAGAGAGGGCTTGATTCGCTGCGCTCACCCTGCGGGCCGCCGTTGGCGGTCCAAAACGCAGGCGTTTTGTCGAACCCTGTCGAGGCTTCTCGCCCCTCTCGGCGGTGCACCATGCAAAAAAAAAAGCCTGGACGCGAATCCAGGCTTTCTTTTTAAATTTGGCGGTGAGAGAGGGGTTCGAACCCTCGATACACTTTCGCGTATACACACTTTCCAGGCGTGCTCCTTCAGCCACTCAGACACCTCACCGTTTTGTTGTCGAAAACGCGTTGCGCTGTCGACGGGCGCTAATGTAGGAGAATCTGATCTCAGCGTCAACCCTCTTATTTCATTCTCATGACTGTTTAGCCAAACTTGCAGCAATTTGCTGATTTACCGAACGATATTCCCACTCGCGGCCACCGGCGGGCAGGGCAGGCAGCGGTTGGAATCCATGAAAGACGATTGTTTGACCTTTTTCTATACAGTTAGCTCAATATGTCGCCAATGAGATTGGGTTGTTTGCTGTTATATGCATTAATACTGGATTATTAGTCAGATGTGTCGCTAAATGGAATCATGTCGGCGCGGCGTTTTTGGCAAGGAACATCACGACGCCGCGCAGATTGCCGGGTGACAGGCCGGCGATATCGCAGACAGGGACAGACTCATTACATAATAATGCAGTAGAGGTTCGTTTTGACTCCTTCAGATGCCATGCCGGCGCCGCAAGCGCGCCATGCCATTCCCCCCGGTGCGGGGGCACTGTTCTTCATCCAGATCTTCGCCACGCTCGGCTTCGCCGTGCTTTACTCTACGCTGGTGCTGTACGCCACCAAGCGGCTGGGCTTTAACGAAAGCAGCGCCAACGCCATGATGGGCGTATTCGGCGCCTTCAACTATGGCCTGCACATGTTCGGCGGTTACCTCGGCGGCCGATTCCTCAGCAACCGCAACCTGTTCGTGCTCGGCATGGTGCTGCAGGTGATCGGCTGCGCGCTGATTGCCGTCGCGGGCGTGTGGGGGCTGTACTGGGGGCTGGCGATGTTCCTGACCGGCAGCGGCCTCAACGTTACCTGCATCAATATGATGCTCACCCAGCGTTTCAAGCCGGACGATGATCGGCGCGAATCGGCGTTCCTGTGGAACTACGCCGGTATGAACCTCGGGTTCTTCGTCGGCTTTACCGTCGCCGGGTATTTCCAACTGACGGAAAACTACCGCGCGCTGTTCCTGTTCGCCACGCTGGGCAACGCGGCGGCGATCATCGTCGCCGTCTGCCGCTGGCGCATTCTGGCGGATCTCAATACCCCGCTGCACGACGCCACCCGCAGCCAATACCGTTGGCGCATGCTGGTCGGGCTGGCGGTGCTGGTGGCGCTGGTGCCGATTATCCGCGTGATGCTGACCCATGCCGAGTTCAGCGGCCACTTCGTGATCGTGCTCGGCGCGCTGATCTTCCTGATGCTGTGCGTGGTGACCCTGCGCCACCATCCGCGCGATGAGCGCCGCAGAATGGCGGCCTATCTGATCCTGGCGCTGGGCTCGCTGGTGTTTTGGGCGCTGTACCAGCTGGCGCCGATGGGGCTGATGCTGTTCTCCGAGCACAACATCAACCTGAACGTTTACGGCATTCAGGTGGCGCCGCAGTGGATCCAGAACATCAACACGCTGGTGATCGTGGTGGGCGGCCCGCTGCTGGCCTGGTGGTTCAACCGCCTGCGCGCTCGCGGTTGCAACATCGACATTCCGCTGCAGTTCTCCGGATCGCTGTTCTGCATCGGCTTGGGCATGCTGGTGCTGCCGCTGGGTATCAGCATGGCGGGCGGCGACGGGCTGGTGGCGTTTAAATGGATCGTTATCAGCTATGTGCTGCAAAGCGTCGGTGAATTGATGATCTCGCCGATCGGCTACGCGATGATCGGCAAGCTGGCGCCGCCGCGCTATCAGGGCGTGATGATGGGCTGCTGGATGATGGTGACCGGCGTCGCCTCGGTGCTGGCGGGCTACGTCTCCGGCCTGATGCCGGAAAACAGCGGCAGCACGCCGCTGCAAACCAACCCCGGCTACAGCGAAATCTTCAGCGCGCTGGGCTGGGGAGCGACGGGCGTCGGCGTAGCGATGCTGATTTTAATTCCGCTGCTGCGGCGCCTTATCCGGCGCGACGGCCCGTCCGCCGCCTGATTCGCTAACATGCACAACAGCCCCACTGGTCGGGGCTGTTTTTATTTTGGGCTTTAACGCTTGCATCCGGCGGCGAATCGCGAAAGGCTGGAGGAAAACCAATAAAAACAAACGGGAGCCCGCAGTATGAACATCATTTATTACCACCCCTTGTTTAACGCCCAGGAATGGCTGGCCGGCATCAAGCAGCGCCTGCCGCAGGCCGAGATCCGCGAGTGGCAGCGCGGCGACGAGCGGCCGGCCGATTACGCGCTGGTGTGGCGCCCGCCGCACGAAATGCTGGCCAACCGCCGCGATCTGAAAGCGGTGTTCGCCCTCGGCGCCGGCGTTGACGCGATCCTCGATCAGGAGCGCAAACACCCCGGCACGCTGCCCGCCGGCGTGCCGCTGCTGCGGCTGGAGGATACCGGCATGGCGCAGCAGATGCAGGAATATGCGTTGAGCTATGTGCTGCGCTATTTCCGTCGTTTCGACGAGTATCAGGCGCTGCAGCAGCGGCAGGAGTGGCAGCCGCTCGATCCGCACTCGCTGGATGATTTCACCATCGGCATTCTCGGCGCCGGCGTGCTGGGGCAGAGCGTGGCGCGCAAACTGACCGAGTTTGGCTTTAGCGTGCGCTGCTGGAGCCGCAGCGCCAAACAGATCGATGGCGTGCAAAGCTTCGCCGGGGAGGCGCAGCGCGCGGCCTTCCTCGACGGCGTCAAATTGGTGATCAACCTGCTGCCCAATACGCCAGAGACCGTCGGCATCCTCAACCGCGAGCTGTTCGCGCAGTTGAGCACGGGCGCCTATCTCATCAACATCGCGCGCGGCGCGCATCTGGTGGAGGCCGATCTGCTGGCAGCGCTGGAGCAGGGGCAACTGGCCGCCGCCACGCTGGACGTGTTCGCCCGCGAGCCGCTGCCGCAGGATCACCCGTTCTGGCGTCATCCGCGTGTCACCATTACCCCGCATATTGCTGCCATCACGTTGCCGCAGCAGGCGATGGATCAGATCGCCGCCAACATTCGCGCGCTGGAGGCGGGGCATGCCCCGGCCGGCGTGGTAGACAGGCAGCGGGGTTACTGATCCTTCAGCCGCCGTTCGGTAACTGATAAGCTGTTATCGTCATCGCGCCTGTCCGTACCTTTGCGGGCGGGCCCTCTGGAAGGAGAAACAATGTACCCCGTTGATTTGCATATGCACACCGTCGCCAGCACCCACGCCTACAGCACGCTGCACGATTACATCGCCGAAGCCCAGCAGAAGGGCATCAAGCTGTTCGCCATCACCGATCACGGCCCGGACATGGCCGATGCGCCTCACTACTGGCACTTTATGAACATGCACGTGTGGCCGCGCCTGGTGAACGGCGTGGGCATCTTGCGCGGCATCGAAGCCAACATCAAAAACCTGCAGGGCGACATCGACTGCACCGGCCCGATGTTGACCGCTACCGACGTAATCATCGCCGGTTTCCATGAGCCGGTGTTTGCGCCGCAGGATAAAGCGTCCAATACTGAAGCGATGATCGCCGCAATGGCGCAGGGGGACGTGCATATCATCAGCCACCCCGGCAACCCGCGCTACCCGATCGACATTCCCGCCGTCGCGGCGGCGGCGGCTAAATACGAGGTGGCGCTGGAGCTGAATAACTCGTCGTTCACCCACTCCCGTAAGGGCAGCGAGGCCAACTGCCGGGCGATCGCCGCCGCGGTGCGCGATGCCGGCGGCTGGCTGGCGCTGGGCTCGGATTCGCACGTCGCCTTTTCGCTGGGTAACTTTGAGCACTGCGAGCGCATTATCGAAGAGGTGGGCTTCCCGCAGGAGCGCATTCTCAACGTCAGCCCGCGCCGGTTGCTGGACTTTCTCGAGCGGCGCGGCAAGCCGGCGATTGCGGAATTGGCCGATTTGTGACATCGTCCCGGCAAAATTTTCCGTATTGTATAAGGCATTATCATGAATGAGTTTTCCATTGTCTGCCGCGTGCTGGGTACGCTGTTCTACCGTCAGCCGCAGGATCCGCTGCTGGTGCCGCTGTTCGCGCTGATCAAAGAGGGCAAGCTGCAGCAACATTGGCCGCTGGAGCAGGATGACCTGTTGAAGCGCCTGCAGCAGGGCTGCGACGTCAACCAGCTGGCGACCGACTTCAACGCGATGTTCGTCGGCAGCGAATGCAGCGTGTCGCCGTTCCGCTCCGACTACGTCGAAGGCGCCAGCGAAGCGGAAGTACGCACCTTCCTGCAGCAGCGCGGCATGCCGCTGGCGGAGGCGCCGGCCGACCATTTCGGCCAGCTGCTGCTGGCAGCGTCCTGGCTGGAAGATCAGTCGCAGGAAGATGAAGCGCAGGCGCAGATCGCCCTGTTCGACGAGTTCCTGCTGCCATGGTGCGGCCGCTTCCTCGGCAAAGTGGAAGCGCACGCCACCACCGCTTTCTACCGCACGCTGGCGCTGATGACCCGCGACGCCATCCAGGCGATGCGCGACGAACTGGCGGAGTACGAGCAGGACGACGAAGCGGGCGACGAAGAAGCGTAACGCTGCAGCTCATCCCGGCGGGCCGCCCGGCCCGCCGATCCGCTAAACACAGGTTTGCATCCCCCAGACGTAAATTGACAAAAGATCCCCTAATCTGGCGGTTTACCGTCGGTTCGGCCGCGCCTGCGCGCCGCGCTTTTTCACGCAAGGGGTAGATGATGAAAAGTAACTGGATGCAGCAGATTCAAACGTTGATCGGGCAGAAGGCCGGCGCGATGGGCGGAGCAGAAAGCATCGGCAAGCTGCTGGCGCCCACGGCGCTGGGCGGCCTGGTCGGCGTGCTGTTGGCCAACAAATCCTCGCGCAAGCTGGTGGGCAAGTTCGGCAAGAATGCGCTGATTGTCGGCGGCAGCGCGGCGGTGGGCGCGGTGTTGTGGAACAAGTACAAGCAGCGGGTGAAGGAGACCCATCAGGGCGAACCGCAGTTCGGTTTGCAAACCACCCCGGTGGATCTGCGCGCCAAACGCCTGGTGCAGGCGCTGGTGTTCGCCGCCAAGAGCGACGGCCATATCGATGCCGACGAGCAGCGCGCCATCGATCACAGCCTGGCGCAGCTGCAGGTGGGGGAGGAGGCGCAGAGCTGGGTGCAGGAAGCGCTCGATCAGCCGCTCAACCCGGAATTGATCGCCCGCAGCGTGCAAAACGAAGACGAGGCGCTGGAGGTTTACTATCTGAGCTGCCTGGTGATCGACGTCGACCACTTTATGGAGCGCGGCTACCTCGATGCGCTGGCGCAGGCGCTGAAGATCCCGGCGGACGTCAAGCAGGGCATCGAGAGCGACGTCAACGAGAAAAAACGCGAGCTGGCATAGCGCCGCTTGGCAAGCCGGGGGGAATCGTGTCACTCTTGCCGCAATCTATGTAAGCGGATGATTTAGCAATGATGACCCCACCGAAAGCGGAAAAACGCCCTTATCCCATCACCATCCACGGCGACACGCGCGTGGATGACTATTACTGGCTGCGCGACGACGAGCGCGCAGACCGCCAGGTGCTGGACTACCTGCAGGCGGAGAACGCCTACACCGATGCGATGCTGAAACCGCAGCAGGCGCTGCGCGAAACTCTGTACGAAGAGATGGTGGCGCGCATTCCGCAGCAGGAACATTCGGTGCCTTACGTGCGCCACGGCTATCGCTATCAGACGCGCTATGAGCCGGGCAACGAATACGCGATTTCCGTGCGCCAGCCGCAGGCCGAGAGCGAGCACTGGGAGGTGCTTATCGACGGCAATCAGCGCGCCGAGAACCACGAGTTTTACACCCTGGGCGGGCTGGACGTCAGCCCCGACAACCAGCGGCTGGGGGTGGCGGAGGATTTCCTGTCGCGCCGCCAGTATGACATTCGCTTCAAGAACCTGGCCGACGGCAGCTGGGCGGACGAAGTGCTGGAGAACACCTCCGGCAGCTTCGAGTGGGCCAACGACTCCTCGACGGTGTACTACGTGCGCAAGCACGCCAAGACGCTGTTGCCGTATCAGGTCTATCGCCACGTGGTGGGCAGCGATCCGCAGCAGGACGAGCTGATTTACGAAGAGCGGGACGATACTTTCTACGTCGGGCTGGAGAAGACCACCTCTGAGCGCTTTATCCTGATCCACCTGAGCAGCACCACCACCTCGGAGATCCTGCTGCTGGACGCCGATCGTGCGGACGCCAAGCCGCAGCTGTTCGTGCCGCGCCGCAAGGATCATGAGTACGCCATCGATCACTATCACCAGCATTTCTACATTCGCTCCAACAAGGACGGCAAGAACTTCGGCCTGTACCAAAGCGAACAGGCGGACGAAGCGCAGTGGCAGACGCTGATCGCCCCGCGCGCCGACGTGATGCTGGAGGGCTTCAGCCTGTTCCGCGACTGGCTGGTGGTGGAGGAGCGCAGCGCCGGCCTGACGCTGCTGCGCCAGATCCACTGGCAGACTGGCGAAGAGAAGCGCATCGCCTTCGACGATCCGACCTACACCACCTGGCTGGCGTATAACCCGGATCCGGAGACCGCGCTGCTGCGCTACGGCTATTCGTCGATGACCACCCCGACCACGCTGTACGAGCTGAACATGGACAGCGGCGAGCGGACGATGCTCAAACAGCAGGAAGTGAAGAACTTCACGCCGGAAAACTACCGCAGCGAGCGAGTGTGGGTGAAGGCGCGCGACGGCGTCGAGGTGCCGGTCTCGCTGGTGTATCGCCAGGACCGCTTCCAGCGCGGCGCCAACCCGCTGATGGTGTACGGCTACGGCTCCTACGGCAGCAGCATGGATCCGGCGTTCAGCGCCAGCCGCCTGAGCCTGCTCGATCGCGGCTTCGTGTTCGTGCTGGCGCACATTCGCGGCGGCGGCGAGCTGGGGCAGCTGTGGTATGAAGACGGCAAGCTGTTCAACAAGCAGAACACCTTCAACGATTTTATCGACGTGACTGAAACGCTGGTCGCCCAGGGGTACGGCGACGGCAAGCGGGTGTTCGCCATGGGCGGCAGCGCCGGCGGCCTGCTGATGGGGGCGGTGATCAACCAGGCGCCGCAGCTGTTCCACGGCGTGGTGGCGCAGGTGCCGTTCGTCGACGTGGTGACCACCATGTTGGACGAGTCGATCCCGCTGACCACCGGCGAATACGACGAGTGGGGCAACCCGAACGAGCAGGCCTATTACGACTACATCAAGCAGTACAGCCCGTACGATCAGGTGAAGGCGCAGGCATACCCGCATCTGCTGGTGACCACCGGCCTGCACGATTCGCAGGTGCAGTATTGGGAGCCGGCCAAGTGGGTGGCCAAGCTGCGCGAGCTGAAAACCGACGATCGGCAGCTGCTGCTGTATACCGACATGGATGCCGGCCACGGCGGCAAGTCCGGGCGCTTCAAGGCCTATGAGGATATTGCGCTGGAGTACGCCTTTATTCTGGCGCTGGCGGAGTAACGGTATTCGGCGGGCGGCCTGCGCCGCCCGCCGTGTTAGCCAATCAGATAGTATTTCAGCGTGTGCTTCATGTCCGGGCTCAGATCGTCGATGGATTTCAGCATCCAGCGCAGATAGCCGGGATCTTCCTGGGCGATGCGATCGATCTCCTGCCCGCGATACTTGCCGAATTTGAACTTCTTCAGCAGCACCGGTTGTTCGGTGATCTGCACCATTTGCTCCGGCGTCCAGCCCGAATCCTTGATGATGCGTTGCAGCAGCGCGGCGGTGACGTAGCAGTCATACAGCGCGCGGTGCGGGTACAGCGTGGCGTCTGCCGGTAGCTGCACGTCCAGGTTCAGCGCATAGCGCAGATACTGATTGCCGTACTTGATGTCCGGATACAGCGTGCGCGCCAGCTTGAGGGTACAGATCCAGGCGCCGTTCATCTCCGGCAGCACGCCGCGATCGAAAGCGGCGTTGTGCGCCACGTAGTAGGGGCTGCCCTGATAGCGGCCGATCGCCACCGCGATGCGCGGTTTGCCTTCCACCATTTGCTCGGTGATGTGATGAATCGCCATCGCGTCGAGACTGATGGGGCGATCCGGGCTGACCAGATCGCTCATCGGGTTGGTCAATTGACCGTCGAGCAGATCGAGGGAGGCCACTTCCACCACGCCGCCGTCCAGCCCGCAGGTCTCGGTATCTATTACGCGTAACGTCATGTTTTCCTCCACGTTGCCGTCAGCCCTCAGCTTAACCGGCACAGGCGGCCGTGCCAACCGTCGGAAGTCTTGTCGGCGATGATCAGACTTGAGGCGTCATCCGGCGCGGCAACCAGGAGCTCTCCCATGTTATCCCAGATGGCGCTGCGGCCTGCCGGGATCCAGCCACCGGTCGGTGCCGCATGGTTGGCCATCAACGTGACCATACCGTAACGCCGAGCATAGTCTGCCAGCGCGGCGCTGTCTTTCGCGTAACCGGCTTCAGATACCAGGACGCCGGCGGCATAAATGTGCGCACCCGCCCGTGCGGCGGCGCTCGCGTGGCCGGGCTCCGAAGTATCGGCACAGATAGCTAGCGCGATGTTGTGGTGATGGAGTTCCAGCAACGAGCCGCCCTCACCGGGCGAGAAGTATTGCTGTTCCGCGCCGTGCAGATGCTGTTTGGTATAGGTAGTCAATGCGCCGTTGGGGTGAAAGATCAAGGCGGCGATATGCAATGCCGGGCCACTGCGCAAAGGCGCGCCGACGATGATCGTCATCTGCCGTGATTGAGCCACTGCACTGAGCGGCAGCAGGCGAGGATCGTCCAGAGTCAGCGCCAACTCGGGGGCGTAGGCGAGCTCATAGCCGCTCAGCGACAGCTCGGGAAAAACCAGCAGCTGCACCTGCCGATCGGCTGCCTGCGCAACAAATTCAAGGTGACGTTCAAGGTTGCAGGCGATATTGGCCGCCGCAGCGGGGTATTGGGCGGCGGCAAGGGTGATGCAGGACATCGGCCATCTCTCCAGTGAGGCAATAAAAAACCCGCCTTGGCGGGTTTAATGACGGATGGAAGGACGCTTACTCACCAGACGGATGCGCTTTTTTGGCGCGTTTCTCCGCACGTTTCTCAGCTGGGGTTTTCAACGGCTTCTTCTTCGCATTCTTTTTGCTATCCATTCCCTTACTCATGATGGCCTCTCGTTACCTATGATTGGGTGGCTTGCTCAGCTATTAACCGCCTAAAGCCAAGAGGATGCAAGCGGCAAAGTGCAGGTTTAGGTTAACCGGCTGTTTGTGCATGAAATTTTGTTTTTGGATGACCGGGTGCTAAAAATAAATATTATGTTATAATGTTACACTTTTGGTGTTGGGAGAGCGCAATGACAGTCATGACGTTACCGGATGCGCAGCAACTGCTGGCCATGCCGGATTCTGATTATATGAACTCGGTTCAACGGGCGTTTTTCCGCCAACGGTTGCAGGACGAGCGGCAAAAGCTGCTGCTGCACATCGATGAGCTGAAAAAAGAGATCGACGGCGGCGAAGCGACGGGCGATGAAGCCGACAAGGCGGCGCGCGAAGAGGATCTGCGCCTGCTGTTCCGCCAGTTGGATCGCGAAAGCCGCCTGCTGCCGAAAATCGATGCGGCGCTGGCGCGATTGCAGAACGGCGAGTACGGCTACTGCCGGGAAACCGGCGAACCTATCGGGCTGGCGCGTCTGCTGCTGCGCCCGACGGCGGAGCTGAGCATCGAGGCGAAAACCGCACAGGAGATGCGTGAGCCGCATATGCGCAAAGGTGGCTAATTGAATCCCACCGGGGGGCGATCTCGCCCCTCAACCGATCGGACCTGTGGGCATTTTGCAGGCAGGTCGTTGTGATTTTGAGCAAACGCGCGCCGAGTTCTCGGTGCGCGTTCGAGTTTTCGGGTTTTACCGTTGACCTGCCGGGCGGCTTCCGCTTTGATGAAAGCATGACTCACAGAGAGACGGAAAGCGCCATGGAACAATTACGAGGTTTGTACCCGCCGTTAGCAGCATACGACAGCGGTTGGCTGGACACTGGGGATGGCCACCGGATCTACTGGGAGCTGAGCGGCAACCCGAACGGTAAACCGGCGGTCTTCATTCACGGCGGGCCGGGTGGCGGCATCTCCCCGCATCATCGTCAGCTGTTCGATCCGGAACGCTACAAGGTGCTGCTGTTCGATCAGCGCGGTTGTGGCCGCTCCCGTCCGCACGCCAGCCTGGACAACAACACCACCTGGCATTTGGTGGCCGATATCGAGCGGCTGCGCGACATGGCCGGCGTCGACCAATGGCTGGTGTTCGGCGGTTCCTGGGGATCGACGCTGGCGCTCGCCTATGCGCAGACTCACCCGGAGCGCGTCAGTGAAATGGTGTTGCGCGGCATCTTCACCCTGCGCAAGCAGGAACTGCATTGGTATTACCAGGACGGCGCGTCACGCTTCTTCCCGGACAAATGGGCGCGCGTGCTGTCCATTCTGTCGGATGACGAGCGTAAAGACGTGATCGCCGCCTACCGGCAGCGGCTGACTTCGGCCGATCCGCAGGTGCAGCTCGAAGCGGCCAAGCTGTGGAGCGTGTGGGAAGGGGAGACGGTGACGCTGTTGCCGAGCCGCGAATCCGCTTCGTTCGGCGAGGATGATTTCGCGCTGGCGTTCGCCCGCATTGAAAACCACTATTTCACCCATCTGGGTTTCCTGGAGAGCGACGACCAGCTGCTGCGCAACGTGCCGCTGATCCGCCATATTCCGGCGGTGATCGTCCACGGCCGC
>NZ_FCJA01000001.1:537899-820074 GCF_001537385.1 Serratia sp. 2880STDY5682894 | reverse complement strand
CGCGCAGCACTTCCGGCTGCTCACGCTCCACCACTTCCGGGATCACCGGCATGTTGTAGCGCTCTTTGTACGCCACGCCTGAGGCGGCGAGATCCACGTTCACCCGGTCCATCTCTTCTTTAGACAGTTCGGCCAGATTGTAACCCACGCTATGCTCCTTACTTACTTTGCCGCTTTGAACCTGCGCAGAAGGTAATCCACCCGGGGGCGCTTGGCAAGCCCGTTGCGCCGCTGCCGTGGGCGATATTTATCCGGGAGTAATGCAATCTATTTATTCTTTTAAATAAGAATGATTCGCTTTTTGATTAAAATAAAAGATGAAAATAATTATCATGTTAATTCTCAATGTGGTGTTGATATTTTAATTTATTGATATATATGATTTTTATAATTAATGTGATTTGAGTGTAAATAAGGTGTTTTTATTTTCACGGCGGCAGGGCATAATGCGCGGAAATTAAATTCATGACCTGCAAAATAAAAGGAATCATTATGCTGACGCAAGAAATGACTCAAAAGCTGAATGAGCAACTGAATCTGGAGTTCTACTCCGCCAACCTGTACCTGCAGATGAGCGCATGGTGCAGCGATAAAGGCTTTGAAGGCGCCGCCGCATTTCTTAAAGAGCACTCTCAGGAAGAGATGCAGCATATGCAACGTCTGTTCGACTACCTGAGCGACACCGGCTCTCTGCCGCTGCTGGGCAGCATCGCCGCGCCGCCGGTGGCGTTCGAATCGCTGGCGGACGTGTTCCAGCAGACCTACGAGCACGAACAGCTGATCACCCGTCAGATCAACGAACTGGCGCACGCCGCCATGACCGCACACGATTACTCCACCTTCAATTTCCTGCAGTGGTACGTGGCGGAGCAGCACGAAGAAGAGAAACTGTTCAAATCCGTGCTGGATAAGCTGGCGCTGGTGGGCACCAGCGGCAAAGGCCTGTTCTTCATCGACAAAGATCTGAAGAAAATGGGCGCGATGGGCCAGGGCGGCAACGGCCAGGCTTAATCCGCATCAGAAAATCGAAAACCGCGCGCGGGCGAGCCTGACGCGCGGTTTTTTTTACCCTGCGTTTATCGCGGTTATGCGGCGATACGTGCTGCCGGATCGCAAAATGCCAGTGATGCGCTCGACTTGCCGCAGCCTGGTCGTTATGATTTACCGCGATACGCTACAGGGATGGTAGAGTCAAAACAGCGGGTTAGCCGATACAACCCGTTTTTCTGTTTACCCGTGGCGCAATCACTTGCGGTGGGTTGGGGCCGCTGATACATCGCCTTGGCTGTGGCCTTAACCCTTATGACCCTCTTTATACTGTTAAGGGATACCACTGTGATCGGTAAAATTCGTTCCTCCTGTCGCCTGCTTTCCACCGTTTTCGTCCTGTTCGTCGGCCTGTCTTCGCAGCAAGCGCTGGCGCACGCCCATCTGAAAGTGGAAACGCCGAAGGCCGACGCCAGCGTCAGCCCGGCGCCGAAGGCGCTGACCCTCAGCTTCTCCGAAGGCATCGAGCCGAACTTCAGCGGCGTGAAAATCACCGGCCCGGACAACGCCGTGGTGAAAACCGGCAAGCTGCAGCTCGATCCGAACAACAACACCCAGGTCAACGTGCCGATCGAAGGCGAGCTGAGCGCGGGCAAATACAACGTCAGCTGGCATGTGGTGTCGGTCGACGGGCATAAAACCAAAGGCCAGTACAGCTTCACCGTAAACTGATCGTGAGTCTGGCGACCCTGTTCGTTCTGTGTCGCTTGGTGCACTTTGCGGCGGTGATGCTGATGTTCGGCATCAGCCTGTTCACCGCCTTATTGTCACCGCAGCGCCTCTCCCCGATCCTCTCCCGCGATGTGCGCCCGCTGCTGCTTGCCGGCACCTGGATTGCCGGGCTTTCCGCCGTGGCGCTGCTGGCCATTCAGGCCGGGCAAATGGGCGACGGTTGGGAAGACGCCTGGCGGCTGGAGGTTTGGTGGGCGGTGCTCGGTACCACCTTCGGCGAAGTGTGGCGCTGGCATCTGGGCCTGTCGCTGCTGGCGATCCTGAGCCTGCTGCTGCCGGAAAGGCCGCGCGCGCAGGCGTTGGCGCTGTGTTCGGCGCTGCTGCTGGTCAGCCTGGCGTTCATCGGCCACGCGGCGATGCACGAAGGCACGCTGGGCGTGCTGCACCGGGCCAACCATGCGGTGCACCTGCTGGCCGCCGGCTACTGGTTCGGCTGCCTGGCGCCGCTGCTGGTTTGCCTGCGCTACCTGCAGCCGCCGCAGTGGCGCAGCGACGCCATCACCACGCTGATCCGTTTCTCGCGCTGGGGGCACCTGGCGGTGGCGGCGGTGATCGTCACCGGCATCGTCAACAGCCTGATTATTCTCGGCGGTTGGCCGTTCAACCTCGGCTCGCCTTATCAGCGCCTGCTGCTGATCAAAACCGCGCTGGTGGCGCTGATGGTGATGGTGGCGCTGGCCAATCGCTACGCCATCGTGCCGGCAATGAGCCGCGTGCCGGCGCTGGCGCAGCGCGGCGTGGTGCTTGCCTGCTGGCTCGAAGTCGGGTTGGGGATGGCGGTGCTGCTGCTGGTCAGTTTATTTGCAACCTATGCGCCGCTTTGACATTTCGGCTTGCTGCAACCGGGCAAGCTGCGGGAAAATCGACGTGAATAGCAACCTTAAGGCCAACACATGAAATCGGTATTACTCGGCATTACGCTGCTGGCAACCGCGACCGGCGCGCTGGCGGCAGACAAACTGGTGAACATCACCAAACTGGAATACGGCAAACAGTGGGCGTTCACCAAGGAAGAAGTGACGCTGCAATGCCGCAGCGGCGGCGCGCTGTTCGTGCTTAACAACAGCACTCTGATGCAATACCCGCTCAACGACGCAGCGGAGCAGCAGGTGAAGAAGGGCCATCAGCGCGCGCAACCGCTGGAGGTGCTCCTGCTGGACGACCCTGCCGAACCGGGGAAAAAAATGAGCCTGGCGCCGTTTATTGAACGCGCCGAGAAGCTGTGCGCTGACTAACCGCTTGTTTGCCAACGCCTTGCCCAACGTGCGCGGATTGATGCGCATTTGCCGCATAGTTATTTCGTCACGAAACTATCACGCGGCCGCCGGGCGGCTGGCAAAACTGGCGCGGTAGGCTACTCTTAAAGTGCACGGCTGAACAAGCCCTGCATTAAATGCCAACTTTTAGCGCACGGCTCTCTCCCAAGAGCCATTTCCCTAGACCGAATATAGGAATCGTATTCGGTCTTTTTTTAAGTTGTTGATTTTATTATGTTATTTTCGAAAAACTCGAATTTACTCGAAATTTACTCGAATTTTGATATTCGGTCTTTTACAGCATTACGTACTCTTTCCCCCTCGTATTGAGATATTTCAGCGTCATCATCTCTGATGTATGCCCCAGCAGTTTCTGCGCAAAATCCCTTCCTCTTTCCTTCTCATACAGCCGGCCGGCCAAACTTCTGATCTCGTGAAATGTCGGCGGATTTTCCTCGAACGACAAACCTGAAGCCTTCCGCGCCGCAACAAATTTTTTCGTTAGTCCATCAGGATGCAGCGAGCCATCTGGGCTATTTTTGCGGATGCCGGCGCTGATCATAAAGTCTGTAGTGCTGACCAACCTGCAGCGATCGATCACTGTCCCGAGGCGGAGGCCTACGATCTTCAACTCTAGATCCAGGGGTAGGGAAATCATGGCGCCAGTCTTCCCTTGCTCGACAAGTAATCTGCCGTCTACGACATGGCTAAAACGCATCTGTATCAGATCTTCGCGGCGCTGGCCAGAAACCAAGGCCAGATCCATCGCCAAGCCGAACCAGGGCGGCATTGGGTCTGCTGCATAACGAATAGGCCCATATTGCGCCAGTTCCAGGCGTTCGCGCTTTACCACGACTTTTGCGGCGCGGGTAGGCGTTACGGGATTGTTTTCTATATGACCTTCGACGATTGCTTCGCGGAAGATATCGGACAGCACCGAACGCATGGTGGCGGCCATTGTTTTTTTGTCCTGGGCGATCCAGAACTCCAGAAACTCGGCGACGTGTCGAGTCGTGATTTTTGAAAGTACCATGCTGCCCAAGCGCTCGCGGATAATGGCTAGTTGGCCGGCGCGCACCTTGTAAGTGTTTTCGGCAAGCTGGCGGCGTTTGAATATTACCTCGTACCGTTCGATCCAAGAATTCAGTGTGTACTCATGGCTGCCTTTGATTTTCTCCAGTAACAGGACGGGAGAGTAGTTCTGTTCGATGTAGTGGTTAGCTTCGATCGCCTGCGCAATGGCGTCACGGCGCGCAATCTGCCCCAGGGATATCTCCCTCTTGGTGACCGGGTTGCGCCAATAGAAGGATTTGCCCTTGCTGCGAAACGTGAGGTTTTTTGGCAAACGCATATCATACCCCTCCCTTCGCCGTGTCATTGATCACCTTCTCCATAAACGCCGCTCGAGCTGGCTCGATGCTTCGCGCTTCCTTTATTTTTCTACCCAAATTGAGATCTTTGGGATTGATGTAAATAGTCCCTGGTGTCAGCCGATATTCGCGGCCTACTTTTTCCGCTGCCGGGTAAAAATTTCCGTTCCTGGCCCAACGCTGTAAGGTTTGCCGAGACGGTTTTTTACCTGGGTAAATCTCGTTGCACCATTCTTCTAAAGTCAGTTTTTGAGTCATTTGGTTATGCTCCTGCGCACAACCGGCCACGATCTTACCCGTGGCCCGCGTTGTGTTTTGATTTTCGAAAATCATTTCTCAGTGCTGTAAACGCCGTCGCAGTACAGAACGGCGCGCGGGCGGCGCAATTGGATTGCTTCCCTCATTCGCTCGCACTGGTCGAAGCTCGAGTAAATTCGCTCAGATACCGGCAGCGCGTCGCACGCATCATGGCCGCACGGGCTTACCAGCAGGAGGAAGCCGATAAGTGTCAGCATGCCGCCTCCTGCGCCGGCGACAGGTCATCGATCGCCTGCTGGTAGCGCTGAACCTCATCAGCGCTCAGGAACCGCGCGGAGCGATGCAGAAGGGCGCCCAGGTCTGCCCGTTCCTGGCTTGTGGTGCCGCCGTTCTTGCCGGCCGCATCGATCGACGCACCCAGGCCGGCAATCGCATTCAGGCGGTGATGCTGCAGTACGATTTTGTTTTTCAGCTCGGTGTACAGGGTGATCCCCAGCTGCGCTTTCAGGTCTTCAACTGAGGCGCGGAGGTCTGTCGCCTGAGCTGTGGTGGTGATCTTGTCGATGCTGCCGCGAATATCTTCTGCAATCTTTTCTGGTGCTGAATTTTCTGTAACTGGCTCGGGCGCCTTATCAGCCGCCTCGATCAGCTGGCCGGCGCTTACGCGGGTGTCCGGCGTGACGTCTTTCTCTTTATGCCAAACCATCTCTTGCCCGCGCTCGAGCATTTCCATGATCTCGGAGTTATTCGGCAGCCGCCGGCACAGGCGGTGCATGACGGATTTTCTGGACATAGACTCGAACCAGCTCACCCACGGGCCGCTGTCGCTGTTCTTGCTCGCCGCGCGAACCTTCTCAATGTCCTGCAGATTCATCACTTCAAATTGCAGCTCACCGCTGCGCATCTTGGCGTAAGCGAACGCGCCGATCATCTCCCCGCGGTCGAGCAGATTGGGCTCGTAGAACACGTGTTCGCCGTCCTCATCCATCCACACCCGGAATTTATCGTTAGCGTACAGCGCGCGGGCTGCGATGATAGAAACCTCGCCTGACTGGCGGGCGCGCTTCATCACGCCATCGATCATCGGCAAATACTGCGCTCGAGGTATCCACTGACCATCGGCGTTTTTCGTCTTGTAAACGACAAGGGCCGCCTCGCGCCCATCAGGGATCAGCCCGTCTTTAGCACAAGATGACAGGGCGTTAATCACGCTCTGGCGGTCGGCGCCATACAGGTCTTTGTTGTTGGCCAGCGCCACGGCGGCGGCGCTGGTAAATTTTTCAAAGCTGACGTGGCTCGGCAAAATCTCTTTTGCCGGTGCCAGCTGTTCTGCCAGGTCTTTCTGGATCAGTGCAAGTTGGTTGCTCATTGGTATGCTCCTTAGGCTACGCGCAGCGCTTCCATGCGGCGCTGGTCAAAGTCGTTAATGTCGTCCACGATTTCTTCGGTGATCGGTTCTGGCCACACGCCGGTATCCTGTGCCTGTTTGATATCCCGCAGGGTTTTGCGGTACTCAAGGCGGCCGAGTTCGAGCAAGTCAGCGGAGGCCTCAACGATGGCGACCCAGTGGTAGTGCTCGTCCTTGTTGACGAAGATCCAGAAGAACTGATCCAGAGCCGCAACATCGCAATACATGCCCGCGCTCAGGTGGTAATCGCGCTCGATGATTTCACGGTGCAGGCGGGCGCGCAGGGCGCTTTGCTTGACGTTACCCATGCTGACGGTTTTAAGGTCAAAGCCGGTACGCAGGCCGCCGGACTCAATCTCAAGATCGGGACGTACGCGCAGTTCGAGGCCGGTTTCTTCATCGATGCCGAAATAGCTCACCTCAACCGCGCGTTGTGGGTGCTGCAACAACTGCCCGGCCGATGGGTGGGTGAACAGGGCGCGCTGAATTGCCTTGGCGTGTTTCATCTGCGCCTGCGTGATCGTTTGGCGCTGGTCGCTGCTATTTTTCCAAGCGCTGATCACTTCGTCGGCGAATACCGCCGTTGGCAAAATCGTTTTGATCCGCGCGGCCATATCCTCTTTGCTGCCGCTGACCGGCAACGGCGCCGGAATCGCGCGCTCTTTCTCGACAAACTCCGGATCGATGGCTGCCAGTTGTTCCAGCAGTGCGTCGCGGCCGCCGGTGGTTTTCAACGGCGCCGGTAGGGTGGCGTTGTACTTCTTGATGCACCCCTTCATCGCTGAAGCCGTAGGTTCGGCCGTTGCCAGACTTTGAAACTCAACCGGCAGTGAAACATAAAATTGCGCGGTTTCTTCGTAATTGCCGCCCAACGCATACGACGCCGGTAGGGTGGCGTTATGCTTCTCGATCACGGCGCGCAGCGTATCGGCGTCGGTCTGTTTCGGCAGGCTGGCGTTGTGCTGTTCGATAAATGCGCGCATCGATGCTGTATCTGTGAATGCCCCATCGGGGATCACAGGCTCAACGCTGAATTCCTCGTCCAGCTTTTCGGGCTCGAGCGCCAGCGCGTGAACCAACGATCCGAACGTCAGCGCATCGGTGCGCTCGCGCTGTATGGTTTTGATAACGTGGCGGCCGTGGTAATACATCAGGCTGATCCGCGCGTCCTTTGCCATCGTGCTGCTGATGCCGTTGGCGCTGTGATAGACCTCGTTCGGAATATCCAGATAACGGCCGGGCTCGAAGTACGCAGGGGCTGCCGGTTCTTCCCGGCGCGGTGCGTCGACGACTGCCGCGGCAGGCTCATTCTGCACTTCGACTGGCGCCGCGGTATCGACGTTTTCACCTGACAATTCCGCTGTTTCGCCTGACACTTCGGCCGTTTCCGTTGACGAACCCAGGAACTCGCGAACATCGTCGCCGGTCGTGGTGTCTACCTTGGCCAGCGGTGACGCGTCAAACAACTCGGAAACGTCAAATCGACCGCCACCCATACTGCGGAGTTCGCCGGGTTGCTGCTGCGCGACTTCCGTTTTTACGCCCTCATTTGAGGCGTCAACCCGTGCTGCCTCTGGGTTTTCTTGCGTCAGCGGGGTGCTGACCGTTCCGTCGATAGCTGCGGACATTTCCTGGCATTTTTGCTCGGATGCCCGGCGCGCTTCCTGCAGGTTATACTCAACTCGCTGGTCAAGGAACGCGACACGCTGCTCTTTGTCATCAGTCCAATTCACCAACACATCGCAGGTAATGTGGTGAACATCATCGGCAACCAGCTGATTGAACGGATCGCATGTTTCGATCTCCTTGGCCAGCAGGCGGGCGATGGAGCCGCGCGAAACATCTCCGATGGCAGCAATCAATTCAGAAACGTCGCTTTCGCCCATAACGGTAGTTGTCCCGTTCAACGCTGCGCGAATCTCAGTGCGGAGCCACGTGCGACGATCTGTCTCGAACTCGGCGACCACTTCATCTTTTTCACCCGGATTTGAGGCCGTTTGTTGCACGCTTTCCGCGTTTTGTTGCGCAGGTTTACCGTCGACTTCGATCAGATTGGCGTTGATGTAGCTGCGCAGCGCACCGGGGGTAACGTGCAGGTTTTCTTCGGCCCCGCGGATTAGTGCAACAATCGCCTGTCGGGAGAACTGCAAAACACCAGGCGTGGCGCTGAGCTGCTCATTCCACGCTTTCAGCGCCTCGTCGTTGCGCTTTTTCATTTCGTTCACAGCGCGGATGATGGCGCCCGGGGGGTTGGAAATATCGAAATCAGACGGATACAGCGCGCAGCCGATTACGGTTTCCAGCATCTGCAGAGAGTCGATCGGCGTGCCGGTTGCCGGTTCGGCGCCGTTTGTGAGGATTGCGCCGGATTCGGTGCGCAATGGCCCCTCAGGCGCGGTTTCGGCTGGTTTGGCGCCGCCGGCCGCTGAGGTTTGCCACTTCGTGATAACGCCCGCGCGCTGTTCTACCGTAGCGTCGAGGTATTCGGTGGCGAATTGGCACAGTTTGCCCAGCTCCGGCACCTTGCCGAACGGTGGCCAGATGGCTTTCATGCCCGAGATCGCAGTGATCGGCATTTCCGGGTAGGTGTGTGCGAACTGTTTAAGGCTGGTCAGCGCCAGAATGACGTTTTGCGGGTAGCGCTGCGCATCGTCCATCACCAGAGCTTTGGCCGCGGCCAATTGCTCGTCGTTCAGCTTCAGGCAGTTATTGCCGTAAAGCCACGCCGCGGCGATCACGGTGTGCTTGTCGAGGCTCGATGCGAAGTATTCACCTGCTGTTTTCTGCTGCTCCTGCACCACTTGCGTTTTTTCAGTGGTCCTGCTGTTTTCTGCTGCGCCTGCACCACCTGCAGGTTTTGTCATGTAGGGATACAGTTTCGGGAATGCCACGGACGGATCGAGCGTGTCGCGCGGCACACAGGTTTTGCTGGCGTCGCTTTCCAGCGCCCAGGTAAGCCAGAATGTTTCGCTGAATTCGCCCTCGGCCGGCAGTTCGTCCACGACTGGAAAATCGATGCGTACCGGCGCGAAGTAGTCGGATTTTGAATGGCCAGCTTCCATGAAGAGAAAATCACGTTTTGTCTCCGCGTGATCGTCAGACTTCGCCTCAAAGTACGTAAAAAGATGGTTTTTCCCAGATTTCTGTTTTGCCCTGTAAAGATAGGCTGCAACATTTTGCATTGTGTAGTTCTCCTAGGTTTAGGTACAATGCCAGCCGATCAGTGATCTGCTTCGGTTGGTCATTGGTTATGCTCCGGTTATTGGGGGTGGTTCCCCGGTAACCCGTCGCCGGGACGTAAAGCCGGTAGACTGGCCCGCCTTGTGCGGGCCTTTTTACTTTCTAATCGCAATAACTGCGGTTGCAGTGTGGGCAGTAAATAACATGGGTGTTTTTTGCTTCGTCCAGCGAAATACCGGTTTCATACCCACGCAATCCGTGTTGCTGGTAAATATCCTTTTTGCAACGAAAACAAATCCCATCGTATGGCGCGAAATGTGGAACGTGTTTATTGTTGCAATATTCCACCTGTGCCTTTCGTGCCGCGACAGGGGAAAATAACTTTTCCATAAATAACCTCTCGTGGTGATTGATATTGAAATGCGCCCTGCGAGTTGACGCCCCGAAAGGGAAACGCTTGACGCATTTCAATATTCTAAAAATCCCCGCCAGCAACGGCGGGGAAGGCTACACACAGCAATCAATCATCGCTTGCGAGCATGGCCAGCAGGGCAAGCAACAGCAGCTTTTTAGGAGATGGACGCCCCTTTATTTCGAACTCAGAAGGCACATCATCACTCACGCCAAGATGAAGGCGTGCTGCGGCATCAATGGCACATTTAGGGCAATCATAATCACCTACGTTGGCACCTTTTGAATTCACGAGAGAGTGCGGTTTTTCTTTATTATCGGTATTGACGATATAACCGATGGTTTCGCCGTTAGTCATAATTTCCACTACGGTTTTGTGCAGCAGGTTTAATTTGATTTCGATTGATTTGATCATGGTTATGCTCCGTTTTTAGGTAATGGGACCCCGCGGCTGATTAATTCAGCCGATAGGGTGTTGCTAATTTAAATATCAGTGCGTGCCAGCTGGCTCGAATTCCGGCGGGATCCGCAGGGATTCAAAAGGGCGCTTGATGGCCCGAAGGTTGCCGACCGGTTCGAACCGGTAGCGGCCGCGGATGTAATCGAATGATCCTACCCACGGCGCGCCGGTGCGCGTGTTGCGGAGGCTAACGGCCTTACCGCTGTTTGGGACGATCTTGCTCATGGTTGCCTCTGTAGCGCCCTGAATGGCGCGATAAGTGTTACTTGAGAGCTGCGTTAAATTCGGCTTCTGACATGGCTTCTTCACCCTCCGCCAGGCTGTCAAAATACTCTTCGTATGATGTGAACATAGTGAAATCCTCTGCTGTTAGTTGGCCATCTGACGAGCAAACCAGCGTTGCGCGCCTGCTGCGGTTTTAAAATCCCGGCTTTTTGTGAACGTCATCGCGGTAAAAGTGCCGTTGCAGTTAGTGAAAACACCAGTTTTTACTGTCTCGTTGTTGCCCTGATCGATAGTTTTGTTTTCCATCGTGTTCTTCCTGCTCTGTGGTTGGTCATTGGTTATGCTCGCCGTCTTTCCGGCTGTCAGAACGTCGTACCTGCTGCGCGCCTGTCTCTGTCATCTCATCCACCTTTTCATGCGCCGGTGGCGGCTACTTCGTGGGCGTCCTGCCTTGATGACTCGTTGCTGCGATGAGACTAAGTAAACATGTTCTTTACTTTTTAGTCAAGTAAAAATGAGCTAAAAGGTAAAGCGGTACTTTACATGGTGATGTCCAGGCGTAAAAAAAGCCGGCCTCGGGCCGACTTGGTGGGTTGGAAACGAAAAAGGCCAGGGGCTTGGGTAGCCTCTGGCCTTCTGAATCTCAAAAATTACTCTTCGATCGGCTTATACCGCCCTCGCAGGTACTTCTCAACGTACTCATCGATTTCTTTTAGCCGGAGCTGGAAGAGATCAATCATGCGTTCTTGTTCTGCTTCTGGAAGCTGACGGAATAATTCAAGCATTTCTAGTTCTTTGGGCTTTAGCCCTGTGTCTTCATCTACAACCTCTCCCAGAAGCCATGCGAGGGAAACCCCACCAGCCTCAGCAACGGCAATTGCAGATTTTTTGCTCATAGTTCCGGTTTTAAACCAGCCCGTAACTGCTTGTTTACTGACATTGGCAACTCGAGCCATTTCCGCTTTGGAAAGCCCTTTATCGTTAAGTTCTGTCAGCCTTGAAACGAGGCTTGGTTGTGATTGTTCCGTATTCATAATCAGCATTGTAAATGTTTGCTTTACTTTAACAAGGCACGCATTGCTTGACTCGATAGTAAATAATTGCTTTACTTAATTTCTCAATGACAGGAGAGAAACTATGACGGCACTTGATAAAGCAATTGAGATAGCGGGCTCCGCAAAGAAGCTCAGCTCAATGCTTGGGATTTCCAGGATGGCTATAAGCTTGTGGAAAAACGACGGAAAAGGGGTGGTACCCGCCCATCGTGTTCTTTCCATTCATCAAGCAACAGGCGTGACGCCCCACGAACTGCGCCCGGATCTTTACCCAAACCCAACCGACGGCCTCCCACAAGCAACGCAGGATAGCAGGCCTGAAAATTAAGGACTGATTTATGGAAATCAAACACGAGCAGATCCGCGAAGCGCTGCGCGGATGGGCCATCGAAACAACCCAGCGCACGGTAGCAGCCGAGATCACCCGCGCTTATTTTGACCTGCGGTTACAGGCGCCACTGCTGGCGCAGATCGAACGTGCCGACGGCAGCGTTGACGATGCAGCATGGCACAACAACAAACAGCAGATATTTCGCTGGCTGGACGGCGATAGTGTGGCCGCGCGCCGCAAGATTCAACAGCTGCAACCGGCGATCCTCGCTGCGCTGCCAGCAGAACTGCGCGCCCGACTGATTGCCGGAAACAGCATTGAATATCTTGCAATTCGCGCGCTGAAAGAACACCAAGGGGCGATCGCCGCGGCGCTGTTGAACGCGTTGCCGACCGACTTTGAACGGGAATGCGACAAAGCTGAGCGAAGCCTCAACGAGTTACGGCGCGCCTATTCAACCCTGCATTAACCGGAGCATAAACCAATGGCCAATTTTTCAAGAGCACAGATCGAAACACAGATCCGCGCCCAACTGGTACGCGAGGGAATTCCCGACGACGTGGCGCGCTCGGCTGCCGGCCGTGGCGCCGATCATTACCTGTCCAGCCCGAACGTGACGATCGCCAGCAGTATCGCTATCGCAAAGACGTACGCAAAGCCGCTAAAGCGGGTGAAGGGCAAGCCGGATCGCCCGCATGTGCCTGGGCGCCGTATGGGGCGTCGTTGATTATGCTTTGGGATAAATTCTTCCGCTGCTATGTCGGTGATTGCGTGGATCTCATGCGCGAAATGCCTGAAAAGGCATTCCATACCTGCGTAACAAGCCCGCCATATTACGCGCTGAGAGACTACGGCGTTGAAGGCCAGATCGGCCTGGAGCCGACGCCGGCGGAGTTTATCCAACGATTGATTGAAGTCTTCCGTGCAGTGCGTCGCGTACTCCGTGATGACGGAACGATCTGGGTAAATATCGGCGACAGTTACGCGGCGAGATTTAGTGGCAATAACGGATATTCAGACGGAAGAACCAATCGGCAAGAGCGGCGCGCGGCAGGAGTGCCAGCAGGGGTTAAGCCGAAAGATATGCTCGGCATGCCGTGGCGTCTCGCCTTCGCGCTTCAGGACGATGGTTGGTATCTGCGCCAAGACATCGTTTGGCACAAGACTAACCCGATGCCGGAGAGCGTACGTGATCGCTGCACAAAGGCTCACGAGTACGTTTTCTTGCTGAGTAAGAGGCCAAAGTATTACTTCGACCACGAAGCCATCAAGGAGCCGGTAACGGGGAACTCGCATCCGCGCGGGAAAGGTGTAACGCCTAAAAGCCAAGCCAACGCATTCGGAAATCGCAACAACGCATCGTTCTCGGCGGCCGTCTCTGGATTGGTAGAGCTCCGTAATCGTCGGACGGTGTGGTCAGTGCCAACGCGACCATTCAAAGGCGCCCATTTTGCAACGTTCCCGCCGGCGCTGATTGAGCCGTGCATTTTGGCAGGATGCCCGGCCGGTGGCGCCGTTATAGACCCGTTCGGTGGTAGTGGCACTACTGCGGGCGTTGCTGCGGCATACGGCCGTAAGGCGGTGCTGTGTGAGCTGAATCCTGAATATGCGGCTTTAGTGCCGAGCAGGGTTAGCGACATAGCGAACTCAATCACCGAAACACGAAATACCAGGAACAGCTAATGGCTCGAATTCGTACAGTTAAGCCTGAATTTTGGACGGATGAGAAGGTGGTGGAGTGCTCCATTCCAGCCCGATTGCTGTTTATTGGCTTATTTAATTTTGCCAACGACAAGGGCTGCCTTGAGCGTTCGCCACGCCGAATCAAAATGCAGGTTTTCCCCGCGGACTCGATGGATTGTGAACCGCTACTCCAAGAGCTTATTACTCATGGATTGCTCACTGAGTACTCAGTGAATGATGTGCAGTATTTGCACATTTCAGGATTTTTAAAGCACCAAAAAATAAACCGGCCGAGCCAGACAAATATCCCTGTGCCGCCTGGTTTCAATGAAAACTCAGTGAGTAATGGGAATAAATGCGAGAACAATTCACCGAATGGTCATGGAGGACTCAGTGATGACTCAATGAGTAATCACGGAGGATTCACTGACGGAAAGGAAGGGAAGGGAAAGGATCTAAAAGATAAAACCACTCTCTTAGATCGCGCAGGCGCGAATGATTCCAAAGCTGATGATTCGGCGCCGCCGGCGTTCGAGGATGAAAATTGGTTGGACGAACCCAACGATAAATTCCCTATGACCGCCGACTGGCAGCCGTCGCCTGATTTCCAGCAGCGGGCTGCACTGTGGAATCGTGTTTTGGACGGGCCAGCGCCGGGATATACCCCTGGCGAACTGGCGGGCTTCGTTGCGTACTGGCAGCCCGAGGGGCGGCGGTATCACCAGGTGCAGTGGGAGAAAAAATTTGCCGACAGCGTATTGCACGAGCGTAGGAATGCGCCGACCGGCAAGGAGCGCCACCCCCGCAGGGGACGTTTCGAGCCTTCGGGCGAATACGGCGAAAAACCGCCGGGATTTAACTGACCAAGAGGTGAACCATGAAAACACCAGAGTCACTGATTAGCAGGCTGCAGCGCATCATGCCGCCGGGCGTTAAGCCGAAGTTCAACACCGCTGAAGAGCTGCTTGCCTGGCATCGTACGGAAGGGGAGAAGCGCAGCGCCGAGCTTGAGAAGGCGAACCAACGCGCCCGCGCAGAGCGGATTTTCGGACGCTCGGGGATCTGCGACTTGCACCGCAACTGCACGTTCGCGAATTACCAAGTGAGCAATGACGGGCAGCGCCACGCCCTGAGCAAAGCCAAAAGCTATGCGCAAAATTTCGGCATGGGGTTTGGCTGTTTCGTCTTCAGTGGCGGATGCGGTACCGGAAAAAACCATCTGGCCGCCGCGATCGGTAACCATCTGCTGGCGAAGAATCACACGGTGCTGGTGGTTACCATCCCCGACCTAATGCTGCGTGTTCGGCGCTGCTACGACGGCGGAGAGTCCGAAGGGGCATTACTCGACGACCTGTGCAAGGTCGATCTGCTCGTTCTCGACGAAGTCGGCGTGCAGCGCGAAACACGCGGCGAGTGGGTGATTTTGAATCAGATTATCGATCGCCGGCTGTCGTCGTTAAAGCCGGTGGGAATTTTAACCAACCTGAGTTCGAGGGAGTTAACCGATGTTTTAGGCGCAAGAGTCATGGACAGATTAACGATGGATGGCGGGATCTGGGTGGAATTCACCTGGGGAAGCTATCGGAAAAATGTAAGCCACCTTCGGGTGATTAAGTGATCGGAGCATAAACCAATGACCAACAGAGTAACCGAAAAGCACAGAGTAACCGCACAGCAGCTCGTGGATATCATCCTCGGCAAAGAAATGAGCACCACTGAAATCTGGGAAGCGGTCAAAGCCGCGCACCCGGCAAACACGATGACGCGTCAGGAGCTGGCGCTCAGGCTGCGGTCGATGATCAGATCGCCGGACGTAAAAATCACAAAGAAGGGCTGCGGGCCGAGGGCGCTCTACAAACTGACAAGCGTGTCCGACAAATTTGTTGAGCGCGCCGAGGTGAATTATCGCGCCAATCCCCGTACCGGAACGCCGGATAAAACGCTGTGGCATTTCCACCCGAAGGAGCTGCAGTTCTGCAACGTCCACAAGATGTTTGATCAGGCGCTGGCCAGCGTACAGGAGAAAATTTAATGGAAACCATCATCGATGCATTGAACGCGATGGGGAAAGCCTCATCAATCGAAATCGCCGCGCGCCTGGGGCTGGATCGGCAAGAGATTATCGATCAGCTCTGGGAACTGAAACGGGCAGGTGAGGTAGTGCAGGTGGGCCAGCAGTGGGCGGCCGTTGGAACTGTACCAGGCAACGAAAAAATCGAGGTAACAACAGGAATGAAGGCCGACGATCTGATCAACATCATCGCGAAAAAGGGGCCTATGACGGCCGAAGAGCTGGCAGCTGCCGCAGGCGTTACGACTCGTCGAGTCGCGTCATCGTTGGCAATGGCGACCAGTCGCGGAAAGATCGAACGCAAATCGGTTGGTGGCAAATTCCGCTACATGCTTCCCGGGGTTGAAGTTGCACCCGATAAGGCTGAACCGGAAAAAATTGCAGCACCGGCGCCCGCGGTAACAGCGGTGGATATTCCTGTGCCGGCGGCACCCATAGCTGCGCCAACGGTGGCACAAATGCCAGCAGTTGACGCAGACACGGAAACATTGGTGATCCCAACCATCGCGCATCTGCGCCAGCGTATCCGCCAACAAAAGGCCGGCGCCCGCCGCGATGAGCAATTGCTCAAGCATCTGGTTCGTGTTCATCGGTTGATGGGGGCAAAGCATGGCTAACTGCAAGCCGCGCCTGGTGCGCGGGGTAGAAATCACCACAGAACGCGACATGTGGCAGCAGAGCAAACATTATCGTTTTCGTTCCGGCATGTACTACGGGCGGATCAGATATGCGGAGGTAAAATCGTGAAAAATAGCATTCAGGACCTGGTCAATCACCAGTTTGCTATGCTTGAAACAATCAACGATCCCGGTCTGACTGGCGAACGCCTGAAGGAGGAACTCGATCGTGCTGAGGCTGTTGTCGATTTATCGCAAGCACTGGTTTCCACGTATCGGGTGGTGATCGATGCTCAACGCAATATGAACGGTGGGACGTTGCATACTCTCCCTGCTATTTTGGGGGTCACCGATGAGTCGTAAATTATTCACTGATGAACAGTTACTTTTTCTGAAAAATAACGCTGAAGGAATGACAAGCCATGAGCTGACCGCCGCATATAATTTGCAGTTTGGTGAAAATAGGTCGCGCCACACGATTCGTTCAACTCTTTCGCATAACGGGTGGATCGGCAAACTCAGACCAGCAGGGGAGTATACTGATGCCCAGCTCAGCTACCTGTATGCAAATCGAGATAAACCCTATACGCAGC
Organism: Serratia sp. 2880STDY5682894; assembly: GCF_001537385.1. NCBI lineage: Bacteria > Pseudomonadati > Pseudomonadota > Gammaproteobacteria > Enterobacterales > Yersiniaceae > Serratia > Serratia sp. 2880STDY5682894. The sequence goes on along the minus strand of NZ_FCJA01000001.1, from coordinate 803,377 downwards.
TGGTGGAGTCCTTCAATCATCGTTTCGGCGATAACAGAACTGCCAACGGAATCAAGAACGCTCTGGAGCGGCGCGGATGGCGTTTTAACCATGCAGGCGGAAAAACGCCAAAGAAAAACAAGGCGCAGGTGATCGTGGTTGCTGGAAAGCACGTCCGCCTCGATGTGTACGTGTGGGAGTGCGTGAATGGGCCAGTCCCGCCGGGATATGGGGTGATCCACCTCGACAACGATATGCGCAACAATGCGATCAGCAATTTGGCTGTTGCTCCGCTGATTGTTCGTTCAATGTTTGTGAAAGCCGGCTTTGACAGCGTGCCGGCGGCCTTCTCGCCGGCGCTTTATGCATCGTTGATTCTAAAAACGGCGGTAAAAACCCGGAGACGAAGGGTTTACTGAATATCCTTGCACGCAACCCACTAAAATTTAAAGAGATTGGTTGATTATCGACCTGTAGCACACAAAAGCCCCGATAGGGGCTTTTCTTTTCTTGCAAACTCAAATTATTCTAACCATAATTATACTGTATAAATAACCAGTATCAAGGAGGCGCATGATGAAAGTCGAATTAGTAATCCAGAAAAACAAAGAGTTACCAGCTGGCGCTGTTGCGGCGATTGAACAGGAATTCCAGAAACGACTGCTGAAATCATACCCCGATTGCCGCGTCGCCGTACGGCTCGGCGCCCAGGATAATCTGTCGGTGATCGGGGCTGAAAAGGGCGCCAAAGAGCGTGTAGAGAACATCCTGCAGGAGACATGGGAAAGCGCGGACGACTGGTTTTATTGATGGCACTCTTTGCCGACAAATCACACAGCAAAGGAGGTTGAGGTGACCGGATTACAAGACACGCCCCCAGGAGGGTACAAAGTCGTGCGCTGCATGGATGATGCAGTGGTTGCCAGATTCAAAAATTTCCCCGTCTGCGAGCGGGCGTTGATGTACCGAAAGGGCGATCAGATCTCCTTCATGCCGCTACAGCCAGAAGACATCGTTGGCACGCCAAAGCTGATAACACAAATTTTAGAGCGGGCCGGCTACCGTAACCTGAATTCTGATAAACTCACTTAACGGGCCTGAACACCCCGTGCCTGCTGCGCCACAGGAGAGAACATGGCGCAGTTACAACTCATCAAGCAATCACCAGGAATACTGATCCCGGCCACGCCGGAGACCAGCGAATTTCTGCAATCGAAATGCAAGCTCGGCGCCGTGCTGGTGGCCGATTTCAAACAGGTGCGCAACCCGGCGTTTCACCGTCGTTTTTTCGCGCTTCTCAATCTGGGCTTCGAATACTGGGAGCCTACCGGTGGCGCCATATCGACTAACGAGCGCAAGCTGGTTACCGGTTATGCCAGATTCTTGGCCACGTTCGGCGGCAATGAGCCAGCGCTTCTGAATGCGGCTGAGCAGTATCTCGAGCGCATCGCTGATCGGCGTGCCGGCAGCATCAGCGCGTGCAAATCCTTTGACGCGTATCGCGCGTGGGTGACGGTCGAGGCCGGCCACTATGACGCGATCCAACTCCCCGACGGCACTCTCCGCAAACACCCCCGCAGCATCGCGTTCGCCAACATGGACGAAACAGAGTTCCATCAGCTGTATCAGGCCGCACTCGATGTTTTATGGCGCTGGATCCTGCACAAGCCGTTTCGCTCCCATGAGGAGGCCGAGAACGCCGCGGCGCAGCTGATGAATTTTGCGGGGTGAGACGATGAAAATTTACCGCAGCAAAAAATGGTTGGCGGCCGTCGGGCAAATCGAACAATGCGTGTTGTGTGGAAACTGGGGAACCCAGGTCGCGCACCGGAACGAGGGGAAGGGCATGGGGCTGAAAACTGACGACTGCGCCACCGCGGCGCTCTGCGTTTGTTGCCACACCGCGATCGATAACGGCAAAGATCTCTCACGCGAAGAGCGGCGCCAGATGATGGACCGCGCGATCGTTCTGACGATTATTCAAATCGCCCGCCGCGGGCTGGTGGTGCCGCAATGATGAACGCACAGCAATTGGAATATATACGGCTGGAGTTAACCAATGCGCTGCATGATGACTCCGGCGGCACTAAGGGGCAACTCCAGGCATTTATCGAGCACCCGCCGGCGGATAAAAATCACTATCCGCGCCAGCGTATCCATAAGGTCGAACTGGAGGGGGAGCGCTGGGCCGATGCGGAAAATTCCGCCGTTTATGCGCTCGAAACACGCAGCCGCAGGCGACCAATGCCACCGATCAACGATCATGTCTTTTCGTCGTGCGCGTGGCGCCGCGCAGTCATGACGCTTGGCGAACATCAAATTGCCTGGCTGCGCTACTGCTACGGCTTCGATCTGCAGTTCAAATACCAGACCGAAATTTGCCAGCACGTGTGGGAGAGCTACCAGGCGTACAAAGTCGGCAAGCGCCTCCAGTCAAAAATTATTAAGCGCCTGGTGTCGTTAGTCTGGCTGGCCGTGCAGGAAACGGCGGCAAAAAACAAGAATGAGACGTACAAGGAATACGCCGGCAGCGCACTGGCCAACTTGATGAGCGTCGACCGCTCAACCTGGTCGCGAGTATATGCGCCGCACTGGGCGCGCCTCAAAGAGGTCGCGGAGAAAATGGATGTAGAAGCCTTGCAACTGGTGTCGACACGTCGCGAAGAGATTATTTATCGGTTGGAATTGCAAAATGCAACAAAATAGGGCATATTCGACGCTAATTTGATAAATTGCCAAAATTGTGTTAACCCGCCCGCGCGCGGGTTTTTTTATTTCCCGCTCCAGATGGGCGCCCCGGAAAGTTGCCGCTCTCCGGGGCTGTATGCCCGCGTCAACAGTCACGAGCACACCCGCCTATTGGAGTGCCGAGACCTTGAAAAATCACGTTAATGCAGTTGTATCACGTGCCAGCGGAAAGCCGGCGCCGATCGTCTATGCTGGCGAAACCGTCGGTTTTGGATGCGACGATCTCCACGTAGCAACGATCCCGGTTTGGCTTGCCCGCCTGGTGATCAGCCATTTTCACTACAGCAAGCGCGTAGTGAACAACTCCTATTTGCATCTGGGTATTTTTGACGGCCGCGAGCTGGTGGGCGTCATGCAGTGGGGCTACGCGATGAACCCGAGCAGCGGGGCGCGCGTCGTGACCGGCACCGGCAACCGCGAATACATGGAGTTAAACCGGCTCTGGGTGCATGACCGGATGCCGCGCAATACCGAATCACGCGCAATCAGCTATGCGCTGAAAACCATCAAGTTGCTTTATCCCGCTGTGGATTGGGTGCAGACGTTCGCCGACGAACGCTGTGGCAGGTTCGGCGTCGTGTATCAGGCGAGCAATTTCGATTACGTCGGCAGCCATCAAACGACGTTCTACGAGCTCGACGGAGAGTGGTATCACAAGATCGCCATGACGACGAAAGGGCGCAAGGCTGGCGCCCGTGGAAATTTCCTGCAGGCGAACGCACACCGCGCCACCGCACACACATTTAATCAGTTCAGGTATATCCGCTTTCTGAACAAGCGGGCGCGCCGGCGGCTTAACACGAAATTGTTCAGCCCGAAGCCATACCCGAAACCTGAGAATTCACCCTAGCCCGGCACCAGCCGGGTTTTCTTTTTCATCACCCGGAGATCGGGCCAGCCCCGACAGGGGGAGGACATGAAAATGCCTGACAAAAACCCCGATGTGTGGGGGCAGTTGCTCACATGGCTTGCTGCCCACAAGGAGGGAGGCGGCTATGCGGCCACGGCTGCGGTAATGGCGTTACTGCGCAGCGCATACGTTGGCCAGCAAGGATGGACTCGCCGACTAATTGACGCCGCCATGTGCGCAATGGTTGGTTATTTCATCAAAGACTGCCTGGCCGCGTTCGGCTGGGATTCCACCTATGCCTATCTCGGCAGCATGTTTATCGGCTATGCCGGCGTCGACTATTTCGGAAATATGCTGCGCCGCATCGCCAGCAACCGCACAGGCTCCCCACGACAGGAATAATTCATGACTCAGGATCAATTCAAAGAGGCGGCCGGTATTGGCGCCGGACTGGCCGCGCGCTGGTTTCCACATCTGGAGGCGACGTTCGCCGAGTTTGGCATCACCTCGCCAGTGGCGCAGGCAATGTTCATTGCTCAGGTAGGGCATGAGTCGGCCGGTTTCACCGCGGTCGCGGAATCGTTCAACTACAGCGTGGCCGGCCTGCAATCGACGTTTGGCAAACGGCTAACTGCGGAGCAATGCAAAATGCTGGGGCGCCAGCGCGGCGAATCGGTGGTACCGGTGAACCGCCAGGCGGCGATCGCAAATCTCGTTTACGGCGGCCGCCTGGGTAACAAATCCACCGGGGACGGTTGGAAATACCGCGGGCGCGGCCTGATCCAGATCACCGGCGCCGACAATTATCGCGCCTGCAGCGCCGGCATCAAAACCGATTTGCTGTTGGTGCCTGACCTGCTGGAAAAAGACGAGTACGCGATGCGCTCCGCTGGCTGGTTCTGGAAATCGCGGAATTGTGGTCAGTACGCCGGCGACGTCGAACGGGTGACGCTGCTGATCAACGGCGGCAATAACGGGCTGGCAGACCGCAAAGAACGATTTGAGCGTGCGCGCCAGGCACTGGCATGAGCGGCTGGCTCTCAAAACTGGCCGGCGGGGGAATGTTGCTTCTGCTGGTGGTGGCCATCTTGCTGGGTGGTTACAGCTCGCTGTTGTCGCACCGGTTGGAGCTGGCACGCCAGCAGGCTGCAGAACAGCAGAAGACGCTGGCGCAACAGGCAGGACTAATCACCACCCTGCGCGCGGATGACGCCCGTAATCGCGCAATGATGGCCGAACAGCAACGGAGAGAGCAGCAGCTGCGCCAGCAGGGCGAAAACTACCAGAGGAAATATCAGGATGCCATTAAAAATGACGAGTGCGCCCGCCGCACTGCTCCTGGTGCTGTTCTTGGCCTCCTGCGCGAAACGGACACCACAACCGCCGGCGCCGCTCGTGCTGTTTCCCCCTGAATCGGTGTTCACCCCCTGCGAGCAACCAAAACTGCAGGGCGATACCTGGGGGGATATCGGCAGCCACGCGCTGGCTCTTCAAACAGCGTTATCAATCTGCGCCGGCCAGGTGGCCACGCTGAACCAATGGCGGGAAGCCGCCGGGAGAAAAAAATGAGCGAAGCTAAGCCGCAAGATGGCAGCACTGTAACGGGGTATCGTGAACTGTCATTTGGCGAAATCGGGAAGATGAATCAATTCAAAGATATCAGCCGCCAGTTCATCAAACTTCTGCGCGAGCATGTTGGCGATGTCCGGGCCGATTGGGAAGCAACGGATTGGGCTCGCCAGGCTGAGATGGATATGAAGCGAGCTTGTATGGCCGCTTGCCGGTCCGTGGCGAAGCCGGATGCTGATTGCTAACACCATCTGCATTACAGGTGGCATTCACTGAGTGCCATCGATAATGCGCAAGCAAAACCATCAACGGATCCTGCCCGGTCACCCTGACTATTATCCGCTGGTGGTTTTTTTATGGAGTAACGCCATGTCGAAACCGGAAGAAAGCGGCCTTGAGCGCGATTACTGTGCCGGTCAGCTTTCTCTCCGTGAGATGGCAAAGATATACGGCATCAGTGAAGCAGCCATTAGAAAGCGGGCCAAAAAGCATGGGTGGGTACGCAGTGAGAAAACTGGTACGCAACCCGGTACGCAGGTACGCAAAAAAGGTACGCAAAAAGAGAAGGTGCGCACCAAGCAAAAAGCGACAGAAAAAACCTCAGAAAAAGGCGAGGTGGAACTGACGGTTGATCCTGATGAATACGGACTGACGTTGCAGCAGGCGTGGTTTGTTCATTGGTGCGTTGTGAGTAAAAGCAGGGTTGAAGCGTACCGCCTAGCTGGCTACGAGGGTACAGGGAACACCGCCTATGTGGGCGCCAGCCGTCTGTACAGAAGGGATAACGTTCGGCGTGCTATTCGCGACCTGCAGGAAAGAACGGCAAAGCGCTACCAGGCAGACCTCGACGATTTGATAAATCAGCTGGTGGCAATAACCAAAGCTGACCCGAACGACCTGATGCAGTACCGGCGAGTGAATTGTCGTTACTGCTGGGGTGAGGGACACAAATACCAGTGGCGAGATCTGAGCGAGCAACTTAAGGCCGAAAAAAAAGCCGAGGCCGACAACAGGCCTCCGCCGGATTTGTCGGGCGGCATTGGGTTTATCGAAAACATGGATCCCAACCCGGACTGTCCGCATTGCAACGGTGAGGGTGAAGGTTATGTCCACATCCACGACACCCGGGACCATGTCGGCGACGCGCGATTTTATTTCACTGGAGTGAAGGAAACGAAATTCGGCATCGAGATCCAAACGGAGGATAAGAAAGCCGCTCGGGCCATGTTGATCCAACTCATCACGAAACTGGATCTGAATAATCCGGCGAGTGATGTACCGAGAGGCCTCGACGATTTCTATGCAGATATTGGACAAAGCAAGCCTGAATCCAGCGCTCCGGCAGTTCTGGACGACAAAGGCGAGGAATAAGGTTTTATACGGTGGGCGAACCTCATCGAAGTCATGGGACGCCGCCGGCTTTGCGACGTTCCTGAGCGACAAATACCGCCTGCGTTTTTTATGCACGCGCCAGATCCAAAACAAAATTGAGGAATCGGTGTACGCGTTGCTGAAAATTCAGATCGAGCGGTTTGGCCTGCGTCATCGTTTCCGCATCCTGGACAACAAAATCATCAACCGGTTTACCGGCAGTGAATTCATGTTTTACGGGTTGTGGCGGCACGTTGACGAGATCAAGTCGCTGGAAAGCATCGATGTGCTCTGGAACGAAGAGGCGCACGCCATGACCGAGGCTCAATGGGAAGTTCTGGAGCCAACGATCCGTAAGGAAGGATCGGAGTGCTGGTTTTTGTTCAACCCGCGTTTAACGACAGATTTTGTCTGGCGAAATTTCGTTGTTACGCCACCGCCTGAAACGCTGGTCAGAAAAATAAATTTCGACGAAAACCCGTTCCTCAGCCGCACCATCATGAACGTGATCGAGGCGGCCAAGGCCCGCGATAAGGAAATGTTCGAGCACGTTTATCTCGGCGTGCCTCGCACGGACGACGATGAAGCCATTATCAAGCTCTCGTGGATAGAAGCCGCTGTCGACTCTCACAAGGCGCTCAACATCGAACCGGCCGGCCGCCGGCGCGTAGGCTTTGACGTTGCCGACAGCGGCGCTGATAAGTGCGCCAACGTGTATGCGCATGGTTCGGTGGCGCTTTGGGCTGATGAATGGAAAGCACTTGAAGACGAGCTGATGAAAAGCTGTAAACGCACGTACAACGTTGCGTTGAAGCATGATGCGGCCATCGTTTACGACAGCATCGGCGTTGGTGCATCGAGTGGCTCTAAGTTTGCCGAAATAAACGAGGAACGTGAAAACGCCAGTGATTGGGGCGCGGAAGCGATCGAGTATTTCAAATTTAACGCCGGCGGCGCGGTCTTCGAGCCAGAGCGTGAATATCAGCCAGGCATCACCAATAAAGATTTTTTCGCGAATATAAAAGCGCAGGCCTGGTGGCTTGTCGCTGACCGCTTCCGTAATACGTACAACGTGATCAACGGAAAGGAAAAACGCGAGAGCTTTACTGACGACCAACTGATCAGCATCGATTCCGATTGTCCGCTGCTGGACAAACTCAAATTTGAGTTATCCACGCCGAAACGTGATTTCGATAAAAACGGGCGCGTGAAAGTGGAAACGAAAGACGATCTGAAAAAGCGCGACATTCCATCCCCGAACGTCGCCGACGCTTTCATTATGGCCTTTGCGCCGATCGAGATGCCGCTCGTGATTTCCGATGACTTCCTGGAGAATATTTGATGTGGCCCTTTAAGCGAAAAAAAACGAGTGGTGAGGCGCCGCCAGTGCAGGAGGCGCCAAAATCGCCAGGGATTGCGATCAGCGACGAGATGCTCGCCGAGGTCGGACACAAAAAGCGGCGTGAGTTCGAGAAATACGAACCGCCGGCCGGTGTTATCCCTGACGGTATCCGCAGTGCGATTCTTGCGATGGATGCAACGCCATACGATTCACTGAACGGCAGCTACCCCGATTACGTTTTCGGCGGCTTCCCTGGCTATCCCTATTTGGCGCAACTCGCCCAGCTGCCGGAATATCGCCGGATGGTGAGCGTGATCGCCGAGGAAATGACCCGCAAATGGATCAAGGTTAAAGCGGCCAGTGACGGGGATGAAAGCAAGGCTGACCGCATCGCGCTACTCGTTAAGGCGATGGAGCGCTACAAGGTGCAGGATGTTTTCCGCCTGGCTATTGAGCACGACGGATTTTTCGGCCGCGGCCAGATATACATCGATGTGCGTTCCCCGCGCGGTTTGTCCGCATGGACGGATCCGGAGGAGCTGCAATCCCGGCTGTTTCTGTCCAACAAAAAAATCACGCCCGGCTCGCTGGTGGGCTTTCGCGTGATTGAGCCGGTATGGACCTACCCAGGCATCTACAACGCCGATAACCCGCTGAGCGATGACTTCTACAAGCCGGCGGAGTGGTTCGTGATGGGTAAGACCGTGCACGCCAGCCGCATGTTGGATCTGATTTCCCGGCCGGTGCCTGACATGTTGAAGCCGGCCTATAACTTCGGTGGCTTGTCGCTGACGCAAATCGCCGAGCCCTACGTCAATAACTGGCTGCGTACCCGCGATAGCGTGGGTGATGTGCTTCATTCCTTCTCCCTGAGCGGCATCCTCACGAACATGGGGAATGCGTTAAGCGGAAAGAACGATCCCAACTATGCCAAGCGCGCGGAGCTGTATAACCGCACGCGGGACACGCGCGGCTTGTTGATTCTGGACAAGCAACAGGAGGAGTTCTTCCAGTTCAACACGCCACTGAGCGGGCTGGACACGCTGCAGGCGCAGGCACAAGAGCACATGTTCTTTGTCAGCGCGATCCCGTCGGTGAAGTTCGCCGGCCTTAGCCCCACGGGTTTGAATGCCTCGAGCGAGGGCGAGATCAAGGTGTTCTACGACACGATAGCGGCCGGCGCGTCCAGATTGCTCAAGCACCCGATAAAGCGCGTGATGGACATTATCCAGCTGTCGGAGTTTGGCGACATCGATCCGGATATCACCTTTGAATTCGAATCCCTGCACGAAATGACGCGTGAACAGCAGGCCGCCATCCGCAAAACAGAAGCGGAGACGGACCAGATTTACGAGTCCATTGGCTCAGTGACGAATAACGAGGTGCGCGAAAAACTGGCCTCTGATCCGAACAGCCCCTATAGCGGTCTGGATTTAAGCGGGGAGATTGAGATTGACGACGACGAAGACGACGAAAACTTCAACCTCGAGAAAAGCGCGTCGGAAAAAGACCCTCCGTCAGATCCGACCCAACGCGGGGATTGAGGCCTGGTACCGGCGGCAGCTGGACAGGGCGGTGCAGGAGCTGCACAACAGCACGCTTTACTGGCTGCGCGCCGAATACCGGCAGACCGGGCTGGCGCAGGATGCCTCACCGGCGATCATGATGCGCGATGCCATGCGCAAATTGTCGCGGCGCTGGCGAAAAAAATTCGATGTGCTGGCCGGAAAACTGGCTGAGCGTTTCGCTTCTGATGTGATGAAGAATAGCGATGCTTCGCTTTCCACTGCATTGCAGCAGGCCGGTTTCACGGTGCCCTTCAAAATGACGGCGGAAATGAACAACGCACTGCAGGCGACCATCACCGAGAACGTCAATCTGATCCGCTCCATTCCGCAGCAATACCTTACGCAGGTCGAAACGCTGGTAATGCAGTCGGTATCTCGCGGGCGTGATCTCGGCACCCTTACCAAAGAGCTGCAACAGCGCTATGGCGTCACCCGGCGCCGGGCGGCTTTTATCGCGCTGGATCAGAACAACAAGGCAACGTCTGCCATGCAGTCGGCGCGCCAGCGTGCGCTTGGCATCCGCCGGGGGCGCTGGCGCCATTCCCACGCAGGGAAAGAGCCGCGCATCTCCCATGTGAAAGCCGACGGCAAAGAGTTCGATCTGGACAAAGGCATGTTTATCGATGGCGAATGGATCATGCCAGGGCAAAAAATACGTTGCAGGTGTGGATGGGAGGCGATTTTACCGGGACTGGAGTAATGAATGACGACTGAACGACTGGCATTTGACCGGGGTTCGGTGCGGCAAATTGATAAGGTCGGACGGCTGCAGGTCGAACGCAGCAACATCAGCAAGGCCAACGTGTGCGGCTATTACGGGCGAGAAATCCCGAATTCCGAGGCGCTAGGACTTGAGCCCGACCGGCTGTACATGCTGTACCGCGACCCCGACGAGCTGCGCAAGGCAGCGAAAACCTTCAATAACATCCCCATCCTTTGCCGACACAAGCCTGATTACCCAGGCGCGCCCGCGCGTGAGCTTCGGGTGGGGACAACGCACGCCAACAGTGATTTTGATGGCACCTACCTAACAAACGGATTGTCGATTTGGGACAACTCCGCCATCGCCGGTATCGAGACCGACGAGCAACGAGAACTGTCATCGTCGTATGCGTACGTCGCTGACATGACCCCAGGCGTTACCCCGGATGGCGTCAAATTTGACGGCGTGATGCGGGATATCGTCGGTAACCACGTGGCGCTGGTCGGTGACGGCCGGGCCGGATCCGATGTGCTGGTATTTGATTGCCTCCCGAAGGAGTTACAAAACATGAAATTAAATCGTAAGGGTGTCGCCATGCGCGCAGCGCTGGGCGCCTATCTCAAACCTCGCCTGGCGCAAGACGCCTCGCCGAAAGACCTCACGCAATTGGTGGGCCAGCATAAACGCCCCAACGCGATCGCGAATGCGGTCAAATCCGCGTTTTCCGGCCGCCTGGCGCAGGATATGGAAATCGAGCCGGCCGAGCTTGCCGAACTGATGGAGGCCGCCGAAGAAGTGGTCGAGCCGGAAGAGAACGGGCCAGCGTTTGATACGGAAAACCCACTGGAAAGCATCCTGGCGCTGTTGTCCGACAAAGTGCCGGAGGAAGTGCTGGAAAAAATCAAAGCGGTACTGATGCCGGCTGCGGATGACACCCCGGACGATCCAGCAAAAGACCCGGTAAAACCGAATCCCGATACGGTCAGCAAACCGGCGATGGACGCAGCTATCAGGCTGGCGGCTGACAACGCCACCAAGGCGGCGGCGAAAAACTTCCAGGCGGTTCGCACCGCTGAAAGTGAGGTGCGTCCTCTGATTGGTGACGTGGTGGCGATGGACTCCGCCGAGGAGGTTTACCGCACCGCGCTCGAACAGGCCGGGATCGATATCACCGACGTACACCCAAGCGCTTACCGCAGCATGGTGAAGTATGCCGTAGAGCAAAAACAGGCCGTCAAGGCGCCGAAGCTGGCCCATGACTCCGCGGCTGCATCGTCTTTCGCTGCCGACTTCCCTACCGCCGGCAAACTTAAACGAGGTTATTAACATGTCAGGATTTCAGACGAGCATTAACCAATACCCGGCTCCGGGTATTGAGGGGGCTTTTGCCAGTAACAACCCATACACCAGCTATGTGGCCGGTGAGGGGGCATTGGTCACCGGTGCCGACGGGTTAACCATTGGGCGATTTGCCTGGGTGGTGAAGGGCGTGGCATCGAACAAAGGCACTGGCGCGCCGTCGGGGTTTGTTCCTCGCGATGGCCAGGCGTCAATCGTTGAATGGCTGGGCGCGGCGTCTAACGTGATCCAGCCGGGGCGAGAGTGCACGCTGCACACCGGCGGTGATTACTGGGCGGTTACCACGACAGCGGCCACTGTCGGCCAAAAAGTGTTTGCGTCACTGACCACCGGCGAGATTGCTACCGGTGCGGCCGGCGCGACCATTGAAGGCTTTGCGGAAACGGCATTCTCGGTGGCCAGCGCCGCGGCGGCCAAAGAACGTATCAAAATCAGCACCTGGAGCAAGTGATGAATAAATTTAAGCAGCATTACGCTACCGCCAGCCGCGATTACGGCATCATCCTGCCGGGCGCGCAGGCTTACCTGCCGCCGGAGTATGCGAGCGATTTCGCGCTGGCGATGGATGCGCAGCCTAATCTGGTAACGGTCTCAAACTCCGGCGTGCCGGCCTATTTCACCAACTACGTTGATCCAGAATTAATTCGCGTGCTGGTGACACCGATGAAAGCGGCCCAAATCCTGGGCGAAACCAAAAAGGGCGACTGGACGACGCTGACCACTCAATTCCCGATCGTGGAATCAGCCGGTGACACCAGCTCTTACGGCGACTACAACAACAACGGCATGGTAACCGCGAACGCAAACTGGGTGCCGCGCCAGAGCTACCACTACCAGACGCACACCCGCTGGGGTGAACGCGAACTGGATATGTACGGCGCAGCGCGCATCGGCTGGGCGGCGGAGTTGAATGTCGCGTCTGCCCTGGTGCTGAACAAGTTCCAGAATAAATCCTACTTCTACGGCATCGAGGGTTTGCAGAACTACGGCCTGCTGAACGATCCGTCGCTATCGGCGCCGATTACCCCGATTGACGTCGGCGGTAAGTTGAAATGGGACGATAAGGACGCCGAGGCGATTTATAACGACATCGTCAAGCTGTACAAGCAGCTCGTCAGTCAGACCAAAGGGCATGTCGAGCGAACCGACAAGATGAAGCTGAATATGTCTCCGTTGTCGGAAGCCAACCTGACGAAGACCAACCAATACAAGGTCAACGTTGCAGACCTGCTGCAGAAAAACTTCCCGGGTATGACCATTGAAACGGCGGTGGAGTATTCCAGCGACGCGGGTGAAGTGGTTCAGCTGATTGCCGAGCGTCTGGGGGAGAACGACACCGGTTACTGTGCGTTCACCGAGAAAATGCGCGCGCACGCCGTGGTGACGGAGTCTTCAGCCTGGCACCAGAAAAAATCCGCCGGTACCTGGGGGGCGATCATTCGCCAACCGCTGGCTTACGTACAAATGTTGGGGGTTTAAAAGATGGCAGAGCAAGTAACAGTTGGCTGCAAATTGCCGAACGGTTTGGTGTTGGAAGTCGACGGCCATCAGCAGGCGGTCGCGGGTTACCGCGGCGAAGATGTGCGCATTATCGGCGGCTATGGCCTCACACCGGTCGATAAGGAACTGTGGGACGCCTGGCTGAAGATCCACAAAGATCAGCCGTATGTAAAAAAAGGCGTGATCTTCGCCCAGGACAATGGCAACAGCGCCCGTGCGCAGGCCAAAGAGCAGGAAAAGTTGAAGTCAGGCCTTGACCCATTGCCGCAGAACAACCCGGCGCCGGGGATCAAGCGTGATGATGAAGCGATGAATAAGAAGGAGTAATGCATGGGCGCCGTGGTTTTCAACATCAAGGCATTTCGGGCGCTTTACCCGGCGTTTGCAACGGGATGCGGATCGGCGCCAAGTGATGACCTGCTCGAGGCGCTGTTCAATCAGGCCTCGACCCTCTACCTCGTTAATACCGATGAAAGCAAAGTGCAGGATTTGAAAGAGCGCGAACAGTTATTTTTCCTGCTTGTTGCTCATCTCTGTGCGTTGCGTGGATTTGGTTCAGGACAGTCGGGCGGTCAGGGAAGCGGCCTTGTTGGCCGCATTACCAGTGCCTCAGAGGGATCGGTTTCTGTATCGGTGGACAGCGCCGGCAGTAACGATCAGTCATGGTGGTATCTGCAGACTCCCTATGGCGCGGATTATTGGCAAGCGACCGCACCCTACAGGACGATGGTTTATCACCCGGGCTCATCGCCATCTCGCTATCCAGACCACTACTATCGGCCGGTCAGGCGGGGGCGCTAAATGGGTGCCAGTGTTCGCGGCGGTGCCGCGTTTAAAGCGCGCCTGGCGCAAATTGCCGAAGGGCTGTCTTCGGGCAAGAGCCTCAAGGTGGGTTTTTTGGCCGATGCGACCTATGAGGACGGGACCCCGGTTGCGCTGGTGGCCGCCGCGAACGAGTTCGGAAAAATGGTGATGACCAAGGCCGGGGAGTCCTATTTTCAGCTGCCGCGGCCTTTTTTCCGCAACATGATTTCAGCCAACAGTACGCAGTGGCCCGGTGAGTTTTCGCAGCTTATCCGTTCATCAAATTATGACGCGCGGTTAGCGCTTGGATTGATGGGGGAGCGGATAAAAAGCCAGCTGCAGGATTCTATCCGGGAGCTCAATTCTCCGCCGTTGGCGGAATCGACCATTAAGCGCAAAGGGTTCGATAAGCCGCTGGTCGACACTGGCCACATGCAGAACAGCGTCGACTATGCCGTTGATGGAGGTGATGAGTGAATTTGCACGGTATTGTTTCGCGCGCCGTCGGCGCAGTTAATCCCTTCGTTGAGGCGCAGATTTATCGATCGCTCGGTGCTGAAAAACGTGAGGATTATTCCCGGGCGCCGGCCTATGACGCGCCCATTCCGATGATGGTACAAAAACAGGCTGTTACCCAGGGCGATATCCGCCACCTGGACAACCTGAATATTCAGGGGGTGTTCACGTCCATCTATACGAACGGTAACTGGTGCGGTGTGAGCCGACCGAAGCAGGTCGGCGGTGACAAATTCGTCATCGCGGGCGAAACGTGGCTTGTGGTGGCGGTGCCGGAGAACTGGCCGGATTGGACGAGGGTTGTTGCATGTCTGCAAACGTAACGCTCTCGATCACTGAAAGCGATCTCTATAAAGCCCTTGGCGATTTTCTCCAGGGGCTTTTTGTTGATGCGCAGATCGAGCGCACTCAGCAAAACGGGGTGCCGATGCCACAGGGCGAATTTATCGCGATGACTTCGCTGAATTCCGCCGGTTTGTCTACGGCGGTGGTGAAGTACACGCCGCCACCGGCGGCCGGACTGGGTACGCAACACATCACGCGCACCACGCGCTGGGAATGTCAGCTTGATTTCTTTGGCGACAGCGCGGAGCGAAATTCCCTGATGTTCGCCACGCTGATCCGCTCGGAGTTTGGCACCTCCGCTTTTCGCTGCTCCGGGGGCGTCTTAACGCCGCTCTACTGTAGCGATCCCCGTCAGACCACGATGATTAACGGCGAGTGGCAATACGAACCGCGCTGGACGCTGGAATTCATCGCGCAAATCAAACCGGTGGTCAGTGCGCCTCTGGCGTTCTTCGACAACGTGACCATCAAAACGACCACAACGGAGTCCATCGATGGCAATTCCAATCAGTAAAGACGTAAAAATCAAACCGGGCGTGCTATCCGCCGTGGGTAATGCGGTCGACCTCAACGGCCTGCTTTTAACCGACAGCCCTTACGTACCGATCGGCGACGTCCCTTCGTTTTCGTCACCCTCGAGCGTGGCCGATTATTTCGGTGGTGACTCTGACGAATACGTTATGGCATCCATGTATTTTCAGGGCTACAACAACGCGACAAAATCTCCGGGGGCGTTGCTGTTCGCCCGATTCAACCGCGCGCCGGCGGCCGCATGGTTGCGCAGCGGATCGTTCAAAGGGGTGACGGTCGAGGAGCTGAAAAAAATCTCCGGTACGCTCACGATCAGCATCAGCGGGAAGAATGCCAGTGCGGAAGTCAATTTCAGCGCGGTAACCAGTTTTGCGGAGGCGGCCGCCGCGTTGCAAACCTCATTGACGGCCGCCGTGGCGACGGTGGTATATGACACCACGCACAATGCCTTCATCATCACTGCTGCAGGCGCCAAGCCGGAAGCGACGACTATCGCGTATGCGACCGGCACAGCAGCGGCACCCATGAAGATGACCAGCGATTTCGGCGCCAAGATCTCCCAGGGGGCGCCGGCGGCAGTGGTTCCCGCGCTGTTCACGGCAATCATCGCCAAGTCGCAGCAGTGGGCCTCATTCTCGACCGTTTTCGAGTGCAAGGATGATGAACACCTGGCGTTGTCCGCATGGGCCAGCGCGCAGGAGGAGCGCTTTTTCTATGTGGCGTGGACCACCAACGAAAAAGCCCGAATTACGGGCAATCAGGATCACATCGCGTACAAGATCATCACCGTGAACAATTACGGGAGTGTCGTGCCGGTGTTCTGCACTGACGTCAAAAAACCTGCATCCGTATTGGGATATGCCGCTGCGCTGGACTTTACCCGCACAGAAGGGCGCGTGCCGTTCAAATTCCGCGAATACAACGGGCTGGCGGCCGATGTGACCAGCGGGGATGAGTACGACGTGCTGATCGCCAATGGCTATAACTTCTACGGCAAGTACGCCGCCAATAACATCGTCGAGGATTATTGGGCAGATGGCTCGATCACCGGCGATTTCAAATGGCTGGACAGCTTCGCCGGGCAAATTTGGCTGAACGCCAACCTGCAGGGCGCGGTGCTGGCGCTGTTCAAATCCAACAAGACGATCCCCTACAACAACGCCGGGCGCGCGCTGGTTGCAACCTCGATGACCGATGTGATCGAGCAGTTTAAAGCATGGGGCGGCATTCGTGCCGGGGTGACACTGTCCGCGGCGCAAAAACTGGAGATCAGCAACGCAGTAGGGGAAGACGTGTCGGCGACAATTTTCGCGACGGGGTACTACCTCTATGTCGGTGAAATGCTGCCGGCCCTTCGTCCTGCTCGCACCAGCCCGAACTGCGCGTTGTGGTACAGCGACGGCGGCAGCATCCAGAAATTGAATATTGCATCGACGGAGGTTCAATAATGTCCAACACCATCACTTCTGCCGACGCCATCATTACGCTGTCGGTAATGAACCTGTACCCGTCAGGCGTGCAGCTGCAGGGTTTTGCTGCGGATAATATCTACGGGACCGACGCGCTGAGCCTGGCGGAAACGGTGCGCGGCGCCGACGGCAAGTTATCGGCTGGCTTCATTTACGGCAACATCAACCAGACGATCTACATTATGCCGGATTCGGAAAGCCGGGACGTGTTCGATACCTGGGCGACCACATCGCGCGCCAGCGTGGCGGTGTTCCGCTGCAATGCAACGGTTATCCTGCCGGCGCTCAAGCGCAAATATAAATGTGTGAACGGCGTGCTGAAGCAGTGGAAGGCGCTACCGGATGCCGGCCGCATTCTGCAGGCCAGCCAGGCGATCATCGAATGGGAATCCATCACTCCGGAGGCGTTTAACTGATGGCACGTAAAGAGACGTTTATCACTATCGACGCCGCCGGGCGCGATCAGAGCAAGGTTTTCTATATCAAGGAAATGTCGGCGTCACAGGCTGAATGGTGGGCTTTGCGGGCGCTGATGGCGATGGGGCGCGGCGGCGTCGAGATCCCCGAAAATTTACGCAGCATGGGGATCGCGGCGATGGCTGTTGAGGGCTTAAAGGCGATTTCGAAGATCCCCCCGGATGAGGCCAAGCCGCTGCTTGATGAGTTGATGACCTGTGTTCAGGCCGTGCCGAATCCAGCGGATAAAACCGTGGTCCGCCCCTTGATTGAAGCCGATATCGATGAAGTGGCCACACGCCTTAACTTGCGTGCGGAGGTGTTCAAACTGCACGTGGATTTTTTCGCTACCGCCGGCCGCTAGATATCCCGCCTCGTTTTGCCAATCCTGACAGGCCGTTTGGGCTTGTCGATTACACCAACGTCCCGCACACCATCGCTACCGTGATTTCCGCCGGCAAAGCCTCCAAGGCTGAGCTGGATGCGGTGCTTGGTGTGCAGGACCTGTGGGATTTGTTGGAAATCATCCAGGTGGACGCCCATAACGCACGCGTAATGCAGGAGGGGAAATAGTGGCAATGGTACTTGACGAGCTCGTCCTCGCCCTGGGTATTGACGACAAAAACTTCAGCGCTGGCGAGCAGGCGGTAGTGGCAGGGCTTGACCGCCTGACAGCGGTCATGGAGAACGTTGCGCAGGCGTTCGACACCGGCGAGAAGAAAAGCAGCGAGGCGCTGGATAAAACCGGGAAAAAAGCCGACAAAACCGCCAAAGACATGGAAGCCAGCGGCAAAAAAGCGGCGTCGTTCTTTTCCAGTATTCGCGCCCAGGTGCTGGCGCTGGCCGGCGTCACGTTGTCGCTGGGCGGCCTCAAAAGCTTTGTTACCGGGTTCACCAGTAACCTGAACCAATTGGCGACGGCGGCCGATGCCTTTGGCATGTCGGCCAAATCGCTGGATGGCTGGACCAAGGCAGGCGAGGCGTTCGGTGTCAGTGCCAACGAGATCGTGGGTGCGTTCTCCCGCATCAACGATGCAAAGGCACGCTTAAAATCTGGCCTTGGGCTGGATCCTCAACTTCAAAGCCTGCTACTGGCCGCTAACCAGGCGGGCGCCAATATCGATCTGGGCCGGGATGGGACTGAAGATATTGTCCGCAAATTGGCAGCCGCGTTTCCAAACCTGAATAAGGATCAGCAGCAGGCCTATGGCAGTGAGCTGGGGTATGGCTACGCTGCGCAGCAATGGTTCGGCTCTGGCCATGCGTTGCGCGATGTTGACCGATTTACAGCGCGCTCAGGCGTTGACGATCAGTCAATCGCAGCGGCGCGGAAGTTTCGCCAGCAGTGGGCAGAGATCAGCCAGGCCTTTGAGAAAACGGGATACATCCTCTTTAACGCGCTGCTGCCTTACATCAAACAGTTCAACGCGTGGCTGAATGATCTGGCGAACTGGATGGCACAGCACCCGGATGAAATCAAAGCCGCGGTGCAGGGCGTGTTCGATGTTCTGTCGAACATTGTTGGTGTCGCCGGTGAAGCCGCCAAGGCAGTAGGAGGCTGGCAGAACGCCATTCTGCTGCTGGTTAGCGCATCGGTGGGCGGCAAGCTGCTTTCCCTGTTTAAAGGGCTCAGTGGGGCGCTGATGGGGCCAGCTGGCCTTATTGCTGCTCTGGTGGCGCTTGAGGAATTTGTCGTTAAACCCCTCGAGGAAAAATACCCTGCGCTGAAAGATAACCCTGTAGCCGATTTCCTCAACAATTTACCCGGTTCAGATTGGGTGAACGAATTGGGGAAAAAACTTCTGCCCTGGCGCCGCGATGAAGCGGATCCGGCTCAGTTCGCCCAGTCGGTACGCCGGCCACAGCCAACAAAGGCCGGTGAGGAAATGCTGGCGTGGCTGCAGCCGAAACTCAGCAAGCTGGAGGAAACGTTCGGGCTCCCTGCCGGGCTGCTGCGCAGCATGGTGATCACGGAGTCTGGCGGCGATACTCAGGCCGTATCGAAAGCGGGCGCCAAAGGGCCGTTTCAGTTCATGCCAGGCACGGCGAAGGACTTCGGGCTGGTCGGCGATGACGTTTTTGATCCGGAGAAATCAGCCCATGCCGCAGCGCGCTACATGTCGCAGCTGCTGAAAATGTTCGATGGTGATCTGGGTAAGGCGCTGGCGGCGTATAACTGGGGCCAGGGTAATGTTGAGCGCAAAGGGCTCGGCGCGGCCCCGCAGGAAACGCGGGAATACGTGCCGAAGGTGTTGTCGAATTTGCCTCAGCCGGGCGCAGGCATGGCGGCGCAGGCGCGCCAGCCGGTCGGCGGTTCGCAATCCACGATCACCGAAACAACCCATATCGGCACTCTGCAGGTGAATTCGCCGGCAGACAGCACGAAAGGGATCATCGACGATGCAAGGCAAAAAATTAATCGCTCCAGCCTTGTGGGCGCGTATGCATCGGGAGTATCGACATGAGGTTTTCCCTGAATCAGGCCACTGTACTGAATGCTGTGCGGGGCGGTGGCCTACTGTCTGTCGTTAACAGCGTGCTGGCACCGGGATACGGAATTTATTATGCCTCCGGCGCCAGTGTTGGCACGAAGCCCTTTTCGCCAACGTCATTTGTCGTTATCGAAGTGGGGGGCGAAGCGTCGATCACTACGGCGCCGATCGAGCGAGGTGGTTACACCTCGTTCAACAAGGTGCAGCGGCCGGCAGAATTACACATTACGTTTACCGTGGAGGGCTGGACAGGGTTTTCAGGCGGCCTTCCGAACCTGACCAATCTCACGCTGACATCCCGCTCGGATGTGCTGGCCACCCTGGAGACGATGCGAACAACGGCGGAGGTTTATGACATCGAAACCCCCGACAAAACCTATTCGTCCTATGACCTGACCAAATACGATTATCGGATCCGAAGCGACGGCGGCCCGACGTTGCTTACGGTAACGGCGGTTTTTCAGGACGTGCAGGACGTGGCCGAGGTGACCGTCAGCAGCGAGACATCGCAGGCCGACACTACCAATAATCAAATCACCCAGGGAGCGAGCGCCAAAACGGAGCTCGTTACCTCTTCAACGAGTGGTTCCACCCTTTCAGATGTGAAGAAAGCGATCTCCGGCGTGCAGCGCTCGGCGTCGGAATTGGTTGGGAACATTGCCGATAAGGTTTCGTCAGCGGTCGAGGATGTGACCAAACCTCTCGGAGAGGTCACCGTCAGCGCGACGCAAAAGTTGGATGCGGCGGTTAAGCAATTGGCGGGGAGTTTAACCTGATGCTGGAAATTGTACTCAAGCCCCTCAAGTCTCAACGATTCACCGTCTCCCTGAATAATCAGGCCTGTGAAATTCGTCTGGCACAGCGTACCACGGGGCTATATATCGATCTGACCGTTAACGGCACTCCCTGCCTGCAGGGGGTGTTGTGCCTGAACGGCAACAAGATCGTGCGTTACGGCTATCTGCCATTCGCCGGCGAATTATTTTTCGCTGACCTGGCGGGAAACGCGGATCCTGAATGGTCCGGCCTGGGTGAGCGTTTCAAACTTTACTACCTTGCGCCGGAGGAAATGCCGTGAGCTATCAACAACGGGATATCAGGGTGGAGTTTACCCTGGCAGAGGGGCGAACGTTTGACGATCGGGGTAACGTGCTTACCGTCAAAAATGCGCGCTGTTATATAAGCCTGGCGGCGTATGGCGGGATTGCCGGCACGCAAATTACCCTTTATCTGTGGGGGCTCGTGGCCCAGCAGATGGCGGCGCTGAGCTACAAAGGGATTTGGATTGATGGGGCCAAGCCTAATCGGATCCGCGTATGGGCTGCTGACCGCCTGATTTTCGAAGGGTTTATCAGCGATGCATATGCGGATTACAACCAGGCTCCGGATGTGCCGCTGATTATTACGGCGAACATGATGTTTTATCTGCGGGCGAAAAAGGTGTCGCCATTCAGCGCGAAAGGCCCCGTCTCGATCGATGACATTTTGATGCCAATGGCATCATCAGTGGGGCTGAAATATGAGAATCAGGGCGTTAAACGCACGCTGCCCGATCCGTATTTCCAGGGAGATATCACGCAGCAGATGATCGAGGCGGCACGGGCTGTTGATGCCGAAATCGATATCAACGTGGAGAAGGTGACGATCTGGCCAAAGGGAGTATCCCGAAAAGAGCCGGCATTGCTCGTTTCTCCCGACCACGGATTAATCGGGTATCCCATTTTTACCAATGTTGGGCTGAGCATTTCGTGTCTGTTCTGTCCTGATATTTTTATTGGTCGCAAATTGTCGTTGGTGACCTCACTCCCGAACGCCAGCGGCCGCTATGCGGTGCTCGGTGCAATGCACACGTTAACCTCATGGATTGAGGGCGGCCAATGTTCAACATCCTGCGAATTGTTGCGGCAACCCGGGGGCTGATATGGAAAATTTTCATGTAAACGGCTCCGATCTGAATGGTGATATCAACGCGCAGGACTTCGTTATGCGCCAGTTTCTGGGGCGTCATGCGTTTATCACGTTGGGTAGGGTGATCAATGCCAACGGGGAGCACGTGGACATTCGCCCGATGGTGATGGCCGTCGCTGGCGACGGCTCACCTATCCCGCATGAGGTAATTTACAACGTGCCGGTGTGGCGTCTACAGGGTGGTCAAAGTGCGGTGATCATGCCACCGAAAGCCGGTGATATTGGGTTCATAGCGATTTGCGATCGGGATATCAGCGGGGTTAAAGCCACGCGCCAGCCCGCAATGCCTGGATCAAGGCGCACGCACAGCCTGTCAGATGCGATCTATCTGGGTGGTGTGCTGAATGGCGACCCGGTGCAATTTGTCGAGTTTGCCGATCAGCAGATCAATGTAACTTCACCCTGGAAAATCACGCTGAATGCGCCGGATGTTGAAACCAATGCATCGAAGCGTTTTGCCGTTAACTCGCCGGAAATCGCACTGAACGGCGCGACCGAGGTGAGCCAGAAGTTTACAGCCAAAGGCAAAGCGGACTTGTCCGGCGGCGCCACGATTGGTGGCATCGAGTTTGGTGACCACGTGCATGGTGGCGTGCAATCAGGCAGCGCGCAGACGAATAAACCGCAACAGGGGGCATGATGCAAACTCGCTCACTTCTTCTCGATACGAATACCTGGGATCTGATGCTGGACGACAAAGGCAACCTGGCGGTCACGGACAACCCTTATGCGGTGGCACAGGATGTGGCGTGCGCCTGCAGCACTTTCCTTGGCGAGTGTTGGTATGACAACACGCTCGGGATTCCTTATTACCCGCGGATCCTCGGCCATTGGCCCGGCACGCAGCTGATTAACACCAAAATGCAGCAGGAGGCGATGAAACTGCCGACGGTCTCCAGCGCGCTGTGTTCGGCAGTCTCAGATGGCGATCGCCGCATTGGTGGCGTAATGACGATCACCGATACCAATTTCAACGATTACACGGTGCTGTTATGACGGATGAAAACACCAATTACACAACTGCGGTACCGGCGGTTACGTTTTCAAAAACGGGGCTGCTGGTACCGGATGAGGTGGACATACTAAACGGCCGGCTAACCGATTTCTCCACCGCGCTGGGGAGCTCGATGGGGACCAGCCTGACGAGCCCACAGGGACAGCTGGCGATGAGTGATTCGGCCATCATCGCCGATAAGAACGATCAGTTGCTGGCGATCGCGAACCAGGTGAACGCGGACTACAGCAGCGGCAGGTTTCAGGATGCGATTGGCCGGGTTTATTTCCTCGACCGCATCGGTGCCACCGGCACGACAGTAACCGGGACGTGCTCAGGGCTGGTGGATACGCTGATCCCTGCTGGAAGCCTGGCACAGGATGAAACAGGGTATCTCTACGCCAGCCTGTCCGACGCCACGATCGGCGCCGCCGGTAGCGTCGATGTGGTTTTCCAGAACCTCACGACAGGCCCGATCGGTTGCCCCATTAGTGCGCTCAGCAAGGTCTACAAAGCGATCCCTGGCTGGTCTGGTGTGACGAACCGTGCCGCCGGGGTGCCGGGCAACAATGAGGAGAGCAGAGCCGACTTTGAGCACCGCAGACGCAATTCCGTTGCCAACAATGCCCGGAACACATTGAACGCGATCCGCGGCGAGATCCTCGCAAAAGTTCCCAACGTAGTGGACGTATACGTTACGCATAACCCGACCCCGGTAGACAGGCAAGTCGGCCCATCCAAATATACATTGAAGAAAAATTCGTTCTACGTTGGCGTATATGGTGGAAAGGCTGAGGATATCGCGGATGCTATCTGGCGCAAGGCGCCGCCCGCTGTCGACATGAACGGTGATTCTTCATACACGATTGCAGATACCGACGGCTATGAGCCGCCATACCCGGAGTATGTGATCACCTGGCAGGGGGTGAAGCCGGTGAGCGTGTCAGTGAGGGTTATCCTGAAAAAAAGCGAATATTTACCATCGGATATTACCGAGCAGGTAAAGGGTAAAGTGATCGCGGCATTCAATGGCGCTGATGGGGGCAATCGTGCGCGCGCAGCGGCTGCGCTGACCGCCGGACGATTCTATGCAGGCATTTACAGCATTGACCCTTCAAACATCGATATTCTCAGCCTGGCGCTGAGCAGGGATGGTAACGCCTTTTCCTCATCCCTCCAGTTTGGAATCGACGAAATTCCGACGCTGGATCCGAACAATATCAGCGTAGAGCTGCAGGAGGTCTAAATTGCAGAATGTGGACGCCACTGTGCTCGCACAGTACGCCGCCAGCCCCCGCCTTAACGCCCTGATCGGCAGCTTCAACGAAGCCGTTTCCCCCGACAAGTTCGTCGATGATTTTTACGATCTGATCTGGAACATCGAAACCGCAGAGACCTATGGCCTCGATGTGTGGGGAAAAATTGTGGACGTAAGCCGGCGGCTAACGGTCGACGACGACTTTAATTATTTGGGGTTCAGTGAGGCGCGGCTAGATACGCCAACGCGGACAGATCCCCGCCCATTTGACCAGGCGCCGTTCTATAGCGGTGAGAGCACAACGCAGACCATTGAACTTGCGGACCCGATCTATCGCCGTCTGATCATGATGAAAGCCATGAGCAATATCACCGATTGCTCAATACCGAATATCAATCGGATGTTGCGCTACATGTTCGGCGATCGGGGGCGCGCCTATATCCAGAACGATGGCGGAATGAAGATGAGCTATGTGTTCGAGTTTGAACTGTCGACCGCAGAGCTGGCTATCGTGCAGTCCTCCGGCGCACTGCCGGCGCCGCCAGGTATTAACGTTTCAATAATTCAGAAGGCATAAAATGAAACTGACAGATAAACCGCGTCAGATTGCAGTGCCGTTCGCCAGCGGTACAGCTGACAAAAACACGATCCCCAATAATGCCACGCAGGAAACCAAGGAGAAGGGCAATGCTGCCTATGACTCTGGTTTTCCTCCGCTGACTATGACGGCGATCGCGGCCGGCGGTATCCCGCCGCACGGGAAGGATTTTAACGGACTGCTGAACGACATCACTGCGGCAATTCGTTTTTCTCAAGCCGGCGGCCAGTATACCTTTGATTCCGCTTTTGCTCAGGCTATCGGCGGATATGCAAAAGGCGCGACGGTATTAAGCGCTGACGGCTCGAAAATCTGGTGGAATACCGTTGATTCAAACACCACGGATCCGGACGGCGCCAGTGCAGCGGGCTGGAAAAATCTGTTGGCGGATCCCAATGGGCTGTTTCTTCAAAAGTCACAAAACCTGGCGGATTTGCAAAATAAAGCGGAGGGCCGGAAAAACCTTGAGCTCGGTACTGCTGCGACAAAAAACGTCGGCACTGGCAGTGGTAATGTAATGGAAATGGGTACGGCGGGTTTGGGTGTCGGGCCAATAGCCAAAAGCGACGCTTACAGTAACATCGCGCAGTTTTACCGCGTAAATGCTTCGGCAGCTAATAAGCCCCCAGCGGTGTCCGGGAACGTATCAGCTGGCGTTGTATGCTTGCCTATGGATGCCGCACCGTCCTCAGGCTACGTTGCTGTTGTTGGCGGTAATATGGCTGCGTATGTTGGTGTTTCTCAAGCAGAGGCTGGTGGGATTACCTGGGCGAGAATTTATACCGATAAGTTTAAACCTACTGCTGCTGATATTAATGCTGTTGCTAAGGCTGGCGACACCATGACGGGGCAATTATTCACCCCCGCTGTTGCTACAACGCCAGGAGCAATTCCGTGGGGAGCAGGTGCTTTTTCAGACCAATTGAGTACTCAGGCACCATTCTTTCAGCCTAATTGGCAGTGGCCCGTATCTTCCGGCGGTCTTTATGTGCCGATTGCTAAAGGTGTTGCGACCCGGCAAGGGCAAGGTTATCCATCCGCAGTGAGTTTTGGATATCTGCTCAGTGGCACGCCAAGTTTTGCTCAAGCCTGTATCCATGTGAAGGGAGATAATGCCGACTATAATTGGCGATTTGACGCCAATAGTGGGAACTTTTATTGCCCAGGCGGAGTTTATGCTGCAGGGGCTATCTTCCATGTTGACGGAAATATTACCGGGAACATCTGGGGCGGATATCTCAGTAACTGGTTGAACAATAATACCTATGGTCCACAACGTCCGCAGCCTCCTGTTCAGGTTAATACTGATGCGATTGGCAGTCTCGCATTTGCACGCTTAAACCCTCAAGACTCTCGAGTCGGTTACGGTGCGTTGGTTTCTGGTTCTAATTTATCCCCATCTGGTGTGACAGGGTATCCCGGCGGAGGAAACTGGGCGGCATTATTTGCCGAGGGACAACTGGGAGGCACATGGAAATGTTTGGGATTATGTATTTCTGATAGTGAAGGTGGGAATAGACATTATGGTGTTAGCTTATTTGTGAGGGTGTCATAATGAATTATGGACAAGTGAAAAAATGCAGAACAACAAACATTAAAAAATATATAGACTGTGACGTTATTTTCCCCGGTCTGTCAGATTCACCAATTTCGTTTACAGCGATGCCTAACGATTCAACTGAACACGGACGCGACATTTATAATAGGGCGTTGAATGGTGAGTTTGGCGTCATAGTTATCGCTAAAAATGAAGTTGGTTATTACTGGGATGGGAATGAATTTGTAGAATACGATTTTGACATTGAAGCATTGCACTTCGATGAAATGAAAAACAGATTAATAAGTGAGGCTTCGCAAAAAATATCAATTCTATCTGATGCTGTTGACTTAGGCATTGCAACAGATGAAGAAAAAGTAAACATAGATAAGTGGAAGCAATATAGGGTGCTAGTAAACAGAATGAGCAAAGAGAATGGTTCCGGATGGCCGGAAAAACCGGCCGATTAAATATTCTTCTTGAATACTGCCGGAGTGCCGGCATACATAGTGTTAGCTGGTACGTTACAATTCACAACGCTATTTGCACCGATAATACTGTTTTCACCGATTACAACGCCGGGAAGTATGACGGCTCCAGCACAAATCCAGACATTCTTACCTATTGTGATCGGGGCGACAATGTTATTTTTATGTCTCCTTTCTGGAGCGATGTGATGGCTTACCGTTGACAACGTTACATTAGGGCCTATCATCGCTCCATCATTGATTACAATTTTTTCATCATCAAGGAAGTTGCAATTAGCGTTAATGAATACGTTGCCAATAATTTCAATTTTCCCGTACTCATAATAAAAAGGTGCCATGATATTAGCCTGGCCGCTAATTTTTACTCCGGATTTTGACAGGACTTTGTGTTTCTTTTTTTGTGAATGTGATGTGTTGTTAAAAAATAGTCTTGCTTTAATTGGTGATACTTTATTTTTAATGCAGTAGAGGTAGTATTTAAGCATTTCTCAGTCCATTATTTAATTTCATGCCAAATAAATAGATTTCTGTAGCATAGCAGAATTGTAGCAATTCAGGAAGTTAAACGAGATAACCTAATAAAATTTGGACACCATATGATCAAAATATCCGGCGTATACCGCGACCCGGCAGGCGTGGCCGTGCCTGGCGTTCTGATAGCTGTAAAGTCGAAAAAAAACACACTGGAAACGTTCAAATGCTTGTGTGTAGAAACCGTGACGGGTCCCGGCGGAGAGTATGAATTCTCAGTCGTTCCTGATGATTATGAAGTTGTCATCACCTATGACAATGGGATTCACCAACGTCTGGGTTTCATGCGCATCGAAGATGGAGCGGCGGATGGTTCCCTTAATGATTATCTAATTTATGCAGATCCGGAGCTGGCCCGGCCGCCGGTGTATTCCGACATGAAGCGAATGTCCGAGCGTGCTAAGGCGTCCGAAATCGCTTCTGCTGAGTCAGCTCGTGAATCTGCGGGCGCGCGTGATGCTTCGGTTGATGCCAGCCATGTTTCTGTAGCAGCCGCCGAATTATCAAAGCTGCGTTCGGAAACAGCAGTTCAAGGCGCGAGAGATTCTAAAGGGTATGCTGAAAATTCCGCCAATAGCGCTAGTGATGCGAAAGGCAGTGCGGATAGATCTGATAGCGCTGCTGTGCGTGCAGAAACGGCGGAGAAAAACGCACAGAACATCGCTGATGCCAATACATATTATATCACACCAAATGATCCAGACGGTACGATAGCGGGGCTGGCTGGAACTCCCGAGGGAAAATCATTCCGCGTTGCCCAGGGAGTGGGGGCCGACGCATCATTCATTTATTACCGAAAATTTAATGGACAAGCCATAGCCATAGCCGACGCCCCAGGTAAAGCAATAACAGATTTAATAAAAAAATCCGCAGGAAAACCATTCATGCGGTGGCGGGATAAGTTGGGTATGGTTGCCGCATATTGGTCTGCAGACAATGAAGGCGGGGTGGGTTTTGTCAGTAAATTAGTTGAATTTAGTAGAAATGGTTTTTTCTCTGAAAACACAGAAGTATCAGACAATGTCATTAAAAATAGAGATTTCTCTGTAGTTAAAAGCGAGGATGGTAGTTTTAAGGTAAAAGATAGGATTGGACTTACCCTTCTTAAAGCGAAAGCCGGGAGCCTCTACCTCCCGAAAATAAGCGCGATATTGAACTCTGCAACAAATTTAAGCTACGGAAACGTAAAAATATCGATTGGAACCGGTGGAGATATTATCGCTTTTCGTGATAGTCGTGGCGTGGTAGGGCTTCGTGTTGATAAAAACTGCGTGCTGCATGCTAAAATTGCCGGGTATGACGGAAATTCATCCGCAAGAAGAATGACCGAGGATTCTATTATATCTCTGGTTCAGTCATTTGCAGATTCGGCAAAAACAAATTTCGGTCGAAGAATTTTTAATAACGTTCCGGCGCTGGGTAATCCAAATAAAAGAAAGAAAAAAGTGCAGTTTTGGATTGTCTACGGACAGTCATTCTGTGTAGGCGCCCAAGGTGGCGTCGCCTTATCACTTACTCAATCGTTGGGTAATGTGATGCTTGGCGATTCGCCACGTGGTATGAAGTTCTCCACCAACACCACTTATGAATATGCGCCGCTTGGTGGTGAAAATGTCTTTAGGCCGTTGGTTGAGGTCATGCAGGATAACGCAGGAAACATCGTGGCCAACACGTCTGGCGGATATGGGGAGACTATTTCTTCATCATTTGCCAATAACTTGAAGGCCTATCACAACGAAAGCCTTGGAATAGAAAATGATGAGGACTTTATCATCGGCGTCGCCTGCTGCGGCGTTTCTGGCCGAACTATCGAACAGCTGAAGAAGGGAGCAAGTCCAGAAATATACAACCGAGTTGAGACCGCCCTGGATGGCATTGCAGAGGCCGCTGCCGCTGCTGGCTACGATTGGGAAATTGGCGGCATTATCTATATGCAGGGTGAGAATGATAATGGGCAGTCGTTTGAATTCTATTATCCTCGCTTGCAGTCAATGCATGACACTCTGATTGCGTCATGTATGGATAAAAGCGGGCAAGACCGAAAGCCGCTATTTATGCTTAATCAACTCGGGAATAGCTATGTTCGCGGTAAGGGTGTGCCTGCCGCGCAAATAGAATTGTCGCTAAAAAATGATAATGTTGTTCTGGTCGGCTCGTATCAGGGATTGTCGAATCCAGGAGCGCATTTATCGGCAAACTCATATCGAATTCTTGGCGCTATGTTTGCTCGTGATGCGTTTCGTCACATGTCAGGATATGGTTCATATCCATTTAAGTGTGAGAAAGGCGTATATCATGAAGATGCTATTTATCTTGGTATGACACCACATATCACCCCGCTGAAGTTCAACAAAGTATTCAACGGGTGGAGTTATGTTGAGCATTCAGATAAGGGAATCTCTGTTAGTGATTCATCGGGGGTGATTGCTTCTTCTGATTTAACAGTTACCACCGTTTCGCCAACAGTAATAAAGATATTGTGCTCCAGAAAACTGACCGGGAAAGTAACTGTAACTATAGGCGATAGTTCTCATGGCGGAACGCACAACATATGTGATGGCGGGAGTGAAGTTGCTTACAACAAGTGGGAGTATGGGGTGCCTAACCAATATCCGCAAGAGAACATCCCAGAGTTGGTAAATAAAAACTATTCGCTGGCAACATTTGCAGCCATCCAAACAATTGAATGTAACGAGGTCTAATATGGCTATTGATTTAGTGATGGGCGACTCTATTTTTTCAACCGGGGTCTCCATTGATGTTCCGGTCAGTGATGGATTGGTTTCATTTGGCCTTGGTGGAGATATGCTTGGCATCAACCTGGTTGAAGGAGGCGTGCAGCCAACAATTGTCGGAAACCCTATCCGTATCGATGCGAAATCTTCTAAGTTGGGAAACTTTGGCTACCTTGACCTGAATATTCATGAGACAGAGAATTTCACATATATTAGTGTGAATAAAATTTGGACTCCAACGGGTCTTAGCGCGTGCAATCTGATCGGTACGTTCCAGACCACATCGGCAACAGGTGTTACTGTCGCTGGCTCCGGCCTGATAATGGAAGCGAACGGCTATAGAACTGCAGTCGCATCCGTCTATGATGGAACGCCGGCTGGAGCGACCGTTATATCGGATAATATCTCCGTAACCAACGGCACCAGCCCACCGCCGGCAACTGAAGATACAGCAACTTGGCGATTCCTCGCAGCCATCTATGACGGAAACGGAGATTTTGGTTCAGGGGAGACAGCGAGCAAACGCCGGTACATCATCGATAAGGCTGTCGGAATTACCCTTAACCGTCGCAACGCGGACCTAACTATGATTCGTGATTTGCGAGGCAAGGATACGATCCGTGTGGGTAATATGGGCAGCCGCCTAACTCAAACCAGCACCACGATCATGGGCGCCTACGCCGTCTACAACCGCGCGCTTACTGCCGCTGAGTTCGATTTGATGTACAAGCGGATGCAGGAAATAGCGGTTGCGAATGGCTGGAACGCTATCTAAAACCAGAGGGCCGGGAGGGAACCCGGCCATTCCCCAAAACTATCTTTCGTTATCGATCAGGCATCTGCCATTTAAGATGTGAATTGGTCTTCACATCGGTTTTTTCTTACGATTATACTGTTCATGCATACAGTATTTGTTGTGAGGTAAAACACTATGGGAATGATGCCAAAATTTGCTAGCCCGGCAGCAGACTACGTTGAGAAGCGCTTAAGCCTCGATGAGATCTGCATTTCAAAACCGAGCGCTACTTATCTGCTCCGCGCCGTTGGCCAGGCGATGGCGGTCGGTATCCACGCTGACGCGTTGCTTGTTGTCGATTCATCGGCGACGCCGGTACACGGCAGTATTATCGTAGCTGCGGAGGAAGGCGCGCATGTGTTGCGCCGGCTTCGTCTTTACCCGTATCGCGCGCTTGAGTTTCTCGATGGCTCCGGCCGGGAAACTGAACTCGGTAACGAAGACTCGGAAGAAGGGATCGAGGTGTTCGGCGTGGTGATGTACTGCGTCAATGATATGCGGTCGTGCGAGTGGGATGATCTGCCGGTTATTTGATGACCGGTCATGCTTTCTGGTCTTATGATGATTTGGGAGAGGTGTGCAGGATTTTTCGGTATAAAATCGCTCGAACTTTTCCCGAATCGAATCGAGATTCTTGATAACTATTTGAATGCAAAAGACGGTTAACGAAGGTATTTTTGATGGCTTTATAATCCATGCCTGAGTTATCCATATGAAAAAATTGAATTTATTTGTTTTGGTTCGATTAAAGGAATCGTATTCGGTCTTTTTTTGTGTGATTGATTTGTAAGGAAATTCTATTTAAGGCACCACCAACAATCCCCGCTCCTCTTTTCGAGTCATAGCCACCAACCCGATCTCCATCCTTATTCCCCACCCGCACATATCGCTAATTTCGCCGCACCAAAAGGCATTACGTCATTTATGGCGCTGATAAGCTCCGGTCATTGCTCCCATCACCGGTTAAATGAGAGTGGCATTATGGGGAATATCAAGGTATTAGGCGTTGTAAAAGGAAACCTGTTTTGAACGATCGGTTGAGCCAGTTGAAGAGGGCGCTGCCCGGCTATCTTGAGGCGTGGCGTGAGGGGGTTTTACCCTCTGACTGGGGGCAGATGGCCAACCCCGAAGTGGTTGCCGCCCTGTTGGCGGAGTGGGAGGCGCTAAGCGAATGGGCGTCTCGGTGCGAAACAACCACTGAAACTCCCTCCGATCCCGCCGCGTTTTGGCAGGCGCGTGCTGAGATGATGGCGCAGCGCAATCTCGAACTCAGTGCCCAACTGGCGACGCCAGTCCGTTTGCCCGGCGTGCGGGTGGCCTTTTTTGGCTATGTGAAAACGGCTGTGATGGACGCCAGGCAGGTGAAGGCAGCGATTCGTGATGCCGGTTTTATCATTGCGGGCGACGACCAAAGTGAGAATATGGCTTAACGCGGCTTCTTCTCAAATTTCTCGGCAAAAAAGAACCGCAGCAATTTATGGGTCCACAGCAGGATGGCGCCGACCACTACCAGCGAGACGACGAAATGCGACAGGTTTTTAGGCGCGGCGTAGCCGTGGGTAAAAGAAACCCCGGCGCCGCTGAGCAGCAGGGTGGCGATCCAAGAGCCGAGTAGCAGGCACAAGGTACGGAACAGTTTAAACATTGTTATCACCGAAATGCTGAAAGCGCCGACTGAACAGAAAGACTCAGACGGTGCTTTGATTAATTAAAACCGCTTAGCGAGAGCAGGTGTTGCCACCCTTGTTGCTATTGTTATTGCAGTTGCTCTTGTTGCCGCCTTGCCCCATGCCGACGTTGCCGCCACCTTTGCTTGCCTCTTTGAAACAGCCGCCGTTGAGCGTGCCCAGCGCCAGACCGCCAAGCCCCCCTAGTGAGCCGGTGATGATGCCGTTAATGCAGTCCGGGGAGGTGTGTTTCTGGTACATATTGCCGTCCGACGATTTACCGTCCCCGTTCTTGTTGCCGCCGTTGTTATTGACACGTCCGTTGCTACCGCGGTTGTCGGCAAAGTTACCGGCGCCGGCGATCAGGTGGAAGTATTTGGCCTCGATCTCTTGCATAAAACTCCCTCTTTATCGATACGGTTAAATGGCGTAAAGCTTGAACAAGCCAGCTGTTTTTAACAGAAAAAACAGTGGGGGTAATTACCGGTTCGGATAAGAACAGGGAATTTATTTAAGGGTATTTTTCAGGCTTATGAGAGTGATGGTGAATGATGTTCTCGACGAGAGGGTAACGTGAGCCACCCGGGCCTTTGCAACGAATGGCCTTTCTGCGGCGCGCAGCAAGGTTCAATTCATCCGGTCAATTTGTTAGGATCGCCTGACCTACATGACTAGTGGTGCAGTACATTGAAAATTAAAGCGTTGTTATTTGTTGCGTTGGCCGCGCTGGCCGGCTGCAGCCAGGAGGGAACCTCGATGAATCAGCCCGCGAACGAGAAAGGCGGCCAAACGGAGGTGTTGCTGGTGAACAGCGCGCTGGTGGACTGCGTGGGCGTCGGCCCGATGAAGTGCATGCAGGTGCGCCGTTCCGCGCAGCAGCCGTGGGAGTTGTTCTATACCGGTATCGAGGGTTTCACCTTCGAACCGGGCTATCAGTATCGGCTGAAAGTGCTTGTTACTCCGGTGGAGAACGTGCCGGCCGATGCTTCATCGCTGCGCTATACGCTGATTGAGCAGATGGAAAAGAACAAGGCGTAATGATTATCAGGCCGGGCGAAGTGCGCCCGGCCTGCTGTTTTATAGCGTTAATCCCATCTCCGCCGCGACTTGCTCCAGCTGGTAGCGTGACGTGCGCGTGAGTGAAGGCTCCTTATCGACATAGTAGGCGTAAGCGATAACGCCAATCGACAGCGCCCAGGCGCGGCCGCGCCGCCAGGTCTCATCGTCCACCTTCACCGCCTGGCGGAAATGTTCGCGGGCTTCCGCTCCCATCAGGTTCCAGGCAACTATCATATCGACCGCAGGATCGCCGATGGCGATGCCGCCCCAGTCGATCACCGCCGCCAGCTCACCGTTGTCGATCAGCAGATTGCCGGGTTGAATGTCCGTGTGCAGCCAGCATGCGCCGCCGGTGTTTTCACTCACCTGGCTCACGCTGTCCCATGCTTGCAGCAGGGCGGCAGCGTCGAGGTGAGGGGCGCACAAGGCGATGGATTCGCGAGTGAGGGCATCTCTGGCGCTGACTGGGCCGCCGCGATAGGCGGTGATTTCATAGTCTGCGGTCGGGATGGCGTGGAGTGCGCGCACGAACTCACCCAATTGCGTCGCCAGCAGCGGGCTGCACTCGCCGCAGGCGGGCGTGCGGCCTGCGATCCAGCGGCCGATGCTCCAGGCGAAAGGATAGTGGCCGTTCGGCTTACCCTGGGCCAAGGGCGCGGAAATCGGCACCGGCAGATGAGGTGCCAGCAACGCGGGGTAGCGGTTCTCGCGCGCCAGCGCTTCGGCCGCCGAGGCGGTACGCGGCAGGCGAATGAACAGCTCGTCGCCTAGCCGCAGCATCACGTTGTCGGTACCGCCGGTGGTGACGAGTTCGATGGGTAACGCCGCCCAGGCCGGGAATTGTTCGGCGAGCATGGCTCGGACATGGGGGAGGGAAATCTCGGCCTCATCGGCATGTATTTTGGGAATGGCATTCACCCGGTACGGCTCCTTCACTGGCGCGGGGGCGCGGCCCCGACTGGTCTGTTCACTGCGCTTGTTTTCGCACTTTCTTAAGTATATCGAGAAAATCAGGTATATTGTCCTTCGGTTTTTAGCTACCAAGAAAAAATTACTATGATTATCAAACCTAAAATTCGTGGTTTTATCTGCACCACCGCTCACCCGGCAGGCTGTGAAGCCAACGTCCGTGAGCAAATCGCCTACGTTAAGTCGCGCGGCGAACTGAAAAACGGGCCTAAAAAGGTGCTGGTCATTGGTGCATCCACCGGTTACGGTCTGGCCTCGCGCATCAATGCCGCTTTCGGCAGCGGTGCGGCCACCATCGGCGTATTTTTCGAGAAGCCTGGCAGCGAAGGCAAAACCGGTTCCGCCGGTTGGTACAACTCCGCCGGTTTCGACAAGGCAGCTAAAGAAGAAGGCCTGTACGCGAAAAGCATCAACGGCGATGCATTCTCCAACGAGTGCCGTCAGACCGTGATCGATCTGATTAAAAAAGACCTGGGTCAGGTTGACCTGGTGGTTTACTCGCTGGCTTCGCCGGTGCGTAAGATGCCGGAAACCGGCGAAGTGGTGCGTTCCGCACTGAAGCCGATCGGCGAGCCGTACAAATCCGTCGCGCTCGACACCAACAAAGACGTGCTGGTTGAAGCCGTGGTCGAGCCGGCCAACGAGCAAGAAATCGCCGACACCGTGAAGGTGATGGGCGGCCAGGACTGGCAGCTGTGGATGGACGCGCTGGACGAAGCGGGCGTGCTGGCGGATAACGCGCAGTCTGTCGCTTACTCCTACATCGGTACCGATCTGACCTGGCCAATCTACTGGCACGGTACGCTGGGCAAGGCGAAAGAAGATCTGGATCGCGCGGCGCACGCCATCAACCAGAAGCTGCAGGCCAAAGGCGGCGCGGCTTACGTTGCGGTGCTCAAGTCGGTAGTGACTCAGGCTTCCTCCGCCATTCCGGTAATGCCGCTGTATATCTCCATCGTGTTCAAGATCATGAAGGAGCAGGGCATTCACGAAGGCTGCATCGAGCAGATCCAGCGTCTGTTCGCCACCAAGCTGTACAGCGGTGCGGCGCCGGACACCGACGAGAAACACCGTCTGCGCCTGGATGACTGGGAACTGCGCGACGCCGTGCAGGAAACCTGCCGTGAAATCTGGCAGCAGCTGAACGACAACAACATCAACGAACTGACCGATTACCAGGGCTACAAGGCGGAATTCCTGCGCCTGTTCGGCTTTGGTCTGCAGGGCGTTGACTACGACGCCGATCTGAGCGGCGAAGCCAACTTCGATGTGATCGAGCTGGTCTAAGCGCGTCGAGCGGTCAAACAAGGTCGGGTTAGCCCGGCCTTTTTTATTGCACGCGAATTATCGGGTGGCTAAGCGAAAATGTTTATTTCAGGTTAATAGGTTAACCAGGTGATTAACATCGACGGGCGGCGTTGAAATAACGGCGGTTATTAAACTAAAGAAAGTCATTTTTTTATTTACCCTTGCCGCCGGCTGCGGGTATTTTATTTCCTTTAAGGAGAAAACGATGACATGGCGTTATTGGGCCCCGACATCGTTATTGTTGTTGAGCGCTTGCAGCGCGATTCAGCCGACGTCGACGTCCCCAGACTGGTCTCAGCCGCAGCCTGCCACGCGGGAGCAGCGGCAGCGCATCATGGCGGGCGAGTCCGCCTCCTCGGTATTGCACGAAGGAAATGTTGGCATTGGCGGCACCTTCGATGGGTCGAAAATATTCGATCGTTAAGCCGCTAAATATATTCAGCCAAATTAATGCGCGCATTCTGTCGATATTGTCGGAGGGTTTACCTTTCCTGCGCTATTCTGCCGTGGCCCGACCATTTATTGCGTTAGCAGACAATTCGTTTTCCTTATAGGGAACTGCCGGTTTATTTCGGTGTAATCAAAGGAGTTGCCCATGGCGAAGGACATGGCCGCGATCTTTCTCTTGCTGTTGCTGCCGCTAAGCCAAAGCGCCGGTGCGGCGCGCTACGACAGGCAATGTGAAGGCGTGTCGCCGGTGCTGTTTCAAAAGCGGCTGAAAGCGCTGGCGCAGGATCTGCGGCAGGAAATGAGCGAGGAAGCTCCACCGGCAGAGCGCGATGCGGAAGAGCTGGCGCGGCTGGCGGAGTGCGGTATCGAGCCCGGCAAAGCGCCCGTCACCGGCGGGCAGCGCGCGCCCCGTTCAGAGGAAAAGCCGCCGGCATCGCCGAACGGTTGTTGAGCCGGCGTGCGCGCAGAGTAAAACGATGTAAAAGGAATCATTAATGAAAAGGATAGTGTTGGCCGGCGCGGCCTTGTGTTGCGCCAGCTTCGCGCAGGCGCGGGTGGATTTGGAATACCATGCGGCGGCGCCGAAGGACAGCAAGGTCACCGAGGAGTATCAGAAAAAGCGCGACGCATTGCGCCACAAGGTGTGGAATGTCGATAATCTGACGCTGGCCAACGAGCAGGCGATTGCGCGCGAACAGCAGCGCGAGGCGGCAGAGAGCGCCAAACGGCAGCAGCATCACCTGGAGCAGCAGGAGAAAAAGCAGCGCTGCCTGCGGAGACACTCGAAAGATCCTCACCGCGAGGCGAAGTGTTACATGCACAGCTTCTAACATTAACCGTCCGGGCGCCATCAGCGCCCGGCGTCGTTTAGGCCGGGCGGCAATGCTCTTTCAGCATGGCGATCGCGTCCGGTTTCAGCTGATACAGATAGACCGGGCGGCCGGTGGCGCCGTACAGAATACGGGTGCCGAGAATGCCGCTCTCCGCCAGATAGATGAGGTACTTGCGGCAGGACACCCGCGAAATGCCGATGGCGTTGGCCAGGTTGTCGGTGGAGAATTCGCTGTCATGCTGCTGTTCGATCCACTCGCACACCGTGCTCAGGGTAATGCTGGTCAGCCCCTTCGGCAGCTTCTTGCTCTCCTGGCCGCCGGGCTGGCGGCGCAGCAGGCTGTCGACGTCGGCCTGCGAAAACTCGCGCTGCGCCAGAATCTGCGACTGCTGCCGGTAGTGGCTCAGCGCCTCCTTGAAGCGGCTGAACTGGAACGGTTTGATCAGATAATCCACCACGCCGTAGTGCAGCGCCTTTTGCACCGTGTTCACGTCGCTGGCGGAGGAGATGATGATCACATCCGTCTTCTCGCCGAGTTCGCGCAGGCCGGGCAGCAGATCCAGCCCGTTCTCCTGCTGCATGTAGATATCCAGCAGCACCAGATCGATGCTGACGTCGGCATCGGCCAGCAGGGCGCGCGCCTGGTTCAGGGTGGCGACCGTCGCCTGGCAGTGAAAACCGCTGACCTGGCTCAGGTAGTATTTGTTCAGCTCCGCCACCATCGGGTCGTCGTCGACAATCAGTACGTTAATCATGGGCTCTGCTCTTGGCCTGATAGGGAAGGTGCACGAAAAATTGGGTCAGCTCGCCCGGTTCGGATTCGAAATCGATGCTGCCGCCCAGTTTCTCCAGATGGCTGCGGATCAGCGCCAGGCCAATGCCGCGTCCCGTTCCCTTGGTAGAAAATCCGTGTTCGAAGATGCGCGCGCCGATCGCCGGATCGATACCGGGGCCGTCGTCGCTGACGATACAGTGTAATTGATCGTCGTGGTGATGGAAGCTCAGGCCGATCTCGTGGCCCTCAACGCCGTCGATGGCGTCGATGGCGTTTTCGATCAGGTTGCCGAGCACGCTGATCAGCACATGGGTGGTTTCCGCGTCGTCGGTTTCCGGCAGCAGGCTGGTTTCCTCGATGGTCAGCTCAACGCCGGCTTCGTGGGCGCGGCTGATCTTGCCGATGAAGAAGCCCGCCACTTCCGGCGAGTGAATCTTGCGCAGCAGCGCGCCGATCTCTTCCTGATAGTTGCTGGCGGTATTGATGATGTAGTTTTCCAACTGCTGGTAGGCCTTCATGTGCAGCATGCCGAGTATCACGTGCAGCTTGTTCATAAATTCGTGCGACTGCACCCGCAGCGCATCGGCGTAGTGCGCCATGCCGCTCAGGCGCTGCAGCAGGCGGCTGACCTCGGTCTTGTCGCGGAAGGTGGCGATGGCGCCGGTCACCTGGCCGTTGACGATCACCGGGACGGTATTGGTCAGCAGTTCGCTGCCGTTGAAGCTGATCTGCCGATCGCGCAGCGGTTTGCCGCTGGCCAGCACCTCCGCCAGATGCAGCTGCGCCGGCCAATGCTTGCTGGCGGCTTCCAGCAGCAGGTTTTCCACCGGGCCGCTTTGGCGCAGCAGGCGCTTGGCCTCGTCGTTGACGATGGTGATGCGGGATTTATTATCGACCGCGATCACGCCTTCTTTAATCGATTGCAGCATGGCGTTGCGCTGTTCGAACAGGTTGGAGATTTCGTAAGGCTCGAAACCCAGCATGATGCGCTTGAGTGCGGAGACCAGGAAGAAGGTGCCCAGGCTGCCGACCAGCGCGGCGAAGGCGATGGTCCAATAGATGATCCAGCGGCTTTCCGCCACCACCCGCTGCACGGTATCCAGCGCGATGCCGAGCGCCACTACGCCGATTTGCTGTTTCTGCGCGTCATACACCGGCACGAACACCCGCAGCGCCGGGGCCAGCGTGCCGCGGTTGATGGCGCTGTTGACGTTGCCTTGCAGCGCGGGCGCCAGATCGTCGCCGATAAAATGCTGGCCGATCAGCCAGGGTTTGGGGTGCGAATAGCGGATACCCTGCATATCCACCACCACCACGAACAGCAGCTCGTTTTGATGGCGCACCTGCTCGGCGAAGCGCTGAATGGCGCCGCTTTGGTCGCGCCGCTGCAGGCCGTCAACCACCGTGCTGGAGAGCGCCAGCGTATTGGCGACGGCGATGGCTTTCTGCTGCAGCTGATCTTGCCCCTCGCGGCTCATCTGCACGAAAAACAGCGCGAATACCACCAGCAGCACCGAAGCGATGATGGCGGACACCATCAGCGTGATGGAGGTGCTCAGCTTGAGCGGCACCCGTTGTTTTGGCATGGCGGTTCTCCGAATGGCGATATCACGGCGTATTCTAGCGAGGAATGAGGCAAGCTGCAGTTACCGGCAGCAGGTTATAGCATGCTGCCGGGGGAGCAGGGGGTTATTTTAGTTACAAAAGCGGGTCACTGCTGGTGGTAGATCTCCAGCGCCTGTTGGCCGCTGGCGCCCTGATGGATGATTGCCATCAACGCGCGCACCACCTGCGACGGATTGCTGTGTTGATAGACGTTGCGGCCGTAGACCATGCCGGAGGCACCCTGGGCCATCAGCGCGGCGGATTTCTCCAGCACCGGCCCCAGCTCCCCCTTGCCGCCGCCGCGCACCAGCGTCGGGCAGCGCGCCGCTTCCACCACGCGGTGGAAGTCTTCCACCCGCTCGGTCGGGTCGGCCTTGATGATGTCGGCGCCCAGCTCGCGCGCCAGCCGCACCAGCGGCACGATCTTCTCCACGTCGCCGAGCGAGCCGTAGGCGGCGCCCTGGCCGGCCGGGGCCATCACCAGCGGTTCGATCATCAGCGGCATGGCGTATTGATCGCAGGCGTGGCGCAGGCGGCCGATGTTTTCCACGCACTGGCGGAAAATGCCGGGCTCATCCGGGATCATATACAGATTGACCACCACCGCGGCGGCGTCCATTTGCAGCGCCGCGAGGATCGGCGCCTCCGGGTTGTGCAGCACCGCCCACATTTCGCGGTGGCGCGCGGCGTTATAGGCGTTGCCGACGTCGGTGCGCATCACCAGCGCCGGTTTTTCGCGCTGCGGCGCGCGCTGCAGCAGATCCGCCTGGCCGTAGTTGACCTGAATGGCGTCGGGGCGCGCGGCGATCAGGTTGCCCATCACCCGTTCGATATCTTCCAGGCCGATCAAGAAATCCGGTTCGTTGGCGATGCCGTGATCGATCGCCACGTCCAGGCACTTGCCGTTGTTGAACAGGCGGTTCATCCGCACCTTACTGCTGAGCTGCATGTCAGGTCCTCCTGAGATAGGGATATGTCCATTATTGCCGAGTAAGGATGGTCGGGAAACGCGGAAACCGCAAACTGCGTGGCCGCTCGCAGTTTTTGCCGGCGCACGAAAGAGGAACGCTCGCCGGCGGCTTTCATTTCATTTGTTAGATCCGTGTCATGTTTTTGTTAATAAGCCATTCCAAAATGCATGTTTCGCTTGTTTGGGTTAAAAAGTTTCAATAATCTAAATTATGAAATAAACATTTAAAAACGGGCTGGAGGTGCCGTTTGTTGTGCCAAGGGTTTATTTCAATTGGTTGTTTTTAATCTGTTTTGAGATATTGATCACCATTTTCCCAACGACCTTTATACGGCGATAACGCGGTAAATTCGCCGTATCAAAGGGATAACACCGACCGTATTGTTGTTTGAATGTAAAAAATATTTTTCATTAGCTGTCAACCAACAGACCTCTTCATTCTAACGATTAAAGGGTAACGAACATGAAGCTGAAGAAACTGATCGCCGCCTCGGTACTGATGTGCATGCTGCCGGCCAGCGTGTTGGCGAAAGACATCAAGATCGGCGTTTCCATGGCTTACTTCGATGACAACTTCCTCACCATTCTGCGCC
Source organism: Serratia sp. 2880STDY5682894 (assembly GCF_001537385.1). Taxonomy (NCBI): domain Bacteria; kingdom Pseudomonadati; phylum Pseudomonadota; class Gammaproteobacteria; order Enterobacterales; family Yersiniaceae; genus Serratia; species Serratia sp. 2880STDY5682894. Next base: position 762,642 of record NZ_FCJA01000001.1, on the reverse strand, counting down.
AGTCGATGCAAAACAAAATGAAGGCCGACGGTAACGTCAGCGGCCAGTTCGAAGACGCCAAGGGCGACATCGCGCAGCAAATTCAACAAATCGAAAACTTCGTCAGCCAGGGCGTCGACGCCATCATCCTCAACCCGGTGGATACCCAGGGCGTCAAGCCGATGATCAAGCTGGCCGAGAAGGCCAAGATCCCGCTGGTGTTCGTCAACCGCAAGCCGGAAGTGGCGCTGCCGGCCGGCATGGCCTACGTCGGCTCCGACTCCAAGCTGGCCGGCAAGCTGCAGATGGAAGCGCTGGCCAAGCTGATGAACGGCAAGGGCAACGTGATGATCCTGATGGGCGAGCTGTCGAGTGAAGCCACGCGCGACCGCACCCGCGGCGTGGAAGAGGTGGCGGCCAACTATCCCGGCATCAAAATAGTCGATAAGCAAACCGCCAAGTTCTTCCGCAAAGAGGCGGTGGACGTTACCACCGACTGGATTTTGTCCGGCCAGCAGATAGACGCCATCGCCTCCAACAACGACGAAATGGCCATCGGCGCTATTTTGGCGCTGAAGCAGGCCAAGAAATCCGGCGTGCTGGTGGCCGGCGTTGACGGCACGCCGGACGCGCTGGAGTTCATCAAGAAGGGCGATCTGGCGTTGAGCGTGTTCCAGGACGCTAAAGGCCAGGGCGAAGGCGCGGTGCAGACCGCCGTTCAACTGGTGAAAGGCGAGAAAGTGGAGAGCAACGTGCTGATCCCTTACCAGCTGATCACCCAGGCCAATTACCAGCAATTCGCCGATAAAAACAAGAAATAAGCCGTGAAGCCCGCCGCGGGCGTCGGTGTGGGGCGAGCGCGGCGGAAAACGTGGGTCAGTGCGGAGGTAAGCGGTATGTACCCTTATGTTCTTGAGGCCGAAGGCATCAGCAAGCAGTTCCCCGGCGTCAAAGCGCTGGATAAGGTCTCGATTAAAATCAAACCCGGCAGCGTGCACGCGCTGATGGGGGAAAACGGCGCGGGTAAATCGACGCTGATGAAATGCCTGATCGGCATCTACCACCCGGACGAAGGCTCGATCAAAATCAAAGGTCGGCCGGTCACCTTCAGCGACACGCTGCAGGCGCTGCATTCGGGCATTTCCATGATCCACCAGGAGCTGAACCTGGTGCCCTACATGACGGTGGCGGAAAACATCTGGCTGGGGCGCGAGCCGGCGCGGCTGGGGTTCGTCAACCACGAACAGCTGAACGAACAGACCCGCGAACTGCTGGCGCGGCTGAACATCAAACTGCAGCCGGAGACGCTGGTGGGTGAGCTGAGCATCGCCAACCAACAGATGGTGGAGATCGCCAAGGCGGTATCCTACAACGCCGACGTGCTGATCATGGACGAACCGACCTCGGCGCTGACCGAAGGCGAAGTGGTGCACCTGTTCGCCATCATTCGCGAGCTGCGCGAGCAAGGCAAAGGCATCATCTATATCAGCCACAAGATGGATGAGATCTTCGCCATCACCGACGAAGTGAGCATTTTCCGCGACGGCACCTTCATCGCCTGCGACAAAACCGAAAACCTGACCAAACAGTCGCTGATCACCATGATGGTGGGGCGCGAACTGACGCAGATGTTCCCCAAATTCAACAACAATATCGGCGAGGAAGTGCTGCGGGTGGCGGGGCTGCGCCGCAGCGGCTGGTTCCATGACGTATCGTTCAGCGTCAAGCGCGGCGAGATCCTCGGCGTTGCCGGGCTGGTGGGCGCCGGGCGCAGCGAAGTGATGGAGAGCCTGTTCGGCATGCACCCGGCGGACGGCGGCGAGATCTTTATCGAAGGCCAGGCGGTGAAAGTGGATTCCCCGGCGAAGGCGATCGAGAGCGGGCTGGCGTTCCTCACCGAAGACCGCAAGAAATCCGGCCTGTTTCTGGTGCTGTCGGTGGTCGAGAACATGAGCATCGTCAACCTGTCGGAATACATCGGCAAGAACGGTTTCGTCAGCCACGTGCAGATGGCCAAAGACTGCATGGATCAGATTAAAAAGCTCAACATCAAAACGCCGACCATGGATCAGATCATCAATAACCTCAGCGGCGGCAACCAGCAGAAGGTCTTGATCGCGCGCTGGCTGCTGGCGCAGCCGAAAATCCTGATCCTCGACGAACCGACGCGCGGTATCGACGTGGGGGCGAAAGCGGAAATTTACCGCCTGATCAGCGAGCTGGCCAACCGCGGCGTCGCCATCATTCTGGTTTCCTCCGAGCTGCCGGAGATCCTCGGCATGAGCGACCGGGTGATGGTGATGCACGGCGGCCGCATCACTGGCATTTTGGACAAAGACGACGCGGACCAGGAGAAGATCCTGGCGCTGGCCTCAGAATAACGAAGGGTGAACATCATGAGTAACGTAAAGATTGAGAAGCCGCTCTCCGCCGATTCAACGGGCAAGGGAACGCTGTTCTCCGGGCTGAGCGGCAAAATGCCGAAGGATACCGGTATCTTCATCGTGATGATCGGCATCGCGCTGATCTTCGAAATCCTCGGCTGGTACATGCGCGATCAGTCATTCCTGCTGAACCCGAACCGCCTGCTGCTGATCGTGCTGCAGGTGGCGATCATCGGCATCATCGCAGTGGGCGTCACCCAGGTGATCATCACCACCGGCATCGATCTCTCCTCCGGCTCGCTGATTGCGCTGACTGCGGTAGTGGCGGCCAGCCTGGCGCAGACCTCGGACAGCATCTCGCCGATGTATCCGGGGCTGCTCGATCTGCCGGCGGCGATCCCGATCGGCGCGGGGATCGGGGTGGGCATCGTCTGCGGCTTTATCAACGGCTTCCTGATCACCCGCACCGGCATTCCACCGTTCATCGCTACGCTGGGGATGATGGTGTCGGCGCGCGGCCTGGCGCAGTACTACACCAAGGGCAACCCGGTCAGCTTCCTGTCGGACGGCTTCACGTCAATCGGCCAGGGCGCGATGCCGGTGATCATCTTCCTGGTGATTGCGGTGATCTTCCATATCGCACTCAAGCACACCCGCTACGGCAAATACATCTACGCCATCGGCGGCAACATGACCTCGGCGCGGGTTTCCGGCATCAACGTCAATAAGTACCTGGTGACGGTTTACACCATCGCCGGCGGCCTTGCGGGGTTGGCGGGCGTGGTGCTGGCGGCGCGCGTCAGCAGCGGCCAGTCGAGCATGGGGATGTCCTACGAGCTGGACGCCATCGCCGCGGCGGTGATCGGCGGCAGCAGCCTGATGGGCGGCGTCGGGCGCATCACCGGCACGTTGATCGGCGCGGTGATCCTCGGCCTGATCAAAAGCGGCTTCACCTTTATCGGCGTCGATTCTTACATTCAGGACATCATCAAAGGCGTGATTATCGTCGCCGCCGTGTCGATCGACATGCGGCGCAACCGTAAAAAACACTGATTGCCGTGAATTGCCGCCGGCGCCAGGGTTGGCCGGCGGCGTTTTTTTACCGGGGGACACATCATGAATTACCTGAAAGGGCTGTGGCTGGCGGTGGCGCTGTGCGCGTCTACCTCGGCATGGGCGCAAACCATCGGCGTGTCGATGGCCTATTTCGACCAGAACTTCCTCACCATCATCCGCCAGGCGATCGACAAGGAGGCCAAGGCGCGCGGCATCACCGTGCAGTTTGAGGATGCGCGCGGCGACGTCGGCCGCCAGACCGATCAGGTGCAGAGCTTTATCAGCGCCGGGGTGGACGCGATTATCGTCGATCCGGTCAACTCGGCCAGCACGCCGGTGATGACCAAAATGGTCCAGGCCGCCGGCGTGCCGCTGGTGTACGTGAACCGCACGCCGGGCGACGCCAAACTGCCGCAGGGCGTGGTGTTCGTCGGCTCCGACGAGCGGGAATCCGGCACGCTGCAGATGGAAGAGCTGGCGCGGCTGGCCGGCTATCAGGGCAACGTGGCGCTGATGATCGGCAACCTGACCGACGCCGGCGCGCTGCAGCGCACCAAAGACGTGGAGCAGGTGGTGAGCAAGTACCCGAAAATGAAGGTGGTGCAGAAGCAGAGCGCCAACTATTCACGCAGTGAAGGCATGGACCTGATGATGAACTGGCTGACCAACGGCGAAGCGATCGACATCGTCGCCGCCAACAACGACGAGATGGCGATCGGCGCAATCATGGCGCTGCAGCAGGCGGGCAAGGCGGACAAGAAAGTGCTGATCGGCGGCATCGACGCCACGCCGGACGGCCTCAAGGCGCTGGCCTCCGGCAAGATGCAGGTCACGGTGTTCCAGGACGCGGTCGGGCAGGGCAAAGCCTCGGTCGATGTGGCGCAGCGCATGATCAACGGTGAAAAGCTCGAGCCGTATTACTGGATCCCGTTCGAGCTGGTGACGCCGGCCACGATGCAGAAGTATGCGGCCAGGCCGTGAGTTAACCGTCAGATCCGCGTTGCCGGGGCGCTGCTTGCAGCGCCTTTTTTATTGGCGTCAGTTACATGTCCGCTTGCGGCCAGCGCGGCGCGGGATCTTGCTTCACACTGAGGATCTTTAAACCGCGTGAGGATGAGCGATGAACGCATTGAACGGCAAGGTGGCGGTGATCGGCGGCGCCAGTTCGGGGATCGGCAGGGCGGCGGCGCTGCTGTTCGCCCGCCAGGGGGCTGCGCTGGTGTTGGGGGCGCGGCGCGAGCGGCTGTTGGCGGAGCTGGTGGAGGACATTCGGCGCGAGGGCGGCCGGGCGCTCGCGGTGGCGGGCGACGTGCGCGATGAAGCCTTCGCCGAACGGCTGACGGCGACGGCGGTCGACGAATTCGGCGGGCTGGATATCGCCTTCAACAACGCCGGCACGCTGGGGCCGCTGGGGCCGTCGCTGGCGCTCACCGCGCCAGAATGGCGCGAGGTGCTGGAAACCAACCTGTCGAGCGCCTACTACGGCGCCAAATATCAAATCCCCGCCATGCTGGCGCGCGGCGCGGGCTCGGTGATTTTCACCTCCACCTTCGTCGGCCACACCGCGGCGTTTCCCGGCACGGCGGCCTATGCGGCCGGCAAGTCGGGGCTGATCGGCCTGACGCAGGCGCTGGCGGTGGAGTTCGGCGGACGCGGTATTCGGGTGAACGCACTGCTGCCGGGCGGCACCGATACGGCGATGGGCCGGCAGATGAGCAATACCCCGGAGGCGCTGGCGCAGGTGGCCGACCTGCACGCGCTGAAGCGGCTGGCGATGCCGGAGGAGATCGCGCAGGCGGCGCTGTATCTGGCGTCTGACGCTTCCTCATTTGTCACCGGCACCGCGATGCTGGTGGACGGTGGCGTGTCCATCCAGCGCGGCTGAGGTTGGCATGGCCCGTGGCCGGGCGCCACGGGCATGCGGGGGAGGGTTACCAGCCTTTGACGGCGTCGCCCTTGTAGATGTCGGCGGCGCTGGCCGCCACTTCGTCGGTCTGATAGGCCTTGACCAGATCCTTCACTTTCTCGCTGTCTTTGTTGTCGATGCGGCTGGCGAAGATGTTGACGTACGGCGAGTTTTTGTCTTCGACAAACAGCCCGTCCTTGGCCGGCGACAGGCCGATCTGGCTGGAATAGTTGGTGTTGATGATCGCCAGCGTCACTTTCTGATCGTCCAGCGCGCGCGGCAGCTGCGGCGCTTCAATCTCGACGATCTTCAGCTTTTTCGGGTTGCCGACGATGTCCAGCGCGGTCGGCAGCAGGCCGACGCCCTCTTTCAGGGTGATCAGCCCCTGTTTTTGCAACAGCAGCAGCGAGCGGCCCAGGTTGGTCGGATCGTTCGGCACCGCCACCTGCGCGCCGTCCGGCAGCTGGCTGAGTGCGGTTATCTTCTTCGAATAGCCGGCGATCGGGTAGACGAAGGTGTTGCCCACCGCCGCCAGCTTGTAGCCGCGCTCCTGCATCTGCTTGTCCAGATACGGCTTGTGCTGGAAGGCGTTGACGTCCAGATCGCCGTTGTTCAGCGCTTCGTTCGGCAGCACGTAGTCGTTGAAGGTCACCACCTCCACGTCCAGATCGTATTTCTGCTTGGCGACCTTTTGTACCACCGCCCACAGCGACTGATCGATACCGGCGCTGATGCCGACCTTGATGTGGTGATCGTCCTGTGCCGTCGGGCCACAGGCGGTCAGCAGCAGCGTGCCGGCGGCGGCCAGCGCCAGGGTGAGGTTTTTCAGCGTAAATGTCATTTTCCTAGGGTCCTTGTCAACATTGCCTGCTAATTTTGGCGGGCAGAATAGTGGCAGTGACTGTAGGTAATCGCTGGGCTAAAACAAAATACTGATTCACTATGACTCATAGCGATTAGCTATGAGCGGCCGCCGCCTGGCGCGGTGCGGATTGTTTTGACGGCGAATCGGCGGGCTTATTATGATAGCCGTTGGCCCGTGAGGGCAGACTGGGTACTGAAACGAAGGAAAAGACAATGCGATTGAACACTTGGAGCAAGGCGCTGCTGCCGCTGGTGGTGTTGGCCTGCGTCTCGGCGACTCAGGTTCGGGCGGCGGAGAGCGATACCGGGCCGATCCCCAAACAGCTGCTGGGCAACTGGCGCGTCAGTAAAATTGTGCCGACCCAGACCACCGGCTGCTGGGATCAACAGCAGGCACAGAGCCTGATCGGCGGCAAAATCAGCTACAAAGCGGATGCGTTCAGCTGGAACGGCACGGCGCTGAAAAGCGAAGGGGCCACCGTCAGCACCGTAGAAGCGCAGGAGTTTGTCGAGGACAATTCCGGCAGCAGCTCCTACATCGATTTCCCGATGCTGGGCATCAGCACGCCGTCGGTCGAACGCGTGGCCATTCAGCACGCGGATACCGCCATCAAAGGCATCACCGATCAGGGCACCGATGGGGTGCCCGGCGATAACGTGCTGGTGAAAGACGCCAACACGCTGATCCTGTCGCTGTGCAACGTCTGGTTTGAGGCGCAGCGCGAGAAGTAATTTTTGCCTTCAGCCCCGGCAACGGGGCTTTCCCACCGCGTCGCCACCCGTCATACGCGCCATTTCTGAACTAAAATTAACCATAACGATATGACCCCGGCGTGATATCGGAGCCTCGGCTCTACCGAGTCCATGACAGGAGGCGCTATGTGTTACCACCATATTGTCATCGCCACCGATCTGAGCGATGACGGCAAACGGCTGGTCGAAAAGGGGGCGCTGCTGGCGGAGGCGCTGCAGGCCAAACTCTCGCTGATCTATGTGGACGTTCACTACGACACCTACCACGCGGCGATCGGCTTTTCGGAGCGCAGCTATGACGGCGTGCCGTTCGAAGAGAAGATCCGCAAAGAGCTGGAGCCCACCACGCAAAACGTCAATTACCCGATCGCGGAGGTGATTATCGGGCGCGGCGGCTTTGTCGATGAACTGCGTACGGCAGTCGTGGATAAGAACATCGATCTGCTGGTGTTCGGCCATCACCACGATCTGTGGAGCAACCTGTTTTCTTCCACCCGCAATGCTATCAACCAGCTGAATATCGACGTGCTGGTGATCCCGATCCGTTCATAAACGCGGGCCACCGCCGGGCAACGATGGCGGTGGCCGCTGCGGCTTATTGTGTGAAGAAGTCGTTATACAGCATGTACAGGTGCGCCGCGCTCCAGGAGAAGTTCGGCGCGCCTTGCTGCTTGCCGGTGAGCGGGTTGTAGTTCTCGCGGATCGGCCCGTCGGCGACCAGGCCGTCGGCGTGGCGGAAGAAGGCCTGCGCCATCGCCACCGCATCGTCGCGATAGCCGTAGCGCTCCATGCCCTTGAGGCCGAAATACAGCTGATCGACCCACACGCGGCCGCGCCAGTAGATGTCCGCGCCGAACGCCGGATTGGTCAGCGCCGCGGTGCCGAGCGGCACGTAGGTATTGAACTCGCGCGGATCCTTCATCACCCTGACCACCGCATCGGCGTGCGGTTGGCTGGCGGCGCCGTTGAACAGCGGCGACCAGCCTTCCGGCCCTTTGCCGCGTTCGACGATCGGTTTGCCGGCGCAGCCGTTGGCCAACGGCTGGCTTTCGATGCGGATGTCATAGAAGAAACCGCTCTGCTTGTCGAACATGCAGGTGTTGATGTAGGCCGCCAGCCGGTCGGCTTTGGCGCGGAAGGCAGCGGCCTCGGCACCGCGGCCCAGAATATCGGCCATCTCCGCCAGATAGCGGTTGTCGCTGTACATATAGCTGGCCTGATCCACCGACTCCTGCAGCAGCGAGTAGCCGAGCAGCGTACCGTCCGGCGCGCGGTTTTCGGCGAATTTTACCTGCCAGTCTTCGCGTTTGCCGCCCTGCGCCACGTAGCGCGCCAATTGATCCGGATCGATAAAGCCGAATACCGCCGCGTCGTCGCGGCCCGACTCCCAGGAGGCGGCGGTCTGCGCCGGGATCTCGATGCTGTCGTACTGCCCCTCGCGCACGATGCGATCGTAATTGTCGAGGCCGGCCAGCGTTTGCTCGCGCTGCCCGCGTTTGACGGTGAACAACATGCGCCCGTCGGGGGTATTGTGCGCTTTGTCGCGGGTGGCGCCGTACTCCGGCACGCCGTTGCCGTTGTGATCGCGGTTGCGCAGCCACCAGTCATGGTAGGCCACCAGCTTCGGGTACATCTCCGCCAGCCAGTCCTTATCGCCGGTGACGCGATACACCTCCATCACCGCCCAGGCCGCCAGGCTCGGCTTGGTGTTGCGCTCGTTCCAGTTGCTGCCGTCGCCGCCGCGCTCCGGGCTGGGGTTGTAGGCGATAAGGTCGGGCAGAAAACCGGCGTCCCACGGGCGCAGGGTGTCGCCCGGCCGGATCTGGAAGGCGAACACTGCGCGAATGTTGTCCTTGGCCACGTCCGGGTTGAAGTGCGCCATGGCGTAGGCCTGTTTCCAGGTGTCCCACGGCCAGGTTTGGTTTCCGGAGAACCAGCGCCCGGTCACCGACGGGGTGACCGAGTCGAACTTCATCGCCCCGGCTGCGCCGCGCCAGTTGCCGTTCAGCGTTTCCATCGCTTTGACCGCCACGCGGGTTTGTTCCGGCGTGGCGTGCGGGTTGCTGAGCCCAGTGGCGAGATAGCGTTCCCAGCGCTGGGCCGACGCGGCCATATAGCGCTGCGGGTGAGCGAGGATATCGGCGATAGCGCGCTGTTCGCGCTGTGCCTCTTCGGCGGTGAGCAGGTGCGAGTAGGTGGTGTACAGGGTGGTGGAACCGGCGATGCGCGCCGTGGCGCGGAAGCGGTGGCCGTCGACCGTGGTGCGCTGCGGCAGCGATTTGTGGATCTGATACTCGGACTGGCCCGAGGTCATCAGCTGCGACGGCGCGCGCACCTTGCCGAAGGTGACGCGCAGGCCGTCAGCCGTCGGCACAATGCGGCGCGTGTAGTCCGGAAACGCCTGCTCGAGGGTCGCCGGCGGCTGCGGTTTTTGCTCTTTGGCCGCGTAGCGCTCCAGCAATTCACCGTCCCACACCAGCTCCAGCGGCGTGTCGGTCAGGATTTGGGTTTCCAGCAGCGAGGTGCGCGCGGCGGCGAAGCGCAGCGTCAGGTTGACGGTCACGCCCGGCGCGCTGAGCCGCTGCACCAGGGCGCCGGGCAGGCTGTAGGCCGTCATGGTGAAATGCACCGGTTTACCGTCTCGATAGACGCTGAGCCGATCGAAATTGTTGGCCATAAAGTTGATGTACTCTTCGGTCAGCAGCGCCGGGCCGGGGAAACCGCCCATGCCTTCCGGCCCGCTCGGCAACAGGTGGCCGTGCCAGGCGCCGAGATCGAAGAACGGATTGAAGCGCTGGTGATCGTCGAAATCGTAATCGAGCATAAAGTGCGGCGCGCCGCGGCGGTCGATGACGTTTTTATAGCGCTCGGCCAACTGGGCGTCGGCGTCGGGCATTTTCGGCACACAGCCCGTCAGCGCCCATGCGAGGATGAGGGCAGTGGCCAGCGGGGTCAGGGGAGTCATGTTCATCGTAGGAGCCTCAACGGTTACCAATAGAAATATTGCATCAGAAACACCGAGTTGCTGGCACCGGTGCTGTCGTTGCGCATGAAGAATTTGCTGTCCAGCGCGGTGGCCAGTTTGCCGCCGGCGTATTCGTACCAGACGCCAAACTGGGCGTATGAGGTGGCGGTGTCCGCCGCGCGATCAAACCGGTGGCGGGCGTAGCTGTAGGCGCTGGAGAGATACAGCCCTTTGGCGGTTTCCGTCATCGCGCTGAGCATCAGGCCCGATTCGCTGCCGGGATGGCCGCCGCTGTCGCCTTTGCCGGTGTGGTGCCAGACGCGGCCGGCCAGGTGTTTGCCGCGCAGCCCCAGCAGAAACAGCTGCCCCAGCCCGTCGGTCACTTCCAGGCCGGTCAGCAGCGTCAGATTCTCCTGCAGGTCGTACTGGGTGTAGCCATTGGCCATCGCCCGGTAGGTATACTTGTCGGAATAGCGGTCGTATTTACCGAAGTGCAGCAGTGCCTTGCTCTCGTCGATGCGGCTTTCCGGGGCCGCCGTCACGCTGTAGCGAAAGCGCCCGGTCAGGTTTTGCAGCTTGGCGGCGTAGCTGAGATCGCGGGTGTTGGGGAGCACGTAGCCGTACTCCGGCGTGAAGTCGCCCCACCACTGCAAATCGTCGAGCGACGAATCGTTGCGCACGCTGAGCATCATCTCGGTGCCGTCGTCGGTGCGGTAACCGCCGTAAAAGCGGTTCAATCCACCCTCGAAGCCGCCCCAGCTGTGGTCCGGCGTCCAGGCGTGGCCCTGGCTGTCCGCCTGCACGGTCCAGCCTTCGCCGTAAATCAGGCCGAACCAGTGTCCCCGTTTGATCTCCAGGCCACCTTCGATATAGGTGCCGTCGCTGTATTGATGCTGATGTTCGCCGTTCAAATAGACGCTGCCGCCGATGCCGAGCTCGCCGTAAAAACGCAGGGCGGTCGCGGTGCTATCGGGAAGCGGCGGTGGCGGGAGCTGATTGCGCTCCGCCGGGGTCACCGGTTCCTGCGCCGCCCAGGCGGGCGCATTAACGAGCAGCAACAAGGGCAACAGGGCGTGATGGCTTAGTGATTTCATGGGGCATAGCCTGGTGTTGGATGGATCGGAACGTCAGCCGAGCGGCGGCTCACGCGAGGTCGCTCCCGGATCCCTGGGAGAAGAGAAAAAGTCCGCCCTCATGGGGCAGTAAACGGCAGGTATATTAGTAAAATATTTAGTAAAAAATACGCTTAAATCAGTAAATCGTTAACTTGATCACAGCGGGCGAAATGGGTATCTTTCGCTGCAGGCGCCCGGCAACGGCTGGCATGAGCGTGCGCTGGCCCGGTCTGGGAAGGAGAGGAGGCGGGCGGCGCTGTACGCCGTGGCGCTATCCGATTAAGCTACCGTTTTTCGTCTGTGCATTGGGACTCTATGGCCACACTGAAGGAAATTGCTGAAGCCGCTAATGTGTCCGTCGCCACCGTTTCACGCGTGTTGAATGACGACCCCACCCTGAGCGTGAAGGCGCAAACCCGCCAGAAGATCCTGGAAGCGGCGGAGCGCCTCGAATACAAGGTTGCACCTTCCAAACGGCAAAGCGGGCAACGCCTGCATTTCGCCGCGCTGTTCACCTATACGCAGGGCGTGGAGATCAACGATCCCTATTACCTGGCGATGCGCTACGGCATCGAAACGCAGTGCGAAAAGCTGGGCGTGGCGCTGAGTGCCGGATATGACTTCAACGGCGACAAGGCGCTGCCGGTGGCCGATGGCCTCCTGGTGATCGGCCGGCCACAGCCCGCGCTGTATGAGCAGCTCAGGCAGCAGGAAACGCCGGTCGTATTCATCGACGGCGTGGTGGAGGATGAGCGGTTCGACTGCGTCAATGTCGACCTGTACAAGATCAGCCGCAAGGTGATCGACTACTTCATCGGCCGCGGCTATCAGCGCATCGGCTTTATCGGCGGGCGCGACGATCCGGCCGGCATCGACCAGCGCGAGCAGGCGTTCGTCGAGTATGGCCGGCAGCAAAACGTGGTGCGAGCGCAGGACATTTACCACGGTGATTTCAGCAGCCAGTCGGGCTACCAGTGCGCCAAAGCGATGTTGCAGAGCAAGAATGGCTATCCGCCGGCGCTGCTGGTGGCGACTGATTCGATCGCGATCGGCGTGCTGCGTGCGCTGCACGAACACGGCATTCAGGTGCCGGGGCAGATCGCGCTGATCAGCGTCAACGACATTCCCACCGCCCGCTTTATTTTCCCCGCCTTGTCCACGGTGCGCATCCCTTCGGAGACCATGGGCGCACAGGCCGTCAACCTGCTGGCGGAGCGGCTGCGCGATGAGCGCGCCGTCCCGCTGTCGATCTTCGTTCCCAGCTCGCTGCAGCTGCGCGACACCACCGTCGCCTGACCGGCCCCGCCTCGGCGGGGCGTTGCGTTGGCGCCCAAAATTAACGTCATGATAAAAAAAGGCATTTGAGATTTATTGTGATCCTGTCGTCATTTGGTAAATATCAACTGTAGTTTTTACTAAATATTTACTATCGTTTCCGCATTGCACAGGTGTCGGGAGACGTGACGTGAATAATTGGGAAAACATTGAAAAACAGTCGGAGCACCGGTTGGCACCGCGCGCGAGCTTCTTCAGCTACGCGGACGCCGGGCAGGCGCTGAGCTTCGATCGCAACGCCAGCCGGCGCTTCCAGCTGCTGAGCGGCCGCTGGCGTTTTCGCTTCTTCGAGCACCCGGCGCAGGTGCCGGCGGCGTTTTATCGGGAGCCGATGAACGACTGGGGCGATATGGCGGTGCCGGGCATGTGGCAGCTGGAAGGGCACGGCCATCTGCAGTACACCGACGAGGGCTTCCCGTTCCCGATCGACGTGCCTTACGTGCCGACCAACAACCCCACCGGCGCCTATCAGCGCCCCTTTACGCTCGACGCCGGCTGGCAAGATCAGCAGGTGCTGATCAAATTCGACGGCGTGGAAACCTACTTCGAGGTGTACGTTAACGGCGACTATGTCGGCTTCAGCAAGGGCAGCCGGCTGTGCGCCGAGTTCGACATCAGCCCCTATGTGCGGCAGGGCGAGAACCTGCTGTCGGTGCGGGTGATGCAGTGGGCCGATTCCACCTACATCGAAGATCAGGACATGTGGTGGATGGCCGGCATCTTCCGCGATGTCTATCTGATCGGCCAGAGCGCCACTCACCTTCACGACCTGACGCTGGTCACCACCTTTGATGAGCGCTATTGCGACGCGCAGTTGGCGATCGATGCCGAGCTGCGCCATCTCGGTGTGCAGGCCGCCGAGGGCTGCCGCCTGCAGGCGCAGCTGTTCGACGGCGATCGCTGCGTGGCGGAGCAGTGGCGCGACGATCTGCGCATCGAGCAGGCGCTGAGCTGCCGTTTCGAACTGCCGGTCAGCCGCCCGCAGCAGTGGAATGCGGAAAATCCCTACCTGTATCAGCTGTTGCTCAGCCTGTATGACGGCGCCGGCAACCTGCTGGGCGTGGTGCCGCAGCGGGTGGGTTTCCGCGAGATCGCGGTGCGCGACGGGCTGATGTACGTCAACGGGCGCTACCTCAAGTTGCACGGCGTCAACCGCCACGATCACGATCACCGCAAAGGGCGCGCCGTCGATATGGCGCGGGTGGAGCGCGACATCGTGCTGATGAAGCAGCACAACATCAACTCGGTGCGCACCGCCCATTACCCCAACGATCCGCGCTTTTACGAGCTGTGCGATCTCTACGGCCTGTTCGTGATGGCGGAGACCGATCTGGAAAGCCACGGCTTCGCCAACGTCGGCGATCTGAGCCGCATCACCGACGATCCGCGCTGGGAGCAGGCCTACGTCGAGCGCATCGAGCGCCACGTGGCGGCGCAGAAAAACCACCCGTCGATCATCATCTGGTCGCTGGGCAACGAGTCCGGCTACGGCTGCAACATTCGCGCCATGGCCCGGCGCTGCAAGGCGCTCGATCCGACTCGTCTGATCCACTATGAAGAAGATCGTGACGCCGAAGTGACCGACGTGATCAGCACCATGTATTCCCGCGTGGCGATGATGAACGCCTTCGGCGAATACCCGCACCCCAAACCGCGCATCCTGTGCGAATACGCCCACGCGATGGGCAATGGCCCCGGCGGGCTGTTCGAATACCAGTCGGTGTTCAACCGTCACGCCAGTTTGCAGGGGCACTACATCTGGGAGTGGTGCGATCACGGGCTGCTGAGCCACGACGAGCAGGGGCGCGAGCGCTATCAGTACGGCGGCGATTACGGCGACTACCCGAACAACTACAACTTCTGCATGGACGGCCTGATCTATCCGGACCAGCGCCCCGGCCCCGGCCTGCGGGAATACCAGCAGGTGCTGTGCCCGGTGGAGGTGACGGCGGAAGAGGGCGCGGGTGACGTGCTGCGGGTGAAAAACCGCTATTGGTTCAGCTCGCTGGCGGACATCACGCTGAAGGTCAGCGTCAAGACCGACGGCCGCCAGGTGGCAAGTTACGAATTCAAGCTGCCGCATCTACAGCCGGGCGAGAGCGAAGACATGCATCTGCCGGTGTTGGCGCTGGGGCAGGGGGAAACGCTGATCGACGTGGCGGTGCATAAGGACAGCGCCACCCGCTACAGCGAGAGCGGCCAGCGGCTGGGGCATTACCAGCATCTGCGCCAGGCGGCGACGCGGCGACCGGCTCCACCGTTGGCCGATGCGCCGGCGCTGCAATGCCGCGAGGAGAATCATCAGCTGCTCGTCAGCGGCGGCCGGTTCCAGCTGGCGTTCTCGCTGCTGAGCGGCGAACTGCTGTCGTGGCGGGTAGACGATGAAGAAATGGTGGGGCGCGCGCCGCGCATCACCTTCTTCAAACCGGTGATCGATAACCATAAACAGGAATATGAGGGGATTTGGCTGCCGCAACATTTCCCCATCATGCAGCAGCACTTCCGCCGCCTCAGCCGGCAATGGCAGGGCGAAGATCTGCTGCTCGAGGTGCACAGCCTGATTGCGCCGCCGGTGTTCGACTTCGGCATGCGCTGCACCTACCGCTGGCGCATCTCCCCGCAGGGCTACGTCAGCCTGGATCTGTCCGGTGAGCCTTACGGCGATTTCCGGCAGATTATCTCGAAAATTGGTCTCGATTTCGGCATCAGTCGCCGCTTCGTGCAGGTGGAATACTACGGCCGCGGGCCGGGCGAGAACTACCGCGACAGCTGCCGGGCCAACCTCATCGGCCACTACCGGCAGTGCGCCGACGCGCTGTTCGAACACTATCCGTTCCCGCAGGACAACGGCAACCGGCAGGACGTGCGCTGGCTGAGCCTGCAGGACGCGGCGGGCAAGGGGATCTTCATCCAACCGCGGCGGCCGATCAACTTCAGCCTGTGGCCTTACAGCGCCGAGATGCTGCACCAGGCCCAACACATCAACGAGCTGGAACCGAGCGACTGCCTGACGCTGAACCTGGACGACCAGATCCTCGGCCTCGGCTCCAACTCCTGGGGCTCCGAAGTGCTGGATACCCACCGGGTCTATCTGGCGCCGTTCAGCTACGGCTTCACGCTGGTGCCGTTCGACGGGCGGCAAACGCAGGGCGCCGCGCTCGCCGGTTATGACTTCGCGCCCGCTCACCACCACCCGCAGTCTGCGGAGGAAAACGTATGATCATTCTCGAATCCCTGGCGGAGTTCCAGCGCATTTATCACAGCGGCAAGAAGTGGCTGCGCTGCATGGAAGCGATCGCCAATGTCGAGCGCATCAGCCCAAACGTGTGCCATTCGATCGGCGACTCGCTGACGTATCGGCTGAGCGTCGGCGCCGGCCGCCAGCACGGCTGGCTGGAGGGCAACCGCCGTTACTTCGACGTGCACTATTACCTCGACGGGGAAGAGACCGTCGAGGTTGCCGACAAACGGGCGCTGACGACGGTGGCGCCCTATCAGGATGAAACCGACCGCGAGTTTTTCAGCGGCGAAGGCGAGAGGCGCCGGGTCGGCAAAGGCAACGTGGTGATCTTCGAAAACCACCAGGCTCACCGCTTCGCAGAAAGCGGCAAGGTAAAAAAAGTCATTTTAAAAGTGACGGTGGAAGACAGCTATTTCGTCAATAAATAGCGCGCTCGCCGATCGATAACAACAAACCGAAGTCCCCTACACCATTCGGAGAATCTCTATGGCTGCGTCGAACAGAAACACCATCGGCAAGTTTGGTCTGCTGTCGATGACGTTTGCGGCAGTGTTCAGTTTCAACAACGTGATTAACAACAATATTCAGCTCGGCATCGCCTCGTCGCCGGTGTTCCTGGTGGCGACGATCATTTACTTCATTCCCTTTTGCCTGATCATCGCCGAATTCGTCTCGCTCAACCGCAACTCCGAGGCCGGCGTTTATGCCTGGGTGAAAAGCGCGCTCGGCGGGCGCTGGGCGTTTATCACCGCCTACACCTATTGGTTCGTAAACCTGTTCTTTTTTACCGCGCTGCTGCCGCGCGTCATTGCCTACGCTTCTTACGCGTTCCTGGGCTATGACTATGTGTTTACCCCGCTGACCACGGCGATCATCAGCATCTTCCTGTTCGCCTTCTCGACCTACATCTCCAACAGCGGCGCAAAACTGCTGGGGCCGATGACCTCCGTCACTTCGTCGCTGATGCTGCTGCTGACGTTTTCCTACATCGTTCTGGCGGGCGCGGCGGTGTTGGGCGGCATCGAGCCGGCCGACCCGATCAACGTGCAGGCGATGACCCCAAACTTCAACTGGGCGTTCCTCGGCATTACCGCCTGGATCTTCCAGGCGGCGGGCGGGGCGGAGTCCGTGGCAGTGTACGTGAACGATGTGAAAGGCGGCAGCCGCGCCTTCGTGAAGGTGATCATCGTTTCCGGGCTGTTCATCGGCGTGCTGTATTCGGTGTCTTCGCTGCTGATTAACGTATTCGTGCATCGCACCGATCTGCACTTTACCGGCGGCACGGTTCAGGTGTTCGAAGGCCTGTCGGCGCACTTCGGCCTGCCGACGGTGCTGATGAACCGCTTTGTCGGCATCGTTTCCTTCACCGCCATGTTCGGCTCGCTGCTGATGTGGACGGCGGCGCCGGTGAAGATTTTCTTCACCGAGATCCCGAAGGGCATTTTCGGCGAGAAAACCATTCGCCTGAACCGGCACGGCGTGCCGACGCGCGCGGCCTGGATCCAGTTCTTCATCGTCATCCCGCTGATGCTGATCCCGACGCTGGGTTCCAGCAGCGTGCAGGATTTGATGAACACGCTGATCAACATGACCGCCGCCGCCTCGATGCTGCCGCCGCTGTTCATCATGTTGGCCTACCTGAATCTGCGGCTGAAGTACGACCGGGTGGCGCGCGATTTCAAAATGGGCTCGCGCCTGCAGGGCATCGCCATCGTCAGCGTGCTGATCGCCATCTTCACCGTCGGTTTCTTCGCCTCGACGTTCCCGACCGGCGCCAGCATCATGACCATCGTGTTCTATAACGTCGGCGGGTTGGTGGTGTTCCTGGGATACGCCTGGTGGAAGTACAACCGCTACTCGAAGACCCTGAACGCCGAGGCGCGCTACCACGAAGACATGCCGCTGGCGCGCCTCGCGCTGGAAGCGCAGGAAGGGGCGCAGGCCGGGCAACCCGCGCTGACCACGCCCGCTTGCAATAAGCCGCTGTAATCTCTCCTCTATCGGCTCCGCGCTCAGGCGCGGAGTCTCGCTTGTGTAAAAAATCCACGTCTGCGTTTGCATAATACATAAGTGAATACTAATGTGTTTATATGAACGAAAATGACATCTTCAAAGCGTTGGCCGATCCGACCCGCCGCACCATCTTCGACAAACTCGCCGCCGGCAGCATGAACGCCAGCGCGCTGCGCGAAGGGCTGCCCATCAGCCAGTCGGCAATGTCGCAACACCTGGCGGTGCTGCGCAATGCCGGGCTGGTGCGCGAGGCGAAGCAGGGGCGCTGCGTCAATTATCAGGTCGACCCGGACGGGCTGGCGCAGATCGCCCAGTGGCTGGCGAAGTATCGCGCCTGGTGGCCAGCGCGCATCGACGCGCTGCAAACCTTACTGAAGGACATGGATCAATGAACAAACGGGCTGAGCCGCCGCCGCACGATCGGCTGGTGTTGGAATATTCGCTCGATGCGCCGCCGGAAAAAGTGTGGCGGGCGCTCAGCATTCCCGAGCTGCGCGAGCAGTGGCTGCCGACGGGCGACCTGGCGCAGGCCGAGCCGCTGGCCACCACGCCGGGCGAGGCGGTGAGCTATCGCCTGCGCGACGACCAACCGCCGTTCCGCGAAAGCGTGGTGACGCTGCAGATTGTGCCGGATGCCGGCGGTGGCAGCCTGCTGCGGATTATTCACCAGCTCGACGCCGCCAACGACGGCCCGACGACGGTGATGCGCGCCGCCTGACGCGTTAAACACACTTCCCTTTGTTGCCAACCCAGGAGTTCACCGATGCGTGAGAAGATGATGCTCGTCCCGATGGTGGTGGAACAGACCAGCCGGGGAGAACGCTCCTTTGATATTTATTCGCGCCTGCTGCGCGATCGGATCGTGTTCCTCAACGGTGAAGTCAACGACGACGTGGCTGAAATGCTGTGCGCCCAGCTGCTGTTTCTGGAGGCGGAAAACCCGGAAAAACCGATCCATCTGTACATCAACTCGCCGGGTGGGGCGATCACCAGCGGGTTGGCGATTTACGACACCATGCAGTACCTGCGCGCGCCGGTGCATACCCTGTGCATGGGCACCGCGCGTTCGATGGGTTCGTTCCTGCTGATGGCCGGCGAGCCGGGGCACCGCATGGCGCTGCCCAACGCCAGCCTGCACGTGCACCAGCCGCTGGGCGGCTTTCAGGGGCAGGCCTCCGACATCTTGATCCACGCCGAAGAGATGAAGCGCACCAAAGACCGGGTGATCCGGCTGTACGCCCAACATTGCGGCCTGAGTGATGAAGCGGTGGAGCTGGCGTTGGATCGCGATCGCTTTATGACCGCCGACGAAGCGGCGGCCTGGGGGTTGATCGATAAGGTATTGCGGGAGCGGTAAAACGGCTCAGCGGGGCTCGGCGGCCTGCGGCGTGTGCCAAACCCGTTCAAGCCCGAATTCGACCATCGCGAAATAGAGGCTGAAATAGCGCTCTGCCATGATAAAGAACGAGCTGTTGAGTTCGATCACTACGTTATTGGTGGTGGTCAGCAGGCCCGATTTTTCCGCCGCCTGCAGGATGCGATTGACGTGCGCGCGTGAGACGGAGCACGACTTGGCGATTTTCGCCGAGGAGAGCAGCAGAAAGGGGGAGTCCTGCCGGATGCTTTCGATATGCAGCATCAGCAGCACCATGTGGCCGGCGTCCTTGCTGATAAACAGTCCGGATTGCGGCACCAGATCGATCAGGTAGATCTCCTTGAGCATCAGCTGCCCGTAGGCGGCGAAAAAGGTGGGCAGAAAGTCGGGCGCCGCCAGCAGCGCCGCGATGGGCATCTGTGGCGCCAGCGCCTGATAGGGCCGCGCCATGGAGGCGATCAGCGCCTGGGTTTCCGCCAGCGCGTGCGGCGTAGGCTTATAGCGCAGCTGGCGTTTGTCATGTTCGCAGGGTTTGACCTCCAGCCGGCGGCCGACCCGCAAAAAGAACAGAAAGGAGTCCAGGGAGTTCTCGCTGATCATGTTCTTTCCTTTAAAAAAGGCTTTGATGTCTTTCAGCCCGGCGGCGGGCTGGTGGTAGTAAATGGACAGGATGGTGGAACAAATGATGAACCGGCTGTTTCTGAAGATGATTTTGTAAAACAGCGGATGCTTCTTGTAGGTCTCTTTCAACAACTCCCCGTGTTTGACGATGGCGGCGTGAAATCCCGGTGACTGCCTGATGTTGTTGGCCTGTTTCTCCAGGTGAAACTGTAGCTGGAATCTGCTTAGACTCATTTTTCCCTATTTCCTGTACTTAAAAAATGTGCTGCTTTTTATCGTTATGGGTTTGCTGTGTATGACTTGACGATCTGTTGGCCCTGGTCGTTGATGAGGGTGGCCTGAACGGTGATCTGTGAAGGGAGTGTCGGCGCCGCAACGCCGTCGAGGTGATAATCTCGCATGCTGAACGGCGCGGTCATCATGTCGCTTTCTTGCCGCACCGGGTAATCACGTTTTCCTATGTGTATGCTTATGCGGGCGAAGGAGAGATAAAACGCCGACCGGTTGTGGCAGCGCAGCAGATAGCCGCCCGGCGATTTTTGCAGCGAGAACGAGACGGCCTCGGCCGCGTTTTCGGCGTTTCCCTTTAGCGCTTTGGGGCGGTAGAAGATTTTCATCTGCGTGTTCATCGCCAGCGTCACGCGCGACGCCAGCGGCGGCGTGGTCGGCTGGCTGGGCGGGATCTCATACAGGTTAAGCCAGAACACCGACTCCCTGTCGGTGGGCAGGGCCGCGCCGGCAAACAGGATCCGCAGCCCTTTCAGCGCCGAAGGCGGCAGGGCGAATACGCTGGGCAGGGTGACAAACGGCGCGCGCGACAGTTCGGGGGCGGCATTGACGTCGCCGTTATCGACCCAGGTTTGCGCCACGATCGGATAGCCGTTGGTGTTGAGCAACATCAGGGTTTTTTCCGTGTCACCCTCGCGGAAAATCACCCGGGTGGCGGAGGCGATGATGCCTGCCTGCGCGCCCATGGCCGCCAGCGCCAGCAGCAGGGCGCATCCCATTGTCAGATATTTCTTTCTCATCATTATTGCACCTTAACCCAGACGTAGGCCCTGGCGTCCACTTTGCCGGCGGTGACGGTTTGCCCGGGCAGCCGGGCAAGCGTGGCGGTGAGCTGGGTGGTGTAGTGGGTAAACCCCGCCGCGGTGCTGCCGCCGCCGCTGGCGCCGTTGAGCACCGGGTACCAGCCGGCGTCGTTGCCCTGCGGGCATTGCCCGGCGCTGCAACGCGCCCAGCCGACGAAGTTCATCGGCGCGCCGTTGCCGGCGTTGGCGAGTGCGATGCCCACGCCGGTGGCGACGCTGCTGTCTGTGCCGTAGCCGCTGGAGAGCAGGTAGCTCACGCCGCCGTTGGCGCTGACCAGCCCGAGCTGCTGCGCCGCGACATAGCTTTCATACGGTACCTGCAGGCCGAGGGCGGTATTGTTACTGCTGACGCCGGACACGGCGGCGTTGTCGCATTCGATATTGATGGTGAACTGCGCCTGTGAGGTTTGTCCGGCGGTCAGCTGGCTGACGGAAATGGTCGGCAGGATCACCAGCGGCGTGACGTTGCGCGCCACGCAGGTGGCGGTATAGGTCAAGGAGGAGATGGGTGCGGTGCCCATGCCCATCGCGTTCCAGCGCCCGGTGCCCCAGGTGGCGTAGTTGGTGGCGGAGTCGCTGCCGATAGGATCCGAGGCGATGCCGGGCCCCTGAAAGGTGACATAGCCGTTCGGCTGCGTGCAGGTATAGTTCGAATTGCCGGTGGTCGAGGCCATGCCCACCAGCGGGTTGCCGGCGCTGTAGCCACAGTAGTTGCTGGCGCCCGCGCCCGGCAGCGAGCTGATGCGGATCAGATCGGCACGGATGGCGCTGAAGTCTTTCACCCGGATCTGAATTTTGCTGCCGACGGTGGCGTAGCGGGTAATCGGCGCCGACTGCCAGTAGCGGGTAAAAACCTTGCCGGAATCCAGATGGGTCAGGCGGATGCCGACGTAGGGGAAGTAGGTGGCGTAGTAGTTGGGGTTGCCGTCCTGGGCGCCCAGATCGTAATAGCCGCCGACGCGATCGTCGCCGTTGGTGGCGAAGACTTCATAGATCTGTCCCGCGTCGCCGGCGTCGCATTCATACAGCACCTTGTTGGGATCCGGATAGCGCGTGCCGGAGGTGAAGTCGAACACGCTGGTGCCGAGCGGCGTGCCGACGGGCTGCAGGTAAGTGCTGGTCAAATTGACCCGGCCCAGCGCCGTGCCCACTCCGCAGGGATCGCAACCGGAATCGATCCAGGGGGCGACCCGGGTGCATTGCGCCAGCGCGGCGGGCGCGCCGAACAGCGACAGGGCGAGCAGCGCCAGGGCGGCGATCGGGTAAAAAATGCGTTTCATCGTCTCTCCTGAAAATAAGTTTAACGGGCTAGCGGCACGGGGCGCTGAGCCGTTGAATCGGGCCGTCTTCCCCGGCGGGCAGGCGATAATGCAGCGTGCACTGCTGGCCGGGGGCGTCGCCCCAGTTCAGCGTCAGCGCACCGGCATTCCGGTCGCTGCGCAGATACACCTGATTGGCCTGGCCGACCATGCCCACGCTGTTGCCTGCCGCGTCAAGGACGTTGGCGCCCATCGGGATCGGTGCGTTATCGGGCCGCTGCGCGGTGATCAGCAGCGCCTGGCCGCGCACGGTGTTGAAGTGCAGGCGCACCGTGGCTCCTGCATAAGGAGCGACGCGCCGCTGGCCGTCTTCCAGTTCCGCTTTATCGTTCATGCCCTCGGGATTCAGCGCGACGGTGTTGTAGTGATAGGGCACCAGCGACGGTGCCAGGGCGTAGCCGAAGCGATCGACGCGCGCACCCTGGCCGTCCATCACCCGTGCGCCGCTGGCGCCGGGCGCCTCGATCAGGGCGAAGGTATCGCCGACATACGGCCCTAATGTCACGCCGCCGCGGTGCGCCACCACCGCCCCCTGCAGCGACAGGGAGCCTTGTCGGTACTGGCGCGCGGTGGAGAACGAGCCGGTGACGTTGGCGTAAGGCAGACGGGTTTGCAGGTTGCCGCCCCAGATGCTTTGTTGGCGATCGTCATCGGTGGTGAAGTTCAGGCCGTAGCTGACCGGCTGTTCGTCGCCGACGCTGCCCGACAGCGCAGCCTGATAGTTGCCGCCCTGGCCCTGGCTGTGGTTGGCCAACAGCGAGACGCTGGGGGCGGATGACGAACGGCCGAGCGGGAAGCTCAGCGACAGGGCGGTGACGGTCTGCGCGTTCTGCGCCAGCGGCGCGCTGTAGACGTTATCCAGCGGCCCGTAGCCGCGGTAGTCGCCGTTGCTGTAGCCCAGGCTGCGGGTGCGGGTGACGGAGAGGTTAAGCGCCACGCCGTTGCCGAAGGTTTTTCCCCAGCCCAGCTGGAGCTGATTGTCGCGGCCGCGCTGATCGCGGTAGTCCTGAGTCGAGCCGGACATCGTCAGGCTGCCGAACGTCCCCATCCCCTGATTGACGGCGACCTCGAAGCGCGAACGCTGGCGGTAGGAGTCGGACTGCCAGTTTTGGCCGGTAGTGGCGGCGCGCCGTACGCCGAGCACGTCGCTGAGATCGCGAAAGCCTTCGGTGGAGTAGCGGTAGCCGGCGATGGATAAGGTGGTGTCCGTCGGGCTGAAGGTTCGGCTGTAAGAGAGGTGCAGCATCCAGCCGGAGGCACCGCCTTCCGGCAGGCTGGCGTGGGAATAGGTGGTGTCCATGCCGAAGGCGCCCAGCCAGCTGCTGTACACGCCGCCCAGCATCATCGCCTGATAACCGTCCGCCAGCTGGTTGCCGAGGTTGAAGGTCAGGGCGTTGGTCAGGCCGTGCTGCCAGGTCACTTCGCTGAACAGATCGTTGTCGCCGACGTAGCGGGAACGGCCGACGATCGCGGAGTAGCGCGACTGACCGGGGCGGATGGATTCCGGCACCGCGGCGAACGGCACGGTGAAGGTACTGACGCTGCCGTCGGCTTCCGTCACCACCACGGTGAGATCGCCGGCGTAGTTGGTGGCGTACAGATCGTTGATGGCGAACGGCCCCGGCGCGACGGTGGTTTCATACAGCGTACTTTTGCCCTGCAGCACCGTCACGCGCGCGTTGCTTTTCGCCACGCCGCGTACCACCGGCGCATAGCCGCGCTGCGAATCCGGCAGCATGCGGTCGTCCGAACTGAGCTGAATACCGCGAAATCCCAGGCCGGAGAAGAAGTGCCCGTCGGTAAAGCCTTCGCCCAACAGCATTTCGCTGCGCCAGGGCAAAATTGCGCGCTGGACGTAGCGGCGGCTGGTGTCCAGGTGGCCGCCGAACTCCCGATCGTAGCGGTAGCTGGACTGCTGGCGGTAGCGCCATAGCCCGAGGTTGAACCCGCCGTTCAGGTTGGCGTAGGTCGAGTCGAGATCGCGGGTTTGCCCCTGTCGATAACTGACGTGGTACTGGTTGAGGTTGTAATTGACGAAGGCCATCGATTCGCCGCTGTCCAGGCTGGCGGGATTGACGCTGCCGCGCGGCTGGCCGTTCAACAGCGCCTGCGGAATGCTCAGATCCAGCCGCAGCCGCGAAATGTCCGCGTTCACCGCGATGTCCTTGAGATCCCGACCGGGCAGCAGGCATTCTGCTTCGGCGGCCGCCGGCGGATTTTTCAGCCCGAAGCGCGCCAACTGCGGCCGATCGAAACAGGGCAGCACCTGCTGGCCTGCGCGCACGAAGCGAATTTGGTCGCGCTCGAGAAACTGGCCGTTGAGGTACAGATCGATCTGATAGCTGCCGGGAGCAACGGCGTCCTGCTGGTTGAACTGGCTCAGGGCGCTGTTGCTCAGCACGCTGCCGCGCAGCAGCGCGGGATCGAAGGTATAGCCGTCGGCGGCGGCGCAGCCCAGCGGCAGCGCCAGCAGCGCGCAACACCAGCGCGCAGGCAGCGGCGTCGCCTTGCGGACATCGAACATGAAAACCTCCCTGTCTGGTTTCAGCGCGCGACGTCCAGGGTGCGTGAGATTTCCACCCCATAGTCATTGATGACGCGCAGTGCGACCTGCCGCACCTCCCCGTTCACCGGCCAACTGGCCTGCGAAAACGGCGGGATCAGATCCGCCTGCGGGATGGTGATGCGCTTCGCGCCGCTCAGGATCGCGGCCTGGCTGACGTTGGCGTAGTAGCCGGTCGGGTTGTCGACGCGCAGCGCGTTACCGGCCTGGCGCAGGCTGAGCCGATCGATGACGTGGTTGGCGTCGCCGGCCAGCCCGGTGGGGCGATAGAACACCTTCAGCCGATTGGTGACCACCAGCAGCAGTTTGTTCTTGTCGCTGTCCGTCTGGCGCACGGCGGGCACCTGCAGGAAGTTGAGGTAGAACAGCGATTCGCGATCGCGCGGCAGCGGCTGGCCGACGAACGACAGCCGCACCATCTGCCCGCTGTGCGGATTCATGCGGAAGATTTGCGGCGAGGCGACAAAGGGCGCATCGGCGTTTTCCGGCGTGGATTTGGGGTTATTGATGTCGAGCCAGATCTGCATCAGCGCCGGGGTGCCGTCGTCGTTGGTGAACTGCAGCGTTTTTTCCCGCGCCTCGGCGGGGTAGATCACGCGGTTGCCGAGCAGCGTCACGCTGGCCGACGCGTGGGTAGCGGCAAAACTCATCATGCAAAGCGACAGGGCGGCCCATCGGCGGGCGGAGCGGGTTATCTGCGGCATAAACGTGAACCGATAAAGGGAGCGAGTCATTCAGCGCCGCCCGGCGAAGGGCGGCGCTGGCATCAACAGGTATGGCGCCTGACGCCGGCTTATTTGTAGCTAATGGCGAACTGTGCGGTGGCGATCACCGAACCGGCCGCCACGCCGGTGTCTTCCGCGTAGTAGCGGGCCACCAGGTTCTGCGAGGTGGAGGTGGCGTCTTTGGCCAGCGTCATCGCCGACGTGGTGACGGTCGAACCGCTGGCGAACGACAGTGGCGTGGTGGCATCGCTGTCCAGCAGTTGAATGGACACTTTGGCCGCATCGCCCGCGTTGCCCAGGTTGCCGTTGGTGGTCGGGTTGTTGCCCGCCAGCACGGTTTTGATCGCCGTATCGCTGGTTGCGGCCGCACAGCCGGTCACGTTGACGGTGAAGGTGGTGTCGCCGGCGGTGGCGCCTTTGGTGGCGAGTTTGCTGGCGGCGACGGTCGGCAGCAGAACGACCGGGTTGGATTGGTTGCCGTTAATATTCACCGAGCAGGTTTGCGTGCTGACTTCGCCTTTAAATTGCACCGTATTGGACGAAGCGGCCGCACAGGCGCCGGAGAGAGCCAGCATGGATAATGCGACTAATTTAACATTCATGTGAAATGCCCTTTAATTTACTTTAGAGAAAAGCTTTCCTGACAGTAATAAATTACTGACGTGCGGTTGTGGGTTAATCATGTTGCGCAATTGTTTTTTAAACGCGTCGGCAAACATGGATTTTCATCCTAACAAACTAAGAATTTTCCCTATAGGTGTTTTGAATAAGGCAATAAGACGAGAAGGCCTGCTGTTACATTTTTTTTCATTTGTGCTTATATCATACAAAATAGAAAATAGATCTATATCATTACGTTGCGATTTTATTGGATCGCCAGTTTTTGTGATTGAAATAATTTGAAACATTCATGCCTTTTTTGCGTATTAATCAACGTGCTGACGGTTGCGTGATTATTTGAAAAACATGTTATCAAGATGTTTTATATCGGTGTGCTTTGCAGGCGAATTACCCCAAAAAAGAGCAGCGACAAGCCGCCTGAGGTGTGGAAGCATGCGTCCATGCTGATAAGGAGAATTAAAGTGAGAGTGATTTATATCGATGGTTCACCGCTGTGCCGGCTGGGCATGAAAACATTATTGGGCGGTGGGGTGATAACCTTATCCTCACCCAATATGAATATCATTAAAAATATAAGCCCGGCGCCTGATTTAATTATTATGGAGTTTCCCCAGGAGATTTACCGGTTCGAGGCGTATTTAAAATTCATTAAATATTCACGCAGTGAATATAAAGACGTCCGGTTACTGTTCTTCATCGATAAGACTTCACCGCTGATCCTGGCGTTTATCGCTGCGGCGCAGCCGGATGCGATTTTGCACAAACGGGAAGCGCTGCAGGTGGTGCGAGAGACCTGCGCAACGCTGGCCCGCCAGGAGACGAGCGAACGGCACGTGGTGAACCGGCAGCGGGCGGCGGCAATCACGCCTGGCGAGGCAGCGGTGCTGTGTGAAACCGCCCGCACCGAAGATATCCGCCTGACCGCGCGGCGGCTTAACCTGCACCCGAAAACCGTTTATTCGCACCTCAATAACGCCGGCAAAAAGTTCGGCATCCGCAATCGGGTTGAACTGCTGAAGATGATTGCGCTGTTGTAGCGCGCCGTTAGCGGGTTTTGCCGACGGCCAGCCGCCATCGCGTGATCTCATCGGCGCCGGGCCCGGCGGCCAGCGCCAGGTTTTGCGGCGGCAGCGATTCGCCGGTCACGGCATCGACCACGCGCAGGGTGGCGGGGTGGCCAGTCGCACGGTCGACCACGCGCAGCGGCGGCCCGGCCAGCTCGGACAGGTTCCACTTGTCGCCAATCTGGATCATCGCCATCACCAGCAGCCCGAGATCTTTTCCCTTCTCCGTCGGAAGATACTCGTAGCGATCGGGGCGCGTCTGGTATTGCCGCTTTTCGATAAGGCCGCTGCCTTCCAGCGCCTTGAGCCGATCGGCCAACGTGTTGTTGGTGATGCCGGTCGATTGGCGCAGATCGTCATAGCGCGAGAGCCCCAGCAACAGATCGCGCATGAGAATCGCGCCCCAGCGATCGCCCAATGCCGACAGCACGTGGGCCACCGAGCACGTCATACCTTCAAACCCTTTTGCTTTCACGTTGCCTTGCCTCCGTTTGCCGCCCTAATGCGGATAATTTTATCGCCTCGGCTTGATAACTTCAATGATTGGAGTTATTACTATTATTATTGGAGTTTTGTTTGACACAGGCTGCCGGCCAGAACGATTGTCGATACCCCGCAGCTTTACCGAGGAGAAAACGTTATGCCACTGTGGCAGATTTACCACCCTGAGCCGGCCTTCAGCGCCGCCGATAAACGCGCGATTGCGCAGAAGGTCACCGCCCTGTACCAGGACTTTTTGCCGCGCTTCTACGTCAACGTCTTCTTCCACGCGCTGCCGCCAGGTTCGGCCTATCTCGGCGGCGAACCGGCTGATGACTTCGTGCGGGTGACCATCGACCATATTGCGCGCGCCATGGACAACGACGCATAGCAGCAGCAATTCCTGGCGGCCTGCACCCGCATCCTGCAACCCTACCTTGCCGCGCGCGGGTTGCGCTGGGAGCTGCACGTGGACGAAACGCCGTTCTCGCTGTGGACTATCGAAGGCTTGAAGCCCCCGGCGCCGGGAACGACGGCGGGGGAGAAATGGCGCAGCGAGAACCGGCCTTCGGTGTGGGAGGGGGGATAACCGCGAGAAATGGACATAATGAGCAACGGTAAACGCTTGTGGACTATGAAATAATGCGTACTGTATCTGCCGAAAGAAATTGAAAGGCAGCCTCCAAGAGGCTGTTTTTCGGAAGTGTTAGAATGGATAAAAATGTCGCTTGCAGGGAGAAGCCATGTCTCATTCATCAGCGAGGAAAAAGTGTTGAATACGGCAATGTCGCTGGCACAGAGAGCGTCTCACGCGCGCAGTTGTGCTAACCATGTGGCGAACCGATTGGGAATGACTCGCAGTGAGCTTCTAATAAAAGTTGAGAAAGAGTCAGGCTCAAATCTGGAATCACCGTTAACTGAAAAAGAGCTGATGAACGCATTCAACTATATGGAAAGCCTTTAGGATTAGGCCGCTTTAAGCCGCACAAACATCTAATATTGAGCGTTCAGATTGGAAAAGAGGCCAGTACCGTTCTTTAAGCATTGATCATGGGATCGGATACTTTAACTCTATTTCAGGCGCATCAGCTAAATACCTGCCAGAGCGGGCCATTAAATAGCCGGCAATCTCTTCGGTTGTCAGGTCAACATGGAACATATCAGGATCCTGGAACCATTCATCCGGCCAAAAAATGAGGTCTGATGGATTGCCATCAAAATTTTTCTCAAGCAGTGCAAGAGCGAAATTTTGTTCGGATTCCTTACTTTTGGCATCAGACACACAGCGAAGTGTTTGAACCAATTCATCCCAGGTAAAATCCGCATAGAATTTTTCCAGATTGAAAGCCATGCGGGTGAACTCCCTGGCACTGGTCCAGGAGGAGAAATCTCTGAAATCTGAAAACGCATAGGGGCATGCAACCTGGCTGTTCCATTCGACTATCATTGCTTCTAAAACGGAATCTTGTTCGTCAAAACCTTCGTCAATTCTTGAAAGTATCTGCTTAGCTTTGTTTGCCAGCTCATTGATCTTTTTGCTACTGACTTTTGTGGGTCTCATTCGGTCAGGTAGAGGCATCGCTAGAATCCTTATCTAACTCACTAATTAACCAAAGATTGTGAAGTCATCTTAATACAGATATTAAAGTATTGAATAGCAGAAAATTTAATCATTCTGGATGAGGGGCCTACTGAATAAAACTGTCCGTTGCTCATCGTAACGTTCAGTACGTTGCACTTTTAACATTAGATTCTTATCCAGAGCGCTAACACGCAGAATCGAGAGACAAAAAAATCCACGCCGAAGCGTGGATTTTTCCGTTTCCGGCAGCGGAGAAATACGCTGCGGGGAAGGGGTTAGACGTTGAACAGGAAGTTCATCACGTCGCCGTCTTTGACGATGTAGTCTTTACCTTCTGAGCGCATTTTACCGGCTTCTTTGGCGCCTTGTTCACCCTTGTAGGTGATGAAGTCGTCGAAGGCGATGGTTTGCGCGCGGATAAAGCCTTTCTCGAAGTCGGTGTGGATCTTGCCGGCCGCCTGCGGGGCGGTGGCGCCGACCGGGATGGTCCAGGCGCGTACTTCTTTCACGCCGGCGGTGAAGTAGGTCTGCAGGTTCAGCAGCTCGTAACCGGCGCGGATCACGCGGTTCAGGCCCGGCTCTTCCAGGCCCAGCTCGGCCATGAACTCGTCGCGCTCTTCGTCTTCCAGCTCGGCGATATCGGATTCCACAGCGGCGCACACGGCAACTACCACGGAGCCTTCGGCATCGGCGATTTTACGCACGGTGTCCAGGTACGGGTTGTTCTCGAAGCCGTCTTCGTTAACGTTGGCGATGTACATGGTCGGCTTCAGGGTCAGGAAGCTCAGGTATTTGATCGCCGCTTTGTCTTCTGCAGTCAGATCCAGCGCGCGCAGCATACCGGCGTTTTCCAGGTGCGGCAGGCATTTCTCCAGCGCCGCCAGCTCGGCCTTGGCGTCTTTGTCGCCGCCTTTGGCTTTCTTCTGCACGCGGTGGATGGCACGCTCGCAGGTGTCCAGGTCAGACAGCGCCAGCTCGGTGTTGATGACGTCGATGTCTTCGGCCGGATCGACCTTGTTGTTGACGTGGATGATGTTGTCGTTCTCGAAGCAGCGCACCACGTGGCCGATGGCTTCGGTTTCGCGGATGTTGGTCAGGAACTGGTTGCCCAGGCCTTCACCCTTGGACGCGCCTTTCACCAGGCCGGCGATGTCGACGAATTCCATGGTGGTTGGCAGAATGCGTTGCGGCTTGACGATCTCGGCCAGCTTATCCAGACGCGGATCGGGCATCGGCACCACACCGGTGTTCGGTTCAATGGTGCAGAACGGGAAGTTGGCTGCTTCAATGCCCGCTTTGGTCAACGCGTTGAACAGGGTGGATTTGCCTACGTTAGGCAGGCCGACGATACCGCATTTGAATCCCATGTTGTAATCACCTTAAATATCTTAACTATCAGCCGGTTAGGTTTAATCGACTGCATAAAGGGCAAAATAATGCCGCCATTATACACGTAATGGGCGTTTATCTCGATCAGACTTGTTTGGCCGGGGCGAGCCCAGCGCCCGCGGCAGGTTTTTATTTGAGATTTGGATCACATTTACCCATACTGGCCGTTCCGATTAACCGACAGGAAACGCGCCGGATGTATTTCTTGCCTACGCCACCCTGAGTTGTGCCCGCCTGCAGTCTGCCGCGCCTTGCGGTACCCCATACCCGCTACGCGGGGAGATGATGTCATCTGTCATAAGTGAATAATGCATGTTTAACCTGAGTAACGTCAGGATCGCGGACGTTAAAAATGAAGTCCTGGCGGGCTTTGTGGTGGCGGTTTCGATGATCCCCGAGGCGGTCGGCTTTTCGCTGGTCGCCGGTCTTTCGCCGATCGTCGGTTTGCATACCGCGTTTATCATCGGCCTGGTCACGGCGCTGTTCGGCGGCAAGCCGGGCATGGTTTCCGGCGCCGCCGGCTCCATTGTGGTGGTGCTGATGAGCCTGGCGGCGCAGTACGGCATGGGCTACGTGCTGTGGGCCACGCTGTTTGCCGGGGCGATTCAAATCCTGATTGGCGCCTTCCGGTTGGGCAAGTTCATTCGTCTGGTGCCGCTGCCGGCGATCCACGGCTTCGTCAACGGTTTGGCGATCGTCATCATGCTGGCGCAGCTGAAGATGATCGCCGGGCAGGGGCCGCTGATGTACGGCCTGGTGGCGCTGGCGATTGCGGTGGTGGTGCTGTTCCCGCGCCTGACCAAGGCCATTCCGTCTTCGCTGGCGGCGCTGCTGGTGGTTTCGGCGTTGGCGATCGGCCTCAATCTGCACACGCTGCGGGTGGGCGATCTGGCGGACATTTCCGGCGCGCTGCCGCACTTTAGCCTGCCGACGGCGCCGTTCACTCTGGAGATGGTGCGGGTGGTGTTGCCCTATGCGGTGGTGATCGCCCTGGTCGGTTTGATTGAATCGCTGCTGACCATGACGGTGCTGGATGAAATGGGCGGCAAGAAGGGGAACGGCAACCGCGAGAGCATCGCGCAGGGCGCCGGTAATGCGGTATGCGGCCTGTTCGGCTGCTTCGCCGGCTGCGCGATGATCGGCCAGTCGATCATCAACTTTACCTCGGGCGGGCGCGGGCGCCTCTCCGGCACGGTGGGCGCCATCCTGCTGATTCTGTTCGTGGTCAGCCTGTCGCGCTATATCGGCCTGCTGCCGGTGGCAGCGCTGGCCGGGGTGATGCTGGTAGTGTGTTACAACACCTTCGAGTGGAGCTCGCTGCGCCGTTTGCGCCGCATGCCGAAGGCGGACGCGCTGGTGATGATCGCCGTCACGTTGATCACCATCTTTACCGATCTGGCGGTGGCGGTGATCAGCGGGGTGATTATCTCGGCGCTGGTGTTCGCCTGGCAGCAGGCGCGCATCCGCGTGCGCCAGCGGCAGGTGACGGGCGACGTGGCGGTGTATCAGCTCGATGGCCCGCTGTTCTTCGGCTCCGCTGCCGCTTTCGCCGAGCTGTTCGATCCGCAGAGCGATCCGCAGAACGTGGTGCTGGATTTTGCCGGCACCCGGGTGATGGATTCCAGCGGCGTAGAGGCGATCGATAAGCTGACGGCGCGTTATCTGGCGGCGGGAAAAAGCATTCGGCTGCGCCACCTGAGCGGTGACTGCGTGCGCTTGCTCAAGCGCGCCGGGCCGTTCTGCAGCCATGAGCTGGACGATCCGCAGTATTACGTGGCGGAAGAGGGCTTCACCGCCGATGACCGCCGCGTGAGCGAGGAGACCTTCAACCCGCGCGGCTAAATGCAGGCAGCGGGCAGGGCGCCCGCTGCGGCAAGGTTCAGGCCTGCGCCTTGAAGCTGTGCAGGCGCTGAACGGTTTTTTCCAGCCCGTCCTTCATCAGCATCTCGGTGCAGCGCAGCGACTCGTCGATCGCTTCGTCAATCATCTTCTGCTCGCTGGCCGGCGGTTTGCCGAGCACGAAGCCCACCACCTTGTTCTTGTCGCCCGGATGGCCGATGCCGATGCGCAGGCGGTAGAAGTTCGGGTTGTTGCCGAACTTGTTCTGGATGTCCTTCAGGCCGTTGTGGCCGCCGTTGCCGCCGCCGAGCTTGATTTTGGCCACGCCGGGCGGCAGATCCAGCTCGTCGTGCGCCACCAAAATCTCGTTCGGCTCGATGCGGTAGAAGTTGGCCATCGCCAGCACCGCTTTGCCGCTCAGGTTCATGAAGGTGGTCGGCACCAGCAGGCGCACGTCGTTGCCCGCCAGGTTCAAGCGGGCGGTGTAGCCGAAGAACTTGCTTTCTTCTTTCAACTGCTGATTGTGGCGCTGGGCCAGCAGATCGACGTACCAGGCGCCGGCGTTGTGGCGCGTCTGGGCATATTCCGCGCCCGGGTTGGCCAGGCCGACTATCAATTTAATACTGCTCACTGGGAGATTCGCTATGATCAGGGTAATAGAAAGGGCCTTAGTCTACCTGCCGGGGCAGCGAATGACAAAATCCGATCTCCGCCGTCACCGTAGGTAAGAAAGACGAATGATTCATTAGCTGAATAATTCAATTTGTCCGCTAATTTTCAGCGGCGTGTTAAGAAGTGTCAATAATTCTTTACCATTTGTGATCGCCTCCGCAATCCCCTTGCCGCCACAAGGACTATACTTAACTTATCAAAGTGGGTTAACAAGTTGCAGCGTTATCCCGGTTGGCACATGGCAATCATGGAGGTGGCATATGAAACGTAGAAACGCGGACAGAATGGGCAACTTTTTTATGGGGCTGGGCCTGGTCGTGATGATCGGCGGCGTCGGATACTCCATTATTGCTGAAGTATCTCAGTTCGATTTACCGCAATTTTTCGCCCACGGCGCCATCATGAGTATCTTCGTCGGCGCGCTGTTGTGGCTGGTGGGCGCGCGTATCGGCGGCCGCGAGCAAGTGGCGGATCGCTACTGGTGGGTAAAACACTTTGATAAACGGTGCCGTAACGACCAACATCGTTCGTCGCATTGATTAAAAAATCAGAAGGGAAGCGAGAGCAGGGCAAGGGAATATCTGCCGTGCATTAAGGTTTGAGGTCATGTTGGACTACGAGTAGAAAACCCGTTGTTGCTCACGCACCAACGGGTTTTTCTTTTTCTGCTGTCGGGCACGCTATCTTTCCGGCACGGTGGGCGCCGCACCGGAAAGACGACGAATCAATGCTCGAACATCGCAGAGATCGACTCTTCGTTGCTGATGCGGCGGATGGCTTCAGCCAGCATGCCGGACAGGGTCAGAGTGCGAACGTTTTTCAGTGCCTTGATTTCCGGCGACAGCGGAATGGTGTCGCAGACGATCACTTCATCAATCACCGAGTTCTTGATGTTGTCCACGGCGTTGCCGGAGAAGATCGGGTGCGTCGCGTAGGCGAATACGCGCTTGGCACCGCGTTCTTTCAACGCTTCAGCCGCTTTACACAAGGTACCGCCGGTGTCGATCATGTCGTCGACCAGCACGCAGTCGCGGCCTGCCACGTCACCGATGATGTGCATCACCTGAGACACGTTCGCGCGCGGGCGGCGTTTGTCGATGATGGCCATGTCGGTGTCGTTCAGCAGTTTGGCGATGGCGCGGGCACGCACTACGCCGCCGATGTCCGGGGAAACCACGATCGGGTTTTCCAGGTTCTGCTGCAGCATGTCTTCCAGCAGGATCGGGCTGCCGAACACGTTGTCTACCGGTACGTCGAAGAAGCCTTGAATCTGCTCAGCATGCAGATCCACCGTCAGAACGCGGTCAACCCCTACGCTGGAGAGGAAATCGGCAACCACTTTGGCGGTGATTGGCACACGCGCGGAACGCACGCGGCGATCCTGGCGGGCATAGCCGAAGTAAGGGATAACGGCGGTAATACGACCTGCGGAGGCGCGACGCAGGGCGTCGACCATCACAACCAGTTCCATCAGGTTGTCGTTGGTCGGGGCACAGGTGGACTGGATGATGAAAATATCACCGCCGCGTACATTTTCGTTGATTTGCACGCTCACTTCGCCGTCGCTAAAACGACCTACAGCGGCGTCACCAAGGCTGGTGTACAAACGGTTGGCAATACGTTGTGCTAGTTCCGGGGTGGCGTTACCAGCAAAAAGCTTCATATCAGGCACGAGAAGAACCTCAGGCTTGCGTCCAGAGAAGATATTGTCATACGACATCGCCAAGGGGCAGTCGGCGACGCCGGCGCAATATACATACGGGTATGTAAAACTAAAATTGAGACCGCAGGCAGCGCAGGGATAACAGGGCCAGGTGTGCATGACCCTGCGCAGCGAAACGTTGAGCTACGACTCAAACCGCCCGGAACGAATGCGATGTAGTGGGGAGACGTTAACGCCGCGCGCTACAAAACCACACAACCACTCCGGGGCTTGATTTAACACCTGACGGGCGGCGATTTCTGTGTCGAATTCAGCAAACACACAAGCACCTGTGCCAGTCAGGCGTGACGGGGCGTATTCTAACAGCCATGAAAGAAGCTGTTCAACCTCGCGAAAACGTTTTCTTGCGATCGGTTCGCAATCATTTGCGTACGGCGCCTGCAACAGCTCACTTAAGGAGCGAACCGGGGTGTCTCTTTTCAATTCGGGGTCACCGAAGATAACCGGCGTCGGGATGCTGACGCCGGGATGCGCTACCAGATACCACTTTTCTTGCGGCTCGGCCGGCTGCAGACGCTCGCCGATGCCTTCGGCGAAGGCGGCGTGGCCGCGCACGAACACCGGCACGTCGGCGCCGAGGCTGAGCCCCAGCTCGGCCAGTTGGTCGTCGCCAAGACCGCAGCGCCACAGTTCGTTGAGCGCCACCAGTACGGTGGCGGCGTTGGAGGAGCCACCGCCCAGGCCGCCGCCCATCGGCAGGCGCTTGTCGATGCTGATGTCGGCGCCGCGCGGTGCGGTCTGCAGGCCGCGCTCATCGCAATAGCGCTGCAGCAGGCGGGCGGCGCGCACGATCAGATTCTGTTCGTCCGGCACGCCGTCGACCGGCGTCAGCAGATGAATACGGTCGTCCTGGCGCGGGTCAATGGTCAGGGTGTCGCCGTAGTCCAAGAACTGAAACAGCGTCTGCAGCAGGTGATAGCCGTCTTCACGACGGCCGGTGATGTACAGAAACAGGTTGAGTTTCGCGGGGGAGGGCCACTGGCGAATCATTTGAGCGTCCAGTTATCCATTTTCAGCTTGATGCGCTGCTCGCCCTGCTGCAGTTCCAGGCGGTTCGGCAGCGTCGGCTGCACCTCGTTGCTGTAGCCCTGGTAATCCACTTTCCAGGTCTGACCGCCTTGCTGGTAAGTCAGCTTGCTCAGGCGATATTGGTCATCCAGCGCAAAATCGCTGGCTTCGCCCGGCAGGCCGAGCATCCACTGGCGCAGGTTGTTCAGTGGGATCGCCATGCCGGTCAGCTTGCGGATCATCTCGTCCGGATTGTCACTGACGTAGCGTTTGCCCTGGTTGTCGGTCAGCTGCACCACGTTTTTCTGCACGTTGAGATCCATTTCCGTGCTGCCCAGCGGGTTGGTCAACAGCAGACGATAGCGCTCCGGTGAGAACTGCTGCCAGAAGAAGCGGGCGTAGACTTTTTTCTGATCAGACAAGTAGGCGAAGGAGCCGCGGGTCTGATAGGTGCTGAGCTGCTGCACCGCCTGCTCATGGGCGCGCCACTGCGGTGAAGTCGGGCTGGTGGCCGGGCCGGTCGGCTTGGTGGTGGTACAGGCGGCCAGCACCAGGCTGGCCAGCGGGATCAGACGGAGCAAACTAACTTTGCGTATTGGCATAACTTTCTCTTGTCCTTTTGTCCTTGCGGGCATGCGCGACGAAACCCGGATTCAGCGCTCACGCTAACGGGGCGGCGGCGGCGCGTCAATTTTTTGCTGCATCGCGTTGAATCTTGCCGCTTTTACTGGCGCAATGCCAACCCGGTACGCGCATTGGGGCGTCATTAAGATTAACACAATCGTTTCGTGCCGTTGTCCGGGGGCAACAATTTTCGATACGGCGGGGTGACCGCCGTTAGCGTTTGGTTGATGTTTGCCTCGGTATGCTGCCGGGGGTTTTTGTTGCGGGAAATAATCGAATGAAGATTGCGGCGCGGATAATCATTTCGCTTCTGTGCTTTGCCGGCGCGGTATTTTTTTATTTTCAGGCCAAGCAGGTTTTTTGCCAGCAGGTCTCTTTTATCCTGGATCCCTCCTACCGTTGCGGCACGCTGGGTTGGTAAACGCGCGGATTATAAGCGGATAACCTGCAGGTTTTACCGAATCCTGTGCGGGAGATCGCATCCTGCGCTAAAATTCAGTATGTTATGTCGTCAAATTATAAATCATCTCACTGTATTTATTAATTATTCATCGATTGATGCCGTCTATGGCAATGATTGAACGGAAGATGCGGTTGTTACTTTTATTGATCCTGCGCATCAAGTAGAATGCCGTTCAACGAGAACCCGTACCAACAGAAGTATTACTCGAAGCAATGACCCTGCTGGCGTTAGGTATAAATCACAAAACCGCTCCGGTTTCTCTGCGTGAAAGGGTGACCTTCTCGCCAGAGTCCATCGATGAGGCGCTGACCAGCTTGCTCCAACAACCGTTGGTGCAGGGCGGCGTCGTGTTGTCCACCTGCAACCGCACCGAGCTGTACCTCAGCGTAGAGCAGCAGGAACACATGCACGAGCAGCTGGTCGCCTGGCTGTGCGCCTACCACAACCTGCGCCCGGAAGAGGTGAAGAAAAGCCTGTACTGGCATCAGGGCAACGACGCGGTCAGCCATTTGATGCGGGTGGCCAGCGGGTTGGACTCATTGGTGCTGGGCGAACCGCAGATCCTCGGGCAGGTCAAAAAGGCCTTCGCCGAGTCGCAACGCGGCCAGTCGCTGTCCGGCGAGCTGGAGCGTCTGTTCCAGAAATCCTTCTCCGTCGCCAAGCGCGTGCGTACCGAAACCGACATCGGTGCCAGCGCGGTCTCCGTGGCTTTTGCCGCCTGTACCCTGGCGCGCCAGATCTTCGAATCGCTGGCCGATCTCAACGTCTTGCTGGTGGGCGCCGGTGAAACCATCGAGCTGGTGGCGCGCCACCTGCGCGAACACAAAGTGCGGCACATGATCATCGCCAACCGCACCCGCGAACGCGCCCAGCTGCTGGCGGACGAGGTCGGCGCGGAGGTGATCACCCTGCCGGAGATCGACGAACGCCTGGCGGACGCCGACATCATCATCAGTTCTACCGCCAGCCCGCTGCCTATCATCGGCAAGGGGATGGTGGAGCGCGCGCTGAAGGCGCGTCGCAACCAGCCGATGCTGCTGGTGGATATCGCCGTACCGCGCGACATCGAACCGGAAGTCGGCAAACTGGCCAACGCCTATCTGTACAGCGTGGACGATCTGCACGCCATCATTCAAAGCAACCTGGCGCAGCGCAAAGCGGCGGCGGTGCAGGCGGAGTCGATCGTGCAGCAGGAAAGCACCAACTTCATGGCCTGGCTGCGCTCGCAGGGCGCGGTGGAAACCATCCGCGACTACCGTTCGCAGGCCGACCAAATTCGCGCAGAGATGGAGGCCAAAGCGCTGGCCGCCATCGCGCAGGGCGC
Source organism: Serratia sp. 2880STDY5682894 (assembly GCF_001537385.1). NCBI lineage: Bacteria > Pseudomonadati > Pseudomonadota > Gammaproteobacteria > Enterobacterales > Yersiniaceae > Serratia > Serratia sp. 2880STDY5682894. The sequence goes on along the minus strand of NZ_FCJA01000001.1, from coordinate 724,548 downwards.
CAACGTGGAGCAGGTTATTCACGAGCTGGCCCATAAACTGACCAACCGTCTTATTCATGCCCCCACCAAATCCCTCCAGCAGGCCGCCGGCGACGGCGACGTGGAGCGGTTGCAGTTATTACGCGACAGCCTCGGGCTGGATCAGCATTAGTTTTCTCTATTAACAGGGTTTATTACCACGCATGAAGCCTTCTATTGTTGCCAAACTGGAAGCGTTACAAGAGCGCCATGAAGAAGTGCAGGCGCTGCTCGGCGATGCCGGCGTTATCGCCGACCAAGACCGGTTCCGCGCGCTGTCGCGAGAATACGCGCAGCTGACCGACGTCAGCCGCTGCTTCCTGGAATGGCGTCAGGTGCAGGAGGATCTGGAGACGGCGGAAATGATGCTGGACGATCCGGAGATGCGCGAGATGGCGCAGGAAGAGCTGAAACAGGCGCGGGCGGCCAGCGAAGAGCTGGAGCAGCAGCTGCAGGTGTTGCTGCTGCCGAAAGATCCGGACGATGAGCGCAGCTGCTTCCTCGAAGTGCGTGCCGGTACCGGCGGCGATGAGGCGGCGATCTTCGCCGGCGATCTGTTCCGTATGTACAGCCGCTATGCGGAAAGCCGCCGCTGGCGCGTCGAGGTGATGAGCGCCAACGAAGGTGAGCACGGCGGCTTTAAAGAAGTGATCGCCAAAGTCTCCGGCGACGGCGTGTACGGTCAACTGAAGTTTGAATCCGGCGGCCACCGCGTGCAGCGCGTGCCGGAAACCGAATCCCAGGGGCGCATCCACACCTCCGCCTGCACCGTGGCGGTGATGCCGGAAGTGCCGGAAGCCGAGCTGCCGGACATCAACCCGGGCGATCTGAAAATCGACACCTTCCGCTCCTCCGGCGCCGGTGGCCAGCACGTTAACACCACCGACTCGGCAATCCGCATCACCCACCTGCCGACCGGCATCGTGGTGGAGTGCCAGGACGAACGTTCACAGCACAAAAACAAAGCCAAGGCGATGTCGGTGCTGGGCGCGCGCATTCGCGCCGCTGAGGTGGCCAAGCGCCAGCAGGCCGAGGCGTCCACTCGCCGCAACCTGCTGGGCAGCGGCGACCGTTCCGACCGTAACCGCACCTACAACTTCCCGCAGGGGCGGGTGACCGACCACCGCATCAACCTGACGCTCTACCGCCTGGACGAAGTGATGGAAGGCAAACTGGACATGCTGATCCAGCCGATCGTGCAGGAGTATCAGGCCGATCAGCTGGCTGCGCTGTCCGCCGAGCAAGAGTGATGGACTATCAACACTGGCTGAAAGCCGCCGCCGCGCGTTTGACCCACAGCGACAGCGCCCGGCGCGACGCGGAAATCCTGTTGGGTTTCGTGACCGGCAAGGCCAGAACCTTCCTGATGGCGTTCGGTGAAACCCTGCTGACGCCACCGCAGCAACAGCAGCTGGAGACGCTGCTGGCGCGCCGCGAACGCGGAGAGCCGGTGGCCTATCTGGTGGGCGAGCGTGAATTTTGGTCGCTGCCGCTGTCGGTTTCACCCGCAACGCTGATCCCACGCCCGGATACCGAATGCCTGGTAGAGCTGGCGCTGGCGCGCCTGCCGCCGCAACCCTGCCACTTCCTCGATCTCGGCACCGGCACCGGCGCCATCGCGCTGGCGCTGGCCAGCGAGCGCCCGGACTGTTCGGCTATCGGCGTCGATGTGCAGCCGGAAGCGGTCGCGCTGGCGCAGCACAATGCGCACAAGCTGAAGATCGACAACGTCCGATTTCTACAGGGCAGCTGGTTTGCGCCGGTGGCGGGGCAACGCTTCGCGCTGATCGCCAGCAATCCGCCCTATATCGACGCCGCCGATCCGCATTTGTCGCAGGGCGACGTGCGCTTCGAGCCCGGCAGCGCGCTGGTCGCCGCCGATCGTGGGTTGGCGGATCTGGCCGCCATCGTGCGCCAGGCGCCGCACCATTTGCAGCCCCAGGGCTGGCTGCTGTTGGAACATGGCTGGCAGCAGGGCGAGAGCGTGCGCGCGCTGCTGCAGGCCGCCGGATTTTCCGCTGTCGCCACCCACCGTGATTATGGCGACAACGACCGCGTGACGCTCGGCCAATGGCCGGGATAAGCGCCTCTCATAATAACGACGCCCGAGCCATTTAAGGGAGCATCATGACTGCATACACCGCGTTGAAACATTTCCATTTGCTGACGGTCGCCATCAGTATTACCTTGTTTGTGCTGCGTTTCTTTTGGCAGTGGCGCCGCTCGCCGATCATGGGCCGCCGCTGGGTCAAGGTAGCGCCGCACCTGAACGACACGCTGCTGTTCGTCAGCGGCATCGCGCTGGTGGTGACGTTCGGGTTTTATCCGCTGCTGGGTATGGACTCATGGCTGACCGAGAAGCTGTTTGGCGTTATTATCTATATCCTGCTTGGCTACGTCGCATTGGGCAAGAAGACCAAAAGTCAGCGGCTGCGAACCGTGGCGTTCGTGCTGGCGTTGGGCTGCCTGTACCTGATAATTAAACTTGCCACGACGAAAATACCGTTTCTGATGGGATACCTATGAGTAGCATTGCTGATTTTGAATTTAACGCCTCGCCGCTGAGCGAAGGGGTGATCCTGGTGTCGCAGTCGGTGCGGCGCGATTTCCCGGTTGCCGACGTGGAGCGCAAGCTGCAACAGCTGGTGGACGAAGCGCGCGCGGCGGTGCCGGTCGATATCACTCAGGAGCAGCAACTGGATGCGCTCATCGAACTGTTTTACAAGACCTGGGGATTCGGCGGCGCCAGCGGCGTGTACCGCCTGTCGGACGCCATCTGGCTGGACAAAGTGCTGGAAGCGCGGCAGGGCACGCCGGTCTCGCTGGGCACTATCTTCCTGCATATCGCCAACGCGCTGGACCTGCCGCTGCTGCCGGTGATTTTCCCCACTCAGCTGATCCTGCGTGCCGACTGGCTGGACGAAGAGCTGTGGCTGATCAACCCGCTGAACGGCGAAACCCTGAGCGAACACCAGCTGGAAGTGTGGATCAAGGGCAACCTGGGGCTGGGCGCCGAGCTGGAAGACGACGATCTCGACGAGTCGGAGAACATCATGGTGGTGCGCAAGATGCTCGATACGCTGAAGGCCGCCCTGATGGAAGAAAAGCAGCTGGAGATGGCGCTGCGCACCAGCGAAACGGTGCTGTGCTTCGATCCGGAAGATCCGTACGAGATCCGCGACCGCGGGCTGATTTACGCCCAGCTGGAGTGCAACCATATCGCGATCTCCGACCTCAACTATTTTGTCGAGCAGTGTCCTGAAGACCCGGTCAGCGAAGTGATCAAAGTACAGATCCACTCGATTGAGCCGAAACAGGTGACGCTGCATTAATTCAATGACTCCGTGCAGTTTGCAAGGCGACGGTTACAACCTTAACAAAGGCGAAAGCATGAAACAGAAAGTGGTTAGCATTGGCGATATCGACGTAGCAAACGATCTGCCGTTTGTGCTGTTTGGCGGTATGAACGTGCTGGAATCGCGCGATCTGGCGATGAGCATCTGCGAACACTACGTCACCGTGACGCAAAAACTGGGCATCCCTTACGTATTCAAAGCCTCTTTCGACAAGGCCAACCGTTCTTCCATCCACTCGTACCGCGGTCCGGGCCTGGAAGAAGGGATGAAGATCTTCGAAGAGCTGAAAAAAACCTTCGGCGTGAAAATCATCACCGACGTGCATGAAGCGGCGCAGGCGCAGCCGGTTTCCGAAGTGGTTGACGTGATCCAGCTGCCGGCCTTCCTGGCGCGTCAGACCGATCTGGTGGAAGCGATGGCGAAAACCGGCGCGGTGATCAACGTCAAGAAGCCGCAGTTCGTCAGCCCGGGGCAGATGGGCAACATCGTCGACAAGTTCAAAGAAGGCGGCAACGATCAGGTGATCCTGTGCGATCGCGGCAGCAACTTCGGCTATGACAACCTGGTGGTCGACATGCTGGGCATCAACGTGATGAAGAACGTGACCGGCGGCCATCCGGTGATCTTCGACGTGACCCACGCGCTGCAGACCCGCGATCCGTTCGGCGCCGCGTCCGGCGGCCGCCGCGCTCAGGTGGCCGAGCTGGCGCGCGCCGGTATGGCGGTTGGCCTGGCCGGCCTGTTCCTCGAAGCGCACCCGGATCCGAAAAACGCCAAGTGCGACGGCCCGTCTGCGCTGCCGTTGGACAAGCTGGAGCCGTTCCTGGCGCAGATGAAAGCCATCGACGACCTGGTGAAGAGCTTCCCGGAGCTGGATACCAGCAACTAAGCGTTCGTCGCCATAAAAAAAAGCCCGACTCGTCGGGCTTTTTTACGTTTAGGCGCCGGTGGCCGCCAGCGCTTCCGGCAGCGTCGGGTAGAACTGCAGGCGGCCCTCGATCGGCTGCACCCGCGCACGCGCCAGGGTTTTCAGCGGCTGGAACGGCACGTCGGTGATCACCAGCTTTTTGTCTGCCGGCAGCACGTCGATAAAGCGCCGCAGGGCGCTCAGGCCGCCGGCATCGAGCACCGGAACCGCATCCCATTGCAGCACGATCGTGCGGTAACCTTCGCTGCGCGCCAGCAGTTCGGTAAAGATGCGCTCGGCGGCGGCGAAGAACAGCGGGCCGTTCACCCGGAGCACCAGGCGGCCGTCGCCGGCGCTCAGCTCGCTCAGCCGCGTCATGCGGGCGATGCGGCGCATAAACAGCAGCGACGCCAGCACGATGCCCACGGTAATGGCGATCACCATATCGAACAGCACCGTCAGCGACATGCACAGCAGCAGCACCAGAATGTCGTCCTTCGGCGCCCGGCGCAGCAGATAAATCACCTTGTGCGCCTCGCTCATGTTCCAGGCGACCATCAGCAGCAGCGCCGCCATCGCCGCCAGCGGCAGGTAAGAGAGCCACGGTGCCAATACCAGCAGCGCCAACAGCACCAGCAACGCGTGGATGATGGCGGACACCGGCGAAGTGGCGCCGGCGCGCACGTTGGCCGCCGAACGGGCAATCGCGGCGGTGGCGGTAATGCCGCCGAAGAACGGCGCGATGATGTTACCCGCACCCTGGCCGATCAGCTCGCTGTTCGAGTTGTGCTTCTTGCCGGTCATGCCGTCGAGCACCACGGCGCACAGCAGCGATTCGATCGCGCCGAGCATCGCCATCGAAAACGCCGCCGGCAGCAGGGCGGAAACGGTTTGCCAGCTCAGGGTGAACGGCTGCCCGCCGCCGCCCGGCAGATCCCAGGGCAGCAGCAGCTGCGGCAGGATCGGCGGGATGCCCTGGCCGCTGCTGCCGTCGGCCAGCAGGTAGCTGAAGCGCGAGCCGATGGTCGCCACCGGGTGGTCAAACAGCGCCAGCAGACCCATTAGCGCGGTGCCCGCCAGCAGCGCCGGCAGGTGGCCAGGCACCCGCAGGCCGAGCTTGGGCCAGAAGATCAGGATCAGGAGCGTCACCGCGCCGATCAGGGTATCGCCGAAATCCAGCGTTGGCAGCGCCTGCAGCAGGGCGTACAGTTTGCCGACGTAATTTTCCGGCGTGTGCGCCAGCTGCAGGCCGAAGAAGTCCTTGATCTGCATGGTGGCGATGGTGATGGCGATACCGGAGGTAAAGCCGAGCGTCACCGGCAGCGGAATGTACTCGATCAGCCGGCCAAAGCGCGCCAGCCCCATCAGCAGCAGAAACACCCCGGAGATCAGCGTGGCGACCAGCAGGCCGGCCAGTCCGAACTGCTGCGAAACCGGATACAGGATCACCACGAAGGCGGCGGTGGGGCCGGAGACGCTGTAGCGTGAACCGCCGCTGACGGCGATGACGATACCGGCGATGGCGGCGGTATACAGGCCGTACTGCGGCGGCACGCCGCTGGCGATCGCCAGCGCCATCGCCAGCGGGATGGCGATAATACCGACCGTCACCCCGGCGATAGCATCTTTCAGCAACCGCGCCAGGCTATAAGGTTCCCGCCAGCAGGCGTCTATCAGCGCGCTGAAGGGGCGAATTTTGTTTATTTCATGCGTTTTCATCTACGGTGCGTACCAAATCTTCAAAAGTGAAAGGAATGGCGGGCCCGATGAGGTCCGTCTTGTCACGTGACAGATACCATACGCCTTTTGTTCAGCGGATTACCAGACCTGTGTCAATTTGGCGCAGGAAATCAGAGAGTCGCCCTTTTGTTTGGCGCTAAATGCGGATAACAGGTAAGTCAGCCGCAGATTCTGCGGCTGAAAAGGAAAGGAATAATCAAGGTTTTAACGGCTAGTGGAGCGCGGGCAGGGATAAGCCGAGAAAGTGGGCTAAAGTGCTTATCAGCAGCTGGTGATCTTCCTTCTGCGGCGCGCCGGAAATGCTGATGCTACCGACGCAGCCGAGGCCGGCCAGGGTGAGCGGGAAGGCGCCGCCGTGCACCGAATAGTCGCGCACGCTCAGCCCGTAGCGCTCTTCCAGCGACGTTTGCCGCTGCTGCAGGCGCAGGCCGATGGCATAAGAGCTTTTGTGAAAATGATTCACCAGATTGCGCTTGCGCCGCACCCAGTCGGCGATGTCCGGCGTGGCGCCCGGCATGGCGTAATAAAACAGCGTCTGCCCGGCCAGTTGGATCTCGATGGCGATGCTCAGACCGCGCCGCTCGGCGGCGGTTTTCAGCGCCGCGCCCAGCTCCCAGGCGGTGGCAGCGTCAAAATGGGTAAAGGCCAGCGTCGCTTCCTGTTCGCTGAGCGCCTGCAGTTCATCGTCGATATTCATGCGGTTCTCCCCCGATAACACCAAGCACAGAGTAGCCTGAAGCGCGCATCGTGAGATAGACGGCTTGGCGATAAGATAGAACTGCTACTCTATTAATAGACTGTGTAAAATAGCCGCCGCCGAAGCGGAGACGACAGGGATGCGTTATTCAACGTCTGCATATCAACCCCTGGCGATCCCGAGGAGCCGCTGACTATTTATGACCTACATTGCGTCCATTCCCGCCATTTACAGCGACGCCTGCATCACCTACGCCACGCTGTCGGTAAGCTATTTCGTTCTCAGTAAAAACGCGCCGTTCTCCTATCGCTCTGCGCTGTGGAAGCGCGTCGTATTCGGCCTGTTGGCCGGGGTGGCGGTGCTGTATTTAAGCCAGGACCGGCTGGAGCTGACCGATAAGGTGCACTACAGCTTTTCGATGATTCCGATGGTCCTGGTGACTTTTTTCGGCGGCGGTATCAGTGGGCTGGTGAGCTTTTTGTTCGCCATGGCGCTGACCGGCGGTTTCACCGTCGATAACCTGTTTATCGCCTCAATCCTGGTGCCGTTGCTGCTGTCGCGCGTGTGGCTGAAGAAATCCCACTGGGTGTTTTACCTGACGATCGGCGCCATCGCACTGTATCGCATCGCGGTGGTGTGGCTGCTGGTGGACATGAGCGGGCTATGGCTGGACGTGTTGCTGTACCAGGCGGTTTCCGCGCTCTGCCTGGCGATTTGCTACCATGCGCTGAATTTCAAAGAGCGCCACATCTACGCCTATTTCGCGATGCGCGCCCGCGCCACGACCGACAGCCTGACCCATATCAACAACCGCGCCAGCGTCGATTACCACCTGATGCTGCAGCGCGCCGAACGCCGCCCGTGCGGGCTGATGATCCTCGATCTGGATGATTTCAAAAAGATCAATGACACCTACGGCCACCCGGCCGGCGACGTGCTGCTGGCCAGCGTCGGCCGGCTGCTGCAAAACAGCGTGCGCAACGAGGACTTCGTCGGGCGTTACGGCGGCGAGGAGTTTATGGTGATCACCGCCAGTTACGATCCGCTGGTCATCGGTGGGGTGGCGGAGCGCATTCGCAGCGCGGTGGAGAGCTCGACGTTCTTGCTGAATGCCCACGATGAAGCGCACATCACGCTGTCGATCGGCGTGTCGCTGTATCTGCCCGGCATGACGCTGGACAAGGCGATCGCCATGACCGACGAAGCGTTATATGAGGCGAAGCGCAGCGGTAAAAATCGGGTGGTGACCAGCCGCGTGATGCAGCTGGCACCGCTGGGCGCCGGTTTCCCGCGCGAATAAGCCGCCTCCCACCGCACCGGCGGGAGGCGTTGGCTCAGGCCGCCAGCGTGTGTTCGCGGAAGGCGTCCAGCAGATCTTCGGTGAACGTCAGGCGTTTCTGGCGGTCGGCCAAATCGAGCGTGAACTTCAGCTTGCTCGGGCCGTCCAGGCGGTAAACCTGCGGATTGCCCTGCAACAGGCCGATCAGATAACCAGGGTCGACGCGGTTGTTGTCGCCGAACTCGATAAAGCCGCCGCGCTCGTTGCTCTCGATGCGTTTGATGCCCAGCTTCTGCGCATGCAGGCGCAGCGCCGCGCACTGCAACAGGTTGCGCGCCGCGTCCGGCAACTGGCCGAAGCGGTCGATCAGCTCGACTTTCAGCTCATCCAGCTCGCCGTCGCTCTTCGCGCTGGCGATACGCTTGTACAGCGAAAGACGGGTATTGACGTCGGGAATGAAATTTTCCGGCAGCAGCGCCGGCATGCGCAGTTCCACCTCGGTCTGGCTGCTGGTGAGATCTTCCAGCGACGGTTCGCGGCCGTTTTTCAACGCATCGACGGCGCTTTCCAACAGCTCCATGTAGAGCGAGAAACCGACGGTGGTCATCTGGCCGCTCTGGTCTTCGCCCAGCAGTTCGCCGGCGCCGCGGATCTCCAGATCGTGGGTCGCCAGGGCGAAACCGGCGCCGAGATCTTCTAGCGATGCGATGGCTTCGAGCCGTTTATGGGCGTCGGTGCCCATGGCTTTCGGGTTCGGCGTCAGCAGATAGGCGTAAGCCTGGTGGTGCGAACGCCCGACGCGGCCGCGCAGCTGGTGCAGCTGCGCCAGGCCGAAGCGATCGGCCCGCTCGATGATGATGGTGTTGGCGCTGGGGATATCGATGCCGGTCTCGATGATGGTGGTGCACACCAGCACGTTGAAGCGCTGGTGGTGGAAATCGTTCATCACCCGTTCCAGATCGCGTTCGCGCATCTGGCCGTGGCCGATGGCGATGCGCGCTTCCGGCACCAATTCCGCCAGGCGCTGCGCCGCTTTCTCGATGTTTTCCACGTCGTTGTAGAGGTAGTAAACCTGGCCGCCGCGCAGCACTTCACGCAGGATCGCCTCGCGCACCACCAGGCTGTCGTATTCGCGCACGAAGGTCTTCACCGCCAGCCGGCGCGCCGGCGGGGTGGCGATGATCGACAGATCGCGCATGCCGCTCATCGCCATGTTCAGGGTACGCGGGATCGGCGTGGCGGTCAGCGTCAGGATATCGACGTCGGCGCGCATCGCCTTGATGCGTTCTTTATGGCGCACGCCGAAGCGGTGTTCTTCATCGACGATCAGCAGCCCCAGGTCTTTCCAGCGGAGATCGCTCTGCAGCAGCTTGTGGGTGCCGATGATGATGTCCACTTTGCCTTCGGCCGCGTCGTCCAGCACCTGCTGCTGCTCTTTGGCGCTGCGGAAGCGCGACATCATTTCGATGCGGATCGGCCAGGTGGCAAAGCGATCGCGGAAGTTGTCGAAGTGCTGCTGCGCCAGCAGGGTGGTCGGCACCAGCACCGCCACCTGCTTGCCGTTTTCCACCGCCAGGAAGGCGGCGCGCATCGCCACTTCGGTTTTGCCGAAGCCGACGTCGCCGCACACCAGGCGGTCCATCGCCAGCGGCTGGCACATGTCGCTCAGCACCGCGTTGATCGCCTGTTCCTGATCCGGCGTGGTTTCGAACGGGAAGCTCTGGCAGAACAGCTGATACTGTTCGCGATTGTGTTTGAAGGCGAAACCGGCCTTGGCGGCGCGCTGGGCGTAGATATCCAGCAGCTCCGCCGCCACGTCGCGCACGCGCTCGGCCGCTTTCTGCCGCGCGCGCGTCCAGGCGTCGCCGCCCAGCTTGTGCAGCGGGGCGTTTTCGTCCGCGCCGCCGGCGTAGCGGCTGATCAGATGCAGCGAAGAAACCGGCACGTACAGCTTGTCCTCACCGGCGTAGGAGAGGATCAGGTACTCGGCCTTGATACCGCCGGCCTCCAGCGTGGTCAGGCCGACGTAGCGGCCGACGCCGTGCTCCAGATGCACCACCGGCTGGCCGGGATGCAGCTCCGCCAGGTTGCGGATCAGGGTATCGGTATTGATGGTGCGCCGGTTGTCCTGCCGGCGGCGGCTGACGCGCTCGCCGAGCAGATCGCTTTCGCAGATCAGCGCCCGCTGGCGCAGGCCGTCGAGGAAGCCGTGTTCGGCGGCGCCGACCATCATGTAACGGCCCGCCGTTTCCCCCTGATCGAGGCGCTGAATCAGCGCCGGCGCCAGCTTGATGCGGCCGAGCAGATCCTGCAGCGTTTCACGCCGCCCCTCGCTCTCGACGGAGAAAATCACGCTGCCGTCGAAGCCTTCGATAAAGCGCCGCAGGTTATCCAGCGGGGATTTATGCTGCGCTTGCACCGCCAGATCGGGCAGGGCATGGTAGTCCAGATTGGTATTGCCGGCCTTGGCCGGCAGCTCAGCGGTTTTCAGCGCGATGCGCGGCCAGGCCTTCAGCTCGCCGAACAGCGCGTCGACGCGCAGCCACAGCGTATCCGGCGCCAGCAGCGGGCGCATCGGATCGACGCGGCGGCTTTCGTAACGCTGGTTGACGTCCTGCCAGAAGCGCTCGGCGGCGCCCTCCAGATCGCCGGTGTTGACGATCAGCGTATTGGCCGGCAGGTAGCTGAACAGCGACGGCAGCGGCTGGCTGAAGAACAGCGGCTGCCAGTATTCGATGCCGGCCGGCCAGGCGCTTTTGCTGACCTGCTGATAGATGTGCTCGGCGTCGCGGCGCACCTCAAACTGCTCGCGCCACTGGCTGCGAAACAGCTCGATGGCGTTTTTGTCGGTGGGGAACTCGTGGGCCGGCAACAGATTGATGGCCTCGACTTCGCTCAACGTGCGCTGGGTATCGACGTCGAAGATGCGCAGGCTGTCGATTTCGTCATCGAAGAAGTCGATGCGGTAAGGCTCATCGCTGCCCATCGGGTAAAGATCGAGCAACGCGCCGCGGGTGGCGAATTCGCCGTGCTCCATCACCTGATCGACGCTGCGGTAACCGGCCTGTTCCAGCTGCGCGCGCAGCTTGTCGCGCGACAGGCGCTGGCCTTTCTTCATCACCAGCGCGTGGCCGTGCAGGAACTCGTGCGGGCAGACGCGCTGCATCAGGGTGTTGACCGGCAGAATGATCACGCCGCGCGCCATGGTCGGCAGGTGATACAGGCTCGACAAGCGATCCGAGATGATTTCCTGATGCGGCGAGAAGCTGTCGTACGGCAGGGTTTCCCAGTCGGACAGCGTGGTCACCATCTGGTCGGTGAACTGCTGGATCTCGTCACGCAGCCGCAGGGCGTTCTGCATGTCCGGCGCGATCAGCATCACCGGGCCAGGGTGGCGTTCGACGATCTCGGCGCACTCCACGGCGCAGGCCGCGCCGGTCAGTTGCCCCAGCTGGCGCAGATCGCCCGCGCGATCGGGCAGAGAATAACGGGGGGATGAGGAACGGTTACGGCTATCGGAAGTGCTCATTCAGGTATCTTTAATCAATGTGTTAGAGGGCGTTCCGGCACGGATAACCCAGCGCCTTTATGCTGTTTATAGTAGCCCAGCGGCCGCCAAACTGACACAGCAAAAAGCGCTATACCCTGATGTTCCGCCTGTTATTTAACCGATGCGCCGCGTTAATTTTCGCCGGCCAGGGCGAGATAGTGCGCAATCTTGTCGACGTCAAGGTTGCCGCCGCTGACGATAACGCCGACCTTTTTACCGTGCAGATCGAGCAGGCCGTTCATCGCCGCCGCGGCCGCCAGGCAGCCGGTCGGCTCAACCACCATTTTCATCCGCTCCATAAAGAAGCGCATTTGCCGACACAGCTGGGCGTCGCTGACCGTCAGAATGCCTTCGACATATTCTTGAATGATCGGGAAGGTCAGCCGCCCGACCTGTTGGGTCTGCGCGCCGTCGGCAATGGTTTTCGGCACCGGGATGTGCACCGGTTCACCGCGCTGAAAGGCTTGCTGAACGTCGTTGCCGGCTTCGGGCTCGACGCCGAACACGCGGCAGCCCGGCGACCAGTGATGCGCCGCTACCGCGCTGCCGGCCAGCAGGCCGCCGCCGCCGGTGCACACCAACAGCAGATCCAATGGCCCGGTCTCTTCAAACAGCTCCTTGGCGGCGGTGCCCTGGCCGGCGATCACCTGCGGATAATCGTACGGTGGCACCAGCGTCAGGCCCCGCTCTGCGGCCAGGCGTCGGGTGATTTCTTCACGATCTTCGCTGTGGCGCTGATAGATGACCACGTTGGCGCCGTAGCCGCGCGTCGCCGCCAGCTTGGCCGCAGGGGCGTCATCGGGCATTACGATGGTGGCGCTAACGCCCAATTCGCGCGCCGCCAGCGCCATCGCCTGTGCGTGGTTGCCGGATGAAAAGGCGATTACCCCGGCCCGACGCTGCTCTGCGCTGAGTTGCGCGATGGCGTTATAGGCGCCGCGAAATTTGAAGGCGCCGATGCGCTGAAAATTCTCGCACTTGAAGAACAGCTGCGCGCCGGCGATCTGGTCGGCCTGGCGCGAAGTCATGACCGGCGTGCGCAGGGCATGCCCGGCGATAACGTCGGCGGCGGTGGCAATATCGGCGGCGGTGATGCAGCGTGGGACTGAACTCATGGCGACCTCGCACAGGTAAGTGATGGACGATGCATTGCTTGGTGTGGATTTTTAATTTACTCTTTGTAAAGTTATTGTCAAATGGTTAACTCAATGAGCGATCTCAGGCAGGAAAATGCGCTGTTGCTGCGCGAAGCGGAAAAAATTGTTCAGGCGTTGGGCGTGATGTTCGCGCCCGGTTGCGAAGTGGTGCTGCACGATCTGACCCAGCCCGATCGCGCCATTGTCGCCATCGCCAACAATCTATCCAACCGCCGCATCGGCGACGCCGCGACGGAAATGGGGCTGGAGCGCATCGCGTCGCCGGAGTTTCCAGACGTGGTGCAGAACTACGCCAGCGTGTTTCCGGACGGGCGCCCGGCCAAGAGCACCTCGATCGGCCTGCGCAATAGCCAGGGCCGCTTTGTGGCGGCAATTTGCCTCAATCTGGATGTGTCTATCTTCAACAGCGTCACCGCTATCCTGCAGCAGCTGACGGCGGTGGTGCAAAGCGCCGCGCCGCAGGCGGCGGAGAGTGCACGCTCGCTGTCGGACATCGCTGCGGCGATCAACGCGTTCGCCGCGTCGCATGCCACCCAGCCGCGCGCTTTGTCTTCCGAACAGCGGTTTCAGGTGGTGCAACAGCTGAAGCAGCAAGGGTATTTGCAACTGCGCGGCGCGGCCACCATGGTGGCCGAAGCGCTCGGCATCTCGCGGGTGTCGGTCTATAACCTGCTCAAGCGAGACGCCGGATGAGGGGCCGCCCGGCGCAATAAAAGGCCGCCGGGTGTTCCCTAAACGAGGGAGAGCCTTTATTATCCATGATCACTTTGCTTAAGCCACGGCTATCAAACGGATTTCATGTATCAACCTGTCGCGTTATTCATTGGCCTGCGCTACATGCGCGGGCGAGCCTCAGACCGCTTCGGGCGGTTTGTTTCCTGGCTTTCCACCATCGGCATTACGCTGGGGGTGATGGCGTTGGTCACCGTGCTGTCGGTGATGAACGGTTTCGAAAAGGATCTGGAGAACAACATCCTCGGCCTGATGCCGCAGGCGTTGGTTACCAGTCCGCAAGGATCGGTCAACCCGCAGCAGCTGCCGGCCTCCGAGGTGCAGAAGCTGCAGGGCGTCACGCGCGTCGCACCGCTGACCACCGGTGACGTGGTGCTGCAAAGCGCCCGCAGCGTGGCGGTCGGGGTGATGCTCGGCGTCAATCCCGACGAAGCCGATCCGCTGACCCCGTATCTGGTCAACGTCAAGCAGCAACAGCTGCAGCCGGGCCAATACAACATCATCATCGGCGAACAGCTGGCGGGGCAACTCGGCGTCAAGCGCGGCGATTCGCTGCGCGTGATGGTGCCGAGCGCCAGCCAGTTCACACCGATGGGCCGCATACCCAGCCAGCGCCTGTTCACCCTTATCGGCACCTTCCACGCCAACAGCGAGGTGGACGGCTATCAGCTGCTGGTCAACCAACAGGACGCTTCGCGCCTGATGCGCTACCCGGCGGGCAACATCACCGGCTGGCGCCTGTTCCTGCAGCAGCCGCTGGCGGTCGATACCCTCAGCCAACAGGCGCTGCCGGCGGGCACGGTCTGGAAAGACTGGCGCGATCGCAAGGGCGAGCTGTTCCAGGCGGTGCGCATGGAGAAAAACATGATGGGGCTGCTGCTCAGCCTGATCGTGGCGGTGGCGGCGTTTAACATCATTACGTCGCTCGGCCTGCTGGTGATGGAAAAGCAGGGCGAGGTCGCCATTCTGCAGACCCAGGGGCTGACTCGCCGCCAGATCATGTCGGTGTTTATGGTGCAGGGCGCCAGCGCCGGCATCATCGGTTCGCTGCTCGGCACGCTGCTCGGCGTGCTGCTGGCCACCAACCTGAATAACCTGATGCCGATCCTCGGCGCCTTGATCGACGGCGCTTCGCTGCCGGTGGCGGTCGATCCGCTGCAGGTAACGATCATCGCCGTGGTGGCGATGGCGGTTTCCTTGTTGTCAACGCTTTATCCTTCATGGCGCGCTGCCGCCGTACAACCCGCTGAGGCTTTACGTTATGAGTAACCATCTTTTGCTGCAGTGTGACAACCTGTGCAAGACCTATCAGGAAGGCAATCTGCACACCGACGTGCTGCGCAATGTCAGCTTTGCCATGCAGCAGGGCGAGATGATGGCGATCGTCGGCAGCTCGGGTTCCGGCAAGAGTACCCTGTTGCACCTGCTGGGCGGGTTGGACTCACCGACCTCCGGCGAGGTGATCTTCAAGGGCGAATCGCTGAACGCCATGTCTTCGGCGGCCAAGGCCGAGCTGCGCAACCGCCAGCTGGGCTTCATCTATCAGTTTCACCATTTACTGCCGGACTTCACCGCGCTGGAAAACGCCGCCATGCCGCTGCTGATAGGCGGCGCCAAGCCGGCGCAGGCGCAGGAGAAGGCGCGGGAGATGCTGGCGGCGGTCGGGCTGGAAAAACGCAGCAAGCACCGCCCGTCCGAACTCTCCGGCGGCGAGCGTCAGCGCGTGGCGATCGCGCGCGCGCTGGTCAACAACCCGGCTCTGGTGCTGGCGGACGAACCGACCGGTAACCTGGACAAACGCACCGCAGACAGCATCTTCGATCTGCTGGGCGAGCTGAACGTGCGTCAGGGCACCGCTTTTCTGGTGGTGACGCACGATCTGCAGCTGGCCAAGCGCCTGAGCCGCCAGCTGGAAATGGCCGACGGCCACCTGCAGGCGCAGCTGACCCTGATGGGGGCCGAGTAATGGCGGGAGCCTCACTGTCCTTCCTGACGGCCCTGCGTTTCAGCCGCGGCCGTAAACGCGGCGGCATGGTGTCGCTGATCTCGGTCATCTCCACCATCGGCATCGCGCTAGGGGTGGCGGTGCTGATCGTCGGCCTGAGCGCGATGAACGGCTTTGAGCGCGAGCTGAAGAACCGCATTCTGGCGGTGGTGCCGCACGGCGAACTCGAGCCGGTCAATCAGCCGTTCAGCGGCTGGCCGTCGATTCTGCAGCGGGTGGAAAAGGTGCCGGGCATTGTGGCCGCCGCGCCGTACATCAACTTTACCGGCCTGATGGAGAACGGCGCGCAGCTGCGCGCGGTGGAAGTCAAAGGCGTTGATCCGCAGCAGGAGAGCCGGCTTAGCGCGCTGCCGCAGTATGTGCAGGGCGACGCCTGGGCCAACTTCAAGCCCGGCGAGCAGCAGGTGATCCTCGGCAAGGGCGTGGCCGACGCGCTGGGCGTCAAGCAGGGCGCCTATGTGACGGTGATGATCCCCAACAGCGACCCGGAAATGAAGCTGCTGCAGCCGAAGCGCATCCGTCTGCACGTGACCGGCATTTTGCAGCTCAGCGGCCAGCTCGATCACAGCCTGGCGCTGGTGCCGCTGTCCGATGCGCAGCAGTATCTCGATATGGGTGACAGCGTCACGGGTATCGCCCTCAAGATGAACGACGTGTTCGCCGCCAATAAACTGGTGCGCGACGCCGGCGAAGTGACCAATTCTTATATCTACATCAAAAGCTGGATCGGCAAGTACGGCTACATGTATCGCGATATCCAGATGATCCGCGCCATTATGTACCTGGCGATGGTGCTGGTGATCGGCGTGGCCTGCTTCAACATCGTGTCCACGCTGGTGATGGCGGTGAAAGACAAAAGCGCCGACATCGCGGTGCTGCGCACCCTGGGCGCCAAAGATGGCTTTATTCGCGCCATCTTCATCTGGTATGGGCTGCTGGCCGGGCTGCTGGGCAGCCTGAGCGGCGTGGTGATCGGGGTGATCGCCTCGCTGCAGCTGACCAACATCATCCGGGGCATCGAGAAACTGGTCGGCCACTCCTTCCTGTCGGGCGATATCTACTTCATCGACTTCCTGCCTTCCGAGCTGCACTGGCTGGACGTGCTGATCGTGCTGGCGACCGCCATCGTGCTGAGCCTGCTGGCCAGTTGGTATCCGGCCAGGCGCGCCAGCCGCATCGACCCGGCGCGGGTGCTGAGCGGACAATAAAACCCACGGGGAGGCAGCGATGCCGCCCCGTTTTTTTAGCCTGGGGATGGGTTATGTACTACGGTTTCGATATGGGCGGCACCAAGATTGAGCTGGGGGTATTCGACGACCAGCTGCAGCGCATTTGGCAAAAGCGGGTGCCGACGCCGCGTGAAGATTACCGGCAGCTGCTGGCCACGCTGTGCGATCTGACCCTTGAGGCGGATGCGTTTTGCGGCCGGCGCGGCAGCGTCGGCATCGGCATCCCGGGCCTGCCCAACGACGATGATGGCACGCTGTTTACCGCCAACGTGCCGGCGGCGATGGGGCGGCCGCTGCCGCGCGATCTGGCGGCGCTGATCGGGCGCGAGGTGCGGGTCGATAACGACGCCAACTGCTTTGCGCTGTCGGAGGCCTGGGACGACGAGTTTCGCCGCTACCCGACGGTGCTGGGCATCATCCTCGGCACCGGCGTAGGCGGTGGGCTGATCGTCGACGGCAAGACGGTGCCAGGGCGTAACTATATTGCCGGCGAGTTCGGCCATTTGCGCCTGCCGGTGGACGCGCTCGAGGTCTTGGGGCGTGATGTGCCTCGCGTTGCCTGCGGGTGTGGCCATCAGGGTTGCATTGAAAATTACATATCGGGCCGCGGTTTCGAATGGATGTATGCCCATTTCTATGGCCGGCACTTGCCTGCCACCGAGATCATTGCGCATTATCAGACGGGTGAGCCGCAGGCGGTGGCTCACGTTGACCGCTTTATGGACGTGCTGGCGATCTGCCTGGGCAACCTGCTGACGGTGCTGGATCCGCACCTGGTGGTGATCGGCGGCGGGCTGTCGAACTTCGACGCCATTTACCAGGCGTTGCCGCAGCGGCTGCCGGCGCATCTGCTGCGGGTGGCCCGGCTGCCGCGCATCGAGAAGGCGCGCTATGGCGACGCCGGCGGCGTGCGCGGCGCAGCGTTCCTCAATTTGGTAAACAGGGAAAAGTAAGGAGAGAGTTAATGCACACTCGCCATCGGCTGTGTCAGTTTCGCAAGAGTAAGCATGTGCTGCATCAGCGCTTTCGTTCACGCATTTTTCACCGTGACACCATGGCGGCGGCCGAGCTGAAAAAGCCGTTTGTGGTGGTGTTGACCGGGGCCGGCATTTCGGCCGAATCGGGCATTCGCACCTTCCGCGCCGCGGATGGGCTGTGGGAAGAGCACCGGGTGGAGGACGTCGCCACGCCGGAAGGTTTTCAGCGCGATCCGGCGCTGGTGCAGGCGTTTTACAACGAACGCCGCCGCCAGCTGCAGACGGAGGAGATTGCTCCGAATGCCGCGCACCGCGCGCTGGCGGATCTGGAAGAGTGGCTGGGGGACAACTTCCTGCTGGTCACGCAAAACATCGATAACCTGCATGAGCGCGCCGGCAGCAAGCGGGTGCTGCACATGCACGGCGAATTGCTGAAGGTGCGCTGCACCCAGTCGGGTCAGGTGTTCGAATGGCCCGGCGATCTCAGCGTTGACGACCGTTGCCACTGCTGCCAGTTCCCGGCGCCGCTGCGGCCGCACGTGGTGTGGTTCGGCGAGATGCCGCTGGGCATGGACGATATTTATCAAGCGCTGAGCAAGGCCGATTTCTTCGTCGCCATCGGCACCTCCGGCCACGTCTATCCGGCGGCCGGCTTCGTGCATGAGGCGCGGCTGGGCGGCGCCTACGCCATGGAGCTGAACCTGGAGCCGAGCCAGGTGGAGAGCCAGTTCGACGAGAAACACTACGGCCTGGCCAGCGAAGTGGTGCCGCGTTTTGTGCACAAATTCCTGGTGGGCAAGGTGGCGCGGGCCGACAGGCCCTGAGAAAGGCATCAGGGCGCACTGCGCGGCCTGATGGGATGGCGGGGCGTGTTAGCGCCCTGCTTTCAGCTTTTGGAAGTAGCTTTCGTACAGCGTGCTGGCGTCGCCGACGTCGTTTTGCCACTCGCCGTGTTCAATCACCGCCTTATCCGGGTAGAGTGACTTGTCATTGGCGATCTCCGGCGACAGCAGCTTCTTCGCCGCCAGGTTCGGCGTCGGGTAACCGATGGTTTCCGCCACCTGCACCGCGATTTCCGGCCGCAGCAGGAAGTCGATCAGCTTCAGCGCCCCCTCGACGTTGCGCGCGTTGGCCGGAATGGCCAGGCTATCCATCCAGAAGATCCCGCCTTCCTTCGGCCAGACGATCTCCAGCGGCGTGCCGGCCTGGCGCGCCACGAAGGCCGAACCGTTCCACACCATACCGACGTTGACTTCCCCTTCCATAAACGGGTTGCCCGGGTTGTCGGAGTTGAAGGCCAGCACGTTCGGCATCAATTTCTGCAGTTCGTGGTAGGCGGCTTCGATCTCTTTCGGGTCGGTGGTGTTGCCGGAATAGCCCAGCTTGAGCAGCGCCATCTGGAACACTTCGCGCGCGTCGTCGGTCAGCAGCAGGCGGCCTTTGTACTGCGGCTGCCACAGATCGGCCCAGGACGTGACGGTGGAGGGCTCCTGCGCATCGCTGTTAACGCCGATGGCGGTGGCGCCCCAGATATAGGGGATGGAATAGTCGTTGTTAGGATCGAACGGCTTGTTCAGCAGGGCAGGATCGAGATCCTTGAAGTGGCTGAGCTTGCTCTTGTCGATTTTTTGCAGCATGCCTTCCTTGCTCATCTTGGCGATGAAGTAGGTGGAAGGCACCACCAGATCGTACGCGCCGTCTTTATAGGTCTTCAGCTTGGCGTACATGCTTTCGTTGGATTCATAGGTGGAATAGATCACCTTGATGCCGGTTTCCTTGGTGAACTGCTCCAGCAGCCCCGGCGGGACGTATTCAGTCCAGTTATAGAAATACAGCGTTTTGCCGTCAGAGGCGTTTGCAGAGCAGAAACTCAGCGCCATCATCCCGGCTGCGAGCAGATGTGACCACTTTTTCATGCAGCGTATCCTTCAGCAGTAATGAGCCGAACCCGTATGGGCAAACCGTTTGGCGGCCGCGCCATACCCCAGAAAGGGGCCATTATAGGGGCCGGGGCGGGGTGGGTAAAGGCGGTTATCCCAGCGGCAAATCAGCGGGTTAACCGAGCCTGGCCGATCAAAAACGGCCGCAGTCATATCACTGCGGCGAATGAAAGAGTCGGGCGCTGCCGCGCCCGGCGGGAAGGGCTACTCGGCCTTGGGCGAGCGATCGCGCATCACCCACTGGCTGGCGATCACCAGCACCAGCGACAGCAGCAGCAAAATGGTGGCCAGCGCGTTGACCTCCGGCGAGACGCCGACTTTCACCATCGAATAAATCTTCAGCGGCAAGATTTCGTAGCTTGGCCCGGTGACGAAGGAGGAGACGACCACGTCGTCCATCGACAGAGTGAAGCTCAGCAGCCAGCCGGCCGCCACCGCCGGCATCGCCAGCGGCAGGATGATCTTACGCAGAATGGTGAACTCGCTTGCGCCGAGATCGCGCGCGGCCTCCAGCATTTTCACGTCGAACCCTTTCAGGCGCGCGTAGACGGTCACCACCACGAACGGCAGGCAGAAGGTGATGTGCGAGAACAGCAGCGACCAGAAGCCGAGCGAGATGCCGAGCAGCATGAACAGCACCAGCAACGAGATGGCCATCACGATGTCCGGCGACATCATTACCACGAACAGCATGCCGCCGACGAACGGCTTGCCGCGGAAGCGGTAACGGTACAGCGCCACCGCGGTCAGCGAGCCGATCAGCGTGGCGAAGGTGGCGGAGAGCACCGCCATGGTCAGCGAGTGGCCGGCGGCCTGCAGCAGGCTGTCGTTATTCAGCAGCGTGCTGTACCACTTGGTGGTGGCTCCTTGCCAACTGATGCCGAAGCGCGAAGCGTTGAAGGAGTTGACGATCAGGATGACGATCGGGATATACAGGTAGGCGTACACCAGCGTCATAAAGCCGCCGCGCAGCAGACGTCCGATCATGCCAGATCCTCCTTCTTGTTCAGCAGGCGGGCGGCCCGGTAATAGACCAGCAGCAACAGCCCCATCACCAGCGTCAGGCAGATGCTGGTAGCCGCGCCGAACGGCCAGTCGCGGATATTGAGGAACTGGCTTTTAATCACGTTGCCGATCAGCAGATTCTTGGCACCGCCCATCAGATCGGCGACGAAGAACAGCCCCATCGCCGGTAGCACCACCAGCAGGCAGCCGGCGATAATGCCCGGCATGGTCAGCGGCACGATGATGCGGATAAAGGTCTGCAGCTTGCTGGCGCCGAGATCGCGCGCTGCCTCCAGGCAGGACTTATCGAGTTTTTCGATGCTGGAGTAGAGCGGCATCACCATAAACGGCAGCAGGATATACACCAGGCCGAGGATCACCGCTTCCGAGGTGTACATGATGCGCAGCGGCTTGTCGATGATGCCGATCCACAGCAGCGCGTCGTTGAGATAGCCGCGGGTGCTGAGAAACAGCTTCAGGCCGTAGATGCGGATCAGCGAGTTGGTCCAGAAGGGCACGATCAGCAGAAACAGCAGCAGCGGCCGCACCTTCTGCGGCAACCGCGCCAGAATAAAGGCGAACGGATAGCCAATCACCAGGCAGCACAGGGTGGCGATCAGCGCCATGTTCAGCGAGTGCAGCAGCACCTGGGCGTACAACGGATCGAACAAGCGCCGATAGTTATCCAGCGTGAACACCATCTGCACCAGATTGGCGTCGTCGCGGGTCAGGAAGCTGGTGGCGATGATCATCAGGTTCGGCATGAACACGAACAGCAGCAGCCAGGCGACGACGCCGACGATCACCACATTCTGGAAGACTTTACGCGATTTCTTCATCGGCCAGCACCACCTCCCAGCTTTCAACCCAGGTCACCGCCATCTTCTGGTTGAGCGAGTGGTCGACGTCCGGATCGTCTTCATTGAAGAACTCGCTGACCATCACCGTTTTACCGCTCTCCAGCTCAACCACCGACTCCAGCGTCATGCCTTTGTAGTTGCGTTCGCGCACGTAGCCGATCAGCCCGTCGTGCTGCGCGCTGTCGTTCACTTCTTCTACCCGCAGATCCTCCGGGCGCAGCAGCACCTTCAGCTTTTGGCCCGGCTCTACCGGCAGATCGGCATAGATGTCGCACTCGCGGCCTTCGACGTTGGCGCGCACCCGCTGCGCATCGAGGCGCTGCAAGACCACCGCGTCGAAGATGTTGATCTCGCCGATAAAGCTGGCGACGAACAGGTTCTTCGGCTCTTCGTAGATCTCACGCGGCGTGCCGTCTTGCTCGATGCGGCCTTCACGCATCACCACGATGCGATCCGACATGGTCAGCGCTTCTTCCTGATCGTGGGTGACGAACACGAAGGTGATGCCCAGCTTGCGCTGCAGCGCCTTCAGCTCGTTCTGCATCTGTTTGCGCAGCTTGTAGTCCAGCGCCGACAGCGATTCGTCCAGCAGCAGCACCTTCGGCTTGTTGACCACTGCGCGGGCGATGGCCACGCGCTGCTGTTGGCCGCCGGAGAGCTGGCCCGGCCGCCGCTTGGCGAACGCATCCAGCTGCACCATGCGCAGCGCCTCTTCGACGCGCGGCGTCAGTTCCGCCGCCGGCACCTTTTGCATGCGCAGGCCAAAGGCGACGTTGTCGAACACCGACATGTGCGGAAACAGGGCATAGCTCTGAAACACGGTGTTGACGTGGCGATGTTCGGCCGGAATGGCGGTGATGTCCTGGCCGTCGAGCACGATGCGGCCCCGATCGGCGTCTTCAAGACCGGCGATCAGGCGCAGCACCGTGGTTTTGCCACAGCCGGAGGGGCCGAGAATGGTGAGGAATTCGCCGTGGTTAATCGCCAGTTCGAGATCGGCAATGATGGTTTTGCCATCGAACGCTTTGCTCAGGGCATGCAGTTCAACAAGGGGAGTCAGAGAGGATGTCTCAGTCATTTATCGTATTACTCTATCCCGTGGGCTAATGCAGATAGAACCGCAACTGGAAAAGACTGCCGGAGCTTGCGGAATGCCCGCTGATCAAATGAAGCTCAAACCAGTTGCGCCAATGGAAATTTTTCGAGCGCGCATGATAGACGCTGAATGCCGGAATTGAAAGCCGATCCGGCCCAGATGCCGCGTTTTTCATCATGATAGCGACAAATGACCCTGTGATGACAGTGTTATTTCCCTCAGAAATCATCACAAAGATTAATGATATTGGCGAATTCTGGTTAAAAATGACCTGACGCAATATTTGATCCTGATCGGTTCCGCATAATGAAACGCGATATTCTGAGGGGCCGCTACCATGGACAAATTACTTGACCGCTTTTTCAACTACGTCTCTTTTGACACCCAGTCCAAAGCGAACGTAAAGCATGTGCCGAGCACCGACGGGCAGTTGAAGCTGGCGCGTGCGTTGCAGCAGGAAATGATCGCGCTCGGCTTCGAGCGGGTGTCGCTCAGCGAACACGGCTGCGTGATGGGCACCTGGCCGGGCAACGTCGCCTGGCCGGTGCCGGCGGTCGGTTTTATCGCCCATCTGGATACCTCGCCGGATTTCAGCGGCAAACACGTCAATCCGCAGATCGTCGAGAACTATCGCGGCGGCGACATCGCGCTCGGCATCGGCGATGAAGTGCTGTCGCCGGTGATGTTCCCGATCCTGCACCAGATGCTGGGGCAGACCCTGATTACCACCGACGGCAAAACGCTGCTGGGCGCCGACGACAAGGCCGGCATCGCCGAGATCCTCACCGCCATGGTGCGCCTGCGCGCGCGCAAAATCCCGCACGGCGATATCCGCGTGGCCTTCACCCCGGACGAGGAGGTGGGCAAGGGGGCACAGCTGTTCGACGTGGCGGCCTTCAATGCCGAATGGGCTTACACCGTGGACGGCGGCGGCGTCGGTGAGCTGGAGTGCGAGAACTTCAACGCCGCCTCGGTGACGATCAAAATCCTCGGCAACAGCGTGCACCCCGGCAGCGCCAAGGGCGTGATGGTCAACGCGCTGTCGCTGGCCACCCGTATTCATCAGGCGTTGCCGGCGGACGAAGCGCCGGAGACCACCGAAGGCTACCAGGGCTTTTTTCACCTCAGCAGCATCAAGGGCAGCGTAGAGCGCGCCGAAATGCACTATATCCTGCGCGACTTCGAGCGCGAGGGGTTTGAAGCGCGCAAGCGCAAGATGGTGGACATCGCCCGCGAGGTCGGCAAAGGCCTGCCGCGCGATTGCTATATCGAAGTGAGCATCGAAGACAGCTATTACAACATGCGCGAACAGGTGGCGGAGCACCCGCATGTGATCGCGCTGGCGCAGCAGGCGATGCGCGACTGCGACATCGAACCGGTGATGAAGCCGATCCGCGGCGGCACCGACGGCGCGCAGCTGTCGTTCCGCGGCCTGCCGTGCCCGAACCTGTTCACCGGCGGCTACAACTACCACGGCAAGCACGAATTCGTGACCCTGGAAGGCATGGAGCAAGCGGTGGCGGTGATCATGCGTATCGCGGCGCTGGCCGCCGAGCGGGCGCGGTAAACACCTTCGTTTCCCGGCCGGCTTGCGCCGGCCCGCATTCCCTTTTCTGATACGCCCGGCGGGCTCAGCGTGCCCGCCGTTCTCTTCTTCTGCTCTCTTTATGGCTCCCGATCTCATGGTTGTTTCGTTCACCACACAATCCGCAGTGAGGGAATCCCATTATCCTTCGAGATAAGGTGCTGGTTATGCATACAGCATTGCTGTGTGCTTAACCGGTTTTACAGCTTCGGTGCGGTGAGCCCAGTGGCCAGGGAATGCTGGGGGAATGAGCGCTGTTAACCGCCATCAAACAGGACGTAAGAGGGTAACAATCATGGCAGAAGAAAAGAAAAATGCTCAGGTGATTAACGGCGTTAACGACGATATCGCGGAGCTGAAATCGCTGTCTACGCTGCGCCAGCGCGTGGTCAGCGACGGTGAAATCGTCTCCAAATCGGCCAACGGTTTTCGGCTGGCAAATGGCAATACCGGTGTGATGCTGCGTAATGATGGCGAGGCTTTCTACTTACTGACAACTCAGGCTGGGCAAGCTCAAAACGGACAATGGAACACCTCGCGTCCTTTCGCTTTCAGCCTGGCTTCCGGCAGGGTTGCACTCGGCAACGGCGTTGATATTTCCGGTGGTGCGATGGTATCGCATGACGCGGGTATAGGAGCGGTGACCACGGGACCCACTCCCCTGATAAATGGGCAGGCATACAACGCACCGTATATTCATACGCGCTTCGTCACCAGCGGAGTCAGTTCTTCTATGATGATGGGCGCGCGGATTATCCCCGGGAAAGAAGATACGGGATTACTGGCTTATAGCGACCTTGCGGGACGCTGGAATGAAATTCAAGTAAAGGCGAACAGCGAGCTCTCTGCCGGGCAACTGACAAAACGTAACGGCAATGGCTGGATTGTCGCTGCCGGCAATATTGACGTTTCAGGTAAAGCAGAACGTATTACCAATGGGGTGCGTCTTCAGGGAAATGGGGATCTGAGCGCAGATATTTATCATATTGAACACATTAGCCAATACCATGCCATGGCATTCCATGTGGCCAACGGCGGGGCGCAAGGATGGTATGAGTTCCGGAATAACGGTCATGCCTACACCAACGGCGCCTGGAACAGCAGCTCCGATGCCCGCATGAAAACGGACATCACCCAAATTGCCGGCGCATTGGACAAGCTGGCCAATATTGGCGGCTACACCTACCTCAAACAGGGCGTGCCGGAGGCCGGGGTGATCGCTCAGGAAGTGGAGAGCGTATTGCCGCAGTCGGTAACCCAAACCGAATTGAAGCTCAACGACGGCAGCGTGCTGAAGGATGCCCGCGGCATCAATATCAACGGCGTGGTGGCGTTGTTGGTTGAGGCGCTTAAGGAAGAGCGAGCGGCCCGAGAAGGGTTGGAATCGCGGGTGGCAGCGTTGGAAGGCATGATTTCCAGCCAATAACGATAATAAAACGGCGATTTATTCAATCTCTGTGAGCTGGAAATAAAATTGAGCGTCCATCGACGCGGAAATATTTTTGCATGTCGACGTTTGCCAGACAGGGAATAAATCGCCTTCAGTGCATCTGAAGGATTAGTAATATCCAGGAGAAAATAATATGCCACAGGAACTGAATGGCCATGGCCCTACCGCCGGAGATTATATGGGCGGCAGCGGCGATAATCTCAATGCTCGACCTGATGGTTCGACGCCAGGCGGCTCGAACGGTAATGGCGGCAGAGACAGTAGCATCAGTGGGAACTCTCGGGAAGCCGCTAAGCAACGGCAGGTCAATGCTATCAAAAATGATCCTAACGTTAAGAATATACTGGGAAGCTTGCTGAAAATAAGACGAGCCCTTGCACCTTATGCCTCAGTATCTTTGACGGGGTTGGATGATAGCGGCAGATTGCAGGTTCAGGTCAATGACGTTCGCGCTGTTGATGAAATAGGTGTGCGTAACGCATTAAAGTCTGAGCCACAATTAAAAAATGTCATTGGTTTTGATTTTAATAAGTCTGGAGTGACCGGTTTTGTCGGTCATATTGATACTGGCCATAAGATCGGTAATTATCAGAGTGCACCCAACGGGAACAGTAATGGTAACAATTCTACCGCTGAAGATAAGGTGTCATTAGCCACCTATTCCGAGATGCTTAATGGAAAAATCCCACCGGGTTTCTGGCTTGATAATAATAGGGTGATGACTGAAATTACGGAACGGTATGAGATCAACGGAGGCGGAAAAGGGAGCGATCGCACAGGTTACCGGCAACGTAATGTCGAAGTGCCTTCTTTGACCTCGGCCTACCAACAATTTAAACAGGTAGAACGAGAAGTGGCTGAAGTGGCTCGTAAAGCTGAGGAGGCCCGTAAAGCTGAGGAGGCCCGAAAGGCTGAGGAGGCCCGAAAGGCTGAGGAGGCCCGCAAGGCTGAAGAAGCTCGTAAGGCTGAAGAGGCTCGCAAAGCAGAAGAAGCCCGCAAGGCTGAAGAGGCCCGCAAGGCTGAAGAGGCCCGCAAGGTGGAAGCCGCAAGAAAAGCGTTGTTCGCCAAAGCGGGGATTCTGGATGCACCGGCCTACTCCCCGGAAAAGCTAAAAGCGGCCAATGCGGCACTGGCTGCCGCAGGCGCCATGGTGCTTAACCGCGCGCCCGCGATGCTGCAAACGTCGACGGTCGGGCAAGGCGTGATGACGACCACGAGCGAACTGGCCGGCTGGGCAGCGAGCGCGTCGTGGCGGGCGGCTTATGAAGTTGGCAGTATACGCGCCGGCACCGTAGTCGCCGCCGGATCGGTGCTGGGGGCTTTTGCCCTCGGCTTCTACCCGACAGAGGCCGGAGCCGGGAGTGCCCAGGTGCCCGGGCGGGATGTCAATCTGTTTGCCCTCCAGGCGAGCCTGGCGGCGGCGGGCAGGGCGACCATCCAGCCCGGCATGACCTCGGTCGATTTGCCGGTGCGCGGATTTATCACCACCGACGATGACGGGAGACAGAGCGTCAACTTCGTCAGAACGGGCGTCGGCGGCGTATCGCCGAGCGTGCCGGTATTCAGACCCGTTCGCGATGAGCTGACGGGGCTGGACAAAATCACGCTGCCGGCGGTGGCGGGCACACCGGCCAGAACGATACTGATCAACCCGGTGCCGACCGGGCCGGCAGCGCCGGCGCATACCGGCAACGGCTCACCGGGGCCCAAATCGCCAGTGCATACCGGCACCGGCATCAGGCAGGCGGACAGCATCGTGGTCACCACCTTCCCGGCGGATGTGGTGCAGGATCTGCAAGACTTTATCCTGTGGCAGCCGGATGCGACGGAGATTGGTGTAGAGGCCATCTATGTGATGGTCAGTGATCCCTTGGACTCGGGGCGTTTTACTCGCCAGCAACTGGATAAAAAGTACAAGCACGCGAGTGACTTTGGTGTTGCGGATACCAGAAAAAACAGAGAGACTCTGACTAAATACCGCGATGCGCTCGAGGCTCATTTGAATGATAAGGATACGGTAGAAAGAGGGGTTTATAGACGAGAGAAAGGATCTAAGGTGTTTTTCAATCCTAACACAATGAATGTTGTTGTTTTAAAAGAAAACGGCGATTTCTTATCAGGGTGGAAGATAAATCCAGACGCAGATAACGGTAGGATATATTTAGATACGGGGGATTTATGAATCGGATGGCAATTATTGATCTGGCTAAGAGTTTTCTAAGAAAAGAGGTCGGTGCATTGGAGTTCTCCGAAAAAATATGTGTAGAAAGACGTATGCTCTACGGGGTTAAGGATCAGGATAGAAACGTTATGAATTGTGGGGAAGAGCTATTTATGATAGCTGAAGTTTACAATCCTGATTCAGAACGTGCTGATTATGAACTTGATGATGCCGGATTGCGTGCCGCAGTTATAACGACACTAGAAAAATTCAATTTTATCTGAACACTTATTAGGATAGGTGCTCTAGTAGATTTGAAATTATCTGGGTATTGGGCAAGATAAAAAGAACCGCCTTCATAGTGACAGAATAGTTAACAAAAGTGACCCTAACGCCCAATAGACGAGAGTCTATTGGGCATTTTATTGTTTCGTAACGATGGCAAGGAAGTGAAGAGCTAATTTAATAGCGGTTAATCGGTTACCCTTCAAGGTCCGGCATCAGGCAGGCGGACAGCATCGTGGTCACCACCTTCCCGGCGGATGTGGTGCAGGATCTGCAAGACTTTATCCTGTGGCAGCCGGATGCGACGGAGATTGGTGTAGAGGCCATCTATGTGATGGTGAGCAAACCCTATGGTGAAACCAACGCCAGGGGCAAATACAGCGGTCGTGAATACAACACCAATAAAGCTGGAGGCCCCATTCAGAATCTGGATTGGAAAGGGGCCAGCATCGACCGTGCCGGCGTGGATAAGGTGAAGCTGCATACTGGGCGTTTTGAACAGACTCCGGAAAACCAAGTGATGATTGACCGTTTGGATAAAATTTTGAAAGGGGAGCTACAACCTACTGACACCGATAGGCGATTTTATACTCATGAAATCAGAGAGTTGGAAAGGTATAGGAATCTTGGCATAAAAGATGGTGAGGTTCCTCACAGTGTTCAAGAACGGAAGGCCGTATGGAATAATACACATACTGCTACGCTTGAAGACTATAGAATAAATGAAAAAGAACAGGCACTTTATACAGATGGGGCCCTACAAGCCGCATATGAACAGGAGCTGAAAGATGCTATGGGAGGGAAGAAATAATGCCTTTAAAAGATATCGTTAAAAATGAAAGTGTAGAAGATGTGCTAACTTTTTTGGGGCCGACCTCTGATTACCGTAAATTGGATCGTCTATATACCTATAATCGCTTTGATGCAATTTCTAGCGGGGAACTCTCTTCTACTTACGATGCATTATTCCAAAAAGGGGTACTTCAAGATCAAAATGGAAAAGTAGTTAAAGGCCCCAATTGGAAAGAGCCGAAATTCGTAACCGAGAAAAAATACGGTATCGAATAGCCGTGGTTATGGTCTGATTCGTGCTTCTTTAACCCCCGGCAAACGAAATTTTGTTGGGGGTTTCTTTTTTGGCTGGTGGGGGTGCCATAACGCGAGCCTTATGCCGGGTGGCTAAAGTAGCGGCCCTCGCTTTTTTGTCGCCTGAGCTAACGTGCGGATACTGTAGTTAAAACGGGACGCTTGCGATCGGCATAAGCGCTTGCCGTAACAAGGCGTTGCTCATAGTGTGGAAGCCTATTCCCCACGCATAAGGACCGCATGATGAGCACCGAATACCGTATCGCCAGCCCGCATTTGGCGCAGTTCGTTCAGGCGATTTGGCGCCAGGCCGGCAGCACGGCGCGTGAAGCCGAGCTGGTGGCCGATCATCTGGTGCAGGCCAATCTGGCCGGGCACGACTCGCACGGCGTCGGCATGATCCCCAGCTACATGGCGTCGTTGGCGCAGGGGCAATTGCAGCTCAATCAGCATGCCGAGGTGGTGCGCGACGCCGGCGCGGTGCTGACGCTCGACGGTGCGCGCGGTTTCGGTCAGGTGGTGGCCAGCGAAGCGATGGCGCTGGGCATTGAACGCGCCGGCAAGCTGGGCCTGGCGGCGGTGGCGCTGCACAACGCGCACCATATCGGCCGTATCGGCCATTGGGCGGAGCAGTGCGCTCGCGCCGGTTTCATTTCGATTCACTTCGTCAACGTGGTGGGCGATCCGATGGTGGCGCCGTTCGGCGGCAGCGATCGTCGCTTCGGCACCAACCCATTCTGCGCCATTTTCCCGCGGCCGGGCCGCACGCCGCTGCTGTTGGATTTTGCCACCAGCGGTATCGCCTTCGGCAAGACCCGGGTGGCCTATAACAAAGGGCTGTCGGTGGCGCCGGGCTATCTGATCGACGAACACGGGCAGCCGACCACCGAACCGAAAGTGATGCACGAAGCGCCGTTCGGTTCGCTGCTGCCGTTCGGCTTGCACAAAGGCTATGCGTTGGCGGCGATGTGCGAAATCCTCGGCGGCGCGCTCTCCGGCGGCCGCACCACCCACGACGCCACGCTGAAAGCCGGCAGCGACGCCATCTTCAACTGCATGACGACCCTGATCCTCGATCCGCAGGCCT
The DNA here is from genome assembly GCF_001537385.1 of Serratia sp. 2880STDY5682894. NCBI lineage: Bacteria > Pseudomonadati > Pseudomonadota > Gammaproteobacteria > Enterobacterales > Yersiniaceae > Serratia > Serratia sp. 2880STDY5682894. The sequence continues at coordinate 694,346 of NZ_FCJA01000001.1, read as the reverse complement.
TCGACGCCCCGCAAATGCAGGCCGAAGCCGAAGCCTTTATCGGCTGGGTGAAAGCTTCGCCGCCGAGCGGCGAACAGCCGATCGCCGTCCCGGGAGAGTGGGAAGAGGCCAACCGCGCTGCGCGGCTGGAGCAGGGCATCCCGATCGATGCCAATACCTGGCGGCAGATTTGTGCGGCGGCGGAGCAGGCGGGCATGGCGGCGGGGGAACTGGCGGATTATCGCGCGCAGGCGCGGCAGGCATAAAAAAAGCCACCCGGCAGGGTGGCTTGTTCGTGTGACGGCAATCAGTCGTTAAAGTACCAATACCCGCTGTTGACCAGCGCGGTCAGCAGCGCCAGGAACGACGGGTCGTCTACCGCGTCGCCGAGCAGGGCGGCATCGACGCTGAAGTTTTGGCACAGGGCGTCTGCGGCCTGCAGCTGGTCGGTGTCGATCAGCTCGCCGTTGACGAAGCAGCGATCGCCGACGCGCAGCACGCGCAACCCACCCAGGCGCTGCAGCGCTTCACCCTGTTGCAGCAGCTCGTAGATTTCCCCGGCCTGATACGGTGGCTCCGGCGGCGCCAGATCCAGCTCGTGGCGCGACTGGGAGATGAACTCGCCGAACCAGTGCTGGAAGTGTTCCGGCTGTTGCACCAGATCCAGCATCATCTGCCGTAAGGCGTCCACTTCCTGCGGCAGGATCTCCGCCGGGTGTTCGCGCAGTTTAACGTCCGGATCGCCGTAGCGCTTGCTGCCCAGCTCGCGCGCCAGCACGTAGTCGGCGAAGCCGCTCACCAGCTCGCGGCCGTTCGGTGCGCGGAAGCCCACCGAGTAGTTGAGCGCGTTTTCCAGCGCGTAGCCTTCGTGCGGGAAGCCCGGCGGAATATAGAGAATGTCGCCCGGTTCCATCTCTTCGTCGATGATGGCGTCGAACGGTTCCACCTGCAGCAGATCCGGATGCGGGCAGTGCTGTTTCAGCGGCGTTTTTTCCCCGACGCGCCAGCGGCGGCGGCCGGTGCCCTGAATGATGAACACGTCGTACTGATCGAGGTGCGGGCCGACGCCGCCGCCCGGTACCGAGAAGGAGATCATCAGGTCATCCATCCGCCAGTCCGGCAGCTGGCGGAACGGGCGCATCAGCGCTGCGGAAGGCTCATGCCAGTGGTCCACCGCCTGCACCAGCAGCGACCAGTTGTTTTCGCTCAGGTGGTCGAAGCTCTCGAAGGGGCCGTGCGCAACCTGCCAACGGCCGTCCTGGTGGCTGACCAGGCGGCTGTCCACTTCGTTTTCCATCGCCAGCCCGGCCAGCTCATCCGGGGAGATCGGATCGATAAAGTTTTTGAAGCCGCGCTTCAGAATCACCGGACGCTTTTGCCAATAACGTTGCAAAAAATCGTTCCAGTCCAGGTCTAATTGATAATCCATGTTCTATTCCAGGAGAGAGGAGTGAGCCTGAGTGCGATTATAACGGAAGTTTGGCCCCGTGGATCGGGGCCGCAGAGGCATAATTTACTCGTTGTGGTGGGTGTCGTGCTGACGGGCGAAGGTGACCTGCATGCGTGCGCCGCCGAGCGGGCTGTCGCTGATGACGATTTCGCCGTCGTACTGCTCAATGATCTCCGCCGCCACCGACAGGCCCAGGCCCTGGCCGGGGCGCAGGGTATCCACCCGCTGGCCGCGCTGGAAGATCAGCTGGCGCTTGCTTTCCGGGATCCCCGGGCCGTCGTCGTCGATGACGATGGTGAGGTTTTTCTCGGAGTGCAGCGAGGTGATCTCAACGAACTCCAGGCAGTATTTGCAGGCGTTTTCCAACACGTTGCCCATCACTTCCATAAAGTCGTTCTTCTCGCCCATAAAGGTCACCTCCGGCGAGATGTCCAGCGTGATCACTACCCCTTTGCGCTGATAAACCTTGTTCAGCGCCACCACCAGGCTGTCGAGCAGCGCCGGCACCGAGTGGATCTCGCGCGTCAGCACCGTCTGGCCGGAGTTGATGCTGGCCCGGTGCAGGTAGTAACCGATCTGCTGCGAGATGCGGCCGATCTGATCCAGCATGATCGGCTCGGCTTCTTCGATGGTGGTCTGTTTGCCGCTGCGCAGCGAACGCAGGGTACTTTGCAGCACCGCCAGCGGCGTTTTCAGGCTGTGGGTCAGATCCGACAGGGTGGTGCGATACTTGGTGTAACGCTGGCGCTCGTTGCGCACCAGAATGTTCAGATTGCGCACCAGCCCGCGCAGCTCGCTGGGCGGATTTTCGTCGAGCTGATCGCGCTCGCCGTTCTCCAGCTCGCCCACCTGAGTGACCAGTGCCTTGATCGGCCGCAGGCTCCAGTAGGCCGCCAGCCACAGCAGCGGCACCACCAGCAGCAGGTTGGCCAACAGCACGTAGCTGAACCACTCCCACACCACGTCGGATCGCTGCAGCTCCTGCGGAATGCTGTCGACCACCACGATGGTCAGCGCCGGCAGCCGAGGCGTGGCGGCATAGGTGTTAACCGCCACCGAGTGGGTCAGCGCGTTCTGATCGGTATCGTCGTAATCTTTCAGCTGGTTTTGCGCTTTGGGGTTGTCCCCCAGCACTTCGCTACTGATGCGGGTGTCGGTGTCGATTTCGTAGAAGCCGGACTCCTCCAGCCACTCCTTGTTGATCAGTTTCTCCAGCTCCGGCACTTTGCGCTGGCTCCACAGCAGGTTGCCTTTATCGTCGTAGATAAACACCAGCGTCGGGAAGTTGAGATCGATATCGGGGGGAATGGCGATGGTGAGCTTGTTGTCTTTCCACTGCGCCAGGCTGAAGAACAGGTTGCTCTCGCCGCGCAGCAGGCGGAAGGCGGTCTTGTCGAAGCTGACGATGTAGCCGACGACCGCCACCAAACCGTAAGAGAGCGACAGCGCCAGGATCACCCCGGCGGTCGCCATCAGGAAGCGGGCGCGCAGCGAAAACGGTTTTTTATTCTTGTTGAACATCATGTTCACTTCGCGTCAAAACGATAGCCCTGGCCACGTACCGTGGTGATCACTTCATGCGGGTATTCCGCCTGCACCTTTTTACGCAAGCGGCCCATCAGCACGTCGATGGTGTGGCTTTCGCGCAGTTCGGCGTCCGGGTAGAGTTGCAGCATCAACGAATCCTTGCTCACCACCTTGCCGGCGTTGCGGATCAGGGTCTCGATGATGGTGTATTCAAAAGCGGTCAGCTTGATTTGCTGATCGTTAACGCTCAGTTCGCGGCGCGACAGATCGATCTGGAACGGCGGCAGCACGATCACCTGCGAAGCCAGGCCGCTGTTGCGGCGCATCAGCGCCTGCATGCGGGCGATCACTTCTTCCAGGTGGAACGGCTTGGTGACATAGTCGTCGGCGCCGGCTTCCAGCACCGCCACTTTGTCCTGCCAGCTTTCACGGGCGGTCAGCACCAGGATCGGCAGCTTGGTCTGGTGTGCGCGCCAGCGGCGGATCAGGCTCAGGCCGTCTTCGCCCGGCAGGCCGAGATCGACGATGGCGATATCCGGCGCGTGTTCCTGCAGGAAGTAATCGGCTTCCTTGGCGTCTTCGGCCGCGTCGACCTGATGGCCCATCTCGCGCATCTGAACGGAAAGGTGGTGGCGCAGCAAACCATTATCTTCAACAACCAGTACTCGCATGGCGAACTCCTGTGACTGTGCGGGTGAACGTCCTGTCACCCACGCGATAAAAGGGAACACGCTCTGCGGCGTGTCAGGGGATAACGCGGCCACCTGAACCATTTTGGCAAAAAATGCTGAGGTTATGGTAGGTATAACCCGCTCGGCCCGCAAGAGAGCCGAAGCAATGTATTAAAATAAGCGTTATCAATTTGTTCGCCGACATTATCGGCAAGCTCTGATAAACGTCGGATAAACAGCGGCGGGGCAACGTTAAACGCACCTTAAACGCGGTGGGCATTGCCGGCAGGCGGAAGGGTGAACCGGACCGCTTGAAAAGCTTTAAAGGTACTAATAAGGTATTATGGATGTATCGGCACACTTTTCAGGAGCGACGGATGAAGCAGTTAACCCAGGCAGAACGCATAGCGGGCGCACTTTACGGACAGATGCTGGGCGACGCGCTCGGCATGCCTTCCGAGCTGTGGCCGCGCGAGCGGGTTAAGCGCCACTTCGGCTGGATAGACGGCTTTCTCGATGGGCCGAAGGAGAACACCGCCGCCTGCTACTTCAAGGCCGGGCAATATACCGACGATACCGCGATGGCATTGGCGTTGGCCGATGCGCTGTTGGAGGCGGAAGGCGAGGTGGTGCCGGAACTGATTGCCCGCAACGTGATCCGCTGGGTGGACGGTTTTGACGCCTTCAACAAGAACATTCTCGGCCCCAGTTCCAAACTGGCGCTGAGCGAGCAGAAAGCGGGCACGCCGATCGCCGAGTTGGAAAACAACGGTATCACCAACGGTGCGGCGATGCGCATTTCGCCTTTGGGCTGCGTGCTGCCTTCCGCGCCGCTGGAGGATTTTTGCCAGCAGGTGTGGCTGGCTTCCAGCCCGACGCACAAATCCGACATCGCCGTCGCCGGTGCCGTGACGATCGCCTGGGCCGTCGCGCGGGCGGTGGAGGGGGCGGACTGGGCCTCGATTCGCCTGGCGTTGCCGGAGGTGGCGGAGTATGCCCAGCGCCGGCAGGAGACGACGTTCAGCCCTTCGCTGGCGGCGCGCATCGAACTGGCGTTTCAGGTGGTGGATGAAGCCGCTGACACTGAGCAGGCCTCCGAACGGGTGTATCAGCTGATCGGCGCTGGGGTGAGCACCATCGAGTCGGTGCCTGCGGCGCTGGCGATGGTGCAGCTGGCGCAAACCGATCCTACCCGGTGCGCCGTGCTGTGCGCCAATCTGGGCGGCGACACCGACACCATCGGCGCGATGGCCACCGCGATTTGCGGCGCGCTGCACGGCGCAGAAGCGATCGAACCCGGATTGCTGGCGGAGTTAAAACGGGTGAATTCGCTGGATATCGAGGCTTACGTTCAGGCGTTCGCGCGTTTTCGCCGCCGCCGACAGGGCGAGGCGTAAGCGACCGCGTGACGCAACGGATCAGCTTTCGCTGGTAAATTCGTACATGTCGCTGCGGCAGAAGCTTTCGCTGTATTCGATCGGCTTTTTATGGTGGTCGAACAGCGTCTGGCGCACGATCAACAGCGGCATCGGCTCCGAGAGCCGCAGCGCCTGACGAATATCGTCGTCGGCCATCGCCGCGCTGACCTGGCTGCGCAGCGATCCCATCTCGACCTTATTGCGCCGGAAGTAGTCGTACAGCGAAATGCCGATCTCGTCGACGTTGGCAATTGCCGTCACCACCACGTAGGACACCGCCACCGACATTGGCCGCCGATCGATCAAGTGAATGCGTTTGAGTTTGTAGATCGGCGTACCGGCCGCCAGCTGGAGCTTTTCAGCCAGTTCAGCGCCGGCGGGCATCCGTTCGCGGCTGATCCATTGCGTGTCCGGCCGGCGCCCTTGCTGTATCACCTCGCGCGAGAATCCTTTGACGTCCGCCAATGAATAGAACAGCTTCGGCTCCGGCCGTTGCGGTTGAATAAAGGTGCCGTAACCGCGCGAGCGGCCGATGATGCCGTCCTGCTCGAGGCAGGCCAGCGCTTTGCGCACCGTGATGCGCGAGATGCCGAGCCGTTCGGTGAACAGGCGTTCGCTGGGCAGAAAATCCCCCGAATTCAGCAACCCTTGCTCGATGGCCTGGCGTACCGAGGCGTTGAAGCGCAAATACAGCGGCATCGCGCCCGCGCTGGCCAGATCCTGCTGCAGTTTGTCCAGCAGACGCTGGTTGGTCTCCTTGCTCATAGCCGACGGAAGTCCTGTAGCCGCAATGCGATGGCTTATTTAAGGGGATTTCGCCGGGCAGCGCAACTGCCGCCGCCGGAGCGAAATGAGGTAGAGTAGTGCGTCGGCCCCCAGAGCCAGGAGAAATATCCCCCATGAGCGACACCCCACGACACGCGGACGACGCGGCGATCCTGTCCGCCTTCGCGCAGCAGCGCCGGCAAGGCCTGACCCGGCGTTCGGCGCTGCATCAGGCCCTGTTGCAGCTGATTGCCGCCGGAGAACTGCCCTGGCGGACGAAGCTGCCGCCAAGCCGTGCGTTGGCGGCCCGGCTGGCGGTGGCGCGCGACACGGTGGAACAGACCTACGCTCGGCTGGAGGCGGAAGGGTTCATCAGCCGAACGGTGGGGCGCGGCAGCTTTGTGCGCTATCGCTGCGACACGTTGCTCGGCCGCGAACTGCTGGCGACGGCGACGGGGCAAGAGGCGCGGCTGGCGGAGCGCGAGCTGAGCGACCGCGGCCGGGCGCTGCTGGCGGTCAGCCATATGCCGCACACCAGCCGCCAGGCTTCGCTGACGCCTTCGCTGGCGGATCTGCGGGCGTTTCCCATCGACCAGTGGCTGCAGCGGGAGAAACAGGCGCTGCGGCAGCACGGCGAGCGGCTGTTGGGGTATGCCGATCCGCAAGGGCTGCCGGAGCTGCGTGCGGAGATCGCGCATTACTTGCAGCGGGAGCGGGGCGTCAAGGCGACGGCGGAGCAGGTGATCGTGGTGACCAGCTCTCAGCAGGCGCTGGCGCTATGTACCCAGGTGCTGTTCGATCCCGGCGATGCGGTGTTCGTCGAAGAGCCGGGTTACCAGGGGGCGAAAAAGCTGGTGCAGTCGGCGGGGCTGCAGGCGCGGCCGATCGGCATCGACGGGCAGGGGCTGGATGTCGGGCAGCTAATGCAGGCCTCGGGCGGCGGACGGGGCGTTTATATCACGCCGTCCCATCACTATCCGCTGGGGTATTCGCTGAGCCTCGATCGGCGGCTGGCGCTGTTGCAGTGGGCGAAGCGCCAGCGAGCCTGGATCATCGAGGACGATTACGACGCCGAGTTCAACTACGACCGGCAAACCAAGGCGGCGCTGCAGGGGTTGGACGGCGGCGGGCGCACGCTGTACCTCGGCACCTTCAGCAAGACGCTGTTTCCGGGGCTGCGCATCGGTTTCATGATCGCGCCGCCGCAGTTGGTGCGGCCATTGGTCGCCGCCAGGCAGTTTCAGGACGGCTACACGTCGGCGCTGGCGCAGATGACGCTGTTCCACTTCCTGCACGAGGGCGGCTACGCCGAGCATCTGCGTAATATGCGCACGCTGTACAAGGCGCGGCTGGACGCGCTGTACGACGCGGTGCATCGTCACCTGGCGGCCTGGACGCGCCCGGCGCTGCCGCAGGGCGGGCTGCAGCTGGTTTGCCCGTTGGCGGATGCGGCGACGGAGCGGCGGCTGGTGGCGGCGGCCGCCGAGCGGGGGATTCGGCTGTACGGCCTGGCGGACTTCTACACCGGCACGCCGCAGCGCGGGGCGTTGGTGCTCGGCTTCTCGGCCTATACGCCGGATGAGATCGTGCGCTTTATCACGACGCTGGCGCAGGTGTTCAGCGTGCTGCCGGTGGCAAGCGACGGTTAAAATTGGTCTGCTCTGCGTTTTTGATTGGTCCGTATTGCACCGCCGCCGCGCGGTGTATTCTGCCGCTATCCGATTATTTCCCTAATGGAAATAATATCTTACTCCGTGAGGCGCTATGAACCTATCCAACCCTGAAGTGACTATCCGCAGAATCAATGGCGACGACAAAGCGCAATGGCTGGCGCTGTGGCAGGGCTATCTCGATTTTTACCGCGCCGACGTGGCGCCGCAGGTGACCGATCGCACCTTCGAACGCCTGGGGCAGGATGAACAGGTGTACGGGCTGGTGGCGGAGGATGCCGAGGGCCGGCTGCTGGGGCTGATGAACCTGGTGTTCCACCCGTCCACCTGGAGCGCGGTCGGCTATTGTTATATCGAAGATCTCTATGTGTCGCCGCAGGCGCGCGGCCACAAGGTGTCGGAAAAGCTGTTCGAACAGGCATACCGATTGGCAGAGACGCGCGGCAGCGATCGGGTCTACTGGATGACCCAGGAGTACAACGCGCCGGCGCGCTCGCTGTACGACAAAATCGGCAGAAGAAGCTCGTTTATCGTTTATTCCCGTTAATCGCAGGAGGGCGTTTATGGCAATGAATCGTTATGGTCAGCCGGTCGGGGAACCGATGCCGGATTGGCAGCCGGCTCGCCGCCCGGGGGGCGCGACGCTCGGCGGGCGTTTCTGCTCGCTGGCGCCGCTCGAGCCGCAGCGGGATTACGCCGCGCTGTTCGAGGCGTTTCAACTGGCGCCGGACGGCCGCGACTGGACCTATCTGTCTATCGAACGGCCCGATACGCCGGCGGCGATGCTGCAACACCTGGAGACGCTGCAGGCCAACCCGATGCTGGTTAATCTAACGGTGTTCGACGCCGCCAGCGATGCGCCGGTGGGCACGGTGGCACTGATGCGCATCGACGAGGCCAACGGCGTGCTGGAGATCGGCCACGTCAGCTGGTCGCCGTTGATGAAACAGCGCTCCAGCGCCACCGAAGCCATCGCGCTGCTGCTGCGCTACGCCTTCGACACGCTGGGCTACCGCCGCTGCGAGTGGAAGTGCGACAGCCATAACGCGCCGTCGCGCCAGGCCGCGCTGCGCTTCGGTTTTCGCTACGAGGGTAACTTCCGCTTCGCGGTGATCGTCAAGGGGCGCAGCCGGGATACCGACTGGTTCGCCATCACCGCTGACCGTTGGCCGGCGGTGCGGCAGGCGCTGGCACGCTGGCTGAACGCGGACAACTTCGATGCGCAGGGGCGGCAGATAGCCAGGCTGAAGGTGTTGCGCGGCGAATAGCAAAGAAAAAGGCGGCCCGAGGGCCGCCTTGTCGTTGTCAGGCTAAAGCGCTTACTTCAGCTCGTCGACCATGGTGGTGGCGCGACCGATGTAGTTGGCCGGGGTCATCGCCTTCAGACGGGTTTTCTCTTCTTCCGGCAGCGCCAGGCTATCGATGAACGCCTGCATGCCGGCGGCATCCACGCGTTTGCCGCGGGTCAGTTCTTTCAGCTTCTCGTATGGCTTCTCGATGCCGTAGCGGCGCATCACGGTCTGGATCGGCTCGGCCAGCACTTCCCAGTTGTGATCCAGTTCGTCCAGCAGGTGCGCCTGGTTCACTTCCAGCTTGCTGATGCCTTTCAGGGTGGCCTGATAGGCGATCAGCGCGTAGCCCAGGCCCACGCCCAGGTTACGCAGCACGGTGGAATCGGTCAGGTCGCGCTGCCAGCGGGAAACCGGCAGTTTACCCGCCAGGTGGCCCAGCACGGCGTTGGCCAGGCCCAGGTTGCCTTCGGAATTTTCGAAGTCGATCGGGTTGACCTTGTGCGGCATGGTGGAAGAGCCGATTTCGCCGGCGATGGTCTTCTGCTTGAAGTGGTTCAGGGCGATGTAGCCCCAGATGTCGCGGTCGAAGTCGAGCAGGATGGTGTTGAAACGCGCTACGCAGTCGAACAGCTCGGCGATGTAGTCATGCGGCTCGATCTGGGTGGTGTACGGGTTCCAGGTGATGCCGAGCGAGGTCACGAACGCCTCGCTGAACTGGTGCCAGTCCACTTCCGGGTAAGCGACGATGTGGGCATTGTAGTTGCCGACCGCGCCGTTGATTTTACCCATGATCTCCACGCGCTCCAGCTGACGGTACTGGCGCTCCATGCGGTAAGCCACGTTGGCGAACTCTTTGCCGACGGTCGACGGGGTCGCCGGCTGGCCGTGGGTGCGCGACAGCAGCGGGATATCGCGGTATTCCAGCGCCAGCCCTTTCAGCGCGTCGATGATCTTGCGCCAGTAAGGCAGCACCACGTCCTGACGGGCGCTTTGCAGCATCAGCGCGTGCGACAGGTTGTTGATGTCTTCAGAGGTGCAGGCGAAGTGGATGAACTCGGACACCGCGTGCAGCGCAGGCACCGCCGCCACTTTTTCCTTCAGGAAATACTCGACCGCTTTCACGTCGTGGTTGGTGGTGCGCTCGATGGTTTTGATGCGCTGAGCGTCTTCTTCATTGAATTCCGCGACGATTTTGTCGAGGAAAGCGTTTGCGTCGGCGTCAAAAGCGGGAACTTCCTTGATTTCTGCGCAGGTCGCCAGTTTTTGCAGCCAACGTACTTCAACCTGTACGCGGAATTTCAGCAGACCGTATTCGCTGAAAATGGGGCGCAGTGCGCTGACTTTATCACCGTAGCGTCCATCAACGGGGGAAACGGCGGTCAGTGAGGATAATTCCATCGGTAGCAACTCCTGGGATCGATTAACAATGAGCAACGATATTTTGCGCCTGTTTGAACAGACGATTACGGGAAAACATTAACTGCAGGCGGCTGCCGCCGACCTGTTGCCACAGCACGGCGGCGCGAATGCCGGCCAGCAGCGTGGCGCGAACCTTGGCCTGCACCTGCGGGTTCTGCAAGATTGCCGGCGAGCCGGTCACCTGGATGCGCGGCCCGAGCGGGCTGACCACGTCGACGTAAATGCCGGCCAGCGCGCTGATGATGGTGTCCGACTCAAGATCGAAGTGCGCCAGCTGGCGCTCGAGCTGGCCGAGGCGTTCGCCGAGCGTGTTCATCGCCTGTTTGTTGGCGTTGAGCTTGCGCTCCAGCACCATCAGGCTGATGGTGTAGCGGGTCAGTTCCGCACCTGGCCCTTTGTTGTTGGCGTTAAGCACGCCCATCAGGGTTTCGAGGCCGACCAGCAAATTGCGTTCTTCACCGCCGAACACCGCCAGCGTGGAGGGCGGGTCCATCTGCAGCAGGCTTTTCAGCGAGGTTTGAAAGGCTTCGCGGTTGCATTGCCCTTCATGGGCCAACTGCTGAACCAAACGCGCCGCCTGGCTGATACCTGCCATGGCCAGCGTGATGTCATAATAATTCTTCGCCACGATGACTCCTGTAAACGCGGTGAACGGTACATGGCTTACTGCATAAGGTTGTGTGTATCGCCAGGGTAACGGCGGCGGCCGCGAACGGGAACGATCGGGCGTGGCTGTAACAACGATGACAACGAATGCCGCGGATCATGCCACAAAATCGAGGGTAAACCCAGCGTCTAATACGCCCGTAACGAGGCGGAGGCGCCGTGCGGCGCAGAACTGTGCAAATAGGCGGCGAAAATCGCCGGCGTGGCGGCGCGAACATATTGTTGCGGCGGCAAATAAAGTGCGGCGGCTGCATCTATACTGCCAACGTGAGCCCTCAAATAAAGACCTTTATATGCATGTAAAAAACAAGCAGCCGCTGCCGGCGGTGACGCTGGCGGCCATCGGCGTGGTGTACGGCGATATCGGCACCAGCCCGCTGTACACCCTGCGCGAATGCCTGACGGCAGAGGAGGGTATCACCATGACGCCGGCCTCGATCTACGGCTTTCTGTCGCTGATCTTCTGGCTGCTGACGCTGGTGGTGTCAATTAAATACATTTGTTTCGTGATGCGCGCCGACAACGACGGCGAGGGGGGGATCCTGACGCTGATGTCGCTGGCGATCCGCAACCTGGATGCGCGCTGGGTGCCGGCGGCGGTGCTGATCGGGCTGGTGGGCGGCAGCTTCTTTTATGGCGACGGGGTGATCACCCCGGCCATTTCGGTGCTCTCGGCCATCGAGGGGCTGCAGATTATCGCCCCCGAGCTGGACCGCTTTATCGTGCCGCTCTCGCTGCTGGTGCTGACCGCGCTGTTTGCGATCCAAAAACACGGCACCGGCAGCGTCGGCAAGCTGTTCGCGCCGGCGATGGTGATCTGGTTCCTGACGCTGGCGCTGCTGGGCATCGGCGGCATTTTGCATCACCCCGGCGTGCTGCGGGCGTTGAACCCTTACTGGGCGGTGAATTTTTTCCTCGAGTACAAGGCAGTATCGTTCTTTGCGCTGGGCATGGTGGTGCTGTCGGTGACCGGCGCCGAAGCGCTGTACGCCGATATGGGCCACTTCGGTAAAAAACCGATCCGCCTGGCGTGGTTTACCCTGGTAGCGCCGTCGCTGGTGCTGAACTACTTCGGCCAGGGGGCGCTGCTGCTGGCCAACCCGGCGGCGATCAACAACCCGTTCTTCCTGCTGGCGCCGACCTGGGCGCTGATCCCGCTGCTGGTGATCGCCACGCTGGCGACGGTCATCGCCTCGCAGGCGGTGATCTCCGGCGTGTTCTCGCTGACGCGCCAGGCGGTGCGGCTGGGCTACCTGCCGCCGATGCGCATCATTTATACCTCCGATCAGGAGTCTGGGCAGATTTACATTCCGGTGGTGAACTGGCTGCTGTTCGCTGCGGTGCTGATCGTGATCATCAGCTTCAAACACTCCAGCAACCTGGCCTCGGCTTACGGCATCGTGGTGACCGGCACCATGCTGCTGTCGTCGATTTTGCTGAGCATCGTGGCGGTGAAAAACTGGGGCTGGCCGCGCTATCTGGGCGGGCTGATGCTGGTTATCATGCTGTGCATCGACGTGCCGCTGTTCGGCGCCAACCTGATCAAACTAGCGACCGGCGGCTGGCTGCCGGTGGCGCTCGGGCTGACCATTCTGCTGATCATGCTGACCTGGAAGACCGAGCGTTCGCGCCTGATCCGCCGGCTGCGCGACAATCAGGAGGGGCTGACCGCGCTGATCGAGTCGCTGGAGAAGGCGCCACCGAAGCGGGTGCCGGGCACCGCCGTGTTTATGGAGCGCACGCCGCACGCGGTGCCGCTGGTGCTGTTGCACAACCTGAAGCACAACAAGGTGCTGCATGAGCGCGTGGTGCTGCTGACCATCGTCACCACCGACATGCCGTACGTGCACAACGTGCAGCGGGTGGCGATCGAACAGCTGTCGGCGAGCTTTTGGCGGGTGGTGGCGAGCTACGGCTGGCGCGAAACGCCCAACGTGACGGACATTCTGTACCGTTGTGGGCTGGAAGGGATGAGCTTCACCATGAACGAGACCTCGTTCTTCATGTCGCGCGATACGCTGGTGCTGGGCAAGCGGCCCTGGTATTTGCGCATTCGCGGCAAGGTGTTCCAGCTGTTGCAGCGCAACGCGCTACGGGCGCCGGACCTGTTCGAAATCCCGCCGAACCGGGTGATCGAGCTGGGGGCGCAGGTGGAGTTCTGAATAAAAAAAACGCTGCGGTAAACGCAGCGTTTTTCTTTTGCCTGGCAGTTACGCCAGGCGCTGTTCGATGATGCCGCCGCCGAGGCAGATTTCGCCCTGGTAGAACACCGCCGACTGGCCGGGGGTGACGGCGGAGACCGGCTCGTCGAAACGCACTTCGATGCGTTCATCGTCGAGCGGGGTCACGGTGCAAGGGATATCCTGCTGGCGATAGCGGGTCTTCACCGTGCAGCGGAACGGGCCGCTCAGCGGCAGGCGATCCACCCAGTGCAGCTGCTGCGCGATAAGGCCGACAGACATCAGGCGCGGGTGATCGTGCCCCTGCGCGACGACCAGCACGTTGTTGGCCACGTCTTTATCGACCACGTACCACGGATCTTCGCTGCTGTCTTTCATGCCGCCGATGCCCAGCCCTTTGCGCTGGCCCAGGGTGTGATACATCAGGCCCTGGTGTTCGCCGACGGTCTGGCCGTCAACGCTGACGATCGGGCCCGGCTGGGCCGGCAGGTAGCGGCCGAGGAAGTCGCGGAACTTGCGCTCGCCGATAAAGCAGATGCCGGTAGAATCTTTCTTCTTGGCGGTGACCAGCTCCAGCTGCTCGGCGATGCGGCGCACCTCCGGCTTCTCCAGCTCCCCGACCGGGAACAGGCTTTGCGCCACCTGCTTGTGGCTCAGGGTGTAGAGGAAGTAGCTCTGATCTTTGTTGCCGTCGACGCCGCGCAGCAGGCGGCTCTTGCCGTTCACATCCTGGCGGCGCACGTAGTGGCCGGTGGCGATAAAATCGGCCCCCAGATCTTCGGCGGCGAACTCCAGGAAGGCTTTGAATTTGATCTCTTTATTGCACAGGATGTCCGGGTTCGGCGTGCGGCCGGCCTTGTACTCTTCCAGGAACAGCTCAAACACGTTGTCCCAGTATTCCGCCGCAAAGTTCACCGTGTGCAGTTCGATGCCCAGCTTGTCGCAGACCGCTTGCGCGTCGGCCAGATCGGTCGCGGCTGAGCAGTACTCTTCGTCGTCGTCTTCTTCCCAGTTCTTCATGAACAGCCCAGCGACCTGATAGCCCTGTTGCTGTAACAGATAGGCGGTAACGGAAGAGTCGACGCCGCCGGACATACCGACGATTACTTTTTTCTGGCTGTTGTCTGACATGGGGATCTCACGAACTTGAACACGAACCGTGCTGATAAAAACAAGCGCAGGATTTTACCACGTTGGCCGCGCCGGCGCACTGTTCATCTTGTGCTGCCCGGCGCCCTTAAAACGGCCAGGCGAAGCTGCCGACCAGCGACAGCGGGTAGCGCTCCGGCTGCTGGTAGCTGCGAATGCTCTCCGCCACCAGCGCGGAACGCAGGTTGGGCGCCTGCAGAATCTCGTCGGCGCTCAGCCACAGGCAGCGATCGATGTCGCTGTCGTGCGGCTCGGTCGGCAGCGGCTGTTCCAGCTCGATAACGAAGCAAAAACGCAGGAACGGCGTGCGATCCGGCGCGATCCACTGGTGCAAGCGCAGGAACGCCTGCGGCGTGGCGCGGATGCCGGTCTCCTCCCACAGCTCGCGCTCGGCAGCCTGCACCAGCGTCTCGTCGGCCTCCAGGTGGCCGGCCGGCTGATTCCACAGCGCTTTGCCGTTGATGGTCTCTTCGACCATCAAAAATTTGCCGGCGGCGTGCACTACGCAGGCCACGGTGACGTGCGGTTTGAACATGCGCTCTCCTTTCCTTACAGCGGTTTGTCGATACGCCGATAGATGTCGTCCAGCTCGGCGATGCGGGTGCGGTAGCTTTGCAGCAGGCAGGCGGTATCGCCGCCGCACCGCTGGCGTTTTGCCAGCCAGGCCTGCTGGCTGTCCGCGCGCCCATGGCGAACAGGCCGCGCAGGAATTGGTATTTGGTGGCCATTTGCACGTCCAGATCGTTCAGCGTGCGGTTGGCGCAGATGGCTTGCTCATCGCGGTTTGCCGCCTTGGCGCAGTCGAAGCTGGCGGCCTGGGCGGCGAACGGGGCCGCCAGAGCGGCGAGCAGCAGCGCGATCGGCGTGTATTTCATGGCGCCTCCATCAGTTATCGGTCTACAGGGAATCGATGCTTTTCCATTCACCAGGCTGCAGTGAACCCAGCGAAAGATTACCCATACTGTAGCGAATCAGGCGCAGGGTAGGGAACCCGATATGCGCCGTCATGCGACGCACCTGGCGGTTTCGCCCTTCATACAGGGTGATTTTCAGCCAGCTGGTGGGGATGGATTTACGTTCGCGGATCGGTGGGTTGCGCGGCCACAGCCACTGCGGCTCGGCCACCAGCTCCACCCCGGCGGGCAGCGTGGGGCCGTCTTTCAGCGTGACGCCGCTGCGCAATGGCGCCAGATCGCTCTCCTGCGGCGCGCCCTCGACCTGCACATAATAGATTTTGCCGGTGCGCTTCCCCGGCTGGGTGAGCTGCGCCTGCAGCTGGCCGTCGTTGGTCAGCACCAGCAGCCCTTCGCTGTCGCGATCCAGGCGCCCGGCGGCGTAAACGTCGGGGAAGGGGATGTACTCTTTCAGCGTGGCGCGGCCGGCTTCGTCGGTGAACTGCGGCAACACGTCGAAGGGCTTGTTGAATAACACAATTCGGCGCGGCCCTTTCGGCGCGGCGGGTTTGGCGGCATTCGGCTTGCTGAATCGTTTAACGTTGTGATTTCTAACAGAGAATTTTTTCATAACAGTTGAGATTACGGATGATAAGCGCATTATAACCGAATCCGTTTCGGATTGGCGCGGACCGAATATTCAAGTAGTATCTACACGCATCTTACAAAGCATTAACAAAATTGCGCTTGAAGGAGAGGTTGATGGAAAGCAAAGTAGTTGTTCCGGCAGAAGGTAAAAAAATCACGGTTGACGCCCAGGGTAAACTGGTTGTTCCTCATAACCCGATCATCCCGTTCATCGAAGGCGACGGCATCGGCGTTGACGTGACTCCTGCCATGATCCACGTGGTTGATGCGGCTGTTAAAAAGGCTTACCACGGCGAACGTAAAATCTCCTGGATGGAAATCTACACCGGCGAAAAATCTACCCACGTTTACGGTAAAGACGTGTGGCTGCCGGACGAAACTCTGGACCTGATCCGCGACTACCGCGTCGCCATCAAAGGCCCCCTGACCACCCCGGTCGGCGGTGGCATTCGTTCTCTGAACGTGGCCCTGCGCCAGCAGCTGGACCTGTACGTGTGCCTGCGCCCGGTGCGTTACTACCAGGGCACCCCAAGCCCGGTGAAACAGCCTGAGCTGACCGACATGGTGATCTTCCGCGAAAACGCCGAAGACATCTACGCCGGCATCGAGTGGAAAGCCGGCTCTGCCGAAGCGGACAAAGTGATCAAATTCCTGCGCGACGAAATGGGCGTGAAGAAAATCCGCTTCCCAGAGCAGTGCGGTATCGGCGTGAAGCCATGCTCCGAAGAAGGGACCAAGCGTCTGGTGCGTGCGGCGATCGAATACGCCATCACCAACGACCGCGACTCCGTGACCCTGGTTCACAAAGGCAACATCATGAAGTTCACCGAAGGTGCCTTCAAGGATTGGGGCTATGAGCTGGCGCGCGAAGAGTTCGGCGGCGAGCTGATCGACGGCGGCCCATGGCTGAAGATCAAGAACCCGAACACCGGCAAAGAGATCGTGGTTAAAGACGTGATCGCCGACGCCTTCCTGCAGCAGATCCTGCTGCGCCCGGCGGAATACGACGTGATCGCCTGTATGAACCTGAACGGCGACTACATCTCCGACGCCTTGGCGGCCCAGGTCGGCGGCATCGGCATCGCGCCGGGCGCCAACATCGGCTCCGACTGCGCGCTGTTCGAAGCGACTCACGGCACCGCGCCGAAGTACGCCGGCCAGGACAAAGTGAACCCAGGCTCCATCATCCTGTCTGCAGAGATGATGCTGCGCCACATGGGCTGGTTCGAAGCGGCTGACCTGATCGTTAAAGGTATGGAAGGCGCCATCGCCGCCAAGACCGTGACCTATGACTTCGAACGCCTGATGGAAGGCGCTAAGCTGCTGAAATGTTCAGAGTTTGGCGACGCTATCGTTAAACACATGTAAGTGTGTTCAGCGCTTGAATGAGAGCGGGAGCCTTAGGGCTCCCGTTTTTTTATTGTTCAAATATGAGTGAGGTATCGGACAGGCTCAGCGAGCGGCGTTAGCCGATTCACGTACGACCAGCACCGGGCAATTGGCGTGGCGGACGACGGCGGTGGCATTGGAGCCGAGGAGGTAAGTGATCGCAGAAGGGCGGTTGGAACCCATCACGATAATCTCCGCGTTAAGCGCATCAGCGAGTTCCAGGATCTGATCTTTAGGATCGCCGACGGCAACGTGCGTGGTCACTCTATCTTCAGGCACGCTGAATTGTTTTGCCGCTTTTGCCAGCCCCTCGGTCGCTAGCGCAATGGTTTCGTCTTTGGTTTCTATTGCAGCCGTGGCGGCAAAGCCGAAAGCGGCGTAGGTGGCGCGCGACGGGATCACCGCCAGGAAATGGACGTGGGAGTCTTCGAGCCTGGCGAGCGCGTTGACATGCGGGATGACCTGCTGTGTTAATTCCGGCTCGGTAATATCCACGGGAACCAAGATAGTTTTATACATACTCCCTCCTTATCGTTATCAAAAAACTCCACTTTTTGGATTATAGCTGCTTGATGCAGGGAAAGGGGAGATCCCTATGGCAAACCTGAGAACGTTGGCGCTAAATGTCAGGTGGTTATCGACGTTATCGTTAAATTCACGCAAGCACGCCGGTTTTTTGAGTAGAAAGGGAGCCATTGGCTCCCTTGGTTTTAGCTGGCTAAGGTTATCGAAATCTTAATGCGGGATCTCTGAAACCTCTTTGACTTCCGTCTTGTTGATTTGCTGTTTAACGCCATTGGCGTCGGTATAACCGATCAACCCGGCAGCGGTTTCTTTCGGCTTACCGTCACTGATGAGCGTTCGACCGTCGTGGGTATGGATGGCGTAGCTGGTGCGTGTGCAGCCTGACAGTGCGGCGATGGCAACCAGGGCGATCGCGGGAAGAACAAGCGTTTTTTTCATTTGTAGCTCCTTTTAGTTATCCAACTCACTCATGTTTGCAATCTGGTCTCGATTGATCTGTTCCGTTTTGCCCGTTTCTGCATTTCGATAGGAGACTAACCCGGTATCTTTATCGACCTGAGGCTTGCCGTCGGTGACAATGGTCTTGCCATCCGTTGTTTTGATCGCCTGATTGGAAGCGCAGCCCGCTATGAACATCACCGTAGTCGCAGTAAGAAGCGCGGCAAAGAGTCGTTTACTTTTCATACTTACCATCCTGGTTACTTAAATGAATTTAATAGCAGGAAAGTAAGTATAGGCAGGATCTCCAGATTGTTAGCGTTGAAACGCTTTTAATGCGATAAAAAATTAAGAATTTCTTAATTTATTGATGGGGTGATTGATCGTTCGGATAACAAAGTTATCGATAGGTCAGGGCTCGCAGACGTACTGCCCGGCGAGGGCGCTATGGCATCATGCCATCATCGGACCAAGAAACTCCGCATGCCGATGCTTGATACTAACAATGTCTCTGGTGGTTGGATGTTAATTCTGTATAAGTATTCACCGGGGATCTTTTTGAATACAACGTTGATTCATCTGATAATCATCCATAAGGACAGGGATATGAAAATAACGCATTCAGGCTACAAAACCGGCATCGCGATACTATTGGCGGCGATGACCGCGCTGACGTTAACGGGGTGTGCCAAGAGTACTGCCCCCAGCCAAAACGATACGGCGAATAAAGAGGTCGATGATCTTTTCGCCAACCTTGGCGACCCAAAGACGCCGGCGCCGGGAAAAGAGAAATTACATTACATGACTCAGGTGCAAGCTGAGATTCAACGCCATTTAAAAGACGCCGCCACTTACTCAGGCCAACGCTGTACATTGCGTATCACGCTGGCGCCGGACGGCATGCCAGTCGGTGTTCGAACTGAAGGTGGCGATCCGGATCTTTGCCGTGCCGCCATGAAGGCGGTTGCCGATGCGCGTCTGCCTAAGCCGCCAACGCCAGAGGTTCATAATGCGTTCCAAATTATCACGTTGGAATTTCGCCCTCAGTGAATAAGCAACGCTGTTTCTGTGCAACGCTATCCCGGTCAAGGCCGGGATTTTTTATTGCCGTCACTCTGCGTTAATGGGTGAAAATCACTAAAGCCATTGATGAATGGTGACGATAAACGTTAAAACCCCTGATTATAAAAGAGTGGCAATGCGTTTTTTCTGGGTCAACATCGGTGGCAGCGTCGCGGAAGTTTTGAAGGGCGAATTTCTGTGGGCGCCGCAATATGGAATAAATAAGACTGGGCACATGTTTAAGCCTGCCGGGTGGGAAACGGTCAAAAAAGTCAAAGAGGGTGACCTGATTTTTTGCCACAAGGGTAGGAAGATTATCGGCGTGGCGACAGCGGTACGCGATGCTTACTCTGCACCGCGGCCTGAGCATCGGGTCGCGGGACCGCGGCATATTGCGGGTACCCAAGTCGATTTGGAACTGACGCGTCTTGAACTACCTATTGATGTTTCCCTTTTTAATCAGGCGTTCATGCGCATGCACAACCCGACTTGCCTTCCGCGCGTTTTTAATAAGACAGGCGGATGCACCGAAAACTATATGTGCGAGATCCCCGCACCGGCAGCCGCGTTGATCACCAGTTTTATCTCGGAAAATCTCTCTATCAACTTCCATGCGGATACCGTCGAAATCACCAAAGAGATCGGTGGTGAGCAAGCAACGGTGATTCAGGCGCGGATTGGGCATGGCCCCTATCGCGATAAAATGTTTAAGCGGTGGGGAAACCGGTGCGCCGTCACGGGGATTGCGGAGCCGTCTATTCTCATTGCCTCTCACATCGTTGCCTGGTCGATTGCGACCTCAGAAGAAAAAGTGGATCCGCACAATGGTCTGCCGTTAATCCCCAATCTGGACAAGCTGTTCGATCGCGGCATGATCAGTTTTGCCGATGATGGACGTTTGCTGTATTCACGGACGATGAGCGGTTTGTTATGCGAGCTAAGGATCCCGTTGGACGCCAACATTAGCGGGTTGTCTGAAAAGAACAGAGCTTACCTGCGGCGGCATCGAGCGAGATGGGGTTTTGAAGTAGAGCCCTGATGCAGGTTTGCAAATCAGGGCCGGCGCTCCTACCGATACATCATCGCGCTCACGCGCTCGGCCCGATCTTTAAAACCGTTGCTGCGCATCGTTACCACGTAATAGCGGTAGTGGTGTTTCTGTGCGTATTCGCGCACCAGATCTTCGGCGAACAGGCCGCTGAAGGTGACGGTGGTGACGAACGTCAGCCCTTTCACTTCGTAGGTGCTGATCTCTTGCGGGGTGCCGATATACGGCGGCGGGAACACGGTTTTGTGGAACTGGCAGCCCGCCAGCAGCAGGGTAAACAGCAGGGCGGCGGAGATTTGCGGTATTCTCACTGGGAAATGCTTTCCTTCTTTGGCGTGGGTTCTAGTAACTCTATAATAGGATTACAAAATTCGGCGGGGATGTAAAAATTATCCCGCTTCGGTTGCCGTTTCGTTGAAGCGGTGTCGCCGCTACCCATAAACATGAGGGGGTAAACATGCCTGTTCGTCTTGCCACTGAAACCGATGCCGCAGCCCTGATCGCCCTCGACAGCGCTGCCGAAGACGAGCCGCAGCGCGCGGCGCAGATCCGCGCCTGGTGCGGGCAGGGCATCTGTTATCTTGCCGAGGAACAGGGCATGGCGATGGGCTACGGCGTGCTGCACTATCACTTCTTCGGCTGCGGCTTTATCGAGATGCTGATGGTTGGCGAGCGCTATCGCCGCCGGGGCGTCGGGCTGGTGCTGATTGCCGCGTTGAAATCCCACTGTCGGCACCCGAAGCTGTTCACCTCCACCAATCGCTCCAACCTGCCGATGCAGCGGCTGCTGTTGAACGCCGGGTTTGTCGCCAGCGGCCAGATTGACAATCTCGATGACGGCGATCCGGAGCAGGTCTTTTTTATCCCGGCGCGCTAATACAGCCGGACATCGACCGCCTGCTGTTGCAGCCAGGTGCTGACGTAGCCATAAGCGGCATAGAAGGCCAGCAGCGCGAAGAGCAGCACGGAAAGCGAGGCCAAAAACTTGACGTCGCCGTGCTTCGACAGCTGATAAGCGCAATAGAGAAAGGCCATCAGGCACAGCAGAGTGAAGGCGATAGCCAGCGTGGCGTAAAAAATAAGCATAACGAAACCCGTTCTTCCTTGTAAGCACGGCAAGGATACCACAGACAAAAAAGGGGCCCAATTGGGCCCCGGTGTGATTCGCTGCGAGAGTGTTACTCCGCCGCGTCGGGATGATTTTTGCCTTCCTCGATGAATTCTTCGTCGATCTCTTCGATGTTCTCCTCGCTGTCGCGGCCGGACAGGATGTTCCAGCAAGCGATGAACAGCGCGGCGATCAAAGGGCCGATGACGAAGCCGTTGATGCCGTAGATCTCCATGCCGCCCAGGGTGGAAATCAGGATCAGGTAGTCCGGCATTTTGGTGTCTTTGCCCACCAGCAGCGGGCGCAGGATGTTGTCCACCAGGCCGATCACCACCACGAAGAACACCACCAGGAAAATGGCTTTCCACAGCATGCCGGTGGCGAAGAAGTAGATCACCGCCGGCACCCAGATGATGGCGGAGCCCACGGCCGGGATGATCGACAGGAACGCCATCAGCGCGCCCCACAGCAGGCTGCCGTCGATGCCGGTAAAGTAAAACGCCAGCCCGCCGAGCGCACCTTGCACCACGGCGACCACCACCGTGCCCTTGACGGTGGCGCGGGAGACGGCGGCGAACTTCACGAACAGGTGGTGCTTGACGTGCTGGGAGAGCGGCAGCGCTTCGAGCGCCAGGTTCACCAGATAGGGGCCGTCTTTCAGCAGGAAGAACAGCAGGTAGAGCATCACGCCGAAGCCGACGACGAAGTTGAAGGTGCCCTTGCCGATCAGGAAGACGCTGCCCGCCAGGTATTGCCCGCCCTTGAGCGCCACCTCGGAAAGCTGCTTTTGGATCTCGGCGGCGCTGTTGAGGTTATGTTCCGCCAGGAAGCGCTGCGCCCAGCCGGGCAGGTGGCGCATAAAGTCCGCCAGCATGGTCGGCAATTGGCTGTTGTTGGTCTGCAGCTTGGTGTAGATCACGTTGAATTCCATCGCCAGCGACGAGGCGATGATCGCCAACGGCGTGAACACGATCAGGCAGATCAGCGCCACCGTCAGCAGCGACACCACGCCGTTGCGTTCGCCGACGTACTGCTTCAGCTTCTTTTTCACCGGATGGAAAATCACCGCCAGAATAATTGCCCACAGCACCGAGGAGTAGTAAGGCCCCAGCACGTCAAGAAAGGCGGCGGTGACGATAAACAGGATCAGAATAAAGAATCCTTTGGAAATGCCTTTAGACATCATAGTCGTCCCTCAAAAGATGAATTTTCAGCATAGATGAACTGAATGAAAACAACACTATCATCACCTTTGCTTAACCGGTAGGGGATTTTTAGTGGCGTATTCCATAGGGTTATTAAGGGCAAGGCGGGCACCGCACGGTGGACAGGCGGCGGCGCGAGAAAAGAAAGAGGGCTAAATAATTAACAAAATTTATCGATTGTGTTTCATTTTGTGAGCCGCGCTTGCCGCCTGCGCCAGGCTTTCCTAGTGTTGATGAGGGCGGCCGTTCGCCCGATATCACGTAGGAGTATGCAAATGACTGAACACAAACGACTTGCCGTTATAGAAAAAGCACTGCTGATCGTTTTCGCCGGCGTACTGGTTTATCTTGCCGCGACCGGCGCCTTGTCATTATCGGGCCTTGATCATCACTGGCCTTATCCTTCGCGATAGCGCGGTTGCTCTAGCTATGCAGACCCGATAACGATAATTAGCCGCTGTACCCTACGACAATACATTCACATAATGAATCATCCGTTATCCGCGCCGTTCTTTGGCGCGCAGGGTGGTTACGCTCTCTCCGCCGACGCCCCAGTTGTCGGTAGGCACCTCGTCAATCACCACGAAGGTGGTGTGGCGCGGTTTATTCAGCACCTGTTCCAGCAGCGCGGTGGCCCCCTCGATCAGCCATCGTTTTTGCTCGGCGCTGATCTCTTCATCGGTCACTTTAATGTTGATGTATGGCATATCATTGCTCCATGGGGTCACCAGACCCCGGCGGTTGCGCCGCCGTCCACCGCGATCGCGGTGCCGGTGACAAAATGGGAATCGGTCAGGTACAGCACCGCGTTGACGATATCCTGAGGTTGACCTATGCGGCCGGTTGGCGCCAGTTGCCGCATCTGCGCCAGGTTCTGCTCATCGTTCTGGTGCATCGGCGTGGCGATGATGCCTGGCGCCACGGCGTTGACCATCACGTTATGCGGCGCCAACTCCAACGCCAGTTCGCGTACGGCCTGATTCAGGCCGCCTTTGATCAGCACCGGCAGCAAGGCGGGCACTTTACTGTTGGGCTGCATGGCGATCGACGCGGTGATGGCGACGATATGGCCACCGCCGAATTGTTGCATATGCCGCGCGGCGGCCTGCGCTGGGTAGAAGAAGCCTTTCAGGTTGGTTGCCACCATGGCCTCGACATCCTCCGGCGAATAGTCGGCGATCGGCTTGGCGATAAATATGCCGGCGTTATTGATGAGAATATCCACCCGGCCAAACCTTTGTGTCGCCATGCTGAACAACCGTTCGGCGGTTTCCGGCAGCGCAATGTCTCCCGGCACCAGCAGCAGATTGGCCTGATGGCCGAGTTGGTCCGCCGCCGTTTGCAGCCGTTCAAGCGAACGGGCGTTTGCGACAACCTGATAACCGCGTGCCAGATAGGCTTGCGCAATGGCAAAGCCCAATCCGCTCGATGCCCCCGTTACAATGACCGTTTTTACCTTGTTCATGTCCCCTCCTCGACAGGGCTGTGATTTAGCCTAGGTGAACGGTAATCCATACCTTTGAATTGAAAAATGAGGGGGAAAGAACTTTAATTTATACTTTATGTAATGAATTGGCAGGGATAGATATGCAACGTCATTTTGACGATGTCCAAGTGGGCAGCATCGAGCTGTTTTGCCTGACCGTCGAGACCGGCAGTTTCACCGCCGCGGCCAATGCCGCCGGGATAACGCCTGCGGCGGTCAGCCGTTCCGTCGCGCGCCTGGAGGCGCGGTTGCAGGCGAAGCTGTTTATCCGCACGACGCGCCAGATGCGCGTCACGGATGCCGGCCAAAGTTATTACCTGGAGTGTCGCAGGGCGCTGAGCCAACTGATCGAGGCCGAAGCGAAAATTTCCGGCGAGCGGCAGAAACCGGTCGGCACGCTCAGCATCAGCGTACCGACGCTATACGCACATTTTAGGTTGTTGCCGCGCCTGCCCGAGTTTGCGCAGCGCTATCCCGAACTCACGCTGAATCTGCACGTCAGTAATCAAAATATCGACTTTTCCGAAGATAAATTCGACGTTGCCATTCGTGGCAGCGAACTGAACGATTCTGGCCTGGTATCGCGGCGATTGGAGGAGGCCGAACTCATCGTCGTGGCGTCACCGGGCTATTTGCAGCGCCATCCTGCGCCGCTTACGCCGGCGGATTTGGCCCAGCACGACTGCATTCAGTATGCGTTGCCCAGCACCGGCAGGAAAACCACCTGGGCCTTTAACGTGCAGGGCGAAAATAGCAAAGTGGAAACCCGCGGGCGTTGGCTCTGCCAGGAAGATTATCTCGCCACGCTGACGCTGGTGAAAAATGGTGCCGGGTTGATGCAGGTTTATCGCTTTAGCGTCGAACAAGAGCTGAGAAGCGGGGCGCTGGTGGAGGTGCTGAAAGATTACGCCGGCGCCTCACGCCCCTTCATTCTGCTTTATCCCTATGCGCGTTATGTTCCGCTTAAAGTGCGGAAATTCATCGATTTTCTGACGGAAGATTAGCCGCCAGCGCCAACAGTGCCCCTGACACCGCTGCCGCCAGCACCAGCCACGCCGGGGCCGCCCAACCGGCCGCGGCCACGATGGCGCTCAGCGCGACCGGGCCGATCACCTGGCCGAGATAGTTCCCCTGCATCACCAGCCCCAGGCTCAGCGGCAGCAGCGTCGGTTCCGGCGTCGCCGCCGGCGTGGCGGCCAGAATGGTGGCGGGCAGCATGCCGGCGATGGCGCAGAACAGGAAACACAGCGGGATCAGCAGGCCGTTGGGCGTCATCGGCAGGAAAATGCCGATGCCGAAGATGCCTATGATCAGGCTGGTGGCCGCGAGCAGGCTACCGGCCCGCAGACCGCGCGACAGCAAGAGCCCGGCGGCGAGGTTACCGATGATGTTCGCCGCCACCGCCGCCGCGCTGATGCCGCCGGCGGCCGCCAACGACAGGCCGATGTGCTGCATCAGGAAGATCGGCAGGAAGGTCATCACCGAGAAAAACTGCAGGTTGTAAGTGGTGAACATCAGCGCCAGCAACAGCGGCCGGCGCGCCCGTAGCATCGCGCCCAGCGCTTGCCGCAGCTGTAACGGCGGAACGTGTGCCTCGGCGGCACGGCGGGAGGTGGTCAGCGGCAGCAGCAGGGCGGCCAGCAGCGTCAGCGCCGCACCGGCCTGCCAACTCTGTTGCCAGTCGGCCAGGTGCGGGCCGAAAAACAGCGAAATGGCGATGCCCGCCGGCATGAAGGTGCTCCAGATGCCGAACACCAGGCTGCGCTGCGCTGGGGCGACGAGGCGGTTCAGCACCGCCGGCGAGGCGACCACCACGATCACGAAGCCGAGGCCTTCGACAAAGCGGCTGACGATCAACCCGCCGAAGTCGTGCAGAGTGGCGCCGGTAAAGCTGGCGGCGCTGATGATCAGCAGCCCAAGCGCCAGCAGGCGCCGGTCACCCCAGCGGCGCACCAACAGCCCGGCGGCGATGCCGCCGAACACGCCGACGAAGGGAAAGGCCGAAATCACCCAGCTCAGCGCCTCGAGCGAACGGCCGAACTCGGCCTGTAGCGCCGGCAGCGCGATGGTGGCCTTGCCCACGTGCAGCGCCGCGGCGATGCCGGCGAACAGCACGTTGACGACGGCTAACCAGGGCGTGGCGGCGGGAAGAACGCGGTCGATGGCGTCCGATTTAATGGCGGTCATAACACTCTCCAGTGGCGGTAACGCCATCACTATGTGCTCTTGCAACGGCTGAGGTCGTTCAAATGCTGCGCTATCACGCGGGGAAATTATTCATTTCGAGCTTTATGGATTGCGCGCCTTCGTTGTTTGGTTTGCCAGCGTGCCGCCCGGCGTGGACGCTCGCCTCCCTTCAGCGGTTTACTGTTCCGACACGCAGCAGGCGTGTGATATTCATTTTATAAGGAGCAGTGTATGTCAGAGATGATGAACGAGAGTGGGGCGCCGGCCATTGAATGGAGCTATGGCGGCCGGGGTGATGATATCAGCAGCAGCCTGAGCCTCGACACGGTTGAGGAGCAGCCGCAGGGTTTCCTGATGACGGTCGATCGGCCGGTGCAGATCTTTAAAGACGCGCTGTCGCCGATGATGGCCTTTGTCACGCTGCTGCGCCCGCTGTACGCCAGGACGGGCGAGGGCTTCCAGTACGTGCCGGTTTCCAACCCCTGGACCGACGTGCAGCGCCTGCCGGCCAGCGCAGGCTATCTGGGCGTGCAGGTCAACGCCGGGCTGTTCTTCCACGGCGCCAAGCCGACGCACTATAAAGATCGCGACGGCCAGATGAAGCCGATCGACGGCGGCACGCTTTTGCAGAACATCACCGTGCTGCATCAGGTGGCGCAGCCGCTCGGCCCGGGTGAAGGCGCCGTCTGAGTCGGCAGCGTTATCACGGGGCCGGACGCGGCCCCTTATCGCGCCTTGAAACCGTGCGCCGGTTGGGTAAAACTGGCTGCCTATTCAAGGAGAAGAGTATGTACAGCGACAACGAGAAAAAATTTTATATCATCCTCAACCGCAATCACGAACCGGCCACGCTGTTTAACGCTTCCTGCCATCTGACGGCGGGTATCACCGATCTGATCGAGCAGCGCGAGTTTCACCACTATCCGAGCAGCCTCGACGGCGTCAGCGCCAATATGAGCCACTATCCGATCGTGATCCTGCAGGCCAAGAACAGCAGCCAGCTCAGCAACCTGATTTTGAAGTGCAAGGAAGAGGGTGTGTTGTCCAACTTCTTCACCACCACCATGCTGTCGCACTCTGCCGAACAGCAGATCGCCGACACCGCCAACACCCCTTACGAACAGCTGGATTTCGTGGCGGTGGCGCTCTACGGCGACGCCGAACAGCTTAAGCCGCTGACCAAGAAATTCTCCGTCTACCGCTGAAAACGCGGGATCTCAGACGCTGGCGCCGTCGTAACTGTGGATCTGCAACGCATCCAGCGCAATGTCAGGCACGCAGCGCAGGTTGACGGCGCACATCGCGGCGCCGTCCGGCGCAGTGCCGTAGGCGAAGGGCTGGGCACCGCAGACTCGGCAGAACTGATGGCGGATCTTGTGGTGATTGAAAGTGTAGGTGCTGAGCTGGTCCTGGCCGCTGTTGAGCGTGAAGGCGCTGATGGGGAAGAAAGACAGCAGCAGCCCTTTGCGGCGGCAGATCGAACAGTTGCAGCTGAGGGCCTCGGTGGGCAGTTCGGCGTCCACGGAGAAGGTGACGGCGCCGCAGTGGCAGCTTCCCAGGAATGACATGGCGATGATCCTGTTACAGGGGAAAGTGTTTGCCCAGTATAGTGCAATTTATCGCCACTCGGCCGCGCAGGGCCCGGTTTCCTTAGTAAATGCGCGGTTTTCTGGTAGGTTAGAGCTTAACGTCATCAAAAGGAGATCGCGATGTTAGAACACTATTATCCGGCCAATATGGGTGCCGAACCGGTCACGGACGAACAGCACAAACGGCTGGTGGCGGTGCAGGCGGCGCTGGAATTGATCAAGGCCACGCTGTCGGATACCAACGACGGCAACGGCGTAGACTTCCAGCTGAAGGCGGCGGAGAAGCACATCGGCCCGATGGCCGACGCCATTCAGGAAGCCCTGAAGTAACGGTTCGCCGTCACCTCAACCGCCCGCACCGGGCGGTTTTTTTTGCGCTGATTGCTGCGATTTTTTTAGTGGCGCATTGCCTTTTTTCCGGCTGGTGCCGTGAGCGACGCGATCCTACTCTAGCGATCCGAATCCTTATCAGGGTCATGCTCATGTTCCGCTTCAGCCTCTTTTCTTTCTTATTACAGCGCCACCGGCGCGTCACCTGCTTGGCCGGCGTCGCGCTGCTTCTCAGCGGCGTCATGCAGGCGCAGGCCGCGCAGCGTATCGAATTCTCGCCGGATACCGCCGGCGCTTATCCAGAGGGTATCGCCTGGAACCCGCGCGCCGGTGCGTTCCTGGTCTCCTCCCTGCGCGGTGGGCAGCTTGGCCTGGTCTACCCGGATGGCCGCTATCGGCGGTTTTCCACCGGTAAGGGGCTCATCACCACCTCCGGCATGCTGGTGGACGCCGAGCGTAATCGGGTGCTGGTGTGCAACGAAGACGTGGGGGTCTCCCTCAGCTCTGCGCCCGGTACGCGCAATCGCGTGGCGCAGGTGCTGGAGTTCAATCTCGATACCGGCGCGCTGCAGCAGACGTACGATCTCTCATCGTTAAGCCGTGGGCCGACGCTGGCCAACGATCTGGCGCTCGACGCGCAGGGCAATATCTACGTGACCGACAGCTTCCAGCCGCAGATTTACAAGGTCGACCGGGCAACGCGCCAGGTGTCGATTCTGGTGCGCTCAGCGCGTTTGATGCCGGCCGAGGTTCCCGCCGCTGCGCAGGGCACGCAGCCTTATCTCAACGGTATCGTGTATCACCCGGATGGCTATCTGATTGCGGCGGACTACACCCGCGGGCTGTTGTGGAAGGTGACGCTGGATAGCGCGCCTGCGATAAGTGAAATCAGGCTACCGCAGCGGCTGAAAGGGCCGGACGGGCTGCGGCTCAAAAACGCCCATGAATTGGTGATCGTACAGTCTTTTCCGGGGGCAAAGGGGAGCATGTCCGGCGACGTAACGCTGCTCTCCTCGAACGACGACTGGGCCAGCGCGCATATCACGGCGGTCGCCACGCCGCCGGAATTGGATGGGCCGACCGGCGCCGCGCTGCGCGATGGCGAGGTGTGGGTCGTCAACTCGCGTTATCCCCGTTTGTTTGCCGACGTCGCTCAGGCAGAGAGAACCAGGACGTTCAGCATCGTCAGGGTGGCGTTAGAGCGGAGGCCCGCCGATCGGCGACGGTTGCCAACCCGGCCGGAATAGGATTAAATGCCGCACTGACTGTATAAATAAACAGGTGCGCGCGATGAGTCTGATGTTGAAGGGTGAAAAGATTGACCGTAACCGCTTTACCGGCGAGAAGATTGAAAACGGCAGCTTTATGCTGTGTGATTTTTCGGGCGCCGATCTGACCGGCACCGAGTTTATCGGCTGCCAGTTTTACGATCGCGACAGCCGACAGGGCGGCAATTTCAGCCGCGCGATACTGAAAGACGCCAGCTTCAGAAGCTGCGATTTGTCGATGGCCGACTTCCGCCACGCCAGCGCCCTGGGGCTGGAGATCCGCGAGTGCCGCGCGCAGGGTGCTGATTTTCGCGGCGCCAGCTTTATGAACATGATCACCAGCCGCACCTGGTTTTGCAGCGCCTATATCACCAAAAGCAATCTGAGCTACGCCAACTTCGCCAAGGTGGTGCTGGAGAAATGCGAGCTGTGGGAAAACCGCTGGCACGGCGCACAGGTGCTCGGCGCCAGCTTCAGCGGCTCCGATCTGTCCGGCGGCGAGTTCTCCGGATTCGACTGGCGCGCTGCCGACGTCACCCAGTGCGATTTGAGCAACGCGGAACTGGGCGAATTGGATTTGCGCACCACCGATCTGCAGGGTGTCAAAATGGACAGCCTGCAGGCCGCGCAGCTGCTGGAGCGGTTAGGGATTGCGGTTATCGGCTAATAAATTGCCCCAGGCCCGTTTTCCACGGTGCCTGGGGGAAATATGTTTACGCGGTTTATGAATATAAATTTAAATATTGCTTGCTTAAATAACTCAGCCGTGTGTAAATAGGGGCATCGGTTTGTAGTACAGACCTTATGAAAGCAGTTTTAGTAAAGCAGTTCTCAGTATTAGCGATATCCCTCAGATACCTCTTCTTCCGCGAATTTTCTTCTCTAGTGCCCCATAAGTTTCCAATAAAAACAGACCTCTATCGCCATATGGCGTCGCAAAAATATAAAGGAAATATCTCTATGTCTACTAAAATGACAGGTTTGGTAAAATGGTTTGATGCAGGTAAAGGCTTCGGCTTTATCACCCCGGCAGACGGCGGCAAAGACGTGTTCGTACACTTCTCCGCTATCCAGAGCAACGATTTCAAAACGCTGGACGAAGGCCAACAGGTTGAGTTCACTATCGAAAAGGGTATGAAGGGTCCTTCTGCCGGCAACGTGGTCGCGTTATAATTTTCGGCCAAGGTGCGGTTTCTTACGACAGCGATGAAGGTTTAAGCCGGAGCAGTTAAGAAATAACACCCTCAGCCTGAATAAACTCCGGGTTCGCCCGGAGTCTTTATCGATACGTCATTAGCTCAGCAGGAAGAGCGGCAGCGAAATATTCGTTGGCGGACTGGGGTTCGATTCCTCGATGACGTTCCAATAATTAATTATTATTGGCAACAGAAAAACAGATTTTCGCATAAATAATAATGCCGCTTTCCAGTCTGTTTTCCTGTTGTGAAAAAGTCGCGCTTAGGCTGCGTAATGTTGGAGTGTTGGATGGACGCTTACGCCATAACATGACAGCCGGGAAAGTCACCGGCACATGATTAATAGCCCCGGCTCTGGCCGGGGTTTTTTGTGCCCGCGATCTTAACGCTGCGAGTCCAGCCGTTCGTTGTTTTTCACCACGTCCTGCGCTTTGAGGTAGCTCTCGATCAGCAGCTGATAGGCCGGGAAGATTTTGGTGTAAACCTCGGCCCACTGCTGAGCGTCGGCGCGATTCCAGCTGCCCTGCAGCTCCGAGGCGACGCCGGCGGTGTCGATCGGTACCACGCCGGCCTGCACCACGCGTGCCAGGGTGATTTCCTGCGCCATTTTCGAGTAGGTGCCGGAGGCGTCGATCACCGCGAACACTTTATAGCCTTCGGCCACCGCGCTGATGGACGGGAAGGCCATGCAGACGCTGGTGATGGTGCCGGCGATGATCAAGGTTTTGCGGCCGGTGGCTTTGACCGCCGCCACGAAGTCCGGGTTGTCCCAGGCGTTGATTTCCCCTTTGCGGGCGACGTATTGCGCGTGCGGCGCATTTTGGTGAATTTCCGGGATCAGCGGGCCGTTCGGGCCCTGCGGCACCGAGGCGGTGGTGATCACCGGCAGTTTGCTGAGGGTGGCGATGCTGGCCAGGGCAGCGGCGCGGGCGCGCAGTTCGGTCATCGGCATGTCGGCGACGGTTTGGAACAGGCCGCTCTGGTGGTCGATCAGGAGCATGACTGCGTCATTGGCATCAATAACAGGACGCTGGCCGTTGAAGTTGGCTGGAGTGCTCATGGTGTTTTCCTTTTCTCGTCGTGAGGTCAGTGGGTATCTTCTTTGATTGATAAGGCTGAAACTCAGCACTTGCCTACAGTGTAGGGAGGGGCGAAAAATCCGGTAGACCGTGCAGGCGGGATGCATCGTTCCACAGATGGA
This sequence comes from Serratia sp. 2880STDY5682894, assembly GCF_001537385.1. Taxonomy (NCBI): domain Bacteria; kingdom Pseudomonadati; phylum Pseudomonadota; class Gammaproteobacteria; order Enterobacterales; family Yersiniaceae; genus Serratia; species Serratia sp. 2880STDY5682894. The sequence goes on along the minus strand of NZ_FCJA01000001.1, from coordinate 662,587 downwards.
ACGACGGTGCGGAAGGCGAGCGAACCCGCGCTGGGCTAAACTTAAGATGCATGAGAAACATGCGGCAAGGAGCGCCATCCTGTTTACGGATTACGGAGTTGACGAGGAGGGCCGCCATCATGGCTTACCGGCATATCGTTGTCGCCACGGATCTCAGCGAAGACGCCGAGTTCCTGCTGGGCAAAGGCGCCAGACTGGCCGCCGCGCTCAAGGCTAAACTTTCCCTGATCTATATCGACATCCGCCGCGCCGGTTATTACGTCGATCTGGGCGTGGGCGATTACAACTACACCGATCGCACCTTTTCGGAGCGGGTGAAGAATATGCTCAATGCGATCAAAGGGCAGTCGTCCTACCCGGTCGAAGAGGTGATCGTCAGCCGCGGCGCGTTGACGGAAGAGCTGAACCGGGTGGCGAAAGAGAAAGGGTTCGACCTGGTGATCTTCGGCCACCATCACGACGTCTGGAGCCGGCTGGTCTCTGCGGCGCGCCAGGCGATCAATGAACTGAACGTCGATCTGCTGGTTGTTCCCATCGAGAAGAAATAGTCGCGGCCGCCTGCGGGCGGCTGCCGTTTTTCATTCACATCGTTTATCTCTGTGCGGCTATAACCGCACACCTGCAATAGTCTCGCCCGCTGACAATCCGCCAGGCAAATAGTGACTAACCGTAATTTTATTTTATCCATCAATATGTTGGCCAAAATCCGATAAAGGTTAATCCAGCGCATTGAAATCACTGACATACCTCCTTTTGGTTAATAAACCGCACGTTTTGACTGGCTCTCAGGGGAGGGGCGCCTTATCCTCGGGGTAATGAGATTTGTATGACTTATATAAATACGTTCACATGGAGGAGGTCTCATGCGTTTTGACAATAAAGTCGTGGTTATCACCGGTGCGGGCAACGGCATGGGGGAAGCGGCGGCGCGGCGGTTCTCCGCCGAGGGCGCCATCGTGGTGCTGGCCGACTGGGCCAAAGAGGCGGTAGATAAGGTTGCCGCTTCGCTGCCGAAGGGCCGGGCGATGGCGGTACATATCGACGTGTCCGATCACGTCGCGGTTGAGAAAATGATGAACGAGGTGGCGGAAAAACTGGGCCGCATCGACGTCCTGCTGAACAATGCCGGCGTACACGTGGCGGGCAGCGTGCTGGAAACCAGCGTCGACGACTGGCGCCGCATCGCCGGGGTCGATATCGACGGCGTGGTGTTCTGCTCCAAATTCGCCTTGCCGCACCTGCTGAAGACCAAAGGTTGTATCGTCAATACCGCGTCGGTGTCCGGCCTGGGCGGCGACTGGGGCGCGGCCTACTACTGCGCGGCGAAAGGCGCGGTGGTCAACCTGACGCGCGCCATGGCACTGGACCACGGCGGTGACGGCGTGCGTATCAACTCGGTCTGCCCGAGCCTGGTGAAAACCAACATGACCAACGGCTGGCCGCAGGAGATCCGCGACAAGTTCAATGAGCGCATCGCGCTGGGGCGTGCGGCGGAGCCGGAAGAAGTGGCGGCGGTGATGGCGTTCCTGGCCAGCGACGACGCCAGCTTTATCAATGGCGCCAACATCCCGGTCGATGGCGGGGCGACCGCCTCGGACGGTCAACCGAAGATCGTTTAAGTGGTAAAACAGCAGGCCCGGTCAGGATGACCGGGCCTGCTGTTTTAGACGCCGATGCGGTCGCGCAGCGTGTAGTAGGCCGCGCCGATGGCGGTGAACGGGATCTGCAGATTGCGCCCGCCGAAGAACGGCAGGTGCGGCAGCTTGGCGAAGGCGTCGAAGCGTTCGGCGTCGCCGCGCATCAGCTCGGCGATCAGCTTGCCCGCCAGATGGGTGCAGGTCACGCCGTGGCCGCTGTAGCCCTGCATGTAGTACACGTTATTCTCCAGCCGGCCGAACTGCGGCATGCGCGACAGCGTCAGCAGGAAGTTGCCGGTCCAGCGATAGTCGATACGCACCCCTTTCAGCTGCGGGAAGGTCTTCAGCAATTTTGGCCGTATCAGGTTGTCGATGTCGTCCGGATCGCGCGCGCCGTACACCACGCCGCCACCGTACAACAGGCGATGATCGGCGGTGATGCGGTAGTAATCCAGCAGGTAGTTGCAGTCTTCCACGCAGTAGTTCTGCGGGATCAGCGCCTGTGCGATCTCCGGCGCCAGCGGCTCGGTGGTCACCACCTGGGTGCCGCACGGCATGCTGCGCTTGGCCAGCCGCGGCTCCAGCTTGTCGCCCAGATAGGCGTTGCCGGCGACGATGACGAAACGCGCCTTCACCTGGCCGTTGGCGGTGCTGATGAGCGCCGGTTCGCCGTGGCGGATGTTCGTCACCGCCGATTGTTCGAAGATGCGCCCGCCCTGCAGGCGAATCGCCTCGGCCTCGCCCAGCGCCAGGTTGAGCGGATGGATGTGGCCGCCGCTGTGATCGAGCAGCGCGCCGACGTAGCGATCGCTGGCAACTTCCTGGCGTACCCGATCCGCATCGAGCAGCTCGAGCTGGGTATTGCCGTAGCGTTCCCAGTTGCGCTTTTGCTCGATCAGCGCATGGAACTGCTTGTTGTTCAGCGCGGCGAAGATGCCGCCGGGGCGGTAGTCGCAGTCGATGGCGTAGCGGCTGATGCGGCTGCGGATGATCTCCGCGCCTTCAAACATCATGCTGCCGAGCAGGCGGGCGCTTTCTGCGCCGTAGCGCTCTTCAATCACATCGATGTCGCGGCTGTAAGAGTTGACCAACTGGCCGCCGTTGCGGCCGCTGGCGCCGAAACCGATGCGCGCCGCTTCCAGCACCACCACGTTATAGCCGGCCTCCACCAGAAACAGCGCGGAGGAGAGGCCGGTATAGCCGCCGCCGATCACGCAGACGTCGCATTCGATAGATTCATTCAGTTGCGGATAGGGCTGATGTGCGTTGGCCGTGGCCGCATAGTAGCTTTTTACGTGTTCAGTCATGAGATAAGCCCTTATTCCAGCGAGATCCAGGTGGTTTTCAATTCGGTGAATTTGTCCAGCGCGTGCAGCGATTTGTCGCGGCCGTTGCCGCTCTGCTTGTAGCCGCCGAACGGTACGGTCATGTCGCCGTCGTTGTAGTTGTTGACGAACACCGTGCCGGCCTTCAGCTGGCGCGCCATGCGGTGCGCACGGGCCAGATCGCGGGTCCAGACCGCGGCGCCGAGGCCGTAGTCGCTGTCGTTGGCCAGCTGCAGCGCCTGTTGCTCGTCGTCGAAGGTGGTCACCGCCAGCACCGGGCCGAAGATTTCATCGCGCGCCACGCTCATGGCGTTGTTCACCTGGGTGAGGATGGTCGGCCCCAGGTAGCCTGCGTGGTCGCCCTGCGGATGGTCGCGCCCGTCGAGGAATAGCGCGGCGCCCTGGCTCAGCCCCCGATCGATATAGCCGGCCACTTTTTCGCAGTGGCCGCTGTCGATCAGCGTGCCCATCACCGTGGCGGGATCGAGCGGATCGCCGGGAACGAAGGCCGCCGCGTGTTTGCGCAGCGCCTGCAGGAATTCTTGCTCAATGCTCGCTTCGACCAGCAGGCGAGTGCCGGCGATGCACACCTGCCCCTGATTATAGAAGATGCCGGCGGCGGCGCTGCGGGCGGCCTGATCCAGATCCGGGCAATCGGCGAAGACGATATTGGCGCTCTTGCCGCCGGCCTCCAGCCAGACGCGTTTCATGTTCGATTCGCCGGCGTAAATCATCAGCTGCTTCGCCACCAGCGTGGAGCCGGTGAAGGTGAGGGCGTCGACGTCGCGGTGCAGCGCCAGCGCCTTGCCGGCGTCGTGGCCATAGCCGGGCACCACGTTCAGCACGCCGTCCGGCAGCCCAGCCTGCTGCGCCAGTTTGCCGAGCAGGATGGCGCTCAGCGGCGATTTTTCAGAGGGTTTGAGCACCACGCTGTTGCCGGCGGCCAGCGCCGGACCGAGTTTCCAGCAGGCCAGCAGCAGCGGAAAGTTCCAGGGCACGATGGCGCCGACCACGCCGATCGGCTCGCGTTCGATCAGCGCCAGCGCATCGCGGCCGGTGGGGGCGATTTCGCCGTACACCTTATCGATCGCTTCGGCGTACCAGCGGATGCAGCGAATGGCGCCCGGCACGTCGTCGCGCAGGCTGTGGCGAATCGGCTTGCCGGTGTCCAGCGTTTCCAGCAGCGCCAGCTCTTCGTGATGCTGCTCCATCAGCTCGGCGAAGCGCAACAGCGTGGCCTTGCGCTGCGTCGGGGCGGCTTGCGCCCAGTCGCCACGCTCAAAGGCGGCGCGCGCCGCGCTGACCGCCCGATCGATGTCGACGGCTTCGCCGCGCGCGACCTGCGCCAGCTCACGGCGCCCGGCGGGATCTTCCACGGCGAAACTTTTCCCCGCGGCAGCCGGCTGGTAGCGGCCGTCGATAAACAGCTGGTGCTCAATCTTCAGGGCCTGCGCCCGTTGTTGCCAATACTGCAAATGGTGAAAGTTCATGCCTGGCTCCGTTGATCAGAATGTCGTCGGCGTATGGGCGCTGATAATCCGGCAAATGCGCGCCGACGTGTTGCTGAAACTGTGGGGGATGCCGGTATTGATGGCGTAGCTTTGCCCAGCCAACAGGTGATAGCTCTGGCCGTTGACCTGCAGCACCACTTCACCCTCCAGCAGCGTGCCGATCTCTTCCCCCTGATGCTTGATGCGCTCGCCGGTGGTGGTGCCCGGTTCGTAGGTCTCGATCATCATCGCCAGCGTGCGGTTCGGGTCGCCGTTATGAATAAGCTTCATCGAAACGCCCTGGCTGCCGATTTCGATCAGATCGTCACTGCCGATCACGATCTGCGGCTCCGTCGGTTTTTCCGGCTCGGCGAAAAACGCCGACAGCGACAGACCGTACACCGTCAGCAGCTTTTGCAGCGTGCTGATGGCCGGGCTGACCTTGTCCTGCTCGATAGTGCTGATGGCGCTGTGGGTTAACCCAGACAGTTCGGCGACCCGGCGCTGCGACAACCCTAATTGTTGACGGATCTGCGACAGACGTTTTCCCGGTGCCAAGCTGACGTCGCTCATGGGCGTTTTTCCTTTTGATAGTTCCGACAGGCGGTGATGAAACCATCAAACAACAGGCGCGACAGGGCGTACTCGTCGCTGTTCCACTCCGGGTGCCACTGCACGCCGAGCGCGAAAGGCTGATCGCGCACGCTGATCGCCTCCACCAGCCCGTCGGCGGCGTGCGCCTCGATGCGAACGCTTTCGCCCAGGGTTTTGGCGCCCTGGCCGTGCAGCGAGTTCACCCAGAATCTGTTGCAATCCGGTATCAGTTGCGAAAGCAGCCCCCCTTCCTGAACGATGACTTCGTGGGCGGGGGCGTATTGCTGTTCCAGCGGCAGGTCGTGATCTTCACGGTGTTCCTGCAGCTCGGGCAGTTCGTACAGGCGGCGATGCAGGGTACCTTGGGTGGCGACCACCATCTCCTGCATGCCGCGGCAAATGGCGAAAAGGGGAATGCGCCTGTCGAACGCCTGGCGGATCAGCGCCAGGCTCAACGCGTCTCGGCCAGGATCGGCGTCAGGCTCATCGCCGTTTTCACCATAAAGGTGCGGCTGCACATTACTGGGGCTGCCCGGCAGCAAAATGCCGTCGAGGCGCGGCAGCAGTTCCGCCAGCATTTCCGGCTCCGCCAGCGCGTGCGGCAGGGCGATCGGCAAGCCGCCGGCGGTGATAACGGCATTCAGGTACTTTTCTTGCAAGGTCTGTGTGAGGTGCCCGTTTAACCTATACCTGCACATGACGACGCCGATGACTGGTCTGTTAAATATATTGTCCATGCTATCCCCTTGGTACGTTCGAAATTATGAACGATAAGCTTCTCCACCGCCGATTTCGTTCAATATTCTATAAATCTAGCAGTCGATTGGGCAATATTCAAACCAAAAGTAACACTTGCAAAACAAATTTGTTTCATCTACGTTTCATTTGTGGGCATTATATTGAACAATACGGTCAATAAACATCGACGACAGCAAAACACAAACGGCGGGTGAACCATGCAGACCAACATCGTAGAAGTGGAAAACTTTGTTCAGCACAGTGAAGAGAGACGAAGTAGCGCGTTCCAGCGCGAAGTGAAGAAGTACCTGGAACGTTATCCGTTAACCCAACATGTCGACGTACTGTTGACCGATCTGAACGGCAGCTTCCGCGGCAAACGCATCCCGGTCGGCGGCCTGAGCAAGCTGGAGAAGGGCTGTTACTTCCCGGCGTCGGTATTTGCGATGGATATTCTCGGCAACGTCGTCGAAGAGGCCGGGCTGGGGCAGGAGCTGGGCGAGCCGGATCACGTGTGCGTGCCGGTGCCGGGCACGCTGACGCCGTCGGCGGCGGATCCGCAATATATTGCGCAGGTGCTGCTCACCATGCTGGATGAAGATGGCACTCCCTTTGACGTTGAACCGCGCAATGTGCTGAACCGAGTGTGGCAGCGTTTGCGTCAGCGCGGGCTTTCCCCCGTGGTAGCGGTAGAGTTGGAGTTCTATCTCATCGATCGTCAACGCGACGCAGAGGGCTATCTGCAGCCGCCGTGCGCGCCGGGCACGCAAGAGCGCAACACCCAAAGCCAGGTGTATTCCGTCGATAACCTGAACCATTTCGCCGACGTGCTGAGCGAGATCGACGAACTGGCGCGTTTGCAGGGCATTCCGGCGGACGGCGCGGTGGCGGAGGCGTCGCCGGGACAGTTCGAAGTCAACCTGCACCATACCGACGACGTGCTGCAGGCCTGCGATCACGCGCTGGCGCTGAAGCGGCTGGTGCGCATGGTGGCCGAGAACCACAACATGCAGGCCACCTTTATGGCCAAGCCGTATGAGGAGCACGCCGGCAGCGGCATGCACGTGCACATCAGCATGCTGAACGCGCAGGGCAACAACGTGTTCGCCGACGACGACGGCGAAGACTCGGCGCTGCTGAAACAGGCGCTGGCGGGCATGATCGCCCTGATGCCGTCTTCGATGGCGCTGCTGGCGCCGAACGTCAACGCCTATCGCCGCTTCCAGCCCGGCATGTACGTGCCGACCCAGGCCTCCTGGGGGCATAACAACCGCACCGTGGCGCTGCGCATTCCCTGCGGCGATCGCGACAACCACCGCGTGGAGTACCGCGTGGCGGGCGCCGACGCCAACCCTTATCTGGTGATGGCGACCATTCTGGCCGGCATCGTCTACGGCCTGGAAAGCGCGCTGCCGCTGCCTGAGCCGGTGACCGGCAACGGGCTGGAGCAGGACGGGCTGCCGTTCCCGATTCGCCAGAGCGACGCGCTGTACGAGTTCGAACATCAGCCGGTGCTCAATGCACTGCTGGGCGAACGTTTCAGCCATGTCTACCTGGCCTGCAAAACCGATGAGCTGGTGCAGTTCGAGCGCCTGATCACCGAAACCGAAATCGAGTGGATGCTGAAAAACGCCTGATCCCGCTCGCCCTGCGACGACCGCGCGCGTCTGGCGCATTTCATCGGCTCTCCTGTGGCCGGTGAGGCTGCGCGCTGCGGTACAGAATTTCTTCTATCACGGCGTACAGGACGCCGACGAGGAAATAACCATGACTCAGTCATTCCCCTGCGCAGACGTTTGCCTGTGCCGCAGTGCTTACGGGCCGGTCGCTGGCCGCCCGACAGTGATCCCAACCCGTTTTTCCCGCCGCCTGAGCAGCAGTTTCCCCGCGGCCTCTCTGAATGACGTTGCACGGTTGACAGCAGAGGACCAAGAGGGGAAATGCCATGACGATTAAAGCCATCGATGGCGGCCCGGCGGGCAAACCGCAGCTGCGCAAATCCCTCAAGCTGTGGCAGGTGGTGATGATGGGCCTGGCCTATCTGACGCCGATGACGGTGTTCGATACCTTCGGCATCGTCTCCGGCCTCACCGACGGCCATGTGCCGACCTCCTATCTGCTGGCGCTGGCCGGCGTGCTGTTCACCGCCATCAGCTACGGCAAACTGGTGCGCCAGTTTCCTACCGCCGGCTCCGCCTACACCTATGCGCAGAAGGCGATCAACCCGCACGTCGGTTTTCTGGTGGGGTGGTCATCGTTGCTCGATTATCTGTTCCTGCCGATGATCAACACGCTGCTGGCGAAGATTTACCTGACCGCGCTGTTCCCGGAAGTGCCGCCCTGGGTGTGGGTGGTGGGCTTCGTTATCCTGATTACCGCCATCAACCTGAAAAGCGTCAATCTGGTGGCCAACTTCAATACCCTGTTCGTACTGGCGCAGGTGGCGATCATTCTGGTGTTCATCTACCTGGTGGTGCGCGGCCTGCACAACGGCGAGGGGATGGGCACGGTGTGGAGCCTGCGGCCGTTCCTCAGCGAGAATGCGCATCTGCTGCCGATCATTACCGGCGCCACTATCCTGTGCTTCTCGTTCCTCGGCTTCGATGCGGTCACCACGCTGTGTGAAGAGACGCCCGACGCCGCCAAGGTGATCCCGCGCGCCATCTTCCTGACCGCGCTGTACGGCGGGGTGATCTTTATCAGCGTGTCGTTCTTTATTCAGCTGTTTTTCCCGTCCATTCAACGCTTCCACCAGCCCGATGCCGCGCTGCCGGAGATCGCGCTGTACGTCGGCGGCAAGCTGTTCCAGTCGATCTTCCTGTGCGTGACCTTCATCAACACGCTGGCCTCCGGCCTGGCGTCGCACGCCAGCGTGTCGCGCCTGCTGTACGTGATGGGGCGCGATAACGTGTTCCCGGAGAAGTTCTTCGGTTACATCCACCCTAAATGGCGCACGCCGGCGCTCAACGTGCTGATGGTCGGGCTGGTGGCGCTGTCTGCGTTGTCGTTCGATCTGGTGACCGCCACGGCGCTGATCAACTTTGGCGCGCTGGTGGCCTTTACCTTCGTCAACCTGTCGGTCATCAGCCACTTCTTTATTCGCGAAGGGCGCAACAAAAGCTGGAAGGATCGCTTCAACTTCCTGTTCCTGCCGCTGGTGGGGGCGCTGACGGTGGGGGTGCTGTGGCTGAACCTGGAGAAGAGCTCGCTGACTATGGGGCTTATCTGGGCGACGCTGGGCTTCGGCTATTTGGCCTGGTTGACCCGGCGTTTTCGCCAGCCGCCGCCGCAGCTCGAGCGGCAGCCGCAGCAATAAAATCACAGGCGGGAGTTTCCCGCCTTTCTTTTTGGCGCGTGCGGCAGTAGAGTGAAAAAACTGATAAAAAATAACCCATTGGATCCGCCTTATGCCCGCTTTGCCCTCGCGTACCCGCGCCACGCTGTTCGGTTTATTGGCCATTGTGCTGTGGAGCAGCGTCGTCGGCCTGATCCGCAGCGTCAGCGAAGGGCTGGGGCCGATCGGCGGCGCGGCGATGATCTACAGCGTCAGCGCGGTGTTTTTGCTGGTGGCGCTCGGCGTGCCGAAATGGCGCAGCTTTCCGCGGCCTTATCTCATCGTCGGCAGCCTGCTGTTCGTCAGCTATGAGATCTGCCTGTCGCTGTCGCTCGGCTACGCCAATACCCGCCTGCAGGCGATAGAAGTGGGCATGATCAACTACCTGTGGCCCTGTTTCACCGTGCTGATGGCGTTGGCGCTCAACGGGCAAAAGGCCAAATGGTGGCTGCTGCCGGGGCTGCTGCTGTCGCTGTTCGGCATCGGCTGGATCATGAGCGGCGAGGGCGGCTGGTCACCGGCGCAAATGCTGGCCAACGTGCGCAGCAATCCGCTCAGCTACGGGCTGGCGTTCAGCGGCGCAGTGATCTGGGCGCTGTACTGCAACCTGACCAAGAAGATCGCCCAGGGCAGCAACGGCGTGGTGCTGTTTATCGTGCTGACCGCGCTGGCGCTGTGGCTTAAATATGCCTTCAGCGCGGAAAGCGGCATGCAGTTCAGCCTCGGCGTGATCGTGACGCTGCTGTGCGCCGGGGTGGCGATGGGGGCGGGGTATGCCGCCTGGAACGTCGGCATTCTGCACGGCAACATGACGCTGCTGGCCACCGTCTCTTATTTTACCCCGGTGCTGTCGGCGGTGTTCGCCGCGCTGGTGTTGCACACCTCGCTAACCGCCAATTTCTGGCAGGGCGTGGCGATGGTGACGCTCGGCTCGCTGATCTGTTGGCGGGCAACCCGTGGAAATTAACGGAAATTATCCGCCGTCGGCGCAATGTTGAACTAGAATTTAACTAGCCATGTTGCCTGAAGGAACGACGACGATGAGAAGCGACATTCAATTTATTCAACAACCCGAAATCGACGCGCATCACTATGAACGCGGCGATACCGTGCGCCTGACCACGGCGAATCTGCGGCATGAATATCAGCTCGACGTTTATATTTTGCGCCGCGACGACAAGCTGATTTACGGTTCCGTCGTTGCGGCGGCGCCCAAGACCGACATTCCGGTCGCCAGCTGGGAGGTGAAAAACGGCGAGGAGGTGGCGTTCCGCCAGGAAAACATCGCCAAGGCGGTGCCGGCGGTGAACTGATTTCGCTTTGCGTATTTTCTGTTGATTTTGATGAAGGCCGGCGTTCATGCGTCGGCTTTTTCTTTTCCACGTCGCGATAATGGTCAGGTGACGCCCTGATGACAGTTGGCTCAAAAACTGCGCTAAAAATCGATGTGCATGACTAAAATCACAGCGAATGTGAATTTGCATGAAACATAATTTGACAAATGTGAACGCAATCGATTACCTATTCGCGAAATGCGTAACTGGATCACAGATTCTTACAGTCAGTGGTTTCTATAATGCGCGCGTCATCCGAGTTTCTGTGTGAAGACAACGCCAGGTGTCGGCAGACTCATTGTCATCTTTTCTAAACGGGCAGGAAATGGCCCTTTAAGCATGTGGTAATAAAATGAAAAAAATAGCTCTCGCAGCAGGTGTACTGCTCGCAGCGTCTTACAGTGCATCATCAATGGCTGATAGCAAAGACAGTCAATATGTCTCCGACTGGTGGCACCAGAGCGTCAACGTGGTGGGCAGCTACCACACCCGCTTCGGGCCGCAGCTGAATAACGACGTGTATCTCGAATACGAAGCCTTCGCCAAGAAAGACTGGTTCGATTTCTACGGTTACGTTGACGTGCCGAAGTTCTTCGGCGTGGGCAACACCCCGGACCGCGGCATCTGGGACAAAGGCTCCCCAATGTTTATGGAGATTGAACCGCGCTTCTCCATCGACAAGCTGACCGGCACCGATCTGAGCTTCGGGCCGTTCAAAGAGTGGTACTTCGCCAACAACTACATCTATGATCTGGGCCACAACGCCGACGGCCGTCAAAACACCTGGTACATGGGTCTGGGCACCGATATCGACACCGGCCTGCCGATGAGCCTGTCGATGAACATCTATGCCAAATACCAGTGGGAAAACTACCAGGCTGCCAACGAGAACAGCTGGGACGGTTACCGCTTCAAGGTGAAATACTTCGTGCCGCTGACCCAGGTGTGGGGCGGCAACCTGAGCTACATCGGCTTCACCAACTTCGACTTTGGTTCCGATCTGGGCAAGGACAGCCATTGGGTTGACGGCACCGGCAAACAGGTACGCACCGGCAACTCGATCGCCTCCAGCCATATTTTGGCGCTGAACTACGATCACTGGCACTATTCTTTCGTGGCGCGTTATTTCCATAACGGCGGCCAGTGGCAGGATGGCGCGGATATCGGCACGCCGCAGGACCCGATGAAAATCAAGTCTACCGGTTGGGGTTATTACCTCGTGGTCGGCTATAACTTCTGATTTTCCGTGTTATCAGAAACAGAAAACCCCGCCTGGCGGGGTTTTTTTTCGTCATCACTGGGCTTGTTCGACCGGGAGATGCTTCACCGGCATAAACAGCCTGCCTTTGATCACGTGACATTCATTATTTATCCAACTAATGATTTGTTCACGGCTGACGCCTTCCGACTGCGCGTAACGATGAAGATCGCCGTTAAAGTGTCGAGTGATGTATTCCATGAGGGTCATTTGCACGTCTTTTGCTCCTGAACGCCCACCCGTTGCCAGCCTGGCCACCGCGGGAGGTTGAGGTTTCTCAGACAGCGAATGTAAATTATCGGCAACTAAATCTCAACATAAAGCACCAGATTGGGGCGACGGCGGCGGGAAAAAGAATCCCGCACGGAGAGGCGGGAAGTGTTCGCTATTATCATTATGGATGATAAGAATAAGATTTGAGGTGCGACGAAAAAGAGCACGCTAACTCTTTTTTGTTACCTTCCCACGCTAGCGTAAGGCTTATTTTTCTTCAAGAAAAATCTGAGGTAAGTATCGGCATTTTCGAGGCGTTTTGCGTTAAAACAAGATTTTGGCGCGTCTGCCGTCTCGCGCGTCATCATCTCGGAGTTTTCCTTATACTTCGTCCGGGAAAGGCCCGCTATAGTCAATAGAGTCACCCACGCAGGAATACACAACATGAACAAACGTCGTACGACCCTCACGGTGTTGGCGCTGATCGCGTCGCTGGGGTTGTCATCCGCTCCGGCTCTGGCCGATAAGGGCGGCAATGGTAACGGCAACGGTAATGGCCATGGCAACAGCGGCAATAACGGTAACCATGGCAATAACGGCAATCACGGTAACAAAGGCAATAAAGACCATTATGATAACGGCGTTTATCGTAACGACGACAATCTGATCACCGTCAACCTCTCGCGCGATCGCGCCCGTGCGCTGGCGCACAACTATGGCCTGACCGGCTACCGTTCGTTGCCGCCGGGCATCGCCAAGAATCTGGCGCGCGGTAAACCGCTGCCGCCGGGCATCGCCAAAAAAATGGTGCCGCGCTCTATGCTGCGTGAGCTGCCGCAGTACCCGGGGTATGAGTGGCGTATCGCCGGCGACGATCTGGTGCTGGTCGCACTCAGCACCGCGATTGTGGCTTCCGTTATCAATGGCGTGTTCGACTAACGCCTGTCGAGCGTTATCGGGCCTCGCTGTGGCGGGGCCTTTTTATTTGCCAGCGCGGGGCGGACGTGGTGAACTTTAGCCCTGACGTTTTCACTGCATCATAAGGGAGGTGCCATGTTCAGGGCGTTATTGATCGCCTGTTGTTTGACCAGTTTTCCGGCGTTGGCGGACGGCGCCGCCGCTCTCGGGGAGCTGGTGAACCAACGGCTGTCGTTGATGAAGGACGTTGCCGGTTACAAGGCCCAGCAGCATTTGCCGATCGAAGACCTGGCGCAGGAGGCGAAGGTGTTGGCCAGCGCGCAGGCGGAGGCGGGGCGTTTGGGGCTTGAGCCCGCGTCGGTGCGGCCTTTTATCGCCGCGCAGATGGACGCCGCCAAGGCGATTCAGTATCGCTATCGCGCCGACTGGCTGGCGAGCCCGGAAACCGGTTGGCAGCCGCGCCCGTTGGCGCAGGTGCGCCCGCAGATTGCGCGGTTGAGCAGCCAGATATTGCAACGGCTGGCGGAGCGGCTGCGCGCCGGCCCGCTTGGCGAGGCGGATCGGGCGGCGTTTATGGCGTCCGTGGATCAGGTGAACCTCAGCGCCGCCGACAAACGGCGGCTGGCGGATGCGCTGCTGGCGGTCAAAACCGGCAGCGCAGGCTGAGCGTCAGTCGCGGCCGACGGTGCTGCGGCGGAAGGTCAGCATCCGGCTGCGGTTGGCGATGAGATCCACGTTGTAACCGCGGAAATAGAGGCAAAAGCGTTTTAACCACGGGCCGTCCTGGCACTCTACCAGCATGCGGCCCTGGCCGAGCGGGCTGAGCGTACCGCTCTGCGCCGCCGGGCCGACGCCGATATGCACCCGATCGCCACGAATTTCAAAGGCGGTGCGATAGTGCGGGTGATACCACAGCCCCTGCACATGCTTCAGGCAGTCGCCGTTGGCCGTGACCGGCAGAAAACGGCGCGCCACATGCCCGACTTCGCCCTCGACCGCTTCGCCGGTCCACTTCAATTTGATTGGCATATGGGCGGACAGCGACACCGCGTACCCGTCCTCGCCCTGATACAGCGGTTCACCGCTGCCCAGATAGGCCAGGTTGCCGTCTTTAACCTCCAGCCAGTGCGGCTCGGCCAGCGTGGCGTAGAGGCCGTCGGGGATCGCCGTGCTGCGCTGCGGCAAAGGTTCGCCCAGCAGCGCCGCCATCACCTGCAAAGCCATACCGAAACTGTCGCAGTCTTCGCGGTTGGCGACCAACGCGACGCCGACCTGGCGATCGGGCGCCAGCAGGAAATAGGTTTTGTAACCGGCGTGGGAACCGCCGTGGCCGAGCAAGCGGCGGCGGCCCAGCGGGGTTTGCGCCAGCCCCAGGCCATAGGCGCTGAGCTGGCCCTGATTGAGGCGGCGCGGGGCGCCGAGTTGCGCCAGCACGCCCTGGCCGGGGCCCTCGTCGGCCAGCAGCGTTTGCAGCCAGCGGGTGAGGGCGTGGAGGCTGCCGGTCAGGCTACCGGAGGCGGAAAGGTGCAGGCCGGCGCTGGCGTGTTGCCAGCCCTGCGGCGCCCGCCAGTAACCCGGCACCAACCCCGGCACCACGTCGAACCAGCTTTCCGGTGCTTGCATCTGCACCTGCAGCGGCCGGGCGATGTGCTGTTGCACCAGTTGGTCGAAATCATACCCTTTGCTACGCAGCGCGGCCTCCAGCAGCCGATAGCCGGTATTGCTGTAGGCGATCTCGCTGCCGGCTTCGTAGTTCAACTTTTCCAGCCCTTCGACAAACTGCATGACTGGCTGCGCCTCGCTGACGGCGTGCAGCGAGATGCCGAGCAAGCCGAGCGTTTCGCGCACGTCGGGCAGGCCGCCGGTCATGTCCAGCGCCTGGCCGACGGTGACGTCCGCCAGCGCAGGCTGCAGGGCGGGCAGCAGTTCGCCCAGGCGCTGTTCGAGCCGAATGGCGCGGCCGGTGGCGTTCAGCGCCAGCGCGGCGAAGATATGTTTGGTCACGGAGGCGTAGCGCACCACGCTGTCGACGGTGAAGGGGGTATTCTGCGCCAGATCGGCCAGGCCGGCGCAGGCGGTGGCGCGGAGTTGTTCGGCGTCAAACAGGGTGATGGCGCCGCCGGGTTCGCCACGCCGTTGCCAGCCGGCCAGCAATTGTTCGGCGAGGGCGCCGGCAGCGCGCCAGTTTAACGGTGTTACAGACATAGGGCCTCCAGAGTGATGGTTCGAAACGGGCCAGCTCGGCCACACGCCGCCCGGCGCTGACGATGAGCGCGGGCTTTTCGGCTGATTGTGGCGCAGTGCGTTTTTCGTCGGCCGCTGTTTTGTGCGCTGTTTAGACCAGTCAGTGGGGAATCACGCGAAACTTTGATATAGCGCGCAGATTGCGGCTGACGTTGCGGCTAAAGGCAGGGGGAGAAACAGGCGCCCGGCGGCGCCTGCAGAGGGATCAGTTGAGTTTGGCGGCGCCGTCCAACAGGCCTTCAATCATCTGCTTGAGCAGGCGCTGCAGCGAGGCGGCGCGCTGCGGTTCGAACGCGTAAGGGTACTGTTCGGACATGTAGTTCACCTGCGCCAGTTCGAGCTGGATCGCATGCTGTTGCTGCTGCGGCTGCCCGTAGGCGCGGGTGATGTAACCGCCCTTGAAGCGGCCGTTCAGCACGTGGGTGTACTGCTGTTGCTGCTCGCAGCAGGCGACCAGCCGATCGCTCAGCGCCTGGGCGCAGCTTTCGCCGCCGTTGGTGCCGAGGTTGAGATCCGGCAGCTGGCCGTCGAATAGCCGCGGGATCACCGAGGCGATGGAGTGTGCGTCGAACAGCAACGCATAGCCGTGCCGCGCTTTGAGGCGTGCCAGTTCGTCCTGCAGCTGCTGATGATAAGGTTGCCAAATCTGCTGCAGATAGCCGGCGCGTTCTGCGTCCGTCGGCGCTTTGCCCGGCAGGAAGCTTGGGCGGCCGTCGAACAGCACGTCGGGATACAGGCCGGTAGTGGCGGTGGTATACAGCGGCTTGTCGTCCGCCGGGCGGTTCAGATCGATGACGAAGCGCGAATAGTTGCCGACCAGCACGCTGGCACCCATCGCCCGGGCGAAGTCGTACAGCTGCGGAATGTGCCAGTCGGTATCGGGCAGTGGGCGGGCGTCGTCGGTCAGTCCGGCCTCGACCGCCGGCGTCAGTTGCGTGCCGGCGTGCGGGATGCTGATCAGCAGCGGCAGGCTGCCGCTCTGGAAGCTAAAAGGATCGCGAATGGTCATTGACGTACTTCTCCTCGGAAAATCACCGTACAGGGCAGCTGGCCGCCCAACCAATAAGCCAGTTCCGCCGGCCGCGACAGCGGCCAGTGAACGAAGTCCGCCACCTTGCCGGTTTCCAGCGTGCCGTGGCTGTGTTGCAGCCCCAGCGCTTTGGCGGCGTGGGTGGTAACGCCCGCCAGCGCTTCTTCCGGCGTCAGGCGGAACAGCGTGCAGGCCATGTTGATCATCAGGCGCAGCGACAGCGCCGGCGAGGTGCCGGGGTTGGCGTCGCTGGCGATCGCCATCGCCACGTGGTGCTTGCGGAACAGCTCTACCGGCGGGCACTGGGTTTCGCGCAGCAGGTAATAGGCGCCGGGCAGCAGTACCGCCACGGTGCCGGCATCGCCCATGGCGCGGGCATCTTGTTCGGTAGCGTATTCGAGATGGTCGGCGGAGAGCGCGTGATGGCGCGCCGCCAGCGTGCTGCCGCCGAGGGCGGAGAGCTGCTCGGCGTGCAGCTTGACCGGCAGCCCGGCGGCCTCGGCGGCGGCGAAGACTCGCTCCACCTGCGCCGGTGAGAACGCCAGATGTTCGCAGAAGGCGTCAACCGCATCCGCCAGCCCGGCGGCGGCCGCCTGCGGAATGATGGTATCGCAGACCAGATTGATGTAGTCGTCGGCGCGGTTGGCGTATTCCGGCGGCAGCGCATGGGCCGCCAGACAGGTGGTTTTCACCTCGACCGGCAGCAGCTCGCCCAACTTGCGCGCCACCCGCAGCATCTTCAGTTCGCTCTCCGGGCTGAGGCCGTAACCGGATTTGATCTCCACGCAGGTGACGCCTTCCGCCAGCAGCGGCCGCAGGCGGAACAGCGCCTGCTCCAGCAGCAGCGCCTCGTCGGCCTCGCGGGTGGCTTTCACGGTGGAAATGATGCCGCCGCCCTGCGCGGCAATGTCGGCGTAGCTCACGCCGTTCAGCCGCTGTTCGAACTCGCCGCTGCGGTTGCCGCCGAACACCAGGTGCGTGTGGCAGTCAACAAAGCCGGGGGTAATGATGCCGCCGTTGAATTTCACCGTTTCGTCCGCGATCAGGCCGGGCGGCAGCGCCGCATGTTCGCCAATCCAGACGATCTTGCCGTCGCGCACGGCGATCGCGCCGTCGGTCAGGGTGTGATAGTTGCCGTCGCGCATGGTGACGATATCGGCGCCGTGCCACAGGCTGTCACAGTGAATCTCAGACGTCATTGCTTTCCTCCGCCGGAGCCGCAGCTCCCACATGGTTGTATATACAATTAAAAACAACCTAACGCATTCACCGGGATGTCACAAGAGGCGGGAGAGATTTTGTTATCAGGATGTGATCGACAGCGGAGATGCGGGCGCAGGGCGCGCCCGCCGGGAATCAGACTTCGCTGGTGAAGCGGCCGAACAGTTGATAACGGCTGCCGGGGTACAGCAGCCGGGCCGAGGTCACCACGGTTTTGCCGGACCAGGTGCGGCGATGAATCAGCAGGCCGGGTTCGTGGTCTTCCAACTGCAGCAGCTCGCGCTCGCGCCGGGTGGGGATCACCGCTTCGACGATGTGTTCGCCGGCGGTCAGCGGCGCGGCCTGCGTCAGATAGGTGTAAGGCGTGACGCGGTCGAAATCCTGCTTCAGGTAATCCGGCGCCACCAGCGGGTTGACGCAGCGGTCTTCCACCTGCACCGGCACATCGTTTTCGTAATGCACGATCTGCGAGTAGAACAGCCGTTGGCCGGGCTGAATGCCCAATGCCGTCGCTTCTTCTTCGCTGGCCGCTCGGGCCTTCAGCTCGAGGATCTTGCTGCTGTGGCGATGGCCGCGCGCGGCGATCTCATCGGCGATGTTGTGCACTTCCAGCAGCGCGGTATGCGCTTTGGCTTCGGCGACGAAGGTGCCGACGCCCTGCATGCGAATCAAAAAACCTTCGCTGGTCAGCTCGCGCAGCGCGCGGTTGATGGTCATGCGGCTGACGCCCAGTTCCGCCACCAGTTCACTTTCGGAGGGCACGCGCTGGTGCGGTTGCCAATGCCCCGCACGGATTTGATTCACGATCGCCTGTTTGACCCGTTGGTAGATCGGGGCGGGGGCATCGCTCATTGCAGCCGCCAGTTGTAACACGGTCTGTTGTTCAGCCACGACGTTAACCTCGTCAAATAAAAAAATAATAACACCAGTTTACTGTTGATGTCGGCGTATGTATATGTATATACAACTAGTGGCCGTCGCGCCAGAAACTTGCCGGCGACCGCCAAAAATTCCTGAATGCGCGCCATCGCCGCGCCCCATTCGCCGTTACACCAACAGTGGAATACTGCCATGCCTGCTTATTTTGCCCCACGCGCTTTGCTCCCTGAGGGCTGGGCGCATAACGTCCGGCTGGACGTCGATGCGCAAGGTTATCTGACTCAAGTTACCGCCGACGCTGAACCGCAAGGCTGCATCCGGCTGCACGGCGATGCGGTGCCGGGCATGCCGAACCTGCATTCCCACGCTTTCCAGCGCGCGATGGCCGGGCTGGCGGAAGTGGCGGGCAACCCGCAGGACAGCTTCTGGACCTGGCGCGATCTGATGTACCGCCTGGTGCAGCGCCTGACGCCGGAGCAGGTGGAGGTGGTCGCCCGTCAACTGTATATCGAAATGCTCAAGGGCGGATACACCCAGGTGGCCGAATTCCACTACCTGCATCACGACGCCGACGGTAAGCCTTACGCCGATCGCGGTGAAATGACCGGCCGCCTCAGCGAGGCCGCGCATCAGGCCGGCATCGGCATGACGATGCTGCCGGTGCTGTACAGCTACGCCGGTTTCGGCGCGCAGCCGGCGCAGCCGGGGCAGAAACGTTTTATCCAGGATACCGAAAGCTATCTGCACCAGCAGCAGGTGATTGCCCGCCAGCTGGCGGATCGTCCGTTGCAGAATCAGGGGCTGTGCTTCCATTCGCTGCGTGCGGTGGAGCTGGGCCAGATGCAGCAGATTTTGGCCGCGTCGGATCGCACTTTGCCGGTGCATATTCATATCGCCGAGCAGCAAAAAGAGGTGAACGACTGCCTGGCGTGGAGCGGGCAGCGCCCGGTGGCCTGGCTGTATGACCATCTGCCGGTCGATCAGCGCTGGTGTCTGGTGCATGCCACCCATCTGGATCGCGATGAGCTGGAAGCGCTGGCGCGTAGCCGCGCGGTGGCCGGCCTGTGCCTGACCACCGAAGCCAACCTCGGCGACGGCATTTTCCCCGGCGACGCTTACCTGCAGCAGCAGGGGCGCTGGGGCATCGGTTCCGACAGCCACGTTTCGCTCAACGTGGTGGAAGAGCTGCGCTGGTTCGAATACGGCCAGCGGCTGCGCGATCAGCGCCGCAACCGTCTGACGACGCCGGAACAGTCGGCGGTGGGCGATGTGCTGTACCTGCAGGCGCTGCAGGGCGGCGCGCAGGCGTGCGGTGCGCCGATCGGCCGGTTGCAGAGCGGCTATCGCGCCGACTGGCTGGTGCTGGACGGCGACGACCCGTATCTGGCGGCGGCGCCGGACGCCTCGATCCTCAACCGCTGGCTGTTCGCCGGCGGCAAAGAGCAAATTCGCGACGTGTTCGTCGGCGGCCGGCAGGTGATCGAGCAGGGGCGGCATGCGCTGCAGCAGCAGAGCAGCGCCGAGTTCCTGCAGGTGTTGAAAACCTTTCAGCAGGAGGCGTAATGAGCCTGACCCGTTTTAGCTTCGCCGCGCTGCCGGTCAGCCCGTGGCGCAACGGCGGTGGGGAAACCCGTGAAATCGTCAGCTGGCCACCGGGCGCGCAGGATTTTGACTGGCGCGCCAGCATCGCTACCATCGCGCAGGACGGGCCGTTTTCCGCCTTTACGGGCATCGACCGCTCGATCACTTTGCTGGAAGGCGATGGCGTGCGGCTGTTCAGCGCCGGGCATATCGACCATCAATTGGCTCGCGTCGGGGAACCGTTCGCGTTCTCCGGCGACGTGGCGCTGGAAGCGACGCTGCTGGGCGGCGCCAGTCAGGATTTCAACATCATGACGCGCCGTGGCCGGCAGGCGGCCGAGGTGCGGCGCAGCACGGCGCCCGTTATCCTGCCATCCCACCAGGCGGGCGTGCTGTATGTGCTGAGCGGGGGCTGGTCGCTGCCGGGGGGCGGTGAACTGCGGGCGCGCGAGGGCGTCTGGTGGGCGGCGCAGGCGGCGGGCGGTGAAGTGGCGCCGCTGACGGCCGACGGCGTTCTCCTGTGGGCGAACATCACAGCCTGCTAACGCAGAGTAGAGTCCTGCGCCCGGTTATGGGATTATTCACTTTTTCCCATTAATCATCATAAAGAAGGGCGCATGGCTTCGCTGAAAGACGTCGCAAAACTTGCCGGAGTCTCGTTGATGACGGTGTCCCGCGCCATCAATGAACCCGGCAAGCTGCGGCCGGAAACCTACCGCCGCGTCAAACAGGCTATCGACCAGTTGGACTACGTGCCGGATCTGTCGGCGCGGCGTATTCGCGGTGACGGAAATCGCGTACAGACGCTCGGCGTGCTGGCGCTGGACACCGCCACGACGCCGTTCTCGGTGGAAATGATCCTGTCGATTGAGAAAACCGCGCGCGAGCGAGGCTGGAACAGCTTCGTCGTCAACCTGTTTGCCGACGACAACGCCGAACAGACCGTCGATCTGCTGCTGGCGCATCGTCCGGATGGGGTGATCTTCACCACGATGGGGCTGCGCGAGGTGACATTGCCGGCCAAACTGTTGGACAAAAAGCTGGTGCTGGCCAACTGCGTCAGCCCGGCGCATTCGATCGCCAGCTACATTCCTGATGATGAGCAAGGGCAGTATGACGCCACGCGCGCGCTGATCGCCAAAGGCTATCGCGCGCCACTGTGCATTCATTTACCGGCGGATACGCTGGCGGCGGGCCTGCGCCGCCGCGGTCTGGAACGCGCCTGGCGCGAAGCGGGGCGCGATGTTGAACAGCTGCGGCAGTATCATCTCGATCTGAGCGGCGGCGACCAAAGCTATCGCGACTGCGTCGCGCTGCTGGAGCGGCATTTCTCTGCAGGCAGGCGCGATTGCGATGTCGTGGTGTGCGGGAACGATCGGATAGCCTTTCTGGTGTATCAGGTATTGCTGGCACAAGGATGGCGGATACCGCAACAGGTAGCGGTGCTGGGTTACGACAATATGGTCGGCACCGGCGAGCTGTTCCTGCCGGCATTGACGACGGTGCAGCTGCCGCATTATGAGCTGGGCCGCCTTGCGGCGCTGCATGTGATTGAGCAGCGGGAGCAGCGTGAGACGGTGAAAGTGCCTTGCCCGCTGTTGGAGCGTGGTTCGCTGTAAGCGCACCGGGTGCGTCGCTGCGCGCCCAGTGCTCATTCCCATTATCCCCAGAGGCTTGCCAACTGCCATCCCATGATGGGCTCAAACTGTGCCCGGCCGCCTTCGGCGAACAGGCGGAGGCGGCGATCGCCCGCCGTCGGATAAATTCGGCTGGTCAGGCAGGCCTGCCCCTGATTGACGAAGATCTCCAGCGATGAGCGGTCAATGAAGATCCGTAGCGACAGGCTGTCACCTTCTGGCAGCGGCACGCTGCGGCAGGTGCACAGGGCGGGGTTTTCATGAAAACGTTCCAGCACCAGCCGGTGTGCCTGATTGTCGACGAACAGCCGCGCCGTATTCCCGATGGCCAGCCCGTAGCGCTCGGCGTCGTTGTCGGCAGGTCTCAACGTCAGGGTGAGTTCCTGCACGTCGTCCGTCAGCGGCAGATGCTGATTGGTCAGCGTCTGTGCCAAAAAGGTGTGCGATTCTCGGCGCAGCGCCGTCAGTTCACGCGCCGGGTTCATGCGGATGCTGCCGTCGGCGGCCAGCGTCAGCTCACGCGGCAGGGTGAGGGCACCGGCCCAACGGTGCGCTTTGCTGGGCATTGGGGATTCCCACATATCCATCCAGGCAAACAGCAGCCGACGGCCGTCGGCGGCGGTGAAGGTCTGCGGCGCATAGAAATCGTGGCCGGCATCCAGCTCGCAGAAGGGTTGGGTCACCCTAAAGTCGCTGTCCGGCCGCCAGTGGCCGAGCAGATAGCCGCTCTGGAAGCGATTGCGGTAGCGGTAGCCCTGTGCCACCAGCCCCTGCGGCGAGAACAACAACAGGTGTTGTTCCCCCAGCGGGAAGAAATCCGGGCATTCCCACATATACCCTTGATGCGCCGCCTGCGCGCCGGCCAGCACCCGATCGAAGCGCCAGGCGCGCAGATCTGCAGAACGGTACAGGCGCACCTGGCCCAGGCCGTTTTCTTTGGCACCGACCACCAGCCACCATTCGCCGTTCTCGCGCCAGACTTTCGGATCGCGGAAATGCTGAATGCCGTCCGGCGCGGCCAGCACCGGCCCGTGCTTGACGAAGCGTATGCCGTCTTCGCTGGTGGCCAGACATTGCACTTCCCGCACCTGGCTGTCGTCGCCGGGCTCGCCCAGCCACACGTGGCCGGTGTAAATCAGCGTCAGCACGCCGTTGTCATCCACGGCGCAGCCGGAAAAGCAACCGTCTTTGTCATAGGGCGCATCGGGCGCCAGGGCGATGGGCTGGTGCTGCCAGCGGATCAGATCGCGGCTGGTCGCGTGCCCCCAGTGCATGGGGCCCCAGTGCTCGCTATAGGGGTGATGCTGGAAGAAGGCATGATAGACGCCGTCAATACAGATCAGGCCGTTGGGATCGTTGATCCAGCCGGCGGGCGGCGCGAGATGGAACTGCGGGTAGTATTCGTCTCGGCGTTCTGCGCGCAGGGCTTCGACCGCATGGTCGGCTTGAGCTAAGGCAGTGTTCATTGGACAGACTCACTTGATTTAATGGCGGATTGAAAGGGGGCTGCGCTGGCGGAACGTTCGCCGCGCAGCAGGAAACAGGAGACAAGCGTCGTGGCGGCGACCGCGCACCCCATCAGCAGATAGGTGTCGGCAAAGCCGATGCGGTCATAACCGTAGCCCGCCAGCGGCGACAGGAAGCTGGCCATCACCTGAGTGATGAACTGAAAGCCCACCAGGTAAAGCGTTGAGGAGAGGCGACTGTCGAAGCGGCTGGCGATGTATTTGAAGATAGCGATCAGCAGGATCGGCAACTCTACGGCGTGCAGCAGTTTCATGGCGGAGATCATCAATGCGCCGCTGACCAAGCCTGAGCCGAACATGCGCAGCGCCATCACGCCACCGGCCAGCAGCAGCCCCTGTTTGGCGCCGATGCGGTTCACCAGCAGCGGCGCCAGGAACATGCCGCCGGCTTCGAGGAAGACCTGCAGCGAGTTGAGGAAGCCGTACATCTCGTTGCCCTGTTCGCGAGAAGCGAACTGCGAGGCGAAGTAGACCGAAAATTGCTGATCGAAAACGTTGTACACGCTGATACCGAGCACAAACACCACCAGCGCCCAGAAGCCCGGCATACGCAGCAGCGCCAGCGCATCCTGCAGCCGCAGATTTTCCGGTTTGCCGAACGCCAGGCCGGCCATGGCGTTCGGCTTCAGCTCGCGCACCTGGCTGAGCAGCAACAGGAATACCACGGCGGCGGCGGAGGCCAGCCAGAAATTGATGTTCGGATCGATATTGAAGATAAAACCGGCCAAAAAGGTGGCGCTGGCCCAGCCGAGCGATCCCCACATGCGGGCGCGGCCGAATTCGAAACCGCTGATGCGGCTGACTCGCTCGGTATAAGATTCCAGCGCGCCGATGCCGGCGAAGAAGGTGGCGCCGATAAATACCCCGCCGACCAGCGCGCCGAGCGGCAGGCTGCTGGCCAGCAGCGGGGCGTAAACGTAGATAAAGAACGGGCCGGTCAGCAGCAGCATTACGCCGAGAAACTGCAGCAGGTGCTTGCGCAGCCCAAGTTTGTCCTGAATAAACCCGTACAGTGGCTGTGCGCACAGCGCCACCAACGAGATAGCGGAGAAGATCAGGCCGGTCTCGGCGCCTTTCAGGCCGATCTTCTGATTCAGCCACAGTGAGATCAGCGAAAAGCTGGAAGACCAGGTGAAGAAAAAGAAGAACAGCAGGCCGCTGAGCAGCACGTAATATTTTTTAGTTTCGCGGTTCATGGGTAGGGCCCCGGTGAGTGAAGTTAGCTCTATTGTTAACGTTAACTCGCAAAGGGATGAAGCTAGCAGATATCACGCGTGCGATGTTAATCACAAAAGTTAACGTTAACATTTTGGCGTTGTGATCGAGGTCACGAGTTGGCAAGGGGGCGATGTGCCCCCGGAGGATTAACGTTCGTTCAGCGAGCGCAGATGGTCGTCGCGGCGCAGCGTCATCAGCGCAAACAGGCTGACCACCGAGGTGGCGACCACGTAGTAGGCGGGAATGTCGATATTACCGGTCTGTTTGATGAGGCCGGTGATAATCAGCCCGGCCGAGCCGGAAAACACCGCATTGGACAGCGAGTAAGCCAGCCCCAAGCCGGTATAGCGCACCCGGGTCGGGAACATCTCCGCCAGCATCGCCGGGCCAGGGCCGGCCAGCAGGCCGACCACGGCACCGGCGATCATGACCGCCAGCCCTTTGGCCCACAGTGAACTCTGCGCATCCTGCAACAGGTGCAGCAGCGGGAAGGTGAACAGGATCACCGCCGCCACTGCCGTCAGCATCACCGTTTTACGCCCCAGTTTGTCGCTGATGATGCCCGCCGGCAGAATGGTCAGGGCGAAGCCGACGTTGGCCAGCACCGTCGCCACCAGCGCCTGCTGGAAGGTGGCGTGCAATGAAGTTTGCAAATAGGAAGGCATCACCACCAGGAAGGTATAGCCGGCGGCCGACCAGCCCATCATGCGGCCGATGCCGATCAGAATGGTTTTCACCACGCCGCCCAGCTTCGCTTCCGGCGGCGCTGCGGCGTGCTCCGCATGTTGCTGCGCCTGGGTGAACGTGGGCGTTTCCTCGAGCTTGAGCCGTAGCCACAGCGCCACGGCGCCCATCGGCAGCGCCAGCAGGAAGGGAATGCGCCAGCCCCAGTCATGCAGCTGCTGCACGCTGAGCAGCGCGGCCAGCAGCGCCACCAGCCCAGCGCCGGCCAGCAGGCCGAGCGCGACGGTCAGCGACTGCCAGGCGCCGAACAGCCCACGCTTGCCCTTCGGGGCGAACTCGGTCATCAGCGACACGGCGCCGCCGAATTCGCCGCCGGCGAACAGCCCCTGAAACATGCGCAGCAGCGTCAGCAGCAGCGGGGCGGCGACGCCGATCGAGGCATAGGTCGGCATGACGCCGATCAGCGCGGTGGCCAGCGTCATCAGCAGCAGAACCGCAATCAGCGTCGGGCGACGGCCGATGCGATCGCCGATGCGGCCGAAGATCACCGCGCCGATCGGCCGACAGAAGAACGCCAGCGCGAAGGCGGCGTAGGTGAGGATCAGGCTGGTGATTTCGTTTTCACCCTGCAGCGTGAAAAAATTGGCGGCGATAACGGTGGCCAGGAACCCGTACACCCCGAACTCATACCATTCGATAAAGTTGCCGACCGAGCCGGCCAGCAACGCCTGACGCGAGCGGCGCGCGTCGAGAGTCTGTTGATTCATCCCCGTTCCCATACTTTTGAATTATTGTTCGTCAGTTCTAAATTTATACGACAAAACAATCAATTGATTTCAGCGGGAACTGTGAGGCGTTCAGCGCATGCCGTCGATACGCCACCATTCGGGGCAAACATCGGCGAATGCATGTGAGGTCGGGCACAGCTCCGGCAGATCGGCCCGATCGAAGCTGCCGGTGGCCAGTGCCACCGTCGGCTCGTCGTCGATCGCCCCCAGCGTGCTGCCGCAGCGTGGGCAAAAGGCGCGGCTGGAATAGGGTGAAGAACGGTATAGGGCCGGCATGCCACCCGGGCCGTTCCACTCGATGGCCTGACGCGGAAATTCGACCCAACAGAGCGTCGGCGCGCCGGAGTGGCGGCGGCAAAAATCGCAGGAACAGCTGTGCGGATTGCCAGGCAGGCCGCGTGCCTGAAAGCGAATATGCCCGCACAGGCAGCCGCCGCTATAGCTGGGGTTTTCCATGAGTTCTCCGTCATAAACGCGGGAATGGCGATGAAAATCACTATAGCGGCATCGCGAAAAATTAACAGGTCCCCGCTGACGCATTACCAGAGCAACGGCGCCGGTTCGCGGCCGTTTTCGGCGTAGTACAGCGACGGCAGGAACTGCGCCAGATAGCTGAACTCGTTGTAGCAGTGGCGCATCAGGTTAAAGCCGATGTCGTCCGGCAGCTCGTCGTGGGCGTTGGCGCAGGCTTTGCCCAGCAGGAAGCGGCTGCGCAGCACGCAGCCATAGGGCGTGTCGCGCACCAGGTGCAGCATCTCGCCGTCGCAGGGATCGCCGTTGTCATCCAGCGCCACCTGGTCACCGAAGCCGATGCGCGCGCAAACGGCGGCGGAGAGCGCCTGCGCGTCGCGCGCCTGGCGCAGCGGCTGCGGCGCGAAGAAATCCTCGGCGGCGTGAAACTTGAGGCGCGCCGCGACCGGCGGCAGCTCCGCCAACCACTCGACCGCTTCGATGCTGGCGCCGACGTAGCTTTCCCCCTTTTTCCAGTGGCGATCCCAGCCGCGGTGTTCGACGTGATCGTGCGGGTGCCACCAGTTGATATGCTGAGTCGTTTCGAAGAAGGTGAACCACCAGTCCAGCATGCGCCCTTTGCAGCCGTGCAGGTCGGTGCGAACCGCCACGGTCAGCAGGCCGTCGGCGCTGCGGCTTAGCCCCATCTCCAGCCGCAGCGGTTCGGGCCTGAGCAACTCGTTGATATCGTTAACGCCCCACGGCGCCAGCAGGGAGGGATGTGTCATAATGGGTTCCTTTTTTATTTTGGAAACGAATTGCGTTTCCAAAATAAGGCTATGCCGCTATGCTGAGTCTGTCAACGCTTATGAGGAATAAATATGGCAAACCCGAATGAAGAACCGCTGCGTGCTCGCGGCCGGCCGGCCACGCCGGAAACGGCGCTGCGCGCGGCGCTGGTTCAGGCGACGTTGGCACTGCTGATCGACGGTGGCTATGCCGCGGCGACGGTGGATGCGGTGGCGAAACGCGCCGGGGTGGCTAAAAAAACCCTGTATCGCTTTGCCGCCAACCGCGACGAACTGGTGGCGCAGGCGGTAAGCGGTTGGACTGAGGCGTTTCAGCCGGCCTTCGCCCAGGATGCCGGGCAGCGGGCGGCGGTTGCGCCGCTGTTGGAAAAAGGGCTGCAGGCCATCGCGCAGCAAGTGCTGAGTGCGGAAGCGGTGGGCATGTTCCGGCTGCTGCAAAGCGAATTTCCGGGGCGCGAGGGGCTGCTGGACAGCTACCAGCGCAACGGTATTCAGCGCGGCCGTGCGACGGTGGCGGACTGGCTGCAGCGCCAGCAGCAGTGCGGATGGCTGCGTGAGCACGACTGGGCGCAAACCAGCGACCTGCTGTTGGCGATGACCATCGCCGAACCGCTGCGGCAGATGACGCTGGGGCTGTTGCCGCCGGGCAGCGCGATCGACGAGCGCATCGCGGCGGCGGTGGCGCTGGTGATGCCGGGTTTGCTGGAAGAGGAGTGAAAACAAAAAAGGGCCGACGAATCGGCCCTTGAGCGGGGGAATGCCGTTACCGTTTAGGCCCGGCGTTCACCAGTTTTTCGCCCGCCGGGGTGACGGTATATTTGGCGAAGTTATCGATAAAGCGCTGCGCCAGATCCTGCGCCTTCTCCTGCCACAGCGATTCGTCGGCATAGGTTTTGCGCGGATCGAGAATCGACGGATCGACGCCCGGCAGCGCGGTCGGCACTGCCAGCCCGAAGATCGGCAGCGTGAATGTCTCGGCCTGCTCAATGTCGCCATTTAGAATGGCGTCGATGATGCCGCGTGTATCTTTGATCGAGATACGTTTGCCGCTGCCGTTCCAGCCGGTGTTGACCAGGTAAGCCTGGGCGCCGGCGGCCTCCATGCGTTTCACCAGCACTTCGGCATACTGCGTCGGGTGCAGCGTCAGGAACGCGGCGCCGAAGCAGGCGGAGAAGGTCGGCGTCGGCGCGGTGATGCCGCGCTCGGTGCCGGCCAGCTTGGCGGTGAAGCCGGACAGGAAGTGGTACTGGGTCTGCTCAGGCGTCAGGCGCGATACCGGCGGCAGTACGCCGAAGGCGTCGGCGGTCAGGAAGATGATCTTGCGCGCATGGCCGGCTTTGGACACCGGTTTGACGATGTTCTCGATGTGATAAATCGGATAGGAGACGCGGGTGTTCTCGGTTTTGCTGGCGTCGTCGAAGTCGATGCTGCCGTCGGCCAGCACGGTGACGTTTTCCAGCAGCGCATCGCGGCGGATCGCCTGATAGATTTCCGGCTCCGCCTGCGGCGACAGCTTGATGGTCTTGGCGTAGCAGCCGCCTTCGAAATTGAACACGCCGTCGTCGTCCCAGCCGTGCTCGTCATCGCCGATCAGCTGGCGCTTCGGATCGGTGGAGAGGGTGGTTTTGCCGGTGCCGGACAGGCCGAAGAACACCGCCACATCGCCTTGTTCGCCGACGTTGGCCGAGCAGTGCATCGAGGCGATGCCCTTCAGCGGCAGCAGGTAGTTCATGATCGAGAACAGGCCTTTCTTCATCTCGCCGCCGTACCAGGTGCCGCCGATCAGCTGCATGCGTTCCGTCAGGTTGAAGGCGACGAAGTTCTCCGAATGCAGCCCTTGCTGCTGCCAGTCCGGGTTGGTGCATTTGGCGCCGTTCATCACCACGAAGTCCGGCTCGAAGTCTGCCAGTTCGGCGTCGCTCGGGCGAATAAACATGTTTTTCACGAAGTGCGCCTGCCAGGCCACCTCGGTGATGAAACGCACTTTCAGGCGCGTGTCGGCGTTGGCGCCGCAGAACGCGTCCACCACGAACAGACGCTTGCCGGAGAGCTGGTTGCCCACTAGCGTTTTCAGATGCTGCCAGACTTCCGGGGAGAGCGGCTGGTTGTCGTTCTTGCCGGTGCCGTTGTCCGACCACCAGACGGTATCGCGCGTGGTGTCGTCGCGCACGATGTATTTGTCCTTCGGCGAACGGCCGGTGAATTCACCGGTCGCGACGTTGACCGCGCCCAGCTGGGTGAGGGTGCCGCGTTCCAGCGGCGGCAGGTCGGCGCGGGTCTCTTCGGCGAACAGTAATTCATAGCTGGGGTTATAGACGACGTCGGCGGCCTGATGAATGCCGTAGCGAGCGAGGGTTTGTGGGGTAACAGTGCGTGAAGACATATTCTACTTCCTTATGAGTCATATTATGCCTCTTTCCCGTGCGGTGCCGCGCGCAGGATTAAGGTTCGGATCAAGCTGACCGGATTCAGCTAATGCGTTTCCGGTTCTTTATTAATAAAGCAGGGGGCTTTTTCGCCCTCCTATAGCATAGCAGCGAATTTAAACCCGATTACTTTAATTACAAAATGCTGACGATAATTAATTAAAACTAACCTTGGCGGAGGGTCACAATATTGAATTCCGCGGGCGTAATTTAGTTTTGCATTTTTATTTTTTATCATATCGTCAGAGCTGTCTACTGTTTTATTTCTTATTAGAAAAAGCGAAATCCACAATAGGATTTTTCGTAATCATTTGTTTTTACTTGGCTATGGCAAGATCGTTGCGCCAGGTGAATCTAACCGTACTGTACGCTTGTCAGCAGGGTGAATAATGAAACAGATAAATGCAGAACTGGCCTGTGATAAAAATACGGCATCGTCCGAATCCTCAGGATTAATTAATCAACTTCGTCAAATAGATATCGGTGCGGTACCGATCGCGCTGTTTATCACGATTTGCGCGATCGTGGCGATTTCCGCCTATGCCAACTTCCTGCCGAAGAATATGATCGGCGGCCTGGCGGTGATAATGACGCTGGGCTTTGCGCTGGCGCAGTTGGGAAAAAGCATTCCCGTGCTGCGCGATATCGGCGGGCCGGCCATTCTGTGTTTGATGGTGCCGTCGGTGCTGGTCTATTTCAATGTCTTCCAGCCTAACGTCATGGGCACCGTCCATTTGCTGATGAAAGACGCCAACCTGCTGTATTTCGTCATCGCCAGTCTGGTGGTCGGCAGCATTCTCGGCATGAATCGGGTGATCCTGATCCAGGGGATGATTCGCATGTTCGTGCCCTTGGTAGTGGGCACGATCACGGCGGTGATCACCGGGCTGCTGGTGGGCAAGCTGTTCGGTTTTACCTTCTATCACACCTTCTTCTTCATCATCGTGCCGATCATCGGCGGCGGCATCGGCGAGGGGATTTTACCGCTGTCGCTGGCCTATTCGGCGATCCTGGGAGCGACGCCGGACGTCTACGTCGCGCAGCTGGCGCCGGCGGCGGTGCTGGGCAATATCTTCGCCATCGTGACCGCCGGGGTGCTGGCTCGCATCGGCATGCAGCGCAAGGCGCTGAGCGGCGACGGCATGCTGATCCGTTCGGCGCAGGAGAACGCGATGTTCGCCATCAAGGAGCAAAGCGGCAACGTCGATTTCCAACTGATGGGCGGCGGGCTGCTGGTGATCTGCGCCTTCTTTATCGTCGGTGGTCTGTTCGAACACATCGTGCATATTCCCGGCCCGGTGCTGATGATCCTGTTCGCGGTGTTGTGCAAGTACTGCCGGGTGATCCCGGCCTCGATGGAAACCGGCGCGCACAGTTTCTATAAGTTCGTCTCCACGGCGCTGGTGTGGCCGCTGATGATCGGTCTGGGCATGCTGTACGTACCGCTGGAAAGCGTGGTGGCGGTGTTCTCGGTCGGTTATGTGGTGGTCTGCGGCTCGGTGGTGCTGTCGATGGGGCTGGTCAGTTTCCTGATTGCGCCTTACCTGAAGATGTTCCCGGTGGAAGCGGCGATCGTCACCTGTTGCCACAGCGGCCTGGGCGGCACCGGTGACGTGGCGATCCTGTCGGCGTCGAACCGCATGGGGCTAATGCCGTTCGCCCAAATCGCCACGCGCATCGGCGGCGCTTCCACGGTCATCGGGGCGACGCTGCTGCTCGGTTGGTTAGTCTGAGTCCAGAATTTCTTATGGATAGCCGGGGTTGGATTGCCCCGGTTTTTTTATGCGTTTCTTCCGCTTATCGTGATAATGCTGATGATTACCTTGAAAATCATTCGTATGGCGCAAATGCATAGTCGTACTTTATCTAAGAAAATTCTGTACTCGGCGAAAATGTGTCTATTCTTTTCTCTTAAGGGATTATCGTTCTCATTCAGAGTGCCGAGGGAAGGCGCCACCGCATTACCGATATCCCCGTATTGATTCAACACCGGGCCGCTGCCGTTCAGGCAATCCGCCAGTTGGGGCATCCCCCCGATTGAATTGACGAATATGGAGATAAGGTTATGTCATCAAGCAATGCTTCCGTTAAGGCCGAAGGCGTATTAGCCCTGCTGGGCGCTTATAAACCCGATGAAGACGACACCATTACCGTGCTTCATCCGTCGAAAACGTTCGAAAACGCCGGCCTGGAGCTGGTGCGCGGCGATCGCAGTTGGCACGACAAGGGCGTGACCGACACGCCGGTCTCCCTGACCTTCAGCTTCTGGGAAAAGGCGCCGAGCAACATGCCGAGCATGGGCATCAGCGGCTTCAGCAGCTTTAACGCCGAACAGCGCGAGCAGGCCAAACTGTCGTTGCAGTCATGGTCCGACGTGGCCAACGTCACCTTTACCGAAACCAGCAACACCGCCGCCGCCAACATCAAATTCGGCCTGTTCGACTACAGCTCGCGCGGCTCCTATGCCTTTGCGTATAACCCGGATACCTCGCCTTCGGTTGCCGGGCAAACCTGGTATAACGCCAAGAACCACACCTTCGTCAACAACCAGATCCATGAGAACGAGTACGGTCGCCAGACCTTCACCCATGAAATCGGCCATGCGCTGGGGCTGCAACACCCGGGCGACTATAACGCCGCGCCGGGCGTCAGCATCACCTACGGCAAGGACGCGACCTATTTCGAGGACAGCCGCGCCCACAGCGTGATGAGCTATTTCAGCGAAAGCAACACCGGGCAGGACTTTAAAGGCGCGTACTCTTCCGGGCCGCTGCTCAACGACATTACGGCGATCCAGCATTTCTACGGCGCCAACATGAACACCCGCACCGGCGATACGATCTACGGATTCAATTCCAATACCGATCGCGACTTCCTCACCGCCACCGGCGCGCAGGACAAGATTGTTTTCACCGCCTGGGATGCCGGCGGTAACGACACCTTCGACTTCTCCGGCTTTGGCCAGAATCAGCGCATCAACCTGAATGAAAAAGCGTTCTCGGACGTTGGCGGCCTGAAAGGCAACGTGTCCATCGCCGCAGGCGTAACGATTGAAAATGCCATCGGCGGATCGGGCAACGATGTACTGGTGGGCAACGCCGCCGACAACGTGCTCAAGGGCGGCGCGGGCGATGATGTGCTGTATGGCGGCAAAGGGGCGGATCAGCTGTGGGGCGGCGCCGGCAAGGACACCTTCGTCTATTTCGCGGCGGATGAATCGACGGCGGCGGCACCGGATTGGATCCGCGACTTCGTGCGCGGTGAAGACAAGATCGATCTGACGCTGTTAAACACCGGCAGCGCGGACGGCATTCGCTTCGTCGATCAGTTCAGCGGCAAGGCGGGTGAAGCGATGTTGAGCTATGACGCGCAAAGTCACGTCAGCGACGTGGCGATCAACCTGGGCGGCGCTTTTGGCGCCAGCGATTTTCTGGTGAAAGTGGTGGGGCAGCCGCTGGATGCCGGCGATTTCGTGTTGGCGTAATGTTGGCAACAAAAATAGGGCGTTTTGGGCAAAAACCCGACAATTCCTATTAATTCCGTCATATTAGCGTGACATAGTAGCGCGTAGAAGGCCGGGCTTGCATACCTCGGGCTTCTGTCGGATCGCCAACCTTTTCGGTTGGCGATTCATTTTCCGCCTTTCAACATGTTGATGGCGGCGCCGAGCAGGATGCGCCGTTCGATATCGTTGCTGTCCGCCAGCTGCCGCGCCAGATGTTTTTCCAGCGTTTCCACCGACAGCGCTTCGCCACGATGGCGCAGCTGCATCACGCCGTCGCCGATCAGGCGTGCGACCTCATCCCATACGGGTTTAATCTCCTGTTCCGAGAACGTCATGGCCTACCTCGGCTGGTTGATTTTTGCCCAATGTAGCAGCTGAACTGCGGCTTCGCTACCGGCCACCCAAAACAGGAAGCATAAAAAACAAGCCATCAGTATTTCTTCTGGTTTTTACGCTCAATACTGGCGGTGTCGAAAAGCAGGAGAAAACATCATGAACTGGGTCGAAACCTTGGCGGAGTACTACCGCCTCAGCCGCACGGGTGAAACGCAACATTGGCTGTGCCGCCGCTGGTTGCCACAAGGGGAAGCGCGTCTGGCCTATTTGCGGGAGTTGCTGGAGCCGACCGCGCCAGGGCGGCGGTGAGCACGACGCCGGCGCCGGTTCGCGAGATTAACCGAAGGCGATTGCCGCCCAACGCAACAGCAGCAACGCCAGGCAGATCAGCAGCAGCACCACGACCATTTTACTGAGTTTGTTGCCCATGCGTTTTGTTGCCACGTTGCCCCCTTAACTGAAGTACCACCCGCCGACGAGGGTGATGAGGAAAAGCGTCACCAGGGCGACGCCGTTGAGTAAATCGCTGAAGGTATCGTCAGCATCGATGTCGTCTTGCCGCATGTTGCCGCCTGGCGGTTGCCATTGGGTGAATAATGTCCACAGTATGCGCCCGGCAGCGCGACAGGCACAGCGAAGAACGGTAAAAACTCGTAAAGGCGGCGGTGGCGGAACGCGCAGTCGCGCTTGCGACGGATGCAGACGGCCGGCAATACGTTGTACTATCCTGTCTGCATTGATGCATTTTTCCAAAAGGTATAATCATGGCGACGGCAATTCCACAGAAATACGAGCACCTTGAGCGCTGGGCGTTCGGCGATACCGAGCAGCAGGCCGATGAAGTGGTGCAATTGATCCTCAATGGCACCAAAACGGCCACCTGTTCCAACCTGGACGGCGAAGGGATCCCGCAGGCCGGCGATCTGTTCCTGGTGGTGGACGGCAAAGGTGAACCGGTCTGCGCGGTTGAACTGACCGCGGTGGAAATGAAAACTTACGATCAGGTCGATGAAGCGCACGCCTTTGCCGAAGGCGAGGGCGATCGTTCGCTGGCGCATTGGCGCAAAGAGCTGCAGCGTTTCTTCGAAGAGTACGATCTGTTCTCGCCGGACATGACGCTGGTGCTGATGAATTTCAAAGTCGTCGACAAGTTCTAAACGGATGCGCGCCGTTCCCTACGAATGCCAGTGGGCAAGCCCGGAGCTGGCGGCCGATCTGATCGCCGGCCGCATGACGCTGGCGCAAGACGAGAATTGGGCGCGCAGCGGCGCCCGCGATCGGGCGGAGTACGTCGAGTGGGCCAACCACGTGTGCGGCATGGCCTGCCTGAAAATGGTGCTGAGCCACCGCGACGGCGAAGCGCCACCGCTGCTGGAGCTGGCGCGGCGCAGCCTGCCTTACGGTGCCTATGTGCGCGAGGGGGAGCGGATAAAAGGGCTGATTTACGCGCCGTTCGTCGAGTACGTGCGCGAGCAGTTTGCGCTGCAAGCGGAGGTGAAGGTGGGGCTGGAGGCGGCCGAGTTATCGGCGCTGCTTAGCCAATACCGCTACTTTATCGCCTCGGTGCATCCCTCCATTCGCCGGCCCGAGAGCGTGCCGCCACAGCGAGGCGGGCATCTGGTGCTGATCACCGCCGCCGATACGCAAAGCGTGACTTTCCACAACCCTTCGGGCGACAGCCCGGCGACGCGCGAGCGGGTACAGCTGCCGCTCAACCGCTTCACCCCTTTCTTTGCCGGCCGCGGCATCGCCATCGCATAAAAAAACGCGCTGTTTCCGATGAAAGCAGCGCGTCGTCAGCAGGCCCGGCGTATTTTCATGCCAGCCGCATCACCCAGGCGTCCGCCTGCCGATCGTAGTGCTGCTTGTACAGCAGCGACTGTTTGCCGTTGAGGATCGCCGGAATGCTGGTGTGTTCATCCCAGCCGTCGAGCTGCATACACAGGTCCGGATCGGACTTGCAGGGAATGCTCAGGGTGCCGGCGCGGTCGGTGCCGGCGTGAAGATGCGCGTCATCGACCTCGAAGCTGCCAATTTTTACGACGGTTTTGCTCATGGGAACTCCTTGCTCAATGATGTGGTAGGAGGTTGGACCAGTAAGGCCATCGGTATGAGCATAGCCAAATGAGCAAAAAATGCCACATAAAAAATACATTCTGGCAACATTCTTCCTGAGCGGCTAGCGGCCAGGCTAATAGGTCACGACATAGCTGACGTTATCCTGATAGGTACCGACCGGCACTTCGGTCTGCGCCGGATTGATGGCGGCGGTAAAGGGAATGCTTTGCGCCAGGCCGGTGCCGGTGCCGCTTTGCGCGTTGGTGCTGCTCCACACGGTGCTGGTGTTGGGCAGGTAGATCTGATACTGCAGGAAGTTGCTGGTGCCGCTGAGCATTTGCCGCCAACCGGTGATGGGGTTGTTGCCGTTGGTAAAGTAGGAGCTGTATGACTGGGATTTGGTGCAGGTCAGGGTGATGCTCTGGTTGATCGGGTTGAATTGCCCCACCAGCGCCATGCTGCCGAAGTTGACGTTATTGGCGGTATTGATCAGGCAGCTTTTGGTGATGACTGCGGTGATGGTCACGGTGCTGGGTTGGTTGGTGCCGTCCCACCAGATACACAGCCCTATCAGGCCCAGGCCGCAAATATGGTAGTTCCACACCAGATTGATGGTGTCGGTATAGGTGCCGGCGCTGACGTTCGCACCCGCCACCGTTTTGATATACACCGGAAAGTTGACGTTGGAAGAGATCAGGATCAGCGACAGCAGGTTCAGCGAGCTGTAGTCGATGGTCTGGCCGACGCTGTAGGGGTATTGGTAGTTGGCATCCGGGTAGATGAGATAGGAAATTTTATCGCCGGAGCCGTTGCCGTTCAGCAGGGCCATATTGTTGGTGGTGGAGGCGATCTTGACCGTGACGGTGTTTTGCGTCAACAGATTGAGCCCCAGCCCGGTACAGTTGAGCCCGGCGGTACCCTGGGCGCTGATCTGGCCGTTGTAGACGGCGAAGGAGTTGCTGCTGGGCAGGGTCACCGTGCCGTTGGTGGTGGCGCAGTCCGCCAGCGCGCGTTGCCCGCACAGCAGCAGCAGCGCCGCCAAAAGAATTTTCACTTGCCGAGACATCGTTCTTCTTCTCCGTGTGTTATTGGCAGACGAGGGGACCGACGCGCTGTAGCCCCTGCGGATTGGCCAGGCTGAAGCTGACCTGGCACGGCGCGCCACCGTCGGCTGGGATCACGCTCAGCCGGTTGTGCTGCTGCACCGGGTCGATATAGGTCATGCCATCCCACCCGACGTAGCTTTGTTGATTGCTGCCGATCACCGCCACCTGGCTGCCGTTGGCCAGCGGTTTGCCTTGCGTATCGACCAGCTCCACGTCGGCGGCGGAAAGGCGCTGGACGGGGAATTCGACCAGGTAGCCACTGTGATCGCGAATGGCGACGGTTTTTTCTACCGATGGCAAATTGACGTCCGCCGGCAGATTGAGCGGATCAATCTGGAATTTGGCGTGGTAATACGAAGTGACGGTGGGCACCAACAGGTAGCCTTTGTCGTTGGTGACGCCGATGCGCTGGTTCTCGTAGCTGACCGGAATACCGGCGTAGCCGTTGGTCGAAACCAGGGCAAAGGCGTCGTTGATGGTGTTGGTGGCGTATACGCCGCCGTTCATCGCCACCAGCGAACCGCTGACTTCGCCCCAGCGGGTGTAATCGTTACGGTTGCCGTACAGCCCGGCGCGGGTTTCCAACAGCGAGGTGCGCCAGGTCAGGTCTGCCTGGCGGTAATCGCTGTCGCTGCCTTGACCGCCGGCGTAGGCCAGGTTCCAGCCGAAACCGCCGTCGGTCGGCGCGGCGCGGCTGTACGCGACGCGTTCGCTCCAGCGGTTGCCGGCGTCGCGGGCGGTACTGACGTTAGCGGTGCCCCAGGCATCGAACGGAATGCTGATCTGCAGCTGCGAGCTGTAGCCGTCGCCGCCGATCTCGCGGTTCGCCGAGGCGTACAGGCTGATATTGCGCCACAGCGTCAGGCTGTACGACAGGTTGACCAGGCGGGTGCGTTGGCCGATGGCGTCGCGCACGTCGAAATAACCGGCGCCCAGGCTGCCGAAGCGGCTCAGGCCGATGCTGCCGGTCAGTTGATCGGTGCGGCGGCTCAGGCGGTAGCTGCTCTTGTAGGTGGAGAGGTCGCCGAAGTCCGCGCTGCGCAGTACCCGTTGGGCATTGAGGCTGAAATATTGGTTGCTGTAGGTATAGCTCAGGCTGGTCTGATCGCCGTGGCGGCCGGTGTACTGATAAACCGGCCCGGCATCCGGTTGCTGTACCGGTTGGCCGGTGATCGGATCGTAATAAAGGGGCGTGACCGGCGGGGCGTTGAAGGCATCGCTGCCCGCCTGGCTGTAACTGTAGGAGGCGTTGAGGACCCCTAACTGCCCCAGGCGCACGCCCGCGCCGGCGCCGGTGACCGCCAGCTCAGCCGCGCCTTCCGCCCGCCCTTCGAGCGTCAACCAATCAGTGACACCGTAACGCCCACTGCCGCTGGCCACCCATTGGCCGTAGTCTGCGGAGCGGTAGCCGTAATTTTGACGCAGCGCCCCTGCCGACAGGCTGAAATCGCTTAGCCCGGCCTGCAGCAGCGAGCTGGCGACATAGAACGGCACCGTGGTGCTGATCTGGCGGCCGAGCGCGTCGGTGGTGACCACCGTCGCCTGGCCGGCGCCGTTGATGTAAGGCACGGTATTCAGGGTGAACGGGCCGGGGTTCACGCTGACGGAGGTATTCTTGTAGCTGTTGATGTACAGATCGACGCTGCTCGGCACGGCGGCCTGGCCGGAGAACTGCGGCAGCGGATAGGTAATCAGATCCGGACGCGTGGCGAAGTTGCGCGCCACCTGCAGGCCGCCGATGCGCACCGAACTGGTCCAGGGCAGCGAGCCGGTCGTGAGATCGCCGGCGGTATAGCTGAGCATGGTGTCGTCGTCGCTGTAGCGCCAGCTGCTGTCGTAGCGGATATAGCGATTGTTCTGCTGTGCGGCGGTCTCGCCGTTGAAGCTGCTGCGGAAAATGCCGGTGTTGGCGATAACGCCGAAGCCGTCGAACAGCCGCTGTTCGCTCCAGGCGGAAAAATAGCCCGGATTGCCGCGCCCGCCGCTCTGGCTGACGTAGGCGTCGTAATTCAGCAAGAAACCCAGGCTGCTTTGCGCCGGCAGCCGCTGTTCTGGGTTGGCGTCGCCGAGGGTTTGCTTGGGCAGCCAGTCGTTGGGCACCGAGATCAACAGCTGCTGCGTTTCGCCGCTGTAGGTGACGTCGACCTTATCCAATTGATCGACGGCGATCTCTTTCGCTTGCTTGTCCGCCACCGGCAGGCCGGCGTCGCTCAGTTGCTGCGGCGTCAAATAGTAGTGGCCGCCGCGGTAGGTGACCGGCACCACTTTGCCGGTCTGGCGGCCGTTCACCACCGGCTCCAGATACAGCGTGGTGTCCGGCATGCTGATGGCGCTGGGCGGCGGCGGAAGGTCGTCGGCGGCGGCGTGCGGCGGCCACAGCTCCACCGCCATACAAAGTACGGCCAGGGCCAGCGGCTTGAGCTGCATGCCGCGCGTGGCCGGCGACGAGATCCGCTTCACCTGCACCTCAGGCTCAGTAAGACGGAATGGTTACGGGTTGCTTATTGTCATTGACCATCGCCTGCAGCTTGCCGGCGGCGAAACTGCCCGAAGGCGGCAGGGCAAAGCGCATTTGCGAACCCGGCAGCACATAGCCCAGCAGCCCGTTGTTGAGCGGCTTGCCCTGGATGCTGACCTGCGACAGGCGGGCGTGCACGATGCCGTCGTTGCGCACGTCGAGCCAGCGCTGGCTGTTTTGCTGCAGCAGCCGATAGCTGAGCTTCGGCTGGTTGGCGGTGGCATAGTCGCGCGGGTGTTCGAAGTCTTGCTTGGTCCAGACGCCTTTGCCGCTGACGAACAGCGGCACCGAATAACGCATCTGGAATTTCAGCCCCATCTGCGCACCCTTGTCGGGCGCCGCGCCGTCTTTATCCTTGATGGGCACTTCGTCAACCAGTATCCGGTAAGCCCGTTCTTGCCCGGCGGCGACCGGGGTCTGCTTGATCAGGCGAATCAGCTGGCGTTTGCCGGGGAGAATGGTGGCGACCGGCGGGCTGGCGACCACTTCGCTCTGGTTGCGGTAGTCGTCCTTACCGCCGGTTTGTTGCCAGCCGAGCACGCGGATTTGCATATAGACCGGTTTGCTGTCGCGGTTTTCCAGCCACAGGGCCGTCGCCTGCTGGTTGTCTTCAATCGCCGGATCGATAGGCCAAATCAGAATGGAGGCGGCGGCGAAGGCCTGCGGTTGACCGGCTAACAGCAATCCTGCCAGCAGGGGCAGGCGGAGCAGAGTACTACGCATAATGTGATCCTTTTTAAAAGCTCAATAACTCACCGTCACTAAGACCGTATCGTTGTAGGTGCCGCTGGTGGGCAAGGTGCTGCTCGCCATTAAACTGGCGTAGATTTTTATTTCTTGCGTACTGCCGGTGGAGGAGACGGTTTGGACGGCGCCGCCGTTGCCGCCGTCGCCCCACAAAACGGCGTAGTTGGCATCCTGGTAGAGCTGGTAAACCAGCGTTTCCGAGGTCACCGAGTTCAACAGTTTTCGCCCGCCGGCGATGGAGCCGGTGACGTTATTGCCGACGTTCAACCCCAGGGTGACGCTGAGCCCGGGATTGCAGCGGATCAAAATGGAGCCGGCGCCGGCGCTAGAGACGATTTTTATCGGGCTGCTCAAGGACGCAACCTGGCCGAAGCTCATGCTGCCGAACGAGGTAACGTTGGTGACGCCGCTGCCGAGTACGCAGCCTTTGATGATCGAAGCGTTGACCGTGAAGCCCTGGCTGACGGTATCGGCACGGGCCGTCGGGGCGCCGATCAGCGCCGCCAGCAGCAGGGTGCGCAGCGTTCCGTTAATCACCAATTTATCGTCACCTGCACCGTATCCGTATAGTTGCCCGTCGCCGGCGTCGTTTGTACCGGGATCATGCCGTACACCGGCAGCCAGACGCTTTGGCCAGTGGCGGTCTGGGTGACGCCGGTGACGTTATCCCAGACGGTGGCGTAGCTGGCGCTGGTATACAGGTTGTAGTTCACGCGGGCGCCCGCCGCGCTTTGCAGATAGCGTGCGGCGGTATTGCCGCTCTGTCCGCCGCTGAGCAGCACCGTGTAACTGGTGCCGTTGTTGCAGTTGATCTGCAGTGCGCCGGCGTTCGCCTGGCCGGTCACCTTTATCGCCGTATTGAGGAAATAGACCGTGCCGAAGTTAAAGGTGCCGAATGTGGTGTTGCCGCCGCTGGTGGTGCCGGCGACGCAGGACTTGACCAGGGTGGCGCTGACGCCCACCGTCGCGGTGCTGACGTCGGCGCGGCAAACGCCCGCCAACGACAGCAGCATGCAGGTGACGGCCAGGCGCGTCATGTTTACCAGGTGACGGTCATGGTGACGGTATCGCTGTACGCACCGGCCGCCGGGGTGGTGCCTGCCGCAGGTACCAGGCCGTAGACGATCAGCGGCACCGCCGAACCGGTGCCGGTGCCGGTCAGCACGCCGGTGGTGCTGTTCCACGGCACGGCGTGGGCGCTGTCCTGGTAGAGGTTATAGCTGATATAGGCCGGTACGCTGCTGGCCATGCGCCGCTGGCTGCCGGTCGCGTTGAGGCCGTTGTCCAGCGCCACGGTGTAGTTGGTGCCGGTGGTGCAGTTCAGCCCCAGCGTGCCGGTGCCGCCGCTGCCGGTGGCGCTGGCGGTGATGACGTTAGCCAGTGAGGAGTAGGTGCCGAAGCTGATGGAGCCGAAGCTGTTGGTGGTGCCGGAGCTGGAGCTGGTGCCGCCGGTGACCACGCAGCCGGCGCCGATGGTCAGGGTGACGCCCAGCGTGCCCTGAATGGTGCCCGCCGCGTAGGAGGTGCCAGAGGCGCACAGCAGAAGCGCTGCCGAGGTTAATGCCGCCAGAGTCTTTTTCATCGTGGTTCCTTGCCGTAGTAGAGAAGCCTGCCAAAAAGCCCGAAAAATGAGTCAAATGCATTAATCTATTTACAGATTAATTAATAGAATAAGAACGTGAGAATGTCGCGCTAAAAGATTAAAAACTTTATTTATTTTTAATCGCTGTCGCAGGTTCGCTGCGGCGGCCGTGTCACCGGGCA
The DNA here is from genome assembly GCF_001537385.1 of Serratia sp. 2880STDY5682894. Classification (NCBI taxonomy): domain Bacteria; kingdom Pseudomonadati; phylum Pseudomonadota; class Gammaproteobacteria; order Enterobacterales; family Yersiniaceae; genus Serratia; species Serratia sp. 2880STDY5682894. The sequence continues at coordinate 621,219 of NZ_FCJA01000001.1, read as the reverse complement.
TGAACACTAAGGGGGGAATGATAAGGTGGGTGGGAATATTATTACTTAATGAATAACGGAGCGCACTGACGGCGCTCCGTTGACGATGAAACTCACCAGGTGACGGTCATGGTGACGGTATCGCTGTAGACGCCGGCCGCCGGAGTCGTTCCCGCGGCAGGCACCAGGCCGTAAACGATCAGCGGCACCGCCGATCCGGTACCGGTGCCGGTCAGCGTGCCGGTGGTGCTGTTCCACGGCAGGGCGTGGGCGCTGTCCTGATAAAGGTTGTAGCTGATGTAGGCCGGCACGCTGCTGGCCATGCGCCGTTGGCTGCCGGAGGCGTTGAGGCCGTTGTCCAGCGCTACGGTATAGTTGGTGCCGGTGGTGCAGTTCAGCCCCAGCGTGCCGGTGCCGCCGCTGCCGGTGGCACTGGCGGTGATGACGTTGGCCAGCGAGGAGTAAGTCCCGAAGCTGATCGAACCAAAGTCGTTGGTGGTGCCGGAACTGTTGCCGCCGGTGACCACACAGCCGGCGCCGATGGTGATCGTCACGCCCAGCGTGCCCTGAATGGTGCCCGCTGCGTTGGCTGTGCCACTGATGCACAGCAGAGGTGCTACCGAGGTCAAAACCATCAGAGTTTTATTCATCATGATTCCTTGCCGTGTCAGAGAAAGCCCGCAAAAACGCCACCCAGAGCTGAGTTGAACGCATTAATTTACTTACATTTAAATTAATAGGATAAGAACGCGAAATTGTCTTGATCAAAGGCTAAAAACTTTTTTCTTTTCCGGCGGGGAAATACGGGCGGGGAGGCGGAATAGTGCAAATTGGAAATGATTAGAATAATAATGAATGGCGATAGGAATATTATTAGCATTATTTTGGCGCCGGGGAAGGCGGTTCCCCGGCACCGGAGCGATTACAGGTGAAAATCCAGCGCGCCGTCGCGCACCAGCTCGCGCGGCAGGTTGTTCTTGATGCGGCTGCCGATGCGCTTGGCGATGCCCAGCGGCTGGCCCTGGTAGGTGACGATGCATTCATCGCCGGCCGGCGGCTGCTCCGGGTAGAGATCGCGGCCGTGATACCACTCTTGCGCCAGCGCGGCGTCCAGCTCGAAATGCGTTTTGCCGCCGGTGCCGGCCAGCGCGATCGCCGCCTCGTGCTGCCAGCGGAAACCTTTCGGGAAACGTTCCGCCAGCTTGAGGCCGATACGTGAGAAGCGCACTTTACCGAACAGCGGTTCCAGCTCGGCCGGGAACAGCCAGAGCTCCTTGTCGCGCTCCCACAGCCGGCTGTCATCGCCCCAGGTTAAGCCGGATGCGGCGGCGGCTTGGGCGACCAGCGCCGCCTCTTTGCCGGACAGCGGGCTGAACGGGAATTTACCCACCTTGTAGGTCGGCTTCGCCAACGGCGCCACGGCGCGCTGTTTGCGCAGGCGGGTGACGAAAAAGCCTTCGCTGTCGTAAATCTGCGGGAAGACGTGCAGGAAGCCTTCGGCAGTCAGCGCCTTGTCGGCGCCGGGGAACAGCGCACCCAGCGGCTCGACGCTGACCGCGTCGCCGTAGGTGTCCAGCAGCCAGCGCACCACCTGCTGGTTTTCCTGCGCATTGAGCGTGCAGGTGGAGTAAACCATCACGCCGCCCGGCGCCAGCGCATGAAACGCGCTGTCGAGCAGTTCGCGTTGGGTGGCGGCGATTTCGGCCACGCTCTGTGGCGACCAGTTGCTCATGGCGTCCGGATCCTTGCGCACCACGCCTTCGCCGGAGCAGGGGGCATCGAGCAGAATGGCGTCGAAGCTCTCCGGCAGCGCGGCGCCGAACACCCTGCCGTCGAAGTGGGTCAGCGCGGCGTTCTTCACGCCGCAGCGGCTGATATTGGCGTGCAGCACTTTTACCCGGCTGGCGGAGTATTCGTTGGCGACGATGCCGCCCTGATTGCCCATTAACGCGGCGATTTGGGTGGTTTTGGAGCCTGGTGCCGCCGCCACGTCCAGCACCCGATTCGGCACTGCGCCGCCCGCGAACAGCGCGCTGACCGGCAGCATTGAACTGGCCTCCTGAATGTAGAACAGGCCGCTCAGGTGTTCGGCGGCGCTGCCCAGACGCAGCTCTTCATCGTCGCGCTCGATCCAGAACCCTTCCGCGCACCAGGGGATGGGCTCCAGTCGCCAGTCGTAATCCTGCACCAGCGCCAGGAAGTCGGCGACGCTGATTTTCAGCGTGTTGACGCGCAGGCTGCGGCGCAGCGGGCGCTGGCAGGCGGCGATAAAATCTTCCATCGCCAGCTCGGCGGGCATGATGGCGCGGGTGGCGTCAAGGAAAGCGGGGGGCAGAAAAACGGCGGTGGATTTGGCCACGGGGCGAACTCTCAGGGTGCAATAAAGACAAGGGCGAGAGTTTATCACAAAGCGGAAAAAAACAGGGCCCGACAATGCCGGGCCCTGAGGAAAATGCGAAATTTAATCGCGCGGAATGGCGGTGCCCCAGGTTTTCCAGTCCTTCGGCTCTTCCGGATTCAGCAGGAAGTGTTTGTTAGGCGTCGCTTTCGGCGCCAGCGGAATGGTCGGCGGCGTGGCGAAGGCGATACCGCCGCGGATGAACTGCTGGAAGGTGCCGCTCTTGATCACGCCGCCGGTCAGGCCGAACTGCAGGTTGTACCCCGAAGCCAGCCAGAACACGCTGTTGTTGCGCACCAGATGCTGATACTTCTTGCTGATGCGCAGCGCGACATGAACCCGGTCTGACATGGCGCCAAGGTAGAAGCCGGTGATGGTGCCGACCTCCACGCCGCGGAACAACACCGGCGTGCCGATCTGCAGGGAGCCGGTTTCGGCAGCGTCGAGCACCACGCTCAGGCCGTCGAGATAGCGCGAGTCGGTGATGCTGGCCTGCTGCAGTTCGAAGGTGCGCATCTCGCGGCCGCGCCCCGGCTCCACGTTGATATAAGGCTGGAGCAGGGTATCGAGGTTGCTGACGCCGGCGGCGGAGATCTCCGGCGAGACGATCGAGAAGCGGCTGCCCAGACGCGCGAAGGTCTGCACGTATTCCGGATACAGCACCGCTTTGGCCAACACTTCGTTGCGCTCCGGCGCCAGCTGCAGCGACTCCACCTGGCCGACGTCGATGCCGAGGTAGCGCAGCGGCATGCCCGCCGACAGCTTGCTGGCGTCGTAGGTTTTCAGCGTGATTTGGCTGCCCACCGCGCGAGCGGCGGTTTCGCTGGCGTACAGCACGCGGTTGGCGCCCTTGTTGAGCGTCACGCCCTGCAGGTTGTCGAAGCTGATGGCGCCTTTCAGCGCGCGGTTAAGCGGCGAAGCCTGCACCGTCAGCCCGCTGCCGTTGAGCTGCACCTTGGCGCCGCCTTCGGCCCAGAAGATGCTTTCACGGGTCAGCAGCTTGCGGTATTCCGGGCTGATGTAGACGTCCACCTCAAACTCGTTGGCCTTTGGCCGCACGTTGACGATTTCGCCCACCTGGAATTTGCGATACAGCACCACCGAACCGGCCTGCACGTCCGGCAGGCTGGTGGCGCTGAGGGTCAGGGTGGTGGCCGGGGCGTTGCCGACGATGCCTTCCTCGGCTTTCTCGCTGTTGGCGTACAGCGGGTATTGGCCGCCCGGTTCCCCCTTGCTGCCGGGAATAATGCGCACGCCGCCGTCTACCCACTCCTGGGCGCTGGCGCCGAGCACTTCCATGCCGTCGATGCCCAGCTTGACGTCGAGGCGGCTGTTGACCACGAATTTGCTGTCTTTGTGCAGCAGGCCGCGATATTGGGCGTCGATGGCGGCGGTGAACACCACGCCGCCGGCGGTCAGGGTGCGGCTCAGGATCTGGCCGACTTTCACGCCGTGCACCACCAACGGCTGCCCCACGTCGATGCCGTAGCTTTGCGGCGCATTCAGCGTGACGGTCAGCACGCCAGGCTGTTGCAACAGCGTCTCGCTGCTGTCCAGCACGTTGAAGCGCTGCTGCGGCTCGCCTTCACCCGGCACCAGCTCCAGCGTGGTGCCGGTCAGCAGCTGGCTGAGCTTGGCGTCGTTGAGGCTGATGCGCGGGCTGCGCATCACGATGCGGGTGCCGCTGCGCATCAGATCGACCACCGAAGGATCGATGGTCAGTTCACCGACCACTTTGCTGTCCTGCTGCAACGTCAGCTTGGTCAGGGTGCCGACCTGCAGCCCTTGGTACATCAGCGGCGTGCGGTTTTCACTCAGGTTGTTGCCGCTCGGCAGATCCAGCAGGATATTGACGCCGCGCTGGCTGTGGGCCAGATCGGGATACAGGGCATAGCTCTGGTCGCCCTTGGCCTGCTGGCCATCGGCCGGCGAATCGAAGGCGATGGCGCCGTTGACCAGCGCCGCCAGGCTCTCCATCTGTACCGTCGCGCCGGACAGGCTGAAATCGCCCTTGAAGCCGGAGACGTTCCAGAAGCGGCTGTTGTTTTTCACCAGATGGGCGAAGCGGCGGTCGATAAGTACGTCGATGGTCACGCCCTTATTGCCTTCGCTGATGGTGTAGTCGTACACCTTGCCGACCGGGATTTTACGGTAGTAGACCAGCGAGCCGCTGTTGAGCGAGCCCAGATCGTCGGCGTGCAGATGGATCATCAGCTCGCCGGTGTTCAGGCGGTATTTCGGCTGGGTATCGAGCGCGGCAAAGTGGGTTTGCGCCTTGCCGCTGCCGGGCATCATGCCGATATAGTTGCCGCCGACCAGCGCATCGAGCCCGGAGACCCCGGCCAGCGAAGCCTTGGGGGTCACCAGCCAAAACTGGGTGCCTTCGCGCAGCGAGTCTTCCAGATCGCTTTTGATGCTGGCTTCCACCACGATGCTGCGCAGATCTTTGCTCAGGCTGATCTTCTGCACCGTGCCGACGTCAACGCCCTGGTAGCGCACCGGCGTGCGGCCGGCGACGATGCCCGCCGCCGATTGGAAATCGATGGTGACGGTGGTACCGCGCTCCTGGAAATTGTTATAGACCAGCCACCCGGCGATCAGCAGGGCGATGAACGGCAGTAACCAGAACGGTGAAATGCGGCGCTTGTTCTTGACCCGCGCTTCAGTCGGTATAGTCGGCGTTTCCTGTTGCATGTGCATCCCAAATCAATCGGCTATCCAGCCACTCAACGGCAAGAATAGTCAAAATGACCGCCGAGCCAAAGTAAAACGCGGCCGGTCCCATAGTAAAAGATAACAGCTGGTCGCGGTTTACCAGCGACATCATCAAGGCGATAACGAACAGATCCAGCATCGACCAGCGGCCGATCCAGGTGACCAGGCGCAGCAGACGAATGCGCGTCTTCAGGCTGTGCGAGGTTTTGAAGTGAATGCTGAACAGCAGCGTGATCAGCACGATCACCTTGGTAAAGGGCACCAGCACGCTGGCGATGAACACGATGGCGGCGATCGGCACGTTGCCGGAGGTGGCCAGCGAGACCACGCCGGAGAAGATGGTGTCTTCGAGCCGCGCGCCGTTGGCGTAAATGATGGAAATCGGCAGCAGGTTGGCCGGTATCAGCAGGATCATCGCCGCGATCAGCGCCGCCCAGGTTTTCTGCAGGCTGTAGGGCTGGCGGTGGCACATCGGCACGTGGCAGCGCGGGCAGCGGCCGCGCGCGTCGGGGTAGCCGGTATAGTGGCAGGACAGGCAAATATGCAGCGCCGCCGGCGGGCCTTCCGGCTGCTCCTGCGGGTAGTAACGCTCCCACAGCTGCTCCAGGTTGGCGTGGATCAGCGTCAGGATGCTGAGCAGGGTGAGCGACAGGTAGGCGATCAGCGCGCTGCCCGCCTGGATGTCGGCATAATCCTGCACCTTGATCGCCGCCACCGCCATGCCGATCAGATAGATGTCCAGCATCACCCACTCTTTCAGCCGCTCCAACATCAGCAGCACCGGGCGCAGATTCATGCCGAGCGCGTGGCCGAAGCGCAGGTAGAGCAGCGACAGCGCCAGCGTCAGCGGGGCGCCGAGGGTACAGAACGCCACCATGCTGGCGGTCAGCGGATCGCCCTGACGGCTCATCTGCCAGATGCCCTCCAGCAAACTGGCGTCGATGCGCGTGCCGAGCAGGCGGATGCTGATCAGCGGCTCGGTGAAGGCGAACGGCATCAGCAGCAGCATGGCGATCGCCATGGCGGTCAGGCGCGTCATCGACCAGTCGCGGCCGCTCACCACCTTGGCGTTGCAGCGCGGGCAATAGGCGGCCTGATTGCCGCTGAGCGGCGGCAGCACGAACAGCAGGTCGCACTCGCAGCAGCGCTGGTGGCGCGCTTTGGAAAGGGGGGCGGTGATCGCGTGTATTTTCATCTTTGACAAGTAGCTGCCCTTGAGCCCGCCGGAACTGTCAGCGTAGCTGAAAAATAAACCGGCCGCGTCACCGGCGATCGGGCGCCGGACGGTAAAACGAGGTAAACCGGGATTCTGAGCGGCAAACATACCCCGAGCGGCAGGGTTTTGTGAAGCAACAGATGATTAACCTTGTGGCTATACGCATTTAATGCTTATTTTATAGGGCCTAAGCTTTGGGCTTCTGGCCATCTTCACTGTTTCAATGGTTATCACATGACAAAAGAACAATTCTACGCGGAATTAAAACGTGACCTGAGCGCGTTGCTCGGCGGGGAGACCAACTTTATCGCGGCGCTGTCCAACGCCAGCGCGTTGATCAACGAGCGTCTGGATGACGTGAACTGGGTCGGTTTCTATCTGATGGATGGCGACCAGCTGGTGCTGGGGCCGTTCCAGGGCAAGATCGCCTGCGTGCGCATCCCGGTGGGCAAGGGCGTGTGCGGCACGGCGGTGGCGGAAAATCGCGTGCAGCGCGTCGGCGACGTGCATGCGTTCCCGGGCCATATCGCCTGCGATGCGGCCAGCAATGCGGAAATCGTGCTGCCGTTGGCGGTTGGCGGCCGGGTGATCGGCGTTTTGGATATCGACAGCACGGTTTATCAACGCTTCGACGAACAGGATCAAGCGGGCCTGAAAGCAGTGGTGGCGGGGCTTTGTGAGCAACTGGAACAGTGTGACAGTGCGAAATATGTGACTGTAGCGGCAAGTTGATCGACGGTTAACGTGGCAATTACCGATGGCGTCATTATAATGACGCCTGTTCATGCCTGTGGCTTGTTGGCAATACCGTTGTAATCAGGAAATTTCATGGAAAATCAACCTAAGTTGAACTCTAGTAAAGAAGTCATTGCTTTTCTTGCCGAGCGTTTTCCGCTCTGCTTTAGCGCCGAAGGCGAAGCTCGTCCGCTGAAAATCGGTATTTTTCAGGATTTGGTAGAGCGCGTGCAGGGGGAAGAGAATCTCAGCAAAACGCAATTGCGTTCTGCCCTGCGCCTGTACACCTCAAGCTGGCGTTACCTGTACGGCGTCAAAGTTGGCGCGCAGCGCGTCGACCTGGACGGCAATCCGTGCGGTGAACTGGAACAGCAGCATGTCGATCATGCTCGCCAGCAGCTTGAAGAAGCCAAAGCGCGCGTTCAGGCACAGCGTGCCGAACAAAACGCCAAAAAACGTGAAGCCGCCGGTGAATCTGCCGATGCCGCGCCACGCCGTCCGCGCCCAGCCGGTAAAAAGCCTGCTGCACGTCGCGAAGGCGGAGCCGCGCCGGAAAACCGCAAGCCGCGCCCACAAACTCGCCCACAGCCAGCTCGTCAACCTCGTGCAGCAAAAGAGGAAAACCAGCCGCGTTATGCGCCAGTCACGGATATCTCTAAACTGCAAATTGGCCAGGAAATCAAAGTCAGAGCAGGCAAGAGCGCGATGGATGCTACCGTACTCGAAATCGCTAAAGATGGCGTACGTGTGCAGCTCTCTTCCGGTCTGGCGATGATTGTGCGCGCAGAACACTTGCAGTTCTGATACGGAGGCCAACCAAGGCATGAACAAATTCGTCAGATTAACAGCGATTGCAGGGCTGCTGTGGGCGGGTGTCAGTTACGGCGCGGAAACAGCCAACATCCGCATCGGCCAACTGCCCCAACTGCAACAGGAACCCCAGCACGCTACGGTGAGTGAGCGCGTGACCTCGCGCTTCACTCGCTCTCATTACCGCCAGTTCGCCCTCGACGCGGAGTTTTCAGGCAAGATCTTCGATCGCTACCTGAACATGCTGGACTACAACCATAACGTGTTGCTGGCCTCCGACGTGGCGCAGTTCGCCGGCAAACGCAATCAGGTTGGCGAAGAGCTGAAAACCGGCAAGCTGGATACCTTCTACGCGCTGTTCAATCTGGCGCAGAAACGCCGTTTCGAGCGTTACACCTATGCGTTGTCGCTGCTGGACAAGCCGATGAACTTCACCGGCAACGGCACTATCGATCTCGACCGCAGCAAAGCGCCGTGGCCGAAAGACAAGGCCGAGCTGGATAGCCTGTGGGATGCGAAAGTCACCTATGACGAGCTGAACCTCAAGCTGACCGGCAAGACCGACAAAGAAATCCGCGACACGCTGACCAAGCGTTATCAGTTCGCCATCAAGCGCCTGACGCAAAGCAACAGTGAAGACGTCTTCCAGCTGGCGATGAATGCCTTTGCGCATGAAATCGACCCGCACACCAACTATCTGTCTCCGCGCAACACCGAGCAGTTCAACACCGAGATGAGCCTGTCGCTGGAAGGCATCGGTGCGGTGCTGCAGATGGATGACGACTACACCCTGATCAACTCGATGGTGCCGGGCGGCCCGGCGGCGAAGAGCAAGGCGATCACCGTGGGCGATCGCATCGTCGGCGTCGGCCAGGCCGGCAAACCGATGGTGGACGTGATCGGCTGGCGCCTGGACGACGTGGTGTCGTTGATCAAAGGGCCGAAAGGCAGCAAAGTGCGCCTGGAGATCCTGCCGGCCGGCAAGGGCACCAAAACCCGCGTGGTCACCCTGACCCGCGAGCGCATCCGCCTGGAAGACCGCGCGGTGAAAATGACCATCAAGACCGTCGGCAAAGAGAAGGTGGCGGTGTTCGACATCCCAGGCTTCTACGTCGGTCTGACCGATGACGTGAAAGTGCAGCTGCAGAAGATGGCCAAGCAAAACGTCAAGAGCGTGATCATCGATCTGCGCACCAACGGCGGCGGCGCGCTGACCGAAGCGGTGTCGCTGTCCGGCCTGTTCATTCCGAGCGGCCCGGTGGTGCAGGTGCGCGACAACAACGGCAAAGTGCGTGAAGACGCCGACACCGACGGCGTGACCTACTACAAAGGCCCGCTGGTGGTGCTGGTCGATCGCTTCAGCGCCTCCGCCTCCGAGATCTTCGCGGCGGCGATGCAGGATTACGGCCGCGCGCTGATCGTCGGCGAACCGACCTTCGGTAAAGGTACCGTGCAGCAGTACCGTTCGCTGAACCGCATCTACGATCAGATGCTGCGCCCTGAGTGGCCGGCGCTGGGGTCGGTGCAGTACACCATTCAGAAGTTCTACCGCGTCAACGGCGGCAGCACCCAGCGCAAAGGGGTAACCCCGGACATTCTGATGCCGACCGGCGTCGATCCGGCGGAAACCGGCGAAGCGTTTGAAGACAACGCCATGCCGTGGGACAGCATCAATGCGGCGACCTACAGCAAGACCGGCGATATGGCGCCGTTCGAGCCGGAGCTGCTGAAAGATCACCAGCAGCGCATCGCGCAGAATCCGGAGTTCCAGTACATCGCGCAGGATATCGCGCATTACAAGGCGCTGAAGGATAAACGCAACATCGTGTCCCTCAATCTGGCCGTGCGCGAGAAAGAGAACCACGATGACGATGCGACCCGTCTGAAACGCATCAACGAGCGCCTGGAACGTGCGGGCAAGAAGCCGCTGAAATCGCTCGACGATCTGCCGAAGGATTACCAGGAACCGGATCCGTACCTGGATGAAACCGTGCATATCGCGCTGGACCTGGCTCATCTGGAAAAAGATCAGCCCGCTCAGCAGCCAACGCCGGCCAAATAAGGCCGCGTGAGGCAGGATGAAAAACGCACCCTCGGGTGCGTTTTTTTATGGCCGCGTTACGTGCTGCTCAGACGGCTTTCTTGCGGTGGCGCAGCCCGAGCCGGATGCAGGAAACCACCACCAGCAGGCAGCCGATCAGCGACAGCAACAGCGGGACTTCGTGCCAGAACAGCCAGCCCCAGGCAATATTGAAAACGATGCCGATATAGCGCACCACCGAGACCACGATCAGGTTATCGGAGGAAAAGGCCTGGGTTAAGACAACCTGTCCCAACAGCGATACCAGGGCGATGGCGAGCAGGATGGCAAACTGGTAGACGTTGGGCCAGACGAAGGCGTTCCACATCAGCGGCAGCGAGATCAGCGTCGCGATAAACAGGAAATAGAACACGATCTCGTAGTTGTGGTGGCGCTTGCTGAGCTTGTTGACCGACAGATAGGCGATAGCGGCGAACACCGCGCTCATCACGCCGACCAGCGACGCCAGGGTATACGTTGAGAAATGCCACGGCCGCACCAGCAGCACGGCGCCGATGATGACCAGCGCTAGCCAAAATGCGGTGTTGGCGCTGATCCGTTCACGCAGCACCAGCAAGGAAAGCAGAATGGAGAAAAACGGCGACAGGTAGGCCAGCATGCTGGCGTCGGCCAGCGTGAGGTGGGCGATGCTGTAAAAATAACAGATGAGATACAGCCCACCCATAGTGCCTCGTAATACCAGCAGCGGCCGGTCCTCGCGGCTGAAGGCGACGCCGTGGCGATACATCAGCAGCAGAACCAGCAGGCAGCCGATGCTGCTGCGAAAGAACACGATTTCCCCGGTGGGGATGTCGTCGGCGATGGTTTTGACCAGCGCATTCATGACGCTGAAAATCAGCGAGGCGAAAATGGCCAGCAGCGCACCCTGATTCATGCTTGCCCCCGCCACTGACGGTAGGTGATGGCCGCCTGTTCGTCGCAGGTATCGTCCAGCAGCGAATGATGGCAATGCTCGGCGCCGATCCGGGTGACGAAGCTCTGCAGCGCCTGCTGAAAGCGCGCCAACAGGCGCCGGGCGGTGGGCATCTCGACGCCAAGCCGCTCCGCCAGCAAGACCAGCGTGCGGAGTTTTCGCACGTCTTCCAGCGGCACGCGCGGCAGGCACCACAGACCTTGAGCATCCTGAAAGACGCGGGCGACCCTGACGGCGGAAAAATCATAGTAGCGACCCTGCGCGTCCGGTTCGGAATAGGGATCGACCAGCAGCGCGGTATAGCGCGTAAACAGCGCATAGCGTTGTTCCGCCGGCGCGAGCTGCGGGAAATGGTCAATCCAGCGGCGGCTCACCATGCGGGAGGGAACCGGGTAGCTGTCGTCGTTCAAAAAGCGCAGCAGGTTGATCTCCTCGACGCCGAGATGGTTGAGCAGCCTTTTGTAATCCTCCGACAGTTCGAGCATATCGGCGATAACCTCGGGACAGAGGGGCCCTTCGGGATAGGTTTTATACAGGTATTGCACCGGCGCCTGCGGCTGGAATATCGCCTGCAGCGTGGTGTCGGCCAGCGCCAGCGGCGGATGAACATAGTTGGTGATGCTGAAGCGCTCGGCGGCCAGCAGGCTGTCGCAGCGCCGGGCGTCGATAGCGTGACGCGCCAGCACCGAGCCGATCCAGTCGAGTTCGGCGGAGTCTGGCGCCGGGCTTTGGGCCGCGAGATAGACCCGCTGTTTAAAGGCTTTGGTAAAGGCGCGATAGGGCTGCGCCGCATCCTGATATTTGGTGTCGGCGTAATAACTGGACAGACTGATGATCCCGACGTGGGATTGGCCAGCCGCCTGCAGCAGGCTTTGCACCATCAGGCCGGAGCCGATGGACGGGGAAAGCAGGATCAACGAACGCAGGTGGGGTAAGGTGGCCCACGGCACCTGCCGCAGCACCTCGTAATAGCGATCGGCGGGCACCGCGAGGATCAGCCGCTGCCAGTCGCCGCCGATGAGCGACAGATCGTCGCAATAACTGTCTACTGCCACCTGCGCATCGCGCTGGGTCTGCCGCGCCTTGCCGACGCCTTCCAGATGCAGACTGGGCGTGTGCGCCAGATGCGCCTTCAGGCGTTGTCCTTTCTCGCTGGGGCGATTGTACAGGCCGATGCGCGTGTCGGCCGTGGCCTGGATATCCACAGCCAATTGGATCGCCGCCGGACCGGCGCCGAGGATCAGGGTAGAAAACGCATTATTCATGGCGATGAGACTCCAAAATCAAGAGATCGTACAGCGGGGTGGCAACCGGTTTACCGCTGACGCGCCAGGGTGAACGGGCAGCCAGATGGTGATAAGGGCAGTTGAAGATCGACTTAAGGCCGTTACCGTAGCGCAGCAGCAGTTTGCCGCGCTGAGGCAGCAAAGGCCGCAGCTGCGTCAGCAAGGTCTGCTTGTCCGCCACCAGAGAGGCGATGATGATGTGATCGATGTCGCGGTCGGTCAGGCCGTTCAATTTATCGATGCAGGGGATTTGCCGTGACAGCCCCAGATGGCGCGTGAGGCGGCGGGCAAAACGCTGGGCCGCCGGGTCGCAATCGTAGCAAATGACGGTGGCGGAGAGCCTGGCGACCAGCGCCAGCGCGGTGGTGGGCAAGGCGCCGCTGCCCACCAGCAACACTCGTTCACCGGGTTTGATGTCGGCGGCGGCGATCTCCAGCTGCAGGGCGCTATCGAAACTGTTCAGGTAGGCGTTGGTCTGCGCCGGCTCCCGGCAGAGCGTGGCGACGCGATGCTTCTCGTAATCGCACAAGGCGGCATTGGCCACCGCTCGCAGCTGGGTGATTTGCGCCGTTATCGAGCGATCGTTTTCCAGCTTGCGGCGATAGGCCTGCAGCTGCGGCAGATCGTTAAAGGCCTGCAGGCGGCTGAAGCGCCGTTCCAGCAGGGAAAAATGGCGCCGATCTTGCTGGGCGGAACGGTGAAGCTGGTGGATTTCCTGTTGCAAGCCGGCGAGTTGCGCCAGCATGTCCGCCTTGGTCAGAGTGTACATGGGGTTTCTCCGTGTGCGTGTAACAGCTGTGTCGGCAGCAGAAAGGGGTAGCCTTGGGGGCTGATGCCGCTTTCGATACCGACGCCAAATACGCGGGACATCATCGGGTGCCCCATCATCTGATGGGTGTCGCCGTGGCAAATGACGCGTCCGTGCTCGAGCAAGGTGAGAGAATGGCAGTAGCGCAGCGCCAGCCCCAGATCGTGGATCACCAGCAGCGTGATGCAGCGATGACGCCGGCTGTAGTCGGCGATCTGATTGAGCACGCGCAGCTGATGGTGGATGTCCAGCGCGCTGGTGGGCTCGTCGAGTAAAATGAGCTGCGGCTGAGAGACGAAGGCCTGCGCCAACATTACCAACTGCCGCTGCCCGCCGCTGAGGCGGTTGAAAGGGCGATCGGCAAGCGCGGAAATGCCGCATTCCGCCAGCGCCTGTTCAACCGCGTCGGCCTGTGCGGCGCTGACGCGCCACCCCAACTGCCGTACCTTGCCCAGCAGCACCATGTCAAACGCGGTCAACGCCGACTCGCTGCGATTGAGCTGCGGCACATAGGCGATGCGGCTGGTTTTCGGATCGAGCGGGCGCTCGCGGTAGGCGATAGCGCCGCTGTGCGGCAGCATGCGATTGATCGCTTTGAGCAGCGTCGATTTGCCGGCGCCGTTGGGCCCGATGATGCCGCCGAGCTTTGCCTCCGGCCAGGTCAATGAAACGTCGGCTAACAGCTGACGTCGATGCAGCGTGACGCCGACGCCGGTGAGGGTCAGTTGAGTCATGGGCGTTTAACCTGTCGGGTGACGAAGTAGAACAGCACCGGCACGCCGATTAAGGCGATAACGATGCCGATGGGCACTACGCCGTTCGGCAGCACCAGTTTGGCGACGATCGACGCGCACAGCAGCAACAGGCTGCCGCAAAGGGCGGAAATGCAGATCAGATAGCGTTGATCCTCGCCCACCAGAAAACGGGCGAAATGCGGGGCGATCAGCCCGACGAACCCGATGGTGCCGACAAACGAGACCGAGGCGGCCGTCAGTAAGGTCGCCAGCAGAAAGGCCAGCTTGCGCAGCGCGCTGACGTTGATGCCCAGCCCCTGGGCCTGTTCTTCGCCGGCGGACAGTGCGGTCAGGCGCCAGGCCAGCCGCAGGCTGACGACCAGCGCGCAGAACAGGACGCCGCCGGTGATCGCCACGCCGTGCATATTGGCTTTGAGCAGGCTGCCGAACAGCCAGAAGACGATTTGCTGCATGGCTTCGGGCGAGGCCAGAAACAGCAGCAGGGATTGCAGCGACTGAAAGAAGAACAGCACCACGATGCCGCTCAGCACCAAAATTTGCGGCGTCATGCCGCGGCGCTGTCCCAGCAGATAGATAGGCACGCAGGCCAACAGCGCCATCAACGAAGCCAGCAGGGGCGTGCCCAGCGCCAGCGCGCCACCCAGGCTGAATCCGGTGATGATCGACAGCGCCGCGCCAAATCCCGCCGCGGCCGAGATCCCCAGCGTATACGGGCTGGCGAGGGGGTTGGCCAGCACGGTCTGCATCAACAGACCGGCCAGCGCCAGGCTGGCGCCGACGACCAACGCGGTGAGCGTCATCGGCAAGCGAATCGACCAGAAAACCACCTGATGCAGCTCGTTGCCTGGCGCGGAGCCGGGCCAGAGCAGGGGCAGGATATCCGAGAGGCTAAGGTGCGCGGCGCCGACGGTCAGATCGACGACGGCGGCCGCCAACAGCGCGCCGAGCAGCGCCAGCGTCAATAGCCCGCGGCGCAGCCTGCGCCGTTGTAAAAACGCACGTCCTGTGTGGGCCACGGCTACTCTCCTTGCCAGCGTTGCAGGAAGACGCCGTCAGCCTCTATCGGTAAGTATTGGCGGTAGAACCGCGCCAGGTTGCGTGGGGGATCAACGTCGGCAAACGCGGCCGGATAGAGAGCTTTCGCCAGATACTGAACAAAAATAAAATCGTAAATCGTGCGCGCGCCGCCATGGTAGAGCGCATAGATGCGCTGGTCTTTTATCGCCGGCAGCTGCGGCCAACCGGCACGCCGGGCGTACTGAGCGAGGCGTGCCTGAAGGGGGGCCGCCTGTGCGCCGTAGCCCATCGGTACGGCGTTTGGCATGTTTTCCCAGTCGCCGCCGGCGAGGAAAATGACGTCCGGCTTTTGGGTCAGTACATAGTCGGCGCGTAAAGGCGCGGGGCTACCGACGACGCCGGCGGCGATATTGCGGGCGCCGGCCAGCTGTAACAGCGGCCCCCAGACGGAGGCGCCATAGCTGCTGCTGTATTCGCCGGGCCCCTTGTCGCCGAGTTCGATATAAGCGGTCGGTGGCGGCAGCTGCGCCTCGCGAATACGCCGCTGAGTATCTTCAAGGCTCTGCCGATACTCGCTGGCCAGCCGTTCTGCCCGCTCGGGGTGGCCCATCGCCTGACCCATGGCCCGAATGCTGGCGAGTTTGACTTCCGCACCCTGGTTGAAGTCGACGACGATGTAAGGAATGTTGAGCTGTTGCAGCACCGGCAGGTAGTTGGCGAAGCCGTCGAGCTGCCACTTCGCCAGGATCAGCAGGTCTGGCCGCGTGGTCAGCAGGCGTTCGAAGTCAAAGCTCTGATTGTAGAGCGAACCGACATCGACCAGCTGAGCGAGCCGCGGCAGAGCCGCCTGATAACGCGGCCATTGGCTGGTGCGCAAGGCCCAGTCGCTTTTAGAGAAGGCGGCCACCTGTTGAAAACTGTCCGGGCCGTTCACCGCCAGAAAATCTTCGTAGTAAAAGCCGATATAGGCGCGTTGTGCGGGGGCGGCCAGGGTGACCTGGCGTCCTTCTGCGTCGGTGAGGTGGATTTCAGCTTGCGCGACGTGGCAAAAGAGCAGCCACGCAGTCAGCATACAGACGAGGCGAGGTAACATGATTGACATCCCTTTACGATTAATTGTGATGTTATAATGTAACAATTAATCGCGGGATTCAAACTTTCCTGTCAGGCGAGGCGAGGCGAGGCGAGCGCTGCGTGAGCGAAGGCGGTGAGAGCCTGGCGGCCATAAAAAGTGTGCGGGCAATTTTTCTCGACGTCATTTTGCGTGGGCCAAGAATTTTTTCTGAGAAATCCCTCCGCCTTGCGCAACAATCGTTTACAATTTGCCAAATCCCGGTCGCGCGTCGTTTTTGTAAAGTTTCGTATTTTTAGTAGGTTAATGACGTGCGACTCTTGAAACTGTGACGAATGCCCATACGATCTAGGGTATCTTAGACAGCGTTTTGTTAACATTTATGAGGAAGTAAACATTTTATGATGCGTATAGCTCTGTTCCTGCTCACCAACCTGGCGGTGATGTTGGTTTTCGGGCTGGTGCTCAGCCTGACAGGAATCCAATCCAGTAGCGTTCAGGGCCTGATGATCATGGCCGGTCTGTTCGGCTTCGGCGGCGCTTTCGTGTCGTTGCTGATGTCCAAGTGGATGGCGCTGCGCTCCGTCGGCGGGGAAGTGATTGAACAACCGCGTAACGAAACCGAAAACTGGCTGCTGGAAACGGTACGCCGTCAGTCGCAGCAGGCGGGCATCGCCATGCCGCAGGTCGCTATCTACCACGCGCCGGACATCAACGCCTTTGCCACCGGCGCGCGCCGCGACGCCTCGCTGGTCGCCGTCAGCACTGGCCTGCTGCAGAGCATGAGCCGCGACGAGGCGGAAGCGGTCATCGCGCACGAAATCAGCCACGTCGCCAACGGCGATATGGTGACCATGACCCTGATTCAGGGCATCGTGAACACCTTCGTCATCTTCATTTCGCGCCTGATCGCGCAGGTCGCCGCCGGCTTCCTGGGCAATCGTGATGGCGAAGGGGAAGGCAACGGCAACCCGATGATTTACTTCGCGGTGTCGATGGTGCTGGAACTGGTGTTCGGCATCCTGGCAAGCATCATCACCATGTGGTTCTCGCGTCACCGCGAGTTCTACGCCGACGCCGGCTCCGCCAAGCTGGTGGGCCGCGAGAAGATGATCGCCGCCTTGCAGCGCCTGAAAACCAGCTACGAACCGCAGGAAGCGGGCAGCATGATGGCGTTCTGCATCAACGGTAAATCCAAGTCGTTCAGCGAGCTGTTCATGTCGCACCCGCCGCTCGACAAGCGTATCGAAGCGCTGCGTTCCGGCCAGTACCTGAAGTAATCGGCTGAATGAAAGGAAAAACCCCGGCTCGCCGGGGTTTTTTTATGTCCGTTATTTCACCTCGCGGCTTGGCTGCGCCGTTGGCGCCGTCGATTGGGTGATGCGCAGGCTGCTGACCGCCGCCGCCAGAGTGGCGAACACGCCGGCCAGGATCAGCGATGCGTGGGTACCAGATGTGGGGAACAGGTTGAACATCAGCGCCACCAGCGCGGCCCCCGAGGTTTGCCCCAGCAGGCGAGCGGTGCCCAGCATGCCGCTGGCGCCACCGCTGCGGTTACGCGGCGCGGCGGAGATGATGGTGTGATTGTTGGGCGACTGGAACAGGCCGAAGCCGGCGCCGCACAGCACCATGCGCCAGATGATGTCCCCATTCGACGGATCCGCGGGCAGCAGCGCCAGCGAGAACAGCCCAAGTGCGAACACCGCCAGCCCAATGCAGCCCAGCAGGCCGGCGTGCACGCGCTCCACCAGCCGGCCGGCGATCGGCGCCATGACTACGATCGCCAGCGGCCACGGCGTCAGCAGCAGCCCGGTCGCCACTTCGTCGCGGCCCAATGCGCTTTGCAGGAAGAACGGCAACGACACCATCGCCAGCATTTGCGCAGCAAACGAGCAGATTGAGGTGCCCATCGACAGGGCGAAGATCGGGATGCGCAGCAGGTCGACCGGCAGCAGCGGAAATTCCTGGCGCAGCTGGCGGCGCACGAACACCGCGCCAATCGCCAGCAGCGCGGCGATCTCGCTGAAGATCAGCGTCAGGCTTTGGCCCTGGGCGAAGCCGCTGATGGCGGTGATCAGCAGGCCGAACGTCAACGCGTTCAGCACGGCGCTGGTGGGATCGAAACGGCGGTTATCGCTTTTTTGGCCGTTGGCCGGCAGGAACTTCATGCCCAGCAGCAGCGCGACGAGGCCGATCGGCAGGTTGATGGCGAACAGCCACTGCCAGGAAGCGACCGACAGGATCGCCGCCGCCACCGTTGGCCCGGCCGCCGAGGAGCAGGCGACGATCAGCGAGTTGATGCCCATGCCGCGGCCGAGAAAACGCTGCGGATAGATGATGCGGATCAGCGCGGTGTTGACGCTCATGATGGCGGCGGCACCAAAGCCTTGCAGCACGCGGGCGATGGTCAGCGTAAGCAGCGAGTCGGACAGGGCGCAGAACAGCGAGGTAATGCTGAACACCAGCAAGCCGGCCTGATAGATGCGGCGATAGCCGATCAGATCGCCGAGCGACGCCAGCGACAGCAGAGACACGGTGATCGCCAGCTGATAGGCGTTAACCACCCAAATGGAGCTGGCCGGGCTGGCGTTGAGGTCGCGCGCGATGGTGGGCAGCGCCACGTTGGCTATCGCGCCGTCGAGCACGGATACGGTAATGCCGAGGGCGATGGCGAGGATCGCCCCATAGCGTTGCGGGACGGGGAGGCCGTCGGAACAAGGACGCATGTTGGTCTCAGCGGTATTTATTCAGGGGAGTATTATCATGCTAATCATATTCGCCCGTGATTGCATGCCCCTTGTCCGCTTTATTGTAAACGGCGGTGAGCGGGCTGGGGTTATCCATTAGGCTTCAATCGCTTAGCGTTCAGCCGCGTTGCGCGCCGCGATCTGTTCCGATTATACTGAAACCCTTGTTTAAATTTCCTGAAACAAAACCGTTAAGTAGGGTATTCACCATGGCTAACGCAGATTCAGACAAGCAACCGGATGCCGTCTCATCCGTGATGAAAGTGTTCGGCATTTTGCAGGCGCTCGGCGATGAGCGCGAAATTGGCATTACCGAACTGTCCCAGCGGGTGATGATGTCCAAAAGCACCGTCTACCGTTTTCTGCAAACCATGAAAGCGCTGGGCTACGTCTCGCAGGAAGGCGAGACGGAAAAGTATGCGCTGACGCTCAAGCTGTTCGAGCTGGGTGCCAAATCGCTGCAGAATGTCGATCTGATCCGCAGCGCCGACGTACAGATGCGCGAGCTGTCGAACCGCACCCGCGAAACCATCCACCTCGGTGCCCTGGACGAGGACGGCATCGTCTATATCCACAAGATTGACGCAATGTACAACCTGCGCATGTATTCGCGCATCGGCCGCCGCAACCCGCTGCACAGCACCGCCATCGGTAAAGTGCTGCTGGCCTGGCGCGATCGGGATGAGGTGGCGCAGATCCTGTCGCAGATTGAATTTACCCGCAGCACCGAGCATACCCTGACCAGCGCCGCCGAACTGTTGCCGGTGCTGGAGCGGGTGCGTAAGCAGGGATACGGCGAAGATGCCGAGGAACAGGAGGCGGGGATCCGCTGCATCGCGGTGCCGGTCTTCGATCGGTTCGGGGTGGCGATCGCCGGGCTGAGCCTCTCTTTCCCGACGCTGCGTTTTTCCGAAGCGGCGCGGGAGGAGTATGTGGCGCTGCTGCACGTCGCCGCCCGGCGCATCAGTGAACAGCAGGGCTATCACGACTACCCGTTCTAACCCTTCGCTTCGATGAACAAGGCGCGGCCATGGCAGCGCCTTGTTGCTATTTTGCGCCCGGCGTCAGCCGCTGCGCAATCCGCTCCAGCACTAACATCAGCAGCAGCGTGGCCGCCACCAGGATCATGGTCAGCGTCGCGCCGTTGGCGATGCTGCCGCGATCGGTCAGGCTGAAGATAGTGACCGGCAGCGTCGCCCAGCTCGGTGGGTAGATCATCATGGTCGCGCCCAGCTCACCCATCGACAGCGACAGGCTGAGGGCGAAGGCGGAGATCATATAGGGAGCGATCATCGGCAGGGTGACGTGACGCAGGCGAAACAACGGCGAAGCACCCAGGCTGGCGGCGACGTTTTCGTAGTCGCTCGAAAGCCGGGTCAGCCCGGCCATCACGTTGCCGAAGGTGAAGGCGGAAATCAGCACGAAGTGGGCGACGGGCACGATCAGGAAGGTACCGTTCATCTGCAGCGGCCCCTGGCTGAATGCCACCAGCATGCCTAAACCGATCGACACCGAAGGCACCGCGCTGGGTATGAAGAACAGCGTACTCAGCAGGCGCTGGCCGCGCCCCTGATGGTGGCGCAGCGCCAACGCCGCCCAGGTGCCGCACAGCAGCGCGAACAGGCTGGCGCTGAAACCGATAGCCAGGCTGGCGACCAGCGCGTCCCAGGAGGCGCCGCTGAAGGCCTGGCGGAAATGGCTTAGAGTGAAGCCGCTCGGCAGCACGCCGTTCCACTGTTCGCTCAGGCTGGACATCAGGATCACCGCCAGCGGCAGGCAGAAGAACAGGGCGAACAGCGTGACCGCCAGCGTGCAGGTCAGGGTGCGGCCGGTGCGAGACCAAATCAACATCGTCAGTTCCTCAGCCCGGCGCGCGCCGCGGCGTAGCGGTAAAGGGAGAACAGCCCGAGCGACAGTGCGATATTCACGACGGCGATCGTGCAGGCGACGGCGTAATCCGACTCCAGAATCGCTTTGGAGTAGACCATCATCGGCAGCGTGGTGACGCCCTTGGCGCCGATAAACAGCACGATGCCGAATTCATTGGTGGTCAACAGCAAACACAGGCTGCCGCCGGCCAGCAAGGCCGGCAGCGCGGCGGGCAAAATCACCTGGCGTACCACGCGCCCTGGCCGGGCGCCGAGGATGCTGGCGGCCTCGAGCTGGCTGCGATCGATCTGCGACAGCGCCGCCATCAGCGGGCGCATCACCAGTGGCGTAAACACGGTGATTTCCGCCAGGATCACGCCCCAAATGGAATAAAGAAAGTCCACCGGCGGCAGGGTAAAACCGAAGGCCGCCATCAGCGTGCCGTTCAGCAGGCCGGCGGATCCGTAGATAAAGGTGAAGGCCAGCGTGATCAGGAAGGTCGGCATGGCGATAAAGGTATCGATCACCCGGGCGATCAGCCGGCTGCCGGGGAACGGCGTAAACACCAGCAGCAGCGACAGCAGGGTGCCGAGCACCAGGCAGCCCAGCGTCGCCAGCAGCGCAATCTGCAGCGTGTTGAGCAGGGCGCCGACAAAGCGTCGGGATTCGAATACCTGTTGCAGCGCGGCGGCGCTGAACAGCCCCTGATCGTCGGTAAACGCCTGTTTGACGATCAGCGCCAGCGGATAGAAAAACAGCGTCGCCAGCACCAGCAGCGGCAGCAAGATCCACAGACGGCGCGGCAAGCGCAGCCGCAGAGCCGGGCGAATAAGCGTAGAGTCGGTCATGTCAGTCCTCGATCAGTACCGCGTCGTCGGGGGCGAAATAGAGCGGCACGCGCTCGCCGATCTGGGGCATCTGGCTGCGATGGGTGGTGACCACGCGCAGCGGATGGCCTTCCGCGTCGAACTGCAGGTGCGTCAACTCCCCCTGCCAGTGAATGTCGCGCAGCGTACCGATGATGCAGTTGCTGCGCTGGGCGTCGGCATCGAGCGCAATATGCTGCGGCCGAATACACAGCAGTTTGTCGAAACCGCGTTGCGCACCATAGGTAAAGCAGCCGATCACTTTGCCGGCGCAGCTGACGGTGGTCATGCCTTGCCCGGTAGTGGTCTCCAGCGCGGTGGCCGGCAGCAGGTTGGCGCGGCCGAGGAACTCGGCGGCGAAACGGTTCGTGGGATGATGGTACAGCGCGCGGGTCTCGCCGTGGGCGATCAGGTGGCCGTCGCGCATGATGCCAATCTTGTCCGCCAGCGTCAGCGCTTCGCCCTGATCGTGGGTGACGTACAGGATGGTCAGGTCAGGCAGTTCGCGGTGCAGGCGGGCGATCTCTTCCACCATGCTGTGGCGAATTTGCGCGTCCAGCGCCGACAGCGGTTCATCCAGCAGCAAGACTTTGGGGCGCACCGCGATGGCGCGGGCGATCGCCACGCGCTGCTGTTGGCCACCGGAGAGCTGGCTGGGATAGCGCTTGGCGTAGGCGGACATGCCGACGATGGCCAACGCCTCTTCGACGCGCTCGGCGGTGAGGCCGCGCGGCTTGCCCTGGGCGCGCAGGCCGAACGCCACATTGTCTTCGACGCGCATATGCGGAAACAGCGCGTAGTTCTGTACCACCATGCCCAGGCCGCGCTCATAAGGTGGCACGTCGGTGACATCGACGTCACCGATGGCAATACGCCCGGCGGAGGGCTGCACGAAGCCGGCGATCGCCCGCAGCACGGTAGTTTTGCCCGAACCGGAGGGGCCGATCAGCGCCAGCACTTCGCCGGGGGCGATGGTGAGCGTCAGGGGTTTCAGCACCTCGGTGCCGCGATACGACACGCTGACGCGGTCGAGCTGAATGCCCGACGGCCCGGCGATGTCTTGGCTGCTATCCCGCGCCTCGGCGCGGGAAGAGAGGGTAGAAGGCATCGTCAGCGTCATTCGGTCACCTGGTGCCAGCGGGAGATATCGGCGGACAGGCTGCTCACCACCTGATTCCAGTCCGGCGCCCAGATCTCAACGCCTTTCAGCGCCGCCTGCGACTGCTTGAAGTTATCGTCGGCCGGGGTGACGTCCTTACGCACCGGCATGCCGTAGGAAATGGCGCTGACGCTGCTCTGGGCTTCTTTGCTCAGCAGGAAGTCGATCAGCTTTTTGCCGTTGGCGCTTTGCGGCGCGCCTTGCACCAGGCCGACATAGTAAGGCAGCACCAGCGTGCTGCGCTTGCCGTCCGGCCCGGCCGGCCAGAACACCTTCACGTTCGGGTTGCTGCGCATCTGCGCCAGGTTCATCTGCAGATCGCCGTTGGCCACCAGCAGCTCGCCTTTATTGACCAGCGCGGTCAGCTTGCCGGTGGAAGCGGAAGGGCCGACGTTGTTGCTTTGCAGTTTGCCGAGGTAGTCGAAACCGGCGTCTTTGCTGCCGAAGCTGTGAAACGCCTGCAGCATCACCGCGGTGCCGTCACCCGCCTGGCCCGGCGTGGAGTACTGCAGCTTGTTGCGGAACTGCGCGTCCAGCAGCTGTTGATAGCTGGCGGGCGCCTGCGGCAACAGCTTGGCGTTATAGATGAAGCTCAGGTAGTTGTTCACCAGCGGCACGAACTGTGGCTGGGCGTCGGCGATCTGCGCCGCATCCTGCGGGGTGAAATCCTGCAGCAGTTTTTCCGCGGCGGCGCGCTGGATGAACGGCGGCAGCGTCACCAGCACGTCGGCCTGCGGGTTGCTGCGCTCTTTCGACAGCCGCTCGACGATGGCGCCGGAACCGCCTTCGACGTACTGCACCTTGATGCCGGTTGCCTGAGTGAAGGCGTCGAACTGGGTTTGATACCAGCTGTGATCGCCGTCGTGCAGCCCATCGGCAGAGTAGACGGTCACCACCGCGTCGGCGGCCCAGGCCGGCGCGGCGCCGAGTGCGATGGCGGTCATCACGACCAGACGAGAAAGTTTCATAGCTTCAGCCTCACTGTTGCGGGTTAATGCGAAACTGGTATACACCAGATATGCGGCCAAGCTAATCGGCGAATATGACAAACAAATGAAAGCGGCAAAATATATTTACCGGCAACGGGGATTGGGCGTGGGAGAGAAACGGGGGCGGCAGGCGCAGCCCCGTCATGCAGAGGGTTAAAGCGTATCGACTTCGATGCGCAGGCTGTCGTGGCGCCAGTATTCGATATCGAAATCGAGAATGCGGCCGTGCTGATCGTAATTTAATCGGCGCAGCAGCAAGGCGGGCAGGCCGACCATGGCGCCGAGCGCGTTGGCGGCGCGGTAAGGCAGGGCCGTTGGATAGAACGACAGATGCATGTTGCTGTAAATCAACGCGTAATGCTGTTGATAGACCTCGGTCAGGCTGCTGTTGAGATCGTGGCTGAGCAGTTCCGGCACCCGCTGCGGCAGGCAGTGGTTTTCGCAATAGCAGATGGCGCGGCCGTCGGCGTAGCGCACGCGGCGTAGCAGATACACCTGATCGAACGGTTCGAGCGCCAGCGGCTGCATCACGTCGAGCGGCACCGTGGTTTTTTCGCCGGACAGCAGCGCGGTGCGCGGCGTGCGCCCCTGCTCCTGGCAGAGGCGGTGGAAGTTGGTGTTCTGCGTCGGATCCAGCCACAGCCGCTCCGGCGTGACGAACCAACCGCGGCGATCGGCGCGGTAGATGGCGCCGGTGGCCTCCAACTGCGCCAGGCTCTCGCGAATGGTAACGCGGGTGGTGGAGAAGATGGCGCACAGCTCGCGCTCCGAAGGCAGCTTGTCGCCCGCCTGCAGCGCGCCGCGGGTGATACGCGCCAGAAGCTGATCCTTGATCTGCAGGTAGTGGGGCATATCGCCCTGATGTTCTTTCATTTCATCTCGCTATGGCATCGGCCCGACATTCCGGCACGCGCTTATTATACATAGCCAGATGAATTTTTTGTTTCACCGCGCTTTGTCGTTTGACCGGGGAAGGAATTTGCGGCCACAATGCCCGTAATCTGGTATAGACCAAATAGGTGAATAACATGTCCGATCGTAACTACCTGCTGTTGACCCCCGGCCCGTTGACCACGTCGAAAACGGTAAAAGAGGCGATGCTGTTCGACAGCTGCACCTGGGATGAAGATTACAACCTGGGCGTGGTGCAAAGCATCCGCCAGCAGTTGGTGGCGCTGGCGACGCCGTCCGCCGGTTACACCTCGGTGTTGCTGCAGGGCAGCGGCAGTTTTGCGGTGGAAGGCGTGCTGGGCACGGTCATCGGCCCGCAGGACAAGCTGCTGATCGTCAACAACGGCGCCTACGGGGCGCGAATGATCGAAATGGCGCGGCTGATGGACATCGACCATCACGCTTTCGACTGCGGCGAGGTCAATGAGCCGGACGTGGCGGCGATGGAGGCGGTGCTGAAAAGCGATGCGCGCATCAGCCATATCGCCATGGTGCACTGCGAAACCACCACCGGCATGCTCAACCCGCTGCAGAAGGTCGCCGGCCTAGCGGCGCGCAACGGAAAGACCTTTATCGTCGATGCCATGAGCAGCTTCGGCGGCATCCCGCTGGATGTGGACGCGCTGGGCATCGATTTTCTGATCAGCTCCGCCAACAAATGCATTCAGGGCGTGCCGGGCTTCGCTTTCGTCATCGCCCGCCGCAGCGAGCTGGAGAAATGTGCCGGCCGTTCACGCTCGCTGTCGTTGGATCTGTATGCCCAGTGGCGCTGTATGGAAGACCAGGCCGGCAAATGGCGCTTTACGTCGCCGACCCACACCGTGTTGGCCTTTGCACAGGCGCTGAAAGAACTGGAACAAGAGGGCGGCATTGCCGCGCGCCACCGCCGCTATCAGACCAATCAGCGGCGGCTGGTGGCGGGTATGCGCGAGCTGGGCTTTGAGACTCTGCTGGACGATGCGTTGCATTCGCCGATCATCACCGCGTTCTATTCGCCAAAGGCCGACACTTACCGCTTTGCCGAATTTTATCAGCGCCTGAAGCAGCAAGGGTTTGTGATCTATCCCGGCAAAGTGTCGCAGAGCGACTGCTTCCGCATCGGCAACATCGGGGAAATTTATCCGCAGGATATCGAACGTTTGCTGGCGGCCGTCGGGCAGGCGATGTACTGGAATCAATAAGGATTGACCATGAAACAGATCAACGCAGTGATCCTCGACTGGGCCGGCACCACGGTGGACTTCGGCTCCTTTGCGCCAACGCAGATTTTTGTCGAGGCATTCAAACAAACCTTCGATATCGACATCAGCCTGGCGGAGGCGCGCATTCCAATGGGGCTGGGTAAATGGCAGCACATTGAGGCGCTGGGCAAGCTGCCGGCGGTCGATGCGCGCTGGCGGCAGAAGCTGGGCCGTTCGATGAGCCATCAGGACATCGACGCGCTGTATCAGGCGTTTATGCCGCTGCAAATCGCCAAAGTGATCGACTTCGCCGATCCCATCGAGGGTGTGCCGCAGGTGATTGCCGGGCTGCGCGAACAGGGCATTAAAATCGGCTCCTGCTCCGGTTATCCGCGTGCGGTGATGGAGGTGCTGGTGCCTGCCGCCGCGCAGCGCGGCTACGCGCCAGATTACTGGGTCGCCACTGACGATCTCGCGGCCGGTGGCCGGCCGGGGCCGTGGATGGCGTTGCAGAACGTTATCGCGCTGGGCATCGATGCGGTGGCGCACTGCGTGAAGGTGGACGACGCGGTGCCGGGCATTGCTGAAGGGCTGAACGCCGGGATGTGGAGCGTCGGATTGGCGCTGTCCGGCAATGAGTTTGGCGCGACCTGGCAGGAGTACCGCCAAATGGCGGAAGGTGAGATAGAGCTGCGCCGTACGGCCGCCGCCGATAAGCTGTACGCGGCGGGCGCGCACTATGTGATAGACACGCTGGCGCACTTGCCGGGGGTGATCGCCGACATCAACCGGCGGCTGGCGAACGGCGAGCGGCCGTAACGACCGAGCGCGGGGCATAAAAAAACCGGGGATAATCCCCGGTTTTTTCGTTTTGAGACGGCGTTAACGGTGAGCCAATTCGACTTCGTCTTCGCTGTCCATCACGGCTTTGTCGGTTTGCTTCATCAGCTGGCTGGTGATGGTGCCTGCCGCCATGGAGCCGTTGACGTTCAGCGCGGTACGGCCCATGTCGATCAGCGGTTCGACCGAGATCAGCAGCGCGACCAGCGTCACCGGCAGGCCCATCGCCGGCAGCACGATCAGCGCGGCGAAGGTCGCGCCTCCGCCCACGCCCGCTACGCCGGCGGAGCTGATGGTGACGATGCCGACCAGGGTGGCGATCCACACCGGATCCAGCGGGTTGATGCCGACGGTCGGCGCAACCATTACCGCCAGCATTGCCGGGTAGAGGCCCGCACAGCCGTTCTGGCCGATGGTGGCACCGAACGACGCCGAGAAGCTGGCGATGGATTCCGGCACGCCCAGGCGGCGGGTCTGCGCTTCCACGTTCAATGGAATGCTGGCGGCGCTCGAGCGGCTGGTGAAGGCGAAAGTGATCACCGGCCACACCTTGCGGAAGAACTTCATCGGGTTAACGCCGGTGAAGGCCAGCAGCACAGCGTGCACCACGAACATGATGGCCAGGCCGATATACGAGGCCACCACAAAGCTGCCGAGCTTGACGATGTCGTGAATGTTGGAACCGGCGACCACTTTGGTCATCAGCGCCAGCACACCGTACGGCGTCAGCTTCATGACCAGACGCACCAGCTTCATCACCCAGGCCTGCAGGGTGTCGATAGCCACCAGTACGCGCTCGCCTTTCGGCTTGTCGTCTTTCAGCAGCTGCAGCGATGCCACGCCGAGGAAGGTGGCGAAAATCACCACGCTAATGATCGACGTCGGGCTGGCCCCGGTCAGATCGGCGAACGGGTTTTTCGGGATGAACGACAGCACCATCTGCGGCACGGTCAGGTCGGCCAGTTTACCCACGTAGTTGGTCTGGATCGCCGTCAGGCGCGCGCTTTCCTGCGCGCCCTGCACCAGGCCTTCGGCGGTCAGGCCGAACAGGTTGGTGACCAGCACGCCCACCAGCGCCGAGATCAGCGTGGTGAACAGCAGCGTGCCGATAGTCAGGACGCTGATTTTGCCCAGAGAAGAGGCGTTGTGCAGCTTGGCCACCGCGCTCAGGATCGAGGCGAACACCAGCGGCATGACGATCATTTGCAGCAGCTGCACATAGCCGTTGCCGACGATGTTGAACCAGCTGATGGATTCTTTCAGCACCGGGTTGTCGGAGCCGTACACCAGCTGCAGGCCCAGGCCGAACACCACGCCGACCACCAGGCCGACCAGCACTTTTTTCGCCAGGCTCCATTGCTTGTGGCGGGTTTGCGCCAACAGCAACAGGAGCGCGACAAACACCAGCACGTTAATCACGAGCGGAAGATTCATCCCCAATGTCTCCAATAATCTTTCTTATAAAAACGACTACGCATCACGTATGTCGCGATGTAAATATCGTAACAGTTTGCCGAGTGGCCTACTTATATCCAAATGGAATTTGATATAGCTTTTTGTGTGTTTTTGTTCGTTTTATATACATAAAGGTGATGGGTTGAGCGGATTTTTGTGATCAGAGTCTGATATTTCTGATTTGCTCGACATAGGATTGCACCGGCAGGGTGAAATCACCTTGCCAACAGATGGCAAACGCCACCAGGCACAGACACAGCACGCGCTCGAGCTGATTGCCTTTTTGCGAGTTGAGCAGCGGCAGGCGAAAACGCCAGCGGCATGGCCACAGCAGCGGAACGCCGGCGGGAGTGAGCATATCGGCCAGCAGATGGCTGAAGTAACCGATGATCATGGCGTGCAGCGCGTCGGCCGGGATCGGCCAGCTGCGCGGCACGTCCAGCTGGAACAGCGCCATGCCGCCGGCGATCGCCAGCAGGCTGTGGGTGAAGCCGCGGTGGCCGAAGGCGCGGGCGATGGGCAGGGCAATCCAGCGCAGACGCTGGCCCAGTACCGACTTGGGGTGATCGATGTCCGGCAGCAGCGAGGTCAGCAGCGCGGCGGGTATGATGTGCCACCAGTCGCCGGTAGCCAGCTCTGGCGTCACTTCCGCCTTCTTGGCGAAGATCGCGCAAGCGACAGAGAATATAAGGTGTCCTTCCGCGGTCATGCTGTTGCGATTCCGGCTGGTAAACTGTTAATTTATCCAGTATATGGGAAAATTCCCAGTAGTGGAAGCAGTTACCCTGTAACCAATTGTTTATTTTTCCCGGTTTTACAACGGCTTGTTACGGCAATGCGTAACAAATCATCGCTTTTGACGGGCGTGAACAAAAAGCGGGCAATGGGCGGTGCGGAACGGAGAGAAATAAGGGCGGTTTTCAGTACGCAGCGGCGGGAGGAAGCGGCGGCCGCGAAGAGCGCTGCGTGGCAGTGACAACGTTTCGCGGACCGTCGCTTTCCCTGCCGCCCAGCATAATAACAACAGCATGCCGATTCAATAATAATGAAACGCTGTTTCGTTTGTTTTGCGGCACGGATCCCTTTTATGGCGCTGAGCGGAAAGCCAGGGCGCCGGTGGCCGGCGCCGCAGGTCAGGCAAAGTGGGCGGGGGTGAGCTGTTCCAGGGTCTCCAGCTGGTGGTCTGCCAGCGCCCAGCGCGGATCGTGGCGGTATTCGGCGGCCGGGATCACGATGGAGCGCATGCGCGCGGCCTTGGTGGCGATCATGCCGTTAAAGGAGTCTTCCAGCGTGATGCAGCGCAGCGGATCGCTGCCCAGCCGTTCGGCGGCGATCAGGTAGACCTCCGGGTGCGGTTTGCTGTACGGCAAGTATTCGGCGGAAACCAGCTGATCGAAGTAGCCCTCAAGATCGAACATCTTCAGCACCTGCTGTTGCATGTGCAGCGGCGAGGCGGAGGCGAGACCGATGTTCAGCCCCTGCTCGCGGCACAGTTCCAGCGCCTGCCGGACGCCCGGCAGCAGCGGGCGGGTCTCGTGCACCAGCTCGATGGCGCGTTCGATAATCCTTGCCGACACCTCATCGAGCGAAACCCCTTGCCACGGCATCGCCTGGTACCACATTTTCACCACCAGATCGATGCGCAGCCCCAGGGTGTCCGGCAGTTTGTGGCGATCGGACAGATCCAGACCCAGCGCGCCGAAGATATCCAGCTCGGCCTGCAGCCACAGCGGTTCCGAATCGATCAACAAGCCGTCCATATCAAAAATTGCGGTTTCAATGCGTTGCGAATAAGCCATTAACGGTTAACTCCTGCCGGCGCGGGTGAATGTGCCCGACACTCTATCATCGCCGACGGCGAGACTAAAATCTTTGCCTGCGCGTTTGGCTTTTGCCAAAGCGAAGGATATTCCACATCTCGCGCAACTTTAGCCACCAGCGTTGGTGTTGGCGCTCGGTAACCTGTTGCAACATGCGCGCATAGTCCAGCACCAACCCCGGCGTCCAGGTCATGCTTTCGCCACGGCTGCGCAGTACCGCCAGCATCCACAGATTGGGATCCAGCACCAATAACAGAAAACGGCGCCACAGATGTTTATCGCCCAGCACGCCCTCCAGCGCACTGTCGAGCGCGCCGATGACCGTGGTGGAGCAGTTACGCCGGGTCAGGTTGTAAGTCGCATCCTGTCGGTAGCGTAACCAGAATGCGCGCAGCGCCGCCGGGTTATAGCGATAGAACTGAATTTTCTTGTCCGGGGGGCACCAGGCGGCGATCTCGCCCGACAGGTCGGGCAGGAAACGTCCGTCGACGTTGTTCTGTTCGCCGGCATGCAACAACTGGCGGAAATCCTGAACGGAATGGCTGATGTCGTTGAGCGGGTAGTGACTGATATACACATCCGGCGCGAGCGCCAGGGCGGCATGACCGGTGGAGATATTGCCGCCGTTGTCGACCGCCGCGATGTATCGGTCGACGATGTAACGTCGGCGCGGATCTTTAGCCGCACCAATCGGTGTCCAGACATACACCGTGAGCGGCGCAGTCTCATCCGCCGGGGGCGGTGGCTGCCGGGTTGGGTGCTGATTCAGAGAAAAGCTTGTCAGTCTCCGGGCGATGCGCAATAAAGCCCAGCCGGAAAGCACCATCATCACGCCGAGGCAAAAGGGCACCGTCATGCGATGCGGCGCCGGCCAGCCGACAAAAATCATCAACGAAAGCAGGATTTCGCCGCCGCCCGCCAGCGCCACGGCTTTCCATCGGCTGTGTTGAATCACCGTGGAGGAGGCGATGCGCACGGCGCCGTCAAGCAGCAGCGCGCTGCCAAACACCACGGTGGCGACGATGTTATCGTCTGCGGGCACGTCCAACATTAAAAAGGCCATAAACACGAAGCCCAGCCCCTTAAGCAGCACCGGCCGGCTGGCCGAAGAGCCGATCACCAGCGCGGCGGATATCGCCACCAGCCCCTCCAGCGCCAGGATGACCGCCAGCGCATCCAGCGCCAGCACGGACCGGCCATCCTGCAGGATGTCGAACAGCATCAGCGCCCCTGCGGCTATCCACAGCCAACCGAACAGCACCAGCAGGCGGCGCTGGCCGTGCAGCGCCTGCGCGCCCAGCAATAAGATAATCAGTCGAATCATGACGGCCTCTGATTAAACGGGTAACGTTATCTCTTCAATGATAGTGCGCGAACGTCGTTAAGCAGTTGATTTCGGCGAATTCGGCTAAGCTTGTAGCACAGCGGGAATGAAGAAAACGGTGGGCGAGTTTCGCCAACTGCAGGTAGACTTAGCCGATTCGGTTACGTCGCTAACAAGGGGAACACATGACGTATCAACAGGCCGGGCGTATCGCCATTTTGAAACGCATTCTCGGATGGGTGGTTTTTATCCCGGCGTTGCTGTCGACGCTGATTTCCGTGCTGGGCTTCATCTATCAGCACAGTGAAAAAACCAAGGGCATCAACGCGGTGATGCTGGATTTTGTTCACGTGATGGTGGACATGGTGCGTTTCAATACACCGTTCCTGAACCTTTTCTGGTACAACTCGCCGGTGCCTGACGTGGATAAAAGCCTGTTCAGCGGCGCCAATCTGATGTTCATCATCATCTATATCCTGATCTTCGTCGGGCTGGCGCTGCAGGCTTCCGGCGCACGCATGTCGCGCCAGGTCAAGTTCATCCGCGAAGGGTTGGAAGACCAGATGATCCTGGAGCAGGCCAAGGGCAGCGAAGGGCACACGCGCCAGCAGCTGGAGGCGCGCATCACGCTGCCGCACCACACCATCTTCCTGCAGTACTTCCCGCTGTATATCCTGCCGATCGTGATTGCGGTGATCGCCTGGTTCGTGATCCGCCTGTTGGGGCAGCTGGCCGGCGCGGCCTGAACCATGAACGGGGCGCCGAGCGGCGCCCCGGAACGTTATGACGCCTCGGGCTGCAGCAGCGCCTCCACCGCGCGTTGCGCAGCCACCAGATGCTGGCCGCCGAACAGGTTGCTGCGGTTGAGCAGGTAGTACAGCTGATACAGCGGCTGACG
Organism: Serratia sp. 2880STDY5682894; assembly: GCF_001537385.1. NCBI lineage: Bacteria > Pseudomonadati > Pseudomonadota > Gammaproteobacteria > Enterobacterales > Yersiniaceae > Serratia > Serratia sp. 2880STDY5682894. Next base: position 589,315 of record NZ_FCJA01000001.1, on the reverse strand, counting down.
CTCGATAAATCCGGCTCCCAGCGGCCATACGCTCTGATAGCCGTCGTAGATCTGCGGCGGCAGCTCGGGGTACAGCGGCAGCATCGCCAAATCGCACTCCCGGTCGCCCCAGTAGCTGGCCGGATCGAACAGAATCGGCCCGTGGGCGGTCATCGCGCAGTTGCCTGGCCACAGGTTGCCGTGCAGCAGCGAAGGCTGCGGCTGGTGGTGCTGCAAGCGCAGATACACCCGATCGACGATGTCGTCGATGTCACCGAAGGTCATGCCTTTCTCGGCCGCCAGCTGCAGCTGCCAGCCGATGCGCTGTTCGGCGAAGAATTCCGACCAGCGGCGCTGCCAGGCGTTGGGTTGCGGGGTGGTGGTCAGATCGCTGTCGAAGTCGAGGCCGAACTGCGGTTGCTCGCTCCACTGGTGCAGGTGCGCCAGCTGCTGGCCCAGACAGTAGGCGCCGTGGGCGTCGAGGGGTTTCAGCTGCTGATACTCCAGCAGCAGAAAGCTGTAGTCGCGATCGCTGCCGACGCCGTACACTTCCGGCACCCGCACGCTTTTGCTGCGCGCCAGCAACGCCAGCTGATCGGCCTCGGCGGTGAATATCGGCAGTTGTTCACGGGCGTCGCATTTCACGAACACCTCGTTGTCACCGTAACTCACGCGCCACGCCGGGTGAATGTCGCCCCCGGGCAGTTCAATCCTTTCGCGTATCTCTGCGCTGCCAAGATGTTCACTTAACAGACGGCTAACGGCTTGCCACATGGTATTTCCCCCTCTGTGCTGCCTGATAATTCATTAGGTTAGCGTCTTTCCCGTGGTGAAAACACGACGCGGCGCACAGCCGGCGTCAAAGGCGGCGATTTTTTCAGCGCCTCGCCAGCTCAAAGTATATACCCTATTGATTAATTTAAGCGCAATACCGGTTGCAACTTGATGACAACGACGCGATGAGCGGGGGAAGGTGATGCGGCGAGCAGAGGGCATCGCCGCATCGGGGAGTTAACCGCCGGTGAGGGCGCCTTGGTTACGCTGTAACGGACGCAGCTTGCTGTACAACAAGGCGATAACGAACAGCACGGCCTGTACGATGACGATGCAGGGGCCGGTGGCGCCGTCGATGTGGAAGCTGATCAGGGTGCCGAGCACGCAGGAGAACACCGATACTATCGTCGCCACCATCAGCATGTGGTCGAAGCGGCGGCACAGCATAAAGGCGATGATGCCGGGGGCGATCAGCATGGCGATCACCAGGATCACCCCCACGGCCTGCAGCGAGGCGACGATGGTCATCGCCAGCAGGCACAGCAGCCCGTAGTGCAGCAGCTTGACCGGCAGGCCAATCACCCGCGCATGATGCGGATCGAAGCAGTACAGCATGAAGTCTTTACGCTTGAGCAGCACCACCGCCAGGGTAATGCCGGCGATCAGCAGGGTTTGCTTCAGCTCGCCGTCGGTAATGCCCAGCATGTTGCCGAACAGAATGTGGCTCAGGTGCTGGTCGGTATCGATGCGCGAGAACAGCACCAGGCCGAAGGCGAACATGCCGGAAAAGACGATGCCCATCACCGTGTCTTCTTTCACCCGGCTGTTCTCTTTCAGGTAGCCGGTGGCTACCGCGCAAAAGATGCCGGAGAGGAACGCGCCGATCGCCAGCGGGATGCCGACCACGAACGCTACCACGATGCCGGGCAGCACCGCGTGCGAGATGGCGTCGCCCATCAGCGACCAGCCTTTGAGCACCAGATAGCAGGAGAGCACGGCGCACACTACGCCGGTGACGATGGCGGCGACGATCGCCCGCTGCATGAACGGGTAGGCGAAGGGTTCGCTGAGCAGTTGATACAGGGTGTCCATCAGCGGCCTCCGGTTTGCGAATGCGCCACGCGGCGCCGGGACGCCAGCAGGCCGTGTTTCGGCGCGAAGAAGAACGCCGCCAGGAACACCAGCGTTTGCAGGGTGACAATCACGCCCCCGGTGGCACCGTCGAGGAAGAAACTCAGGTAGGCGCCGACGCCGCTGGTCAGCGAACCGATGATGATGGCGATGATCACCAGCCGGCTGAAGCGATCGGTCAGCAGGTAGGCGGTGGCGCCCGGCGTGATCACCATGGCGATCACCAAAATGGCGCCGACGGTTTGCAGCGCGGCGACGGTGCAGGCGCTAAGCAGGGTGAAGAACAGGATCTTCAGCTTTAGCGGCGACAGGCCGATCGACACCGCGTGACTTTCGTCGAAGAACACCGCCAGCAGGTCTTTCCACACCAGGCACAGGATCAGCAGCGAAACGCCGATGATGATTTCCACCTGCAGCACGTCTTCGTCGGCGATGCCGAGGATATTGCCGAAGATGATCGACTGTACGTTGACCGAGGTGGGGTTGAGCGACACGATCAGCAGGCCGACGGCGAAGAAGGTGGAGAAGATAAAGCCGATGATGGCGTCTTCGCGCAGCCGGGTGATGTGGCGCACCAGCGTCATCGCCAGCGCCGCCAGCATGCCGGTGAAGAAGGCGCCGGCGGCGTAGGGCAGGCCGAGGGCGTAGGCGCCGGCTACGCCGGGCACCACCGAGTGCGACAGCGCGTCGCCCATCAGCGACCACCCTTTCAACATCAGGTAGGCGGAGAGGAACGCGCAGGCGGCGCCGACGATGGCGCTGACCCAGATGGCTTTCACCATGTAGTTATAACTGAAAGGTTGCAGCAGAAGGTCCAGCATCAGGATTGTTTCTCCCTGGCCTGGCTGTTGGCCGGCGGATCGCTCTTGGTGTGGCCGTAGAACACCGCGGGGCGTTCATCGTCGGTCAACACCGTAACTGTGCGCGGATCGTTGTCGTCGTGCAGATCCGGGCCGGAGAGGTTGATATGGCGCAGCACGCCGCCGAACGCCTGTTCCAGGTTGCTCTGGGTGAAGGTGGTCTCGGTCGGGCCGGCGGCCAGCACCGTGCGGTTGATGAGGATCACCCGATCGCAAAACTCCGGCACGCTGCCGAGGTTATGGGTGGAAACCAGGATCAGGTGCCCCTCGTCGCGCAGCGCGCGCAGCAGCTCGATAATGGCGTTCTCGGTTTTTACATCCACGCCGGTGAACGGCTCGTCCAGCAGCAGTACCGTGCCCTGTTGCGCCAGCGCACGCGCCAGAAACACGCGTTTTTTCTGGCCGCCGGACAGCTCGCCGATCTGCCGGCTGCGCAGCTCGCTCAGGCCGACGCGTTCCAGCGCCTTGTCGACCCGCAGCCGGTCTTCGCGCGACGGGATGCGCAGGAAGTTCATCTTGCCGTAACGGCCCATCATCACCACGTCTTCCACCAGCACCGGGAAGTTCCAGTCGACGTCTTCGGTCTGCGGCACGTAGGCGATCAGGTTCTTTTTCAGCGCGTCCGCCACCGGTTTGTCGCTCAGCGACACCTGGCCGGCAGTGGGCCTGACCAGGCCCATGATGCTTTTGAACAGCGTCGATTTGCCGCTGCCGTTGACGCCGACCAGCGCGCAGATCGAACCGCCGCTCAGGGTAAAGCTGGCGTTGTGAATGGCGGTGTGCCCGTTGTTGTAGGTTACGGTGACGTCGTCCACGTTCAATTCAGGGCGGACAAACGGTTCATGGGTCATTGATCGAATCCTTTGGCGATGGTTTGCACGGTGGTGTTGAGCAGGTCGATATAGGTCGGCACCGGGCCATCGCGGGTGGACAGTGAATCCACGTACAGCACGCCGCCGTATTTGGCGCCGGTCTCTTTCGCCACCTGCTTGGCCGGCTTGTCGGAAATGGTGCTCTCGCTGAACACCACCGGAATATGGTGGGCGCGCACCGCATCGATCACCCGGCGCACCTGCTGCGGCGAGCCTTGCTCATCGGCGTTGATCGGCCAAAGATAAACTTCTTTCAGCTGGTAGTCCTGCGCCAGATAGCTGAAGGCGCCTTCGCTGGTCACCAGCCAACGCTGTGCGGCAGGAATGCGCGCCAGGCGTTCGCGCAGCGGGGCGTCCAGCGCGCCGATCTTCTCTGCGTAGGCCTTGGCGTTGCGGTTGTAGGTTTCTGCATGGGCCGGATCGTGCTCTACCAGCGCCTTACGGATGTTCTCGATGTACACCAGCGCGTTGCTCGGCGACATCCAGGCATGCGGGTTCGGGTTGCCGTTATACGGCCCTTCGCGGATCGGCAGTGGGGTGATGCCTTCGGTCACGACCGCCGCCGGCACCTGCTTGATGTTCTCGAAGAAGCGCTGGAACCAGCGTTCCAGGTTCATGCCGTTCCACAGGATCAGATCGGCGTGCTGCGCCTTGACGATGTCGCGCGGGGTAGGTTGATAGTCGTGGATCTCGGCACCCGGTTTGGTGATGGATTCTACCACGGCGGCGTCACCCGCCACGTTCTGGGCGATGTCCTGAATGATGGTAAAGGTGGTCACCACGCGCAGCTTCTTTTCCGCCAGCGCGTGTGGGCTGGCCATAGCGGCGCCGAGCAGCAGGCAGGCGAGCGTGAAAGGGCGTAACAGTGCGGCAGCGCGGGGAAGGCGACTACGGCGAAAAGCGCAACTTATCAATGGCATGATGACGTCTCCTGGTTCAAATGAAAATGATTATCAATATCAATTGAAGCGAAGTCAAGCGTCACTTGCCCACCGCCGGCGGGGTATTTCTCCAACTGAAAAAATAATACCGTCCGGGGAGTTATAGCATTTTATGTATCAGTATGTAACCGCTGAAGGTAGTCCTTACAGCTGCATATAGTCACCTCAGGCTGTTTTCCCAAGGCCAACTGCCCGAACCCCTGCGCCAGCCGCTGTACATCCTCTTGATCCAGCACGGTTATAAACGCAAAACTGTTGCTGCCGAGTTCGTGGTGAACGCCATTCTCGTCTGTCACCGACGTGACAAAACCCTCCCGCGTCAATTGCCCGGTCAGCTTCGCCAGGTCGGTCAATCCTTCTTCCTGATAGCGAAAAGTCACCACAAAGCAGCTTGTTGCAGATTGACTCATAAATCACCTCTTGGTATATGGATAGCTTGAGATTAGTCCAAAAAATTACTGCAGGTGTCCTTACAAGTTGTATATGCTACGCAACTCATTGAAAGGAGTGAGGGATTCTGTGAAAACAAAAATAGGTTGCCTTACGGCAATTTTACTTTTGTCGGGGTGCGCCAAAGACCCGCAAACGGCAAGCAATATTTCAGGCAGTGGCACAACGCGCGGCGGTTGGTTAAAACCCCCTCCGCAGGCACCGGTAAATCGCACAGGCACGCCGGTTGTTTATAACGATTACATTCGTCAGGCCGCCAGCAACTATGGCGTCGACGAAACGCTGATTAAAGCGATTATTCAGGTGGAGTCCGGGTTTAACCCGAACGTGGTCAGCACCTCGAACGCAGTGGGATTGATGCAGCTTAAGGCTTCTACCGCCGGCCGCGACGCCTATCGCATGAAAGGACGAAGCGGGCAACCCAGCTCGCGAGAGCTGAAGGATCCGGCGGTCAATATTGATCTGGGAACGGCCTATATCAATATTCTTCAAAGCCAGCAGCTAGCCGGGATCAACAACCCACAGACTTTGCGTTATGCCACCATCGTTTCGTACGTGAACGGGGCGGGCGCCATGTTGCGCACCTTCTCCTCGGACAAGCGCGTGGCGGTCAATCGCATCAATCAGATGAGCCCGGATGAGTTTTATCAGCACATCCAGAAAAAGCACCCGGCACCGCAGGCGCCGCGCTATTTGTGGAAGGTGACCACCGCTTATCAGGCGATGTCGCCGTAGCCTGCCATCCTTCTTCAAATCGGCCGCTGAACGCGGCCGATTTTGTTTCCGGCGCCGTTCTAGTGCGCGACCTACTTCTCATTTTTCGTTATTTCCTCTCCGCTTATCGGAAAAACCGCACAAAAAGTTAAATTTACGTTAGCAGATAAATCTTTACGTTCATTCAATAAGTTACCGGTAACATTTTTGCTTTTGCGCGCATTGTGACCTTCAATAAATATACAAATAAGTAACAAATTATTTTAAAAACCCATATCGATCGCAAGGTTGCGGTTAAATAGTTGTGACTATCTTTGGATGGAATGTGACATGTCGAACCATAAAACCAACAATTCGCGGCGCGATTTCTTGTTGAAATCGATGACCTTAATTCCTGCGGCGGTAATTGGTGGCAGCGGCGTTGGCGCGCTGACGGCACCGACACCGGCGGTCGCGGCCTCGAACACCACAACGCAGAACGATTACCAACCGACCTTTTTCACCCCGGAAGAGTGGGCCTTCATCAAGGCCGCCGTTGCGCGCCTGATCCCGGCCGACGAACGCGGCCCTGGCGCACTGGAAGCCGGCGTGCCGGAGTTTATTGATCGCCAGATGAATACCCCGTACGCCACCGGCTCCATCTGGTACATGCAGGGGCCATTCAACCCCGATGTGCCGAAGGAGATGGGCTATCAGCTGCCGCTGGTGCCCAAGCAAATCTACAACCTCGGCATCAGTGACGCCGACGCTTACAGCAAGAAAACCGCCGGCAAGCCTTTCGCCGAACTGGATGGCGCGCAGCAAGACGCCATGCTGCAAAAGTTCGAGTCCGGCGAGGCGGAGTTCCAGCAGCTGCCGTCGAAACTGTTCTTCTCCTATCTGCTGCAAAACACCCGCGAAGGTTTCTTCAGCGATCCTATCCATGGCGGCAACAAAGACATGGTGGGTTGGAAGCTGATTAATTTTCCGGGCGCACGCGCCGATTTTATGGACTGGGTTGAGCGAGGGGAGCGTTATCCCTTCCCGCCGGTCTCGATTCGTGGGGAGAGGGGCTAATCATGGCAACGGTAATGAAAAAAGTAGATGCGGTGATCGTCGGCTTCGGCTGGGTGGGCGCGATCATGGCCAAAGAGCTGACCGAGGCCGGCCTCAACGTGGTGGCGCTGGAGCGCGGCCCGATGCGCGACACCTATCCGGACGGGTCTTATCCGCAGGTGATCGATGAGCTGACCTATAACATCCGCCGCAAGCTGTTCCAGGATCTGTCGAAAAGCACCGTCACCATTCGTCACAACAGCAGCCAGACCGCGGTGCCTTACCGCCAACTGGCGGCGTTCCTGCCGGGCACCGGCGTCGGCGGCGCCGGCCTGCACTGGTCGGGCGTGCATTTCCGCGTCGATCCGATCGAACTGCGCATGCGCAGCCACTATGAAGAGCGCTACGGCAAAAACTTCATTCCGAAGGACATGACCATCCAGGACTTCGGCGTGACCTACGACGAGCTGGAACCGTTCTTCGACAAAGCGGAGAAAGTGTTCGGCACCTCCGGCACCGCCTGGACCATCAAAGGGCAGAAAGTGGCGCAGAAGGGCGGCAACCGCTTTGCGGCAGATCGCTCCAGCGACTTCCCGCTGCCGGCGCAGAAAAATACCTACTCCGCCCAGCTGTTCGAGAAAGCGGCGCTGGAGGTGGGTTACCACCCTTACAACCTGCCGTCCGCCAACACCTCGGACTCTTACACCAACCCGTACGGCGCGCAGATGGGCCCGTGCAACTTCTGTGGTTTCTGCAGCGGCTACGCCTGCTACATGTATTCCAAAGCTTCGCCGAACGTCAACATTCTGCCGGCGCTGCGCATGGAAAAACGCTTCGAGCTGCGCACCAACGCCAACGTGCTGAAGGTCAACCTGACCGACGACAAGTCCCGCGCCACCGGCGTGAACTACGTCGATGCGCAGGGCCGCGAGATTGAACAGCCGGCCGATCTGGTGATCCTGGGCGCGTTCCAGTTCCACAACGTGCACCTGATGCTGCTGTCCGGCATCGGCAAGCCTTACGATCCGGTGACCGGCGAAGGCGTGGTCGGGCGCAACTTCGCCTACCAGAACATGACCACCATCAAGGCGTTCTTCGATAAAGACGTGTTTACCAACCCGTTCATCGGCGCCGGCGGCAACGGCGTGGGCGTGGACGACTTTAACGCCGATAACTTCGACCACGCCAAAGAAGGCTTCGTCGGCGGTTCGCCGTTCTGGGTCAACCAGGCGGGCACCAAGCCGATCTCCGGCCTGCCGACCCCGCCGGGCACCCCGGCCTGGGGCAGCAAGTGGAAAGCGGCGGTGGCGGATGCCTACACCCACCACGTTTCGATGGACGCCCACGGCGCGCACCAGTCGTACCGCAATAACTATCTGGATCTCGATCCCAACTACAAGAACGTCTTTGGCCAGCCGCTGCTGCGCATGACGTTCGACTGGCAGGAAAACGACATCAAGATGGCGCAGTTCATGTACGACAAGATGGCGCCGATCGCCAAGGCGATGAACCCGAAACTGATCGCCGGCAGCCCGAAAAACGCCAACAGCCACTTCGATACCACCAGCTACCAGACCACCCACATGAACGGCGGCGCGGTAATGGGGGAAGATCCGAAGACCAGCGCGGTCAACCGCTATCTGCAGAGCTGGGACGTGCACAACGTGTTCTCGATCGGCGCCTCGGCCTTCCCGCAGGGGCTGGGCTACAACCCGACCGGCACCGTGGCGGCGCTGGCTTACTGGTCTGCCCGCGCTATTCGCGAGCAGTATCTGAAAAACCCAGGCCCATTGGTGCAGGCATAAGGACGGCGAACGATGAAAGCATTTGTACCGGCACTGGTTCTCAGTGCAGTGAGTTTTTCCGTTTGGGCGCAGGACGCCACCGTCAGCAGCGAGCTTATCAAGCGCGGTGAATACCTGGCGCGCGCCGGCGACTGCGTGGCCTGCCACACCGACGGCAAGAGCGGCAAAACCTTCGCCGGCGGTCTGGCGATGGAGACGCCGATCGGCACCATTTACTCCACCAACATCACGCCGGACAAGAAAACCGGCATCGGCGATTACAGCTTCGAAGATTTCGACAACGCGGTGCGTAAGGGCGTAGCCAAAAACGGCAGTACCCTGTACCCGGCGATGCCGTACCCGTCGTTCGCGCTGGTGAAAGAGGAAGACATGCGCGCCATGTATGCCTATTTCATGCACGGCGTGCAGCCGGTGGAGCAGGCCAACAAGGATTCCGACATCCCGTGGCCGCTGTCGATGCGCTGGCCGCTGAGCATCTGGCGCGGCATGTTTGCGCCGTCGCCGGCGGACTTCGTGGCTGACGCCAAAGCCGATCCGGTGATTGAACGCGGTCGTTATCTGGTGGAAGGCCTGGGCCACTGCGGCGCTTGCCATACCCCGCGCAGCATCACCATGCAGGAAAAAGCGTTGAGCAACAGCGAAAGCGACGACTATCTGTCCGGCAGCAACGCGCCGATCGACGGCTGGGTGGCTTCCAGCTTGCGCAGCGACCGTAAGGATGGCCTGGGCAGCTGGAGCGAAGCCGAGCTGACCGAGTTCCTGAAAACCGGCCGTAACGACAAGGCGATCGTGTTTGGCGGCATGAGCGACGTGGTGGAGCACAGCCTGCAATACCTGAGCGACGACGATCTGACCGCCATCGCACGCTACCTGAAATCGCTGCCGCCGAAAGACGGCAAACAGCAGGCGGCGCCGGTCGAAGACAGCGTGGCCAAGGATCTGTGGCGCGGCGACGACAGCAAGCCCGGCGCGGCGCTGTATGTCGATAACTGCGCGGCCTGCCACCGCACCGACGGCGTGGGCTACAAGCGCGCCTTCCCGTCGCTGAAGGGCAACCCGGTGGTGCAGACCGAGGACGCGACCTCGCTGATCCACATCGTGCTGACCGGCAACACTACGCCGGCGGTGCAGGGGGCGGTGTCCAACATCACCATGCCGCCGTTCGGCTGGCGTTTGAACGATCAGCAGGTGGCGGACGTGGTGAACTTCATCCGTACCAGCTGGGGCAACAGCGCCAAACCGGTGAGCGCCTCCGACGTGGCCGACGTGCGTAAAGACCGCTCGATGATCCGCGACGAGAAGGAGATGGGCAGCGCCGAGGTGCCGGACCATCCGGACGCGAAGAAGTAAACCGCTTAAGGGCTCCGCAAGGGGCCCTTAGTTTTTTCTGTGTATGCCGATTTTTTCAGCATTTCCTGTTCGCAAATTGCCCGTTCGGCCGATAAAACATAGACCCGCAGGGGATTTTTCATTATCCTTTGCCGTCCTTTCATCAGGCGTAAGTATGAAATATCGCTTTAATTCACTGATTACTATTAAAAAGTTCGCGGAGAAGGATATCCCGTTAGGCGCAATCGTTGGCGCCGTAGATTAAGGTAGACTGTCTCATGAGTACGATTTCTCCCGATTCAGGCACGCTGACGGCCGCTCAGCCAGCCAAATGGAACAAAACCGACACCGTCTGGATGTTCGGCCTTTATGCCACCGCGGTGGGTGCCGGCACGCTGTTCTTGCCGATCAACGCCGGTTTGAACGGCCCGCTGGTGCTGCTGTTGATGGCGCTGTTCGCTTTTCCGCTGACCTATTTGCCGCACCGCGCGCTCAGCCGCTTCGTGCTGTCCGGCTCCAGCCGCGACGGCAATATTCACGATGTGGTGGTGGAACACTTCGGCGTGCTGGCCGGCAAAATCATCATGATGCTGTATCTGATGGCGTTCTTCCCGATCGTGCTGGTGTACAGCATTTCGATCACCAACGCGCTGGACAGCTTCCTGATCCATCAGTTCCACGTGGCGCCGCTGCCGCGCATCTGGCTGAGCCTGGCGGTGGTGGTGGTGCTCAATCTGGTGCTGCTGCGCGGCAAAGACAGCATCGTGGCGGCGATGGGCATGCTGGTGTTCCCGCTGCTGGTGTTCCTGATGGGCATTTCGCTGTACCTGATGCCGAGCTGGAATACTGCCAACTTCGTTAGTGGCCTGGCCGCCACCCGCTTCGACACGCCGGGGCTGTGGCATTCGCTGTGGCTGGCGGTGCCGGTGATGGTGTTCTCCTTCAGCCATGCGCCGATCATCTCTTCCTTCGCCTCGACCCAGAAGAGCCTGTATGGCGATAAGGCGGAACGCCGCTGCGCGCGCATCATGCGCTACAGCTATGTGCTGATCTGCGTCACCGTGCTGTTTTTCGTGTTCAGCTGCGTGCTGAGCCTGTCCCATGAAGACATGCAGCAGGCGAAAGACCAGAACATCACGGTGCTGACCACGCTGGCCAACAAATTCTCCAACCCGCTGATCGCCTATCTCGGCCCGGTAATGGCGATGTTGGCAATGGCCAAATCCTATCTCGGCACCTCGCTGGGGGTGACGGAAGGGGCGACCAGCCTGATCGACGGCGTCACGCGCGCGGTCGGCAAACCGCTCAGTTCGCGTATGACGCACCGCATCTCGGCGGTGTCGCTGTTCCTGCTCACCTGGGCGGCGACGGTGTGGAACCCCAGCGCGCTGCACATCATTGAAACCATCAGCGGCCCGCTGATTGCCGCCATCCTGTTCATTCTGCCGATGTACGCGGTGCGCGCGGTGCCGGCAATGCGTAAATACCGCGCGGCGAGCAACGTATTCGTACTGGTGATGGGCCTGATTGCGCTGTCGGCGCTGATCTACGGCCTGGTGTGATCCTCAGGGCGCGCCGCTTCCGGCGCGCCTCTTCATCCCGCATTACACATCCCTTTGCAATTAATCGCCGGGCAACGCGGCGTGACCTTTGATAATGCTAGCCATTCTCATTACTATTCCCTGGTTGAATTGTTTACCAAGGAGCTTTTCGTGCACCGTCGAATTACTCTGTCGGCGCTGGTTTGCGCCGCCGCGCTTTCCGCCCCGGCGATGGCCACTACCTATCCGCTGACCCTGACCGACACTTCCGGCCAGACGCTCACCCTCCAGCAAGAGCCAAAACGCATCGTGGTGCAGGACGGGCGCGATATTCTCACGCTGGCGCTGCTCGATCGCGCCAACCCGTTCGATCGGCTGGTGGCCTGGAACAACCTGCTGAAGAAAAGCGATGCGGCGACCTGGGACATCTTGCAAAGCAAATGGCCGGCGGCGAAAAACATCATCGATATGGGGTTCAGCGACAAGGGCGAAGTCAATCTGGAAAGCGTGATCGCCAAACGCCCCGATCTGATGATCGCCCAGCTGCGTTCCAAACCTTCGCTGAGCCAAACCGGCGTGCTGGATAAGCTGAAGGCGTTGAACGTGCCGGTACTGTTTATCGACACCATGCTCAAGCCGGTGGAAAACACGCCGAAAAGCGTGACGCTGCTGGGGGAAACCCTCAACCGCGAAAGCGAAGCCAAGCAATATACCGATTATTATCAGCAGCACTATCAGGCCATTCTGGCCAAGACGCAGGCGGTGGAACCCAAGCCGCTGGTGTTCTTTGAAGCCAAGGCCGGCCTGAACGGGCTGGAGTCCTGCTGCTATACCCACGGCCACGTCGGCTGGGGCGCGTTGGTGGAAGCGGTCGGCGCGCGCAATATCGGCTCTGCGCTGCTGCCGGGCGCCACCGGCGACGTGGCGCTGGAAAAAGTGATCAGCATGAAGCCGGACGCCTACATCGTTTCCGGTTCGCAGTGGGCCAGCAAGACCAACGCCGCGGTGCCGTTTGGCTATGGCGTGACGCAGCAGCAGGTGGATGAGGCTTTCAACCGGATGAAGCAGCGCCCGGGGTTCGCTCAGGTGTCGGCGGTGAAGGAAGGGCGGTTCTACGGCATCTACCATAACTTCTACAACCACCCGTACAACATCGTGGGGCTGGAGTATCTGGCGAAGTTTATCTATCCGGCGCAGTTCCCGGATCTGGATCCGGCCAAGACCTACAGCGAGATCCTCAGCCGCTTTACCGAAGTGCCGGAAGGCAAGGGCATTTTGGGCGCGCAGGCGCCGGCGGGGAAATAACGGCAACGGGCGCGACGATCATCGCGCCCGTTTTTTATCGTCAGGCGGCCGGCGTATAGGTGGAGATAATCTCCAGTACGCCGTTGATGATGAACTGCACGCCCATGCACACCAGCAGGAAGCCCATCAGGCGAGAGATCGCCTCGATGCCGCTTTTCCCCACCAAGCGCATGATGGCGCCGGAACTGAGCAGGCAGCCCCACAGGATCACCGCGACCGTCAGGAAGATGGCAACCGGCGCCACGGCCAGTACCCAGGGTTCAAAACCCAGCGTGTTCGCTTTGACGCTCGACGCCGAGCTGATGATCATCGCGATGGTACCCGGCCCGGCGGTGCTCGGCATGGCCAACGGCACGAAGGCGATGTTGGCCGACGTCTTATGGCGCAGCTCGTGCGACTTGCTTTCTACCTCCGGTGCCTCTTCAGGGCTCTGCTGGGGGAACAACATGCGAAAACCGATGAAGGCGACGATCAGCCCGCCGGCGATGCGCAGGCCGGGGATCGAAATGCCGAAGGTGTTCATCACCACCTGCCCGGCGTAAAACGCCACCGTCATGATGCAGAACACATAAACCGAGGCCATCAGCGACTGCTGGTTACGCTCTTCGCGCGTCATATTGCCGGACAACCCGAGCAGCAACGCCACCGTGGTCAGCGGGTTGGCCAGCGGCAACAGCAGCACCAAACCCAGTCCGATGGCCTGGAATAACTGCAAAATACCCGTCATAAAAAACTCCCTGTGCAACGTTCAAGCCGCCAGGCGGCGGCCCATGAGCTGAACAGCCTAGCCTGCCGTGTCTCTGGCGGCAATGGGGATAGCTCGGAAGGTTAATTAACCGTCGGCCGGCGTTTCCTCTTCACCATTGCACTCGCCGGCGAGCTCCGGTTCATCCTCACACCCCAGCGGCGCTTCATTGACCGCAATCGCTCGCGGCACTGAACGCGCGCCAAAATGCACCAGCCCATACAGCGTCGCTAATACCGCGCATAGCACGACGAGGACTGCGAGTAACCGGTTCATATTATGAGCTCAAGACCTGTTCACCAGTGAATAACGTAAGGATAGTGATGCCAAGACGCTCTGTCAGCGTGTTGTCGCCGAGAGTAGGCACGTCCGTGCTGTAATTATTATTAATTATTTTTAACTGTTTTTACCATTTAAGCGCTTAAGAGATTAAACACTTCTATACTGGTAAGGCTTTGTGGCATTTCTTTATAATCGAAAAGCTTAAAAGGAGTTTTACTATGGAAGTGGCAAAAGAATGGGTAGCGGCGAAAAAAATCTCCTGGGGCAGCGTCATTGGTGGTGTTATCACCGTATTGGCTGTTTCACTGTTGCTGTCGACGTTGGGTACCAGCCTTGGATTTTCCATCGTGGATCCGACGTCAGACGATCCAATCAATGGAGCCGGTACCACCGTAGTGATTTGGTCCGCTGTTTCAATCATTATTAGCTTGGCTGCCGGCGCTTTTATTGCCGGACGTTTGGCTGCTAATGACGGCCTTATTCATGGCTTCCTGGTATGGGCTACGTCACTGATTGTGGCGGCGGTGCTGGGCGGGATGCTGGTAGGGTCTGCAGTGAAGGCCACCGGCAATGCGCTGGGTGCTATCGCTTCGACCTCTGGCAGCTTGCTCTCCGGTGCCGGTTCAGCGATTGGCAAAGGGGCTGCCGGGTTAGCGGACGTGGGTGGCAAGGTGTTTGACAAGTTGGGTATAGACACCACGTTGGAACCTGAACAGCTGCATGGTGATGTGGTTACGGCGCTTAAAAAAAGTGGTATTCCGTCATTGCAGCCTGAATTCATGCAGCAACAGTTGAATGCGGCCAAGACTGATTTGGCAGACGCAGTAAAAGCCCTGGCACTTCAGCCCGACAATAGCGATGCGATTATTAAGCAACTGGTCGACAAGCTTAAAAAACATGGTGAGGCCATCTCGCAAGATGTGGATCAAGACACACTGAAAAAAGCGCTGGTTGAAAATACCAATATGACGCCGCAGGAAGTAGACCAGACTGTGAAGAATTTGGTCGACGCCAAAAATAAAACTGCGCAGCTGGTTAATCAGCGTTTGGATGAAGCCGAAGCAAAAATCAATCAGGCAAAACAGGAGTATGCTGAGCTGAAACAGAAAGCGCGCGAACAGGCTGCCGCGGCTGCGGACGAATTGTCTCGGGCTGCCCTGTGGTCATTCTTTGCATTGTTGATTGGCGCAGTGGTCAGTGCATTGGCAGGCTTGTGGGGCGTTAACACCAACGCCCGGCGTGTCACCGTATCATCTCCGCAGGCGTAATTTCCAGGCTCGTTTGCGCGTCTCGATGATAGAGGGATGAGAGCCTGAAATACTGACGGTGATGAAATGACAGCCAGGAAAGACTGGCGTTTCCCCCGGCCATGTGCCGGGGTTTTTATTGTTTGCGGCGTGATTAATGACCACCTTTATCGCTGTGTACGGTATTAGGCATCAATTGCCACGATCCCTGAGAACAGGTGGATAACATAGATGCGCTGTAAATAATAATGAGTGTGATTATGAAACAAGAGCTGAATATTTTGCTGGGGAAGGCCGTTGCCTTTCTATTCTATGGCGCTTTTTTGGCGGCCTTGGTCGGCCTGGTGTTTATCGACGTACACTGGCTGCATAATTTCGTGCATGAAACCTCGCTGACCGAAGTGGCGCAGGAACTGTTGCTGCTCGCCATCTCCGGTGGTTTTTTCGCCGCGGCCTGGCGACAGGCTGAACGCCGCTCCGCCTGGATGCTGGTCGGCGGCTTCTTTCTCTGCATGCTGATCCGCGAGATGGACTTCGCCTTCGATGCGCTGTGGCACGGCGCGTGGGTGTGGTTCGCGCTGGCGGTCGCCTTGGTTTGCTTGTGGCATGCCGCCAGGCACATCGCGGCGACGGTGCGCGGCCTGGCCGATTTCGTGACGCATCCCGGCTACGGCATGATGTGCGCGGGCCTGCTGTGCATTCTGGTGTTTTCACGCCTGTTCGGCATGAGCGCGCTGTGGCAAACGCTGATGTTGGACGGCTATAACCGGGTAGTGAAAAACATGGTGGAAGAGGGCTGTGAACTGCTGGGCTACGGCCTGTGCCTGCTGGCCACCCTGAGCTACATGAAAACCGTTTTTGCGCCGGATGAGGCGAAAGCGTGAGGGCGGCGCTTTATTTATCCGGAACAATTTTAGTGATACTATTCGCTTAGCCGAATGCGGCTGAGAAGGTATGCGTTCCATTCTGTATACCCAGTGAGGTTTCAATCTGGCAATTGTGGGCGAGATCTGAAACCTGGCTGACCAAACCCAAAACCCAATTTTCGTACTGCATGTGATCTGTCGTGTGGGTCACCACTGTAGATAAGGAATTATTAATGCCTGTTATTACTCTTCCTGACGGTAGTCAGCGTCATTTCGACCACCCCGTTTCCCCGATGGATGTCGCGCGCGATATCGGCCCTGGCCTGGCGAAAGCCTGTATCGCCGGCCGCGTCAACGGCGAGCTGGTTGATGCCGGCGATCTGATCGAATCAGATGCGCAGCTGGCCATCATCACCATCAAAGATGAAGACGGTCTGGAAATCATGCGCCACTCCTGCGCGCACCTGCTGGGTCATGCGATCAAGCAGCTGTGGCCGGATACCAAAATGGCGATCGGTCCGGTGATCGACAACGGTTTCTATTATGACGTGGATATCGACCGCACCCTGACGCAGGAAGACCTGGATCTGCTGGAAAAGCGGATGCACGAGTTGGCCGATAAGGATTACGACGTCATCAAGAAGAAGGTCAGCTGGCAAGAAGCCCGCGACACCTTCGCTGAGCGCGGCGAAATCTACAAAGTGGCGATCCTGGATGAGAACATCAGCCATGACGATCGTCCTGGCCTGTATCACCACGAAGAATACGTCGACATGTGCCGTGGCCCGCACGTGCCGAACATGCGTTTCTGTCACCATTTCAAGCTGCAGAAAACCTCCGGCGCTTACTGGCGCGGCGACAGCAAAAACAAAATGCTGCAGCGTATCTACGGCACCGCCTGGGCAGACAAGAAGCAGCTGAACGCCTACCTGCAGCGCCTGGAAGAAGCGGCCAAGCGCGATCACCGCAAGATCGGCAAACAGCTCGACCTGTATCACATGCAGGAAGAAGCGCCGGGCATGGTGTTCTGGCACAACGACGGTTGGACGATTTTCCGCGAGCTGGAAGCCTTCGTGCGCATGAAGCTCAAAGAGTATCAGTACCAGGAAGTGAAAGGTCCGTTCATGATGGACCGCGTGCTGTGGGAAAAAACCGGCCACTGGGAAAACTACAAAGACGCCATGTTCACCACCGCGTCGGAAAACCGCGAATACTGCATCAAGCCGATGAACTGCCCGGGTCACGTGCAGATCTTCAACCAGGGCCTGAAGTCGTACCGCGATTTGCCGCTGCGCATGGGCGAGTTCGGCAGCTGCCACCGCAACGAGCCATCGGGCTCCCTGCACGGCCTGATGCGCGTGCGTGGCTTCACGCAGGATGACGCCCATATCTTCTGTACCGAAGAGCAGGTGCGTGCCGAAGTGAACGAATGCATTCGCATGGTCTATGACGTGTACGGCACTTTCGGCTTCGACAAGATCGCCGTCAAGCTGTCTACGCGTCCGGAAAAGCGCATCGGCACCGACGACATGTGGACCCGTGCGGAAGAAGACCTGGCCGCCGCGCTGACCGAGAACGGCATTCCGTTTGAATATCAGCCGGGTGAGGGTGCCTTCTACGGACCGAAAATTGAATTTACCCTGCATGATTGTTTGGATCGCGCATGGCAATGTGGTACCGTGCAGCTCGATTTCTTCTTGCCGGGCCGTTTGGGCGCCTCGTACGTTGGCGAAAACAACGATCGCGTCGTGCCGGTAATGATTCACCGCGCCATTTTGGGCTCCATGGAACGCTTCATCGGTATCCTGACCGAAGAATACGCCGGGTTCTACCCGACCTGGATCGCCCCGGTGCAGGTGGTGGTGATGAATATCACCGACAGCCAGTCTGATTATGTCCAGCAATTGACCAAAAAACTGCAGGATGCAGGCATTCGCGTGAAAGCGGACTTGAGAAATGAGAAGATTGGCTTTAAAATTCGCGAACATACTTTACGTCGAGTCCCTTACATGTTGGTGTGCGGCGACAAAGAGGTCGAAGCAGGCAAAGTTGCCGTTCGTACCCGCCGTGGCAAAGACTTGGGAAGCCTGGACGTAAACGAAGTCGTAGACAAGCTGCTGAAAGAGATTCGCAGCCGTAGTCTTCATCAACTGGAGGAATAAAGTATTAAAGGCGGAAAACGAGTTCAACCGGCGCGTCCTAATCGCATTAACAGAGAAATTCGCGCGCAAGAAGTTCGCCTAACCGGCGTCGATGGCGAGCAGATTGGTATTGTCAGTCTGAATGAAGCTCTTGAAAAAGCTGAGGAAGCGGGCGTTGATTTAGTAGAAATCAGCCCAAATGCCGAACCGCCAGTTTGCCGAATCATGGATTACGGCAAATTCCTCTACGAGAAGAGCAAGTCGACGAAAGAACAGAAGAAGAAGCAAAAAGTTATCCAGGTTAAGGAAATCAAATTCCGTCCTGGCACCGATGATGGCGACTATCAGGTCAAACTACGCAACCTGATTCGCTTTCTGGAAGATGGCGATAAAGCCAAAATCACCCTGCGTTTCCGTGGGCGTGAGATGGCGCACCAGCAGATCGGTATGGAAGTGCTTAACCGCGTCCGTAAAGACCTGTGTGAAGATATGGATCTGGCAGTGGTCGAATCCTTCCCTACGAAGATCGAAGGCCGCCAGATGATTATGGTGCTCGCTCCTAAGAAGAAACAGTAAGGCTTACAAGTAATGGAACCCGCGCGGCGCTTGCGCTGTGTGGGTTTTATTCGCCCAACTGATTCGTTGTTTAACAATGCGAAGTGGATTTAATTAAAATGCCAAAGATTAAAACTGTACGTGGTGCAGCCAAGCGCTTCAAAAAAACCGGCAGCGGTGGTTTTAAGCGTAAACATGCCAACCTGCGTCATATTCTGACCAAAAAAGCAACCAAGCGTAAACGTCACCTGCGTCCGAAAGGCATGGTGTCTAAAAACGATCTGGTCCTGGTTACCGCGTGCCTGCCGTACGCATAAGCCATTTTTTTTGAATTTAGAATAAGACTTTAGGAGAGAGCATATGGCTCGCGTAAAACGTGGTGTAATTGCACGCGCACGTCACAAGAAAATTATGAAGCAGGCGAAAGGTTACTACGGTGCCCGTTCGCGCGTATATCGTGTTGCCTTCCAGGCAGTAATCAAAGCAGGCCAGTATGCTTACCGTGACCGTCGTCAACGTAAGCGTCAGTTCCGTCAGCTGTGGATTGCACGTATCAACGCAGCTGCTCGTCAGAACGGTCTGTCTTACAGCAAGTTCATCAACGGCTTGAAAAAAGCGTCGATCGAAATTGACCGTAAGATCCTGGCTGACATCGCAGTCTTCGACAAAGTGGCCTTCGGCGCACTGGTTGAGAAAGCGAAAGCAGCTCTGGCGTAAGTCAGTAGAAGAGGGAGCTTGCTCCCTCTTTTAATCTTTGTTTTCAGCGACAAATATTGACTTTTATTGGCCGCCGCTATATCACTGGTGGGCAATCATCGACAAGGTACCGCAATCATGCACGCAGCTATTTTTCGTTTCTTTTTTTACTTTAGCGCCTGATTTCAGGAGGCTTTGCGCGTAAGAAAAGAAACGAAAAGTAGCGCCTAAGCCTCCCTCGTGGAGGCTTTTTTGTTTTTGGCCATCGTCCCGCCTTGCAAAGCGTTGCGGTGAGAGCGGCAGGCGTTGAGCGAGCCTTGTGCCTCGCTGGTGAGTCGCCTGGCCGGCAACGTATTGAAAAGTCTTTGAAGATTGCTCAAAGGCGTGTTCGAATAATAGATAACAATTACTTAGGGCCATCCCGGCCAGAGGAAGAGGAAAGCAATGCCACATCTCGCAGAGCTGGTTGCCAATGCCAAGGCAGCCGTAGAAGATGCCCAGGATGTTGCCGCGTTAGATTTGGTACGCGTCGAATATTTTGGCAAGAAAGGTCATTTCACCTTGCAGATGCAGTCTCTGCGCGACGTACCGGCGGAAGACCGTCCGGCGGCCGGCGCGGTGATCAACCAGGCCAAGCAAGAGGTGCAAGACGCGCTGAACGCGCGTAAGAACGCGCTGGAAAGCGCCGCGCTGAACGCGCGCCTGGCGGCTGAAACCATCGACGTGTCCCTGCCGGGCCGTCGCATGGAGAACGGCGGCCTGCATCCGGTGACCCGCACCATCGACCGTATCGAAACCTTCTTCGGCGAGCTGGGCTTCTCCGTTGCCACCGGCCCGGAAATTGAAGACGATTACCATAACTTCGACGCGCTGAACATTCCAGGGCATCACCCGGCGCGCGCCGACCACGACACCTTCTGGTTCGACGCCACGCGCCTGCTGCGCACCCAGACTTCAGGCGTGCAGATCCGCACCATGAAGAACCAGCAGCCGCCGATCCGCATCATTGCGCCGGGCCGCGTTTATCGTAACGACTACGATCAGACGCACACCCCGATGTTCCACCAGATGGAAGGGCTGATCGTCGATAAAGACATCAGCTTCACCAACCTGAAGGGCACGCTGCACGATTTCCTGAACAACTTCTTTGAAGAAGACCTGCAGGTTCGTTTCCGTCCGTCCTACTTCCCGTTCACCGAGCCGTCTGCTGAAGTGGACGTGATGGGCAAGAACGGCAAGTGGCTGGAAGTGCTGGGCTGCGGCATGGTGCATCCGAACGTGCTGCGCAACGTGGGCATCGATCCGGAAGTTTACTCCGGCTTCGCCTTCGGCATGGGCATGGAGCGCCTGACGATGCTGCGTTACGGCGTCACCGACCTGCGCGCATTCTTCGAAAACGATCTGCGTTTCCTCAAACAGTTTAAGTAAGGCGGGAATATCACATGAAATTCAGTGAACTCTGGTTGCGCGAGTGGGTAAATCCGGCCATCAGCAGCGAAGCATTATCCGATCAAATCACCATGGCCGGCCTGGAAGTGGACGGCGTGGATCCGGTTGCCGGCGCGTTTAACGGTGTCGTCGTGGGGGAGGTGGTCGAGTGTGGCCAGCATCCGAACGCCGACAAACTGCGCGTTACCAAGGTTAACGTAGGCGGCGATCGCCTGCTCGACATCGTCTGCGGCGCGCCGAACTGCCGTACCGGCCTGAAAGTGGCGGTCGCCACCGTGGGCGCGGTGCTGCCGGGCGATTTCAAAATCAAGGCCGCCAAGCTGCGCGGCGAACCTTCGGAAGGCATGCTGTGCTCGTTCTCCGAGCTGGGCATTTCCGACGATCATGACGGTATCATTGAGCTGCCGCTGGATGCGCCGATCGGCACCGACATCCGCGACTATCTGAAACTGAACGACAACACCATCGAGATCAGCGTTACCCCGAACCGCGCCGACTGCCTGGGCATCATCGGCGTTGCGCGCGACGTGGGCGTACTGAACCAGGTTGCGCTGACCGAGCCGGACATGAGCCCGGTAGCCGCCACCATCGACGCCACGCTGCCGATCCGCGTTGACGCGCCGCAGGCGTGCCCACGCTATCTGGGCCGCGTAGTGAAAGGCATCGACGTCAAGGCGCCAACCCCGCTGTGGATGCGTGAAAAACTGCGTCGCTGCGGTATCCGTTCTATCGATGCCGTGGTTGACGTCACCAACTATGTGCTGCTGGAGCTTGGCCAGCCGATGCACGCCTTCGATCTGAGCCGCATCGACGGCGGCATCGTGGTGCGCATGGCGGAAGAAGGGGAAACCTTGACGCTGCTGGACGGCAACGAAGCCAAACTGAACGCCGACACCTTAGTGATCGCCGATCATCAAAAAGCGCTGGCGATGGGCGGTATCTTCGGCGGCGAGCATTCCGGCGTCAACGGGGAAACTCAGGACGTGCTGCTGGAGTGCGCTTTCTTCAGCCCGCTGTCGATCACCGGTCGCGCACGCCGTCACGGCCTGCACACCGATGCTTCTCACCGCTATGAGCGTGGCGTCGATCCGGCGCTGCAGTACAAAGCGATGGAGCGCGCCACGCGCCTGCTGCTCGACATCTGCGGCGGCCAGGCCGGCCCGGTTATCGACGTGACCGATGAAAACGAACTGCCGAAGCGCGCTACCATCACGCTGCGCCGCGAGAAGCTGGATCGCCTGATCGGCCACGTGGTGCCGAGCGAGCAGGTTAGCGACATTCTGCGCCGCCTGGGTTGCCAGGTAACCGAACAGGGCGACAGCTGGCAAGCGGTCGCGCCGAGCTGGCGTTTCGATATGGAGATCGAAGAGGATCTGGTGGAAGAAGTGGCGCGCGTTTACGGCTACGACAACATCCCGGATGTGCCGGTTCGTGCCGATCTGGTGATGACCCAGCATCGCGAAGCCGATCTGACGCTCAAGCGCGTGAAGACCATGCTGGTCGATCACGGCTACCAGGAAGCGATCACCTACAGCTTCGTCGATCCGAAAGTGCAGGCATTACTGCATCCGAATGAAGAAGCGCTGATCCTGCCGAGCCCGATTTCGGTCGAGATGTCGGCGATGCGTCTGTCGCTGTGGACCGGCCTGCTGTCTGCGGTGGTGTATAACCAGAACCGCCAGCAGACGCGCCTGCGCCTGTTCGAAAGCGGCCTGCGCTTTGTGCCTGATAGTGCGGCAGATCTGGGTATCCGTCAGGACGTCATGCTGGCAGGCGTGATCGCTGGCCATACGCACGATGAGCATTGGGATCTGGCGCGCAAGCCCGTCGACTTCTATGATTTAAAAGGGGATCTGGAGTCTGTCCTCGAGCTGACCGGTAAATTATCCGAAATTCAGTTCCGGGCGGAAGCCAATCCGGCCCTGCATCCAGGGCAAAGTGCGGCGATTTATTTGCACGGTGAACGCGTAGGTTTCATCGGTGTGGTTCACCCGGAACTTGAACGTAAACTGGATCTTAACGGCCGCACCGTGGTGTTTGAACTGGAGTGGAACAAGCTTGCGAGCCGCGCCGTGCCTCAGGCGCGGGAGATTTCGCGCTTCCCGGCAAACCGCCGTGATATCGCCGTTGTGGTGGCTGAAAACGTCCCCGCAGAAGATATTTTGGCCGAGTGTAAGAAAGTTGGCGCAAATCAGGTAGTTGGCGTAAACTTGTTTGACGTGTACCGTGGCAAGGGCGTGGCAGAAGGTGACAAGAGCCTGGCTATCAGTCTGGTATTGCAGGATACCGCTCGTACACTGGAAGAAGAGGAGATAGCCGCTACCGTTGCAAAATGCGTAGAGGCTCTAAAACAGCGATTCCAAGCATCCTTGAGGGATTGAACCTATGGCGCTTACTAAAGCTGAAATGTCAGAACACCTGTTTGAGAAGCTTGGGCTTAGCAAACGGGACGCCAAAGACCTGGTGGAACTGTTCTTTGAAGAGGTCCGTCGGGCCCTTGAGAATGGCGAACAGGTAAAACTGTCGGGTTTTGGCAACTTTGATCTGCGTGACAAGAACCAACGTCCGGGGCGTAACCCGAAGACCGGCGAAGACATTCCGATTACGGCGCGCCGCGTGGTGACCTTCCGTCCGGGGCAGAAGCTGAAAAGCCGGGTAGAAAACGCCAGCCCGAAAGGGTGAGTGACGTGACATCAAAAAAGGCCGCTTGCGCGGCCTTTTTCTTTTTTTTGGGAAAATTCAGTTTATTCCTAATGGGCAATGTAAGAATTAAAATTATTCATTAAAGCACTACGGCGAAAATTTATTTAATCTTATTTGCGGAATATTCTTATATCTTATTTCATTTGATGGGTGGCCTTATTTGTCATTTCAATAACGGCCATAATAATGGCCTGGGCCGTCGCCGCGGTGGCCGCCGCCCCAGTGCGGGCCCCAGCAGCAGGCGCTGAGGCTTGAGGCCAAGGCGACAACGGCCAGCAACATACCGATACGTTTAATCATCTTATTATCCTCCGGTGGGAATCCATTTAATTATAATTGTCTTGCGGCTTGAGAGACGTCAGTTATTCGTTAAACCTTGTCAGTGGTTATGATAATTAAAGGCGGCGGAAAACAGTGTAGGGATTGTGTAAGGCCGTCGAAAACGATCTGAAAATAGGCATCGATGAGATAGTCGTTAAATAAGCACGCTGATATAACCACTGCAGCAAGAAAAATAGAGTGAGTAGGTAAAATGAAAAAGATCCTGTTGCTGGTGTGTTTCCCGCTGTTGCTGCCGCTGGCGGCGCAGGCCGATGTGTCCGTCGATATCAACGTGCCGGGCGTTTCCCTGCATCTGGGGGATCAGGACCGTCGCGGCTACTACTGGGACGGCTACGACTGGCGTCCACCGCAGTGGTGGCATGCGCACCAGGGCCGCGGTCTGGGTGAGCGCAATGCGCGCGGTTTGTACTGGGACGGCGGACGCTGGCAACCTTCGCCGCCGCGTGGCTATGAGCATCGCGAGCCGGAACGCAGCGGCAATCCGTTCCACGGCGATCGCGATAATCGCGACCGCGACCGCCGTCATGACGATCGGGGTGACCATGACCGGCGCGATGACGGCCGTGGTCAGCCTTATCCACCGGGCAACGCCGGCCCGCATCGTTAATCCCTGAGTTTATCGGCGGCTGGTTTTGCCATCATCATGGTGATGACGGGCAGGGCCAGCCGCTGCTTTCCTGCGCCATCGCCTACACAAGGCTTCCCCTTGCGGCGTTAACCCCCTAATATTCGACTCAGACGTCAATTATCCGGCCACGACAGCGGCCGGCAGGGAACCGCCGCGCCATGCCAACCAGCCGTACTTTCACCTTACTGTTGCAACATCAGCGCTACCGCGATAAGCGCCAGGTCACTCTGCTGGCGCTGGGCGTGGCGGTGGCGTTGCTGTTCAGCCTCTGCGCCGGTGACCAATGGATATGGCCGTCAGCGTGGTTCAGCGATCGGGCGCAGCTGTTCGTTTGGCAACTGCGTTTACCGCGCGCGCTGGCGGTGATGCTGGTCGGCGCCGCCCTGGCGGTGGCGGGCGCGGTGATGCAGGCGCTGTTTGAAAACCCGCTGGCGGAGCCCGGTCTGCTGGGGGTGGCTAACGGCGCCGGCGTCGCGCTGGTGTTGACGGTGCTGTTAGGGCACGGTTTGTTGCCGGTGGCGCTGATGAGCGCCGCCGCGATAGCCGGTGCGCTGGCGATGACCTTTTTGCTGCTGGGCTTCGCTCGGCGCCGGCGCCTGACCAATGCACGGCTGTTGCTGGTTGGCGTGGCGCTGGGCATCGTGTGCAGCGCGCTGATGACCTGGGCGGTCTATTTCAGCACCAGCCTCGATCTGCGGCAGCTGATGTACTGGATGATGGGCGGTTTCGGCGGCGTCGATTGGCGGCAAAAGTGGCTGGTGCTGGCGCTGCTGCCGGTGCTGCTGTGGCTGTGCGGCCAGGGTAGAGCGCTCAACCTGATGGCGCTGGGCGAGGTACAGGCGCGGCAACTTGGGCTGTCGCTGCATCTGTGGCGTAATTTGCTGGTGCTGGCGATCGGCTGGTTGGTCGGCGTCAGCGTGGCGCTCGCCGGAGTGATTGGTTTTGTTGGGTTGGTGATCCCGCATATTTTGCGGCTCACCGGCCTGACCGATCAGCGCTATCTGCTGCCGGCCTGCGCGCTGGCGGGAGCCGGGGTGTTGCTGGTGGCCGATGTGATCGCCCGCGTTGCGCTGTTGGCGGCCGAGCTGCCGATCGGCGTGGTGACCGCCACGCTGGGGGCGCCGCTATTTATCTGGTTACTGACCCGAACAAAGGGCGTAAGGTAGTTTTCTTCATTCACCTGCCATTAAAAAACCAAAGGATGACAACCGATGAGCAAGCCAATCTACAACCTGCCGTTACACACCATCGAAAATCAGGCGACCACGCTGGGCGCCTACCAGGGTAAGGTGCTGCTGGTGGTCAACGTGGCCTCGGAGTGCGGCCTGACCAAGCAATATGAAGGGCTGGAAGCGCTGTACGAAGCCTATCGCGATCGGGGACTGGAAGTTTTGGGGTTCCCGTCCAATGAATTCCTGGGCCAGGAGCCGGGCAGCAACGAAGAGATCCTGGCGTTTTGCCGCGGCACCTTCGGCGTGCAATTCCCGATGTTCGCCAAGATTGAGGTGAACGGCGAACATCGGCATCCGCTGTACCAGGCTCTGATTGCCGCGCAGCCGGATGCTGTCGCACCGGAGGGCAGCGAGTTCCTGGCGCGGATGACCAGCAAAGGGCGGGCGCCGAAGCACGCCGGCGATATTCTGTGGAACTTCGAGAAATTCCTCGTCGCGCGCGACGGCACGGTGATCCAACGCTTCTCGCCTGACACCACGCCGGAAGATCCGGCGCTCGTGGCGGCGGTAAAACAAGCGCTGGCAGGATAAGACGGATGCTGCAACTCGTCGAGGTTGGGGTGGCGGGGCGCCTGGCGCCTTTTTCGGCACAGATTGAAGGCGGGTTGCAGGTTCATCTGATCGGCCCAAACGGCGCCGGGAAGAGTACCTTGCTGGCGCGGGTGGCCGGCATGCTGCCGGGGCTGGGCGAGGTTCGCCTGGACGGGCGCGCGCTGGCCGATTATCCGGGTAACGCGCTGGCATGCCGGCGCGGCTATCTCAGCCAGCAACAGCCGCCGGTGTCGCTGATGCCGGTGTTCCAGTATTTGGCCTTGCACCGGCCAGCGGCAGCGGCGCAAACCGATGTGGAACACGCCATTCTCTATTTGTGCCAGCGGCTGAAGCTGGTGGATAAGCTGTCACGCATGCTGACGCAGCTCTCCGGTGGCGAATGGCAGCGGGTGCGGCTGGCGGCGGTGTTGCTGCAGGTGTGGCCCAGCGTCAATCCGCACAGTCAGCTGTTGTTGCTGGATGAGCCGACCAACAGCCTGGACGTGGCGCAGAAAGTCGCGCTGGATCGCCTGCTGCGGGAATTTTGCCAGAGCGGGCGCAGCGCGCTGGTGTGCGCGCACGATCTGAATCATACCTTACAGCAGGCCGATCGGGTTTGGTTGCTGCACGCCGGGCGGCTGGTGGCACAGGGGGCCACGCGTGAGGTGATGGCACCCGCGCTGCTGTCGCAGATCTATGAAGTGGACTTCCACCTGCAATGGGTGGGGGACCAGCGTTGGATCATGACCCGCACGGCTTGAGTCGCGGCGGCGGCGGAGCGTAACGTAAACGAACACTAAACGTAGTGAATATAAATAGCCGGGTAATCATCGGTTAATATTGGGCTGCCTCTCACTTTCTTATCGATTTTCTTGAAAAACGTCGATGACGTGCTACGCTTGATTCGGCAAAAATAAAATACGTAAATAATTATTAATAAATATAAGAAATTGATTTTAATAATGATTTTAAATAGATGATGGCGGCACCCACCAATCAGTTGACCCACTGATGACAAGTCTCGTCTTAAGGTTTAGTTAAGCTTGCGGCCTTACATTGGCAGTTAATCCACGGAAACGATTCTTCTCTGGCGTTTAATATCCGTTAAACGAAAGGGATTTACAGTGTCATCAAAAGCAGTTCGATACGTTTGGGGTTAACTATGGATCAATTTTTACCTTTCTCTCGTCCGGCCATCGGCGATGAAGAAATCGCCGCGGTAGAGAAAGTGTTGCGTTCCGGTTGGATCACCACCGGGCCGCAAAACCAGCAGCTGGAAAGCGACTTCTGTTCCACCTTCGGCTGTAAGCATGCGATCGCCGTCAGTTCCGCCACGGCGGGCATGCACATCACGCTGATGGCGCTGGGCATCGGCCCCGGCGACGAAGTCATCACCCCTTCGCAAACCTGGGTTTCCACCCTCAACATGATCGAGCTGCTGGGCGCCACGCCGGTCATGATCGACGTTGACCGTGATACGTTGATGGTCAGCGCCGCCGATGTCGAGGCTGCCATCACCCCGAAAACCAAAGCGATTGTTCCGGTGCACTACGCCGGCGCTCCTCTTCAGATGGACGCGCTGCGCGCCGTGGCCGAACGCCACGGTCTGCCTTTGATCGAAGACGCCGCCCATGCGGTCGGTACGCGCTACAACGGCGAATGGGTCGGCGCGCGTGGCACGGCGATTTTCTCGTTCCACGCCATTAAAAACGTGACCTGCGCCGAGGGCGGCCTGATCGCCACCGACGACGATGCGCTGGCGGATCGCCTGCGTTGCCTGAAGTTCCACGGTCTGGCCGTCGATGCCTTCGATCGTCAGCAGCTTGGCCGCAAACCGCAGGCCGAAGTGGTGGAGCCGGGTTACAAATACAACCTGTCCGACATTCACGCGGCGATCGCCGTGGTGCAACTGTCGCGCTTCGCTGAGCTGAACGCGCGCCGCAAGGTGCTGGCACAGCGATACCTGAGCGCGCTGGAAGGCTCGCCGTTCCAACCGTTGGGCGTGCCGGATTACCCGCATGACCACGCCTGGCATCTGTTTATGGTGCGCGTCGACCCTGAGCGTTGCGGCATCGATCGCGATCGGTTGATGGAGCGTCTGAAAGAGGTTGGCGTCGGCACCGGGCTGCATTTCCGCGCCGCGCATACCCAGAAATTCTACCGTGAGCGTTATCCGCAGCTTTCCTTGCCGAATACCGAATGGAACTCGGCGCGGCTATGCACTTTACCGCTATTCCCTGATATGACCGACGCCGACGTGGATCGCGTGGTCAATGCCTTGTCTTCTGTTGTGGAGTCTTTACGTGTCTCGCGTTGAACCGATTAAAAAAGTGTCGATAGTCATCCCGGTATACAACGAGCAGGAAAGTCTGCCGGCGTTGCTGGAGCGTACTACCGCCGCTTGCAAGCAGTTATCTCAACCTTATGAAATCATCCTCGTCGACGATGGCAGCAGCGACAACTCCGCGGACATGCTGACCGCGGCGGCGGAAAAGCCGGACAGCCACGTCATCGCCGTTTTGCTGAACCGCAACTATGGCCAGCACTCGGCGATCATGGCCGGTTTCAACCAGGTGACCGGCGATCTGGTGATTACGCTGGACGCCGATCTGCAGAACCCGCCGGAGGAGATCCCTCGTCTGGTCAGCGTGGCGGAAGAGGGCTATGACGTGGTGGGCACCGTGCGCGCCAACCGTCAAGACTCCTGGTTCCGCAAAAGCGCTTCGCGCGTGATCAACATGATGATTCAACGCGCCACCGGCAAGTCGATGGGGGACTACGGCTGCATGCTGCGCGCCTACCGTCGTCACATCGTTGAGGCGATGCTGCACTGCCACGAACGCAGCACCTTTATCCCGATTCTGGCGAACACCTTCGCCCGTCGCACGACCGAGATCGACGTGCGTCACGCCGAGCGCGAGTTTGGCGATTCCAAGTACAGCCTGATGAAGTTGATCAACCTGATGTACGACCTGATCACCTGCCTGACCACCACCCCGCTGCGTTTGCTCAGCGTGGTCGGCAGCATCGTGGCGCTGTCCGGGTTTGTGTTGGCGCTGGTGCTGATTGCGCTGCGTCTGCTGCTCGGCCCTGAATGGGCCGCCGGCGGCGTGTTCACCCTCTTCGCCGTGCTGTTCACCTTTATCGGCGCCCAGTTTGTTGGCATGGGGCTACTGGGTGAATACATCGGCCGCATCTATACCGACGTGCGCGCACGTCCTCGCTATTTTGTTCAGAAAGTGGTCGGCGTACAGCAGGACCACAATACTCAGGAAGAAGAATGATGAAAGCTATTGTATTTGCTTACCATGATATTGGCTGCGCAGGTCTGAAAGCGCTGACTGAGGCGGGTTATGACGTGCAGGCCGTATTCACGCACACCGACGACCCTGGTGAGAACAACTTCTTCTCCTCCGTGGCCCGTTTGGGCGCCGAATTGGATCTGCCGGTCTATGCGCCGGAAGACGTGAACCACCCGCTGTGGGTTGACCGCATTCGCGACCTGCAGCCGGACGTGATCTTTTCGTTCTACTACCGCCATATGCTGAGCGACGAGATCCTCTCGCTGGCACCGCAGGGCGGCTTCAACCTGCACGGTTCGCTGCTGCCGCATTACCGTGGCCGCGCCCCGGTGAACTGGGCGCTGGTGAACGGCGAAACCGAAACCGGCGCCACGCTGCACAAGATGGTGAAACGCCCGGACGCCGGCGACATCGTCGGTCAGCAGAAAGTGACCATCGCCGACAGCGACACTGCGCTGACGCTTCACAAAAAAGTGCTGGAAGCCGCGCAGGCCGTATTGAAAGAGCAGTTGCCGAAGCTGAAGAACGGCACCGCCACCTTCACCAAGCAGGATGAGTCTCAGGCCAGCTACTTCGGCCGTCGCACCGCAGCGGACGGCGAGATCCTGTGGCACAAGTCCGCCAAAGAGATCAACAACCTGGTACGTGCCGTAACGGAACCGTACCCGGGTGCTTTCAGCTACCTCGGCCAGCGCAAGCTGATCGTCTGGCGCTCTCGCGTGCTGGATACCCAACACGACAAGCAGCCGGGCACCGTACTGAGCACCTCGCCGCTGGTCATCGCCTGTGGCGAAGGCGCGCTGGAGATCGTTGCCGGTCAGAACGACAGCGGCCTGTACGTGCAGGGCAGCCGCCTGGCGCAGGAAATGGGCATCGTCACCGACGTGCGCCTGGCCGCCAAGCCGAACGCCGTAATGAAACGCCGCACTCGCGTGCTGATCCTCGGGGTCAACGGCTTCATCGGTAACCACCTGACCGAGCGCCTGCTGCGTGACGATCGCTACGACATCTACGGCCTGGATATCGGTTCTGACGCCATCAGCCGTTTCCTCGACAACCCGCGTTTCCACTTCGTGGAAGGCGACATCAGCATCCACTCCGAGTGGATCGAGTATCACATCAAGAAATGCGACGTGGTGCTGCCGCTGGTGGCGATCGCGACGCCGATCGAATACACCCGTAACCCGCTGCGCGTGTTCGAGCTGGATTTCGAAGAGAACCTGAAGATCGTTCGCGACTGCGTGAAATACAACAAGCGCATCATCTTCCCGTCCACCTCAGAAGTGTACGGCATGTGCGACGACAAAGAGTTCGACGAAGACCATTCGCGCCTGATCGTCGGGCCAATCAACAAACAGCGCTGGATCTACTCGGTCTCCAAACAGCTGCTGGATCGGGTGATCTGGGCTTACGGCGCTAAAGAAGGCCTGAAGTTCACGCTGTTCCGTCCATTCAACTGGATGGGGCCGCGCCTGGATAACCTGGACGCTGCGCGTATCGGCTCTTCCCGTGCCATCACCCAGCTGATCCTCAACCTGGTGGAAGGTTCGCCGATCAAACTGATGGACGGCGGCGCGCAGAAACGTTGCTTCACCGACATCAACGACGGCATCGAAGCGCTGTTCCGCATCATCGAGAACCGCGACGGCCTGTGCGACGGCCAGATCGTCAACATCGGCAACCCGACCAACGAAGCGAGCATCCGCGAGCTGGCGGAAATGCTGCTGGAAAGCTTCAACAACCACCCGCTGCGCGACCGCTTCCCGCCGTTTGCCGGCTTCAAGGACGTTGAGAGCAGCAGCTACTACGGTAAAGGTTACCAGGACGTCGAGCACCGCACGCCGAGCATCAAGAACGCTCACCGCCTGCTGGGCTGGCAGCCGACCATCGAGATGAAGCAAACCGTCGCCGATACGCTGGACTACTTCCTGCGCACTACCGTTCAGGAAGGGAACGATGCATGAAGAAAGTCGGTCTGCGGGTTGATGTAGATACCTTCAGCGGCACCCGTGAAGGGGTGCCGCAGTTGCTGGACCTGTTCGACAAGTACGACATTCAGGCCAGCTTCTTCTTCAGCGTGGGACCGGACAACATGGGGCGCCATCTTTGGCGCCTTTTGCGTCCGAAATTTCTGTGGAAAATGCTGCGTTCGAACGCCGCCTCGCTGTACGGCCTGGACATTCTGCTGGCCGGCACCGCCTGGCCGGGGCGCAACATTTCACGCGCGTTGGGGCCGCTGATGAAGCGCACCGCCGAAGCCGGCCATGAAGTCGGGCTGCACGCCTGGGATCACCAGGGGTGGCAGGCCAAGGTCGGCAAGTGGAGCGAGGCGCAGCTGACCGAACAAGTGCAGCTGGGCGTCGATGCCCTGAGCGCCAGCACCGGCCAGCCGGTGAAATGCTCCGCCGTGGCGGGCTGGCGTGCCGATACGCGCGTGCTGGAGGTCAAGCAACGCTTCGGCTTCCATTACAACAGCGATTGCCGCGGCACCCATCCATTCCGTCCGGTGCTGAGCGACGGGCGTCACGGCACGGTGCAGATCCCGGTGACGTTGCCGACCTTCGACGAAGTGATCGGCAGCGAAGTCAGCATGGCCGACTTCAACGACTACATTCTGCGCGCTATCGAGAACGATCGCGGCGTGCCGGTGTACACCATTCACACCGAAGTGGAAGGCATGTCGCAAGCGGCGATGTTCGAACAGTTATTGCAACGCGCACGGCAGCAGGGCATCGAATTCTGTCCGCTTAGCGCGCTGTTACCACAAGATTTGGCGTCACTGCCGTTGGGCCGCATCAAGCGTGCTCCTTTCCCCGGCCGCGAAGGTTGGCTGGGCTGTCAAACCGATGTGAAGGACGTTACATGAAGGCGCTAAAAGGATCCTGGGCCATTCTGCTGGCCGTTTTTTTTGCTCTGGTTTACCTGATCCCGCTTAACGGCCGCCTGCTGTGGCAGCCGGACGAGACGCGTTATGCCGAGATCAGCCGTGAAATGCTGCAGCGCGGCGATTGGGTTGTGCCGCACCTGCTGGGGCTGCGCTACTTCGAAAAGCCGGTGGCGGGTTACTGGTTCAATAACATCAGCCAGTGGCTGTTCGGCGAAAACAACTTTGCGGTGCGCTTCGGCTCGGTGTTCAGCACCGGCATGACCGCACTGCTGGTGTTCGCGCTGGCGATGCTGATGTGGCGCAATGCGCGCCGCGCCAGCCTGGCGGCGCTGATTTTCCTGTCGATGGTGCTGGTGTTCAGCATCGGCACCTACAGCGTGCTGGATCCGATGATCTCGCTGTGGCTGGCGGCGGCGATGGTCAGCTACTACCTGACGCTGAAAGCCACTTCGGTCAAAGGCAAGCTGGGCGCCTACGCGCTGCTGGGCTTGGCCTGCGGCATGGGCTTTATGACCAAGGGCTTCCTGGCGCTGGCGGTGCCGGTGATCGCGGTGATCCCGATCGTCATCCAGCAACGTCGCATCAAGGATCTGCTGTGCTACGGCCCGGTGGCGATCGTGACCGCTACGTTGCTCAGCCTGCCGTGGGCGCTGGCGATCGCGCAACGCGAACCCGATTTCTGGAATTACTTCTTCTGGGTCGAACATATTCAGCGTTTCGCCGAAGATAACGCCCAGCACAAGGCGCCGTTCTGGTATTACCTGCCGATCCTGCTGGCGGCGGTGCTGCCGTGGCTGGCGCTGCTGCCCGGTGCGCTGCTCAAGGGCTGGCGCGAACGCGTACAGCGCCCGGAGCTGTTCTTCCTGCTGAGCTGGGCGATGATGCCGCTGATCTTCTTCAGCATCGCCAAAGGCAAGCTGCCGACCTACATTCTGCCGTGCATGGCGCCGCTGGCGCTGCTGATGACCGCCTATGCGGAAGACTACGCCGCCACCCTGCGCGCCAGACTGTTCAAGGCCAATGCCTGGCTGAACGGCCTGTTCGGGCTGATCGGCATCGTGGCGCTGGTGGTGTTGAGCGCCGGCCTGCTGCCGAAAGCCCATCTGTTTACCGCGCAAGAGTGGCCGAAGGTGGTGCTCGGCCTGATCGCCTTCGGCGGCTGGCTCCTGTTCGCGCTGGTTTCCGCACGCGATAACGGCCGTCAATGGCGCTGGGCGGCGGCCTGCCCGGTATTGCTGTGCCTGGTGATCGGCTACGCCATCCCGCAACAGGTGACCGATTCCAAGCTGCCGCAGAACTTCGCGAGCGCCACGATGGCCGAGCTGGGCGACAGCCGTTACGTGCTGACCGACAGCGTCGGGGTAGCGGCCGGTTTGGCCTGGGAACTGAAGCGTAGCGACGTGCTGATGTACAGCCAGAAAGGCGAGGTAGCTTATGGTCTGGAGTATCCGGACGCCAAAGGCCACCTGATCAGCGACGCCGACTTCCCGCAGTGGCTGGCGCAGGCGCGCAAACAGGGGAATGTGTCCCTGGTGCTGCAGCTGTCCCGTGGCGAAGCGCTGCCGCAGGAACTGCCTGCCGCAGACAAGGTAGATCGTATGAATCGCCTGGTGCTGATGTGGTATAAACAGCAACCATGATGGGTTTTCTGTTGGTGATTGTGGTCAGCCTGCTCACCTGCGGTGGGCAGCTGTGCCAGAAGCAGGCGGCGCACTGTTGGGAGCGGGCGGACGAAGCGCGGCTGAAGCAGACGCTGCGTTGGCTGGCGCTGGCGGTGCTGCTGCTGGGGCTGGGCATGGCGGTGTGGCTCAATGTGCTGCAACGCCTGCCGCTCAGCCTGGCTTACCCGATGCTCAGCCTGAACTTCGTGATGGTGACGCTGGCGGCGCGCTGGCTGTTTCATGAGCCGACGACCGTGCGCCACTGGTGTGGCGTAGCGTCGATTATGTTGGGGATCCTGCTGATGAGCGTGCATTCATGAGGGGCTATGCCTGGGGCGCCGCCAGCGTGTTGCTGGTGACGCTGGCGCAGTTGCTGATGAAGTGGGGCATGGTGCAAATCCCGCTGATGTCGTTCGCCGACGTCTCGTTGGCGTTGATCGGCGACTACTGGCTGCCGCTGCTGGCGGTGGGCGGCGGCATCTTCGGTTATGCGCTGTCGATGCTGTGTTGGTTCTTTGCGCTGCGCCACCTGCCGTTAAACCGCGCTTATCCTCTGCTGAGCGTCAGCTACGCGCTGGTCTATCTGGCGGCGGTGATCCTGCCGTGGTTTAACGAATCCGCTACGCTGCTGAAAACGTTGGGCACGCTGTTTATTCTGTTCGGCGTCTGGCTGATTAACAGCAAATCCGAGACAAAATCGCCGGAATAGGGTCAAAACCGGCGATCCTGCTATTATCTCCCTCATGGCGCTTGCCTTTTTCCCCGTGCGGGAGATAAATTAACGCCAAATAGCGCTCTCCTTACGTGGTGCCGGCTTCGCCTCGCAGGCGGTGGTGGTGTGCCGATTGGCATAATGCGGCAGCGTGTTCAATGAAGGAATATTATGCGGATGCGTGTGTGGTTTTTATTAGCCAGTTTGATCCTCGCCGGCTGCAGCAGCCATGCGCCGCCGCCGAGCGGCCGCCTGGCGGACTCTATCGTGGTGGTGGCCCAGCTCAACGAGCAACTGCGTCAGTGGTACGGTACGCCATACCGTTACGGCGGCCTGGATCGCGGCGGCGTAGATTGTTCCGGCTTTGTTTACCGCACGTTCCGCGATCGTTTCGACATGCAGCTGCCGCGTTCGACCGAAGAGCAAACCTCGCTGGGCACCAAGGTTTCGCGTGATGAGCTGATGCCGGGCGACCTGGTGTTTTTCAAAACCGGCGGCGGTGAGAACGGCCTGCACGTCGGCATTTACGATACCAACGACCAATTTATCCACGCGTCGACCAGCCGCGGAGTGATCCGCTCCTCGCTCGATAACGTCTACTGGAAGCGGGTGTACTGGCAGGCGCGACGCATTTAGCCTTAACCTATTGATTTGGTGTATCATGGCGGTATCACGTGTTTTGAACGGTGCCTGCCATGAACAGCCTGCGTTTACTGATCTCCGATTCCTACGATCCCTGGTTTAACCTGGCGGTGGAAGAATGCATCTTCCGCGAGATGACCACGCAAAAAATCCTCTTTCTGTGGCGCAATGCCGAAACGGTGGTGATTGGCCAGTCGCAGAACCCCTGGAAGGAGTGCAACACCCGGCGCATGGAGCAGGACGGCATTCGGCTGGCGCGGCGCAGCAGCGGCGGTGGGGCGGTATTTCACGACCTGGGCAACACCTGTTTCACCTTTATGGCCGGCAAACCGGGTTACGACAAAAGCGTCTCGACCGACATCATTCTGCAAGCGCTGCGGCAGCTGGGCGTCACGGCCGGCGCGTCGGGGCGCAACGATCTGGTGATGGAAACCGCCGACGGGCCGCGCAAAATATCCGGCTCGGCCTATCGAGAAACCCAGGACCGTGGTTTCCACCACGGCACGCTGCTGCTGAACGCCGATCTGGAGCGGCTGGCAGACTACCTCAATCCCGATCCCAAAAAGCTGCAGGCCAAGGG
Source organism: Serratia sp. 2880STDY5682894 (assembly GCF_001537385.1). Taxonomy (NCBI): domain Bacteria; kingdom Pseudomonadati; phylum Pseudomonadota; class Gammaproteobacteria; order Enterobacterales; family Yersiniaceae; genus Serratia; species Serratia sp. 2880STDY5682894. The sequence goes on along the minus strand of NZ_FCJA01000001.1, from coordinate 553,378 downwards.
CATCACCTCGGTGCGTTCGCGCGTCGCCAATTTGGCGGAGTTTTTGCCGGGTATCAGCCATGAACAGGTGTGCGAAGCCATCGTGCAGGCCTTTTTTGCCCACTATGGCGAGACGGCCGAGCCGGAGATCATTTCGCCGGACGTATTCCCCGATTTGCCCGATTTTGCCGCGCAGTTCGCCAAACAGAGCAGTTGGGAATGGAATTTCGGCAAGGCGCCGGCGTTCAGCCATCTGCTTAACGAGCGCTTCGTCTGGGGCGGCGTGGATCTGTTCTTCGACGTGGAGAAGGGAACGATTGTTCGCGCGCAGGTGTTCACCGACAGCCTGAATCCCGCCCCGCTGCAACGGCTGGCGGAAGCGCTGGTGGGCTGCGCGTATCGCAGCGAGCCCGTTGCCGCTTGCTGCGATCGGCTGATGGCGGATTATCCGCAACAGGCGGCGGAATTGACCGAACTGCGGCAATGGCTGAGCGAAACGATCCGTTAGCCGGTATGGGATGGTGAAGGGGATGAGCGTGCTCATCCCTTTTTTTATCGCTGAAATCGACGTTTCGCAGGGGCGTAGCGCAGATTTTCTGAAAATCAAGGTGGGCATTTTTTTACGTTTTCAATGCTGAGAATAACGGGCGGAATTGATGTGTTATTAAATTTAATCAGTCATCGTTAACGACAGGAAAAATCGGCGTTACGGCAGAAAGATTATTTTACTTTATTTAAGATTTTTCTTAAATAAAACAACGGAGATAAGTCAAATTTAGCCCGTCATCCAATCCACTTAAGCCAAATACCTTTTCATATCACGCGTTAGGCGAGAAAGGTGGCATAAGTTCAGCTGCTTTTCTTTTGCGCCTTTCGCGATTGTCGTATAGCTTTAATCTATCAATTAAATGATATTTCATGGGTATTTGCATTGATATTTCCGATTAATCCCAGAAGGATTGATCGATAAAATATATTGATATACGATGATACGCTAGCCATTCATCCTGTGGCATTAAAATGAACATCCAACTCGAAGCTGACTTTATTAGTAGCTATGTTTTTCAACCTGTTTACTCAATGGAGGGCAGGCTGTTGGCGGTGGAAATGTTGAGCCGTTTCAACAGTCCCGACGGTGATTTAGCCATGCCGGCCGAAATTGGGATTAATTTATTGGCGCCTGAACAAAGGATTGAGTTATTTAATGAGCAATTGAAACTTGCGGAGCGGCACGCGGGCTGGTTTACCGGTAACAGCGTGCAGTTGACCATCAATATCGAAGAAACCATCGTCGAACTTATTCTTTCCGATCCGGCATTGTGCCAATGGATCAGGCAATATCCTTTTATTGCATTCGAAATGAGTGAGAGTTTTCCGAATCTTTCGGCCGGGAAGAACAACCCGAACGTGCAGCGATTAAGCGAAATGTTTACGCTGTGGCTCGATGATTTCGGTTCCGGTAAAGCCACCTTGACCGCGCTGTATGATGGTTTGTTTGACTATGTAAAGATAGACAAGCGTTTTTACTGGCAGCTGTTTACCCATCAGGGGTATGACGTGGTCATCGACTCGTTGTTAAAGAATATCAACCTGTTGTGTAAAGGCGTGATCGTCGGAGGAATAGAGAAAAAAGAGTACTTTAATAAACTCAGATACGCCGGTGTTTTAGGCCTGCAAGGTTTTTTATGGCCCAGCGTTGGTGTGGATAATCTGCAAACTTTGCTGGCGAAGCCCAGCGAGTTCAATAATTAAGAAGTGATATAAAAAACTACACACAATGAGGTAAATAATGCGCGGGGTGATGTTTGCCGTGATTCCGTCGCCGTTATTCGCCATCGTTTTTTGGCTGATGACACCGTTTTGTCAGCCCACGTTAAACCGCGTTTCCTCCGCCAAGTGGAAACGCCAAACTCCCCGCATCCGTCCTGGTGACAGGCGGATGCGTTCTCCCTGCATTCCTTCGGTGTTAATCCGCCCGTCCAGGCTCTACACTACGCTGAAACGGAGGGCCTATGCCGCAGTTCGATAACGCTTACTACCAACAGTTACCCGGTTTCTACACCGCCCTGAACCCGACGCCGCTCAAGGATGCGCGCCTGCTGTACCACAGCGAGCCGCTGGCGCGCGAGCTGGGGCTGGATGAAAGTTGGTTTACCCAGGATAAAACCCCCATTTGGGCGGGAGAAACGCTGCTGCCCGGCATGCAGCCGTTGGCACAGGTGTACAGTGGCCACCAGTTTGGCGTATGGGCCGGGCAGCTGGGGGATGGCCGCGGCATTTTACTGGGCGAACAGGTCCTGGCGGACGGCAGCCACCGCGACTGGCACCTGAAGGGCGCCGGGCTGACGCCATATTCGCGTATGGGGGACGGCCGCGCGGTGCTGCGTTCGGTGATCCGCGAGTTTCTGGCCTCCGAGGCGTTGCATCATCTGGGGATCCCGACCACCCGGGCGTTGACCATCGTGACCAGCCGGCAGCCGGTGTTCCGCGAGCAGCCGGAACGCGGCGCCATGCTGATGCGGGTGGCGGAAAGCCACGTGCGCTTCGGCCACTTCGAGCACTTTTACTACCGCAAACAGCCGGAGCAGGTGCGGCAGTTGGCGGATTTCGTCATTGCCCGTCACTGGCCGCAGCTGCAGGATCAGGCTGAACGTTACCTGCTGTGGTTTACCGACGTGGTGGAACGGACGGCGCGCCTGATCGCCCATTGGCAAACCGTCGGTTTCGCTCACGGCGTGATGAACACCGACAACATGTCGATTCTCGGCATCACCATTGACTACGGCCCTTACGGCTTCCTCGATGACTATCAGCCCGGTTATATCTGCAATCACTCCGACCATCAGGGGCGTTACGCCTTCGACAATCAGCCGGCGGTGGCGCTGTGGAACCTGCATCGCCTGGCGCAGACCCTGTCGGGGCTGATGACCACTGAACAGCTGCAGCAGGCGCTGGCGGCGTATGAACCGGCGCTGATGCGCGCCTACGGCGAACAGATGCGCGCTAAACTCGGCTTCTTCACGCCGACGGCGCAGGACAATGACGTGCTCACCGGGCTGTTGAGCCTGATGGCGCAGGAAGGGCGGGACTATACCCGCACGTTCCGCCTGTTGAGCGACACTGAACAGCAACAGGCGCAGTCGCCGCTGCGCGACGAGTTTATCGACCGCGCGGCGTTCGATTCCTGGTATCAGCAGTATCGTCAGCGTTTGCAGCAGGAGCAGGTGAGCGATGCGGAGCGGCAACGGGCGATGAAGGCGGTGAACCCGCGCCTGATCCTGCGCAACTATCTGGCGCAGCAGGCGATTGAAGACGCGGAGCAAGACGACGTGGGCCGTTTGCAGCGGTTGCATCAGGCCCTGCTGCGGCCGTTCGACGATGCGCCGGAATATGACGATCTCGCCGTGCTGCCGCCGGACTGGGGCAAACATCTGGAGATTTCCTGCTCCAGCTGAGATGAAAAAAGGGCGCTTAATGGCGCCCTTGACGTTATTGACGCAGGTAGACCTGCGGCAGCGACACTTCGGGATGATGCACCACGCCGAGATCGGCCTGATACCAGCGGGTGAGGATCTCCGTCTGCAACACCTCCTGCGGCGTGCCGCTCGCCACCAGACGCCCCTGATGCAGCAGCAGGATCCTATCGGCGTACAGCGCGGCCAGATTAAGATCGTGCAGCACGCAGCAGACGCCCAGCGGCTGTTGGCGCGTCAGCGAGCGCAGCAGGCGCAAAGTGTGCTGCTGGTGGTACAGATCCAGCGCCGAGGTCGGCTCATCGAGAAATAGCCAGGCGGGAGACGGCTGCGGTTGCCACAGCTGCGCCAACACACGCGCCAGCTGTACCCGCTGCTGTTCGCCGCCGGACAGTTGGCGGTAGTCGCGCTGCGCCAGCGCCAGGCAGTCGGTCTGCGCCATCACCTGTTGGATCGCCTGATGCTCGTCGCGTTTGCCGTGCGGCGCCCGCCCCATGCTGACCACTTCCTCCACGCTGAACGGAAACGCCAGATCGCTGTACTGGCGCATCACGGCTCGGACTTTGGCCAACTGCTGCGGCGCCCACTGTTCAAGCGGGCGATCAAGCAGGCGACATTCGCCGCAGTCCGGCGTCAAATAGCCGGTCAGCAAGCGCAGCAGCGTCGATTTGCCGGCGCCGTTAGGGCCGATAATCGCCACCATTTCGCCGCCGGCGAGGCTGAGCGAAACGTCGTTGATCAAGCGGCGCGCACCGAGGCTGTAGCGCAGCTCTCTGGCTGTCAGGCAGGCGGCGTTATCCACCGGTTCGCTCCCGCTGGCGCATCACCAGCCATAAAAAGTAAGGACCGCCGATCAGGCTGGTCATCAACCCCACCGGCATTTCGGCCGGCGCCACCAGCGTGCGCGCCAGCGTATCGCTGACCAGTAGCAGGCAGGCACCGCCCAGCGCGGAGCAGGGCAGCAGCCAGCGGTGATCGCCGCCGAGGCGCATGCGCACCAGATGCGGCACCACCAAACCGACAAAGCCGATCACGCCGCTCATCGCTACCGCCGCGCCGATCAGCAAGGCGCTCAGCAACAGCAGCTGCAGCTTGGCGCGCTGGACGTTCACCCCGAGGTAGTGGGCCTCTTCGTCCCCCAGCTGCAACAGGTTCAGCCGGCGCGCCTGCAGCAGCGTCAGCAGCGCCGTAGGCAGGATCAGCGAGGCGGAAACCGCCAGCGTCGGCCACTGTGACTGGCTGAGGCTGCCCATCATCCACAGCGAGAACTGGCGCAGCTGTTGATCGCTGCTGACGTAAGAGAGCACGCCGATGGCCGCCATGCACAGGGCGTTGATGGCGATGCCTGCCAGCAGCAGCCGCGACAGATTGCCGTGCCCGCTGCGGCTGATGCCGTAGATCAATAGCGATACCAGCAGGCTGCCGAGGAACGCCGCCAGCATATGGCCATACAGCGCGATCGTCACCGGCAACGCCAGCGGCATCACGATGAACAGGGCGACAAACAGCGCGCCGCCGCTGCTGATGCCCAGCAGGCTCGGATCCGCCAGCGGGTTGCGGAACAGCCCCTGCATCACCGCACCGGATACCGCCAGCGCGCAGCCGATCACCACCGCCAGCAGCACGCGCGGCAGGCGGATGTTCAACCAGATGTGCCAGGCGGCGTCGCTGAAAGGTTCGCGCCACAGGGTGCGAAACGACAGCGTCAGCGCGCCCAGGTTGGCGGCGACCAGCGCCAGCAGCGTCAGCAACACCAGCAGACCGATGATGGCCAGCTGAGGCGAGGTGCGACAGCGCATTACTTTTGCTCCGCCGCGTGGCGCAGTTTGGCCAGCGCCGCCGGCGTTTCCAGACCGAAGCCCAGCAGCGCCATGTCATCGACGATCAGCACGCGGCGTTGCTTGCCTGCCGGCGTCAACGCCAGGCCCGGCAGCGTCCACAGCTGCTGTTCGCCGCCGAGGGTGCGCACGCCGTCGGTAGTGACCAGCAACAGATCCGGCGCGCTGGCGATGACGCCTTCCTGCGACAGCGGACGGTAGCGGTCAAAGCCCTGCATGGCGTTTTTCAGGCCGGCGGCGGCAATCACTGCGTCGGCGGCGGTGTGTTGCCCGGCGGCCATCGGGGTGATGCCGCCGTGGCTCATCACGAACAGCACCTTGACCGGCAGCGGGGAGGTATCGACCGCCGCCAGCTGTTGTCGATAGCGCTCGCTCAGCTGTTTGCCTTGCTCAACGCGCTGCAGCGCGGCGGCGATCGTAGCGATTTTCTGCGGTACCGCCTGCAGGGTGGTGTCACCCGGCACGCTGACCACGTTGACGCCGCTGTCCGCCAGCTGTTTGAGCACCAGCGCCGGCTGTGCCAGCTCGGTTGTCAGCACCAGCGTCGGCTTCAGCGCCAAAATGCCTTCGGCGTTCAGCTGGCGCATATAGCCGACGTCCGGCAGCTTTTTCACCGCTTCCGGATGCAGACTGGTGCTGTCGCGGGCGATCACTTCGTCGCCGGCGCCGAGCGCGAAGGCGATTTCCGTCACGTCGCCGCCGATCGAGACGATGCGCTGCGCCGCCGCAGCGGTGAGCGGCAGCGCCAGCGACATCATCAACGCCAGGCGGCGGATCAAGGAAGATTTCATGCGGCGATGTCCTTGACGGCGAGCGCGGCAACCTGCTCGCGCCACTGGGTTTGTTCCGGCTGACCTTCGGTACGCTGGCCATACAGCTGCGCAATCTGCGTGCCATCGGCGGCGAACAGCTCCAGGCTGGTGACGATGCCGTCTTTGGTCGGTTTGCGGGTGATCCAGCTTTCGGCGATGGCGTCTTCGATCAGGTGCAGCGTGAAGCGGCGGTTGAACACGTTGATCCAACCTTCCTGCGGCATCAAACGTTCGATCTGGCCGGTGAAGATCTGCACGCAGCCGCGGTTGCCGACGAAGATCATGATCTCGTTTTGCTGCTGCTGCGCCGCTTCCAGCAGCTGCGACAGCGCGCTGTTGTCCACCTGATAGGCCAGATCGTCGCCGACGGCGCGGAACGCCTGCTGGCGCGTCAGTTTGTTGCGGCTGAGCAGCTGGAAGAACTGGTGAACGTCGGTCATCGCGCGCCATTCACCGTCGATTTTTGCATGATCTTGCGTCGTTTCATCCGCAGTGCTCGCCTCGGCGGGCTGCAGCGCCAGCGCCGGATTTTCTTCGCTCAGGTGGCGTTCCACCAGTGCCATCCAGGCCGGCAGATCGGTCTCTTCGGTGGTGTAGACCTTGTGCAGCGCATCGCCCTGTTGGTCGAAGAACTGGATGCTGTGGCGCACGCCGCGCTTGTTGGTTTCGCTCATGGCGAAAACGCTGGTCCAGTGGTTGAGGAACAGGCGCAGATCCAGCTCGCGCGGGTTGAGGATCAGCCCGGCGTGGCCGTTGAGGTGCTGGTTGCGGTAGCGGCCCATCTGCTCATGCACCGCATAGCTGTTGCGGGTGATGGACTTGGTGACGCCGACCTGCTCAAGCTCGGTCAGCAGGGTGCGCGCGTCGGCCTGCAGGCGGCGAGTGTCGTGGCCGACGCGGGCGTGCGTTAGCTCCGCTTCGCTGACGCCGAGGATCGCCGCCAGATCGCGGGCGTATTTGCCGGGGTGATCGATTTTAGCCTGTTGGTAGCGTTCGTATAGGGTATTGCTCATGCGGGATTCTCCTGCGCTGTAATGCGAACGGCGGACAACCGGGTTGTCCGCCAGATAGTCAAATGATTACCACTGGTAGCTGACCAGCAGTTTGGCGTTGCGGCCATCCTGCGGGACGCCCTGCGGCGAGTAATATTCTTTGTCAAAGGCGTTGCCCAGCACCACGGTGGTGGTCACGCCCTGCAGCCGATCGCGGCCCTTGTAGCTCAGATAGAAATCGTTGACGCCGTAGCCGCCTTGCTCCGGCGTCCCCGTTTGTACGCGGGTGGCGCGTTCGGCGAAGGTGGCGACCCAACCGGCGGACAGACCGGTTTCGCCCAGCGGCACGTCCAGCGAGCTGGTGACGGTATCCGGGCTGATGTCGGCCAGCCAATCGCCGCTTTTCGCGTTCAATTCGCCATTGCGAGACTTGTCCTTGCCGCGTGTGCGGTTGTAAGCCAGATCCCAGTTAAACCACTTGGTCTGGTAGTTCAGCGAGGTGTCCCAACCCCAAATCTTGGCGCGAGAGATATTCGCTGAGGCGGTCTGCGTACGAGTGACATACATGAAGATGTAGTCTTTGGCGTCGGTATCGAAGTAACTGGCCTTGAATTGCAGGCTGTCATCCGCCAGCAGCAGGTCGTCGAAGCGCAGGCCGAAACCGGCTTCGGTGGTGCTGGTGGTTTCCGGCCGCAGATTCGGATTAGGCACCCAATAGTTGCCGGGGAAGTGGCGCGAATCGTTGTACATCTCGCCCATGGTCGGGGCACGGAAGGCCTGGGAATAGGAGCCGAACAGCATCAGCCAGTCGGTCGGCGAGTAGCTCAGGGCGCCGCGGGACGACCATTTGTCGGCCTTGACGTCTTCGTGGCCTTGGCTGCTGCCTTTGTAATCGTCGTAGCGCGTGCCGGCCAGCACGGTGATCGGAATGTCGCGCAGCGTGATTTCATCCTGCAGCCAGCCGGAGGCGAAGTTGATCTTGGCCTGCGGGAAGCTGGTGGTGGCGCCGCCCGGCTGCTGTTTCTGTTCATAGACCTCGGAGCCGTAGGTCAGCAGGTGTGACGCAAAACTGTCGGCGAACAGACGCGTGCGGTTTTCCAGCTTGCCGCCGTTGGTGGTCTGCTTGCGGAATTCGTCGGTCGCACCGGCGTTGTGCGCATTGATTTTGACTTCCGAGGTGTACAGTTTCGCGGTGGCGTCCAGCCAATCCTGGCCGACCGGCTTGAGCTTATAGCTCAGAGCGGCATCGCGCTGGATGGTGGAGCGGTTGGTCATCGGGTTGCCGCTCGAGCTGCCCGGCGTCTGCGGGTTTTTCGGCTCCTGGGCGCTGTTGTTGTAGTAGCGCAGATCGCCGCTCAATGACTGATTGTCGTCGATTTTCCAGGTGCCTTTGGCCAGCACGTTGCTGATGGTTTCATCGTTTGGCGCATCGAAGCCGTTGCCCTGACGCAGATTGCCGACGTCGCGGGTGCCGAACGACAGCAGGCCGTCGAGGTTATCGGTCTTGCCGTAAGCGCTGGCGCCCATGCCCAGGCTGTGATCGCCGGTGCCGGCGGTGCCGTAGACGCGGAACCCGGTATCGTGGCCCGGCAGCAGCAGATCGGCGGCATCGACGGTCTCGTAGGCGATGACGCCGCCCAGTGCGCCGCTGCCGTACAGCAACGCAGAGGGTCCGCGCACGATTTCAATGCGCTTGACCAGCGCCGGATCGAGGAAGGTGCCGCCGATGTGGCCGGTATCGGTACCCTGGCGGATGCCGTCGACCAGCGTCAGCACGCCGTTTTTGCCGTAGCCGCGCATCGTTACGTCCTGACCGTTGCTGCGCCCGGTGCCGTTGACGGTGATGCCCGGCACGCGGCGCAGCATATCGGCGGCCGAGGTGGCAGTCTGGCTTTCCGGCGAGTTGCCTTCGATGACCGTGACCATCATCGGCGCTTCAAAGCTGCTGCGTTGGTTACCGGTGGCGACCACCGTCATGGTCTCGTCGGCGGCTTTGGCTTTTTTAGCCGGCGCCGCGTTGGAAGAGGATGTTGTGCTGGTGTTTTGTGCCAAGGCCACCGTAGGCAGAGCGCAGGCAATCGCCAGACTCAAAGCGGAAAAACGCAGCCGGGTGGAAAATGTCAGAGGCATGGTGCAACTCTCCGTATGTAATAAAACATATCAATAGATTTGCTGGCTGCCTGGATCAAAAGATCGGGGTGGCTGGCGTTTGAGGATTCTGTGGTTATTTGGTCAGGATCAATTTCCCGGCTTTGGTCTGCCGTAGCTGATAGCGCTGACCCTGATGGGTAATGAACGCGATGCCGTCGGTGCCGAGCAGCTGTGCGCTGTCGTAGCTGGGCGGCGCGTTTGCGCTGTGCTCGGTCGGGGCCGCGGCGGCGGGGGTAGGCGTGTTGGCAGTATCCATCATCATTGTGCTTATAAAACAGACCATTAAATGGTAATTAATATCAAACTGAGAATCATTATCATGTGAAGGAAAGGTTACATCAAGGAAAATTTTCTTACCGATGGAACCTTTTTGTCGAACGGACATCTGGTGGCGGGCCGAGCGCACTCGGCCCGTAAAAAAGGGGCGTTATTTCAGCAGGGTTTCGATGCGGTCAAACAGACGTTCGGGCTTGGTGATCGGCGCAAAGCGCGTGACGCGCTGGCCGTCGGCGGTAAGCAGAAACTTGGTGAAATTCCACTTGATGCGGCGGCTACCCAAAATGCCGGGCGCCAGGCGTTTCAGCTCATTGAACAGCGGGTGCGCGCCGGGGCCGTTAACGTCTATCTTGCTGAACAGCGGGAAACTGACGCCGTAGTTGAGGCTGCAAAAGTTGGCGATCTCCAGCGGGCTGCCCGGCTCCTGAGAACCAAACTGGTTGCAGGGGAAGCCGAGCACCACCAGGCCGCGTTCGCGATAGTATTGCCACAAATTTTCCAGCCCGCGGTATTGCGGGGTGAAGCCGCACTTGCTGGCGGTGTTGACCACCAGATAAGCGCGCGCCGGGAAATCGCCCAGCGTTTTTTGCTCGCCCTGCAGCGTGACGCAGGGGATGGATAACAGAGAGTGAATCATGCCGGGGCTCCAGGTGCGTTTCGGCGGGTGCAAAGAGGTTGCAATCAGTATAGATGAGCGGGGCGGGAGGGATAAAGCCGGGGCGAAGCCCCGGCCTAGGTTGCGTCAGAAACGGCTATCGACCGCATCCGCCAGCATCGCCAACAGCTGTTCGCTGTCGGACCAGCTCAGGCAAGGATCGGTGATCGACTGGCCATAGGTCAGCGGCTGGCCGGCGACGATTTTCTGCGTGCCTTCCACCAGGAAGCTTTCCGCCATCACGCCGGTGATGGCGGCGGAGCCTGCGCGGATCTGTTGGCAAACGTTGTCGGCCACTTCCAGCTGGCGGCGGTGCATCTTCTGGCAGTTGCCGTGGCTGAAGTCGATCACCAGGTGCTCCGGCAGATCGAACTCGCGCAGGCTGTCGCAGGCGGTAGCGATGTCGCTGGCGTGGTAGTTCGGCGTTTTGCCTCCGCGCATGATGATGTGGCCATACGGGTTGCCGCTGGTCTGGTAGATGGTCATCTGGCCATGTTTGTCCGGCGACAGGAACATGTGCCCGGCGCGCGCCGCACGAATGGCGTCGATGGCGATGCGGGTGTTGCCGTCGGTGCCGTTTTTGAAGCCGACCGGGCAGGAGAGCGCCGAGGCCATTTCACGGTGGATCTGGCTTTCGGTGGTGCGTGCGCCGATGGCACCCCAGCTGATGAGATCGGCGATGTATTGGCCGACCACCATGTCCAGGAATTCGGTGGCGGTCGGCAGGCCGAGCTGGTTCACTTCCAGCAGCAGGCGGCGCGCCATTTCGATGCCGCGGTTGACCTGGAAGGTGCCGTCCAGCGCCGGATCGGAGATCAGGCCTTTCCAGCCGACGACGGTGCGCGGTTTTTCGAAGTAGGTGCGCATCACGATTTCCAGACGATCCTGGTAGCGTTCGCGCAGGGCGTTCAGCCGGCCGGCGTAATCGACGGCGGCGTCGAGATCGTGGATGGAGCAGGGGCCGATCACCACCAACAGGCGGCGGTCTTCACCGGTGAGGATTTTTTCAATGCGTTTTCGTGACGCTGTCACGTTATCAGCGACGGCCGCCGAGATCGGCAGCTTGTCTGCCAACGCTTGCGGCGTGACGAGGCTGTCGATGCGCGCGGTCCGCAGTTCATCTGTTTTGTACATGTTGTTCCCTGGAAACTGTTCTTCTCTGCGGCAGGAGTGCCGGGAAGTGATGGCGATCACAATAACGCAAAAAGCGCTGAATTCAACCGTAGAGATTGCGTTCTGTTGATCAAAGCCGCGAAAAAAAGCACAAAAAAATCAGCTGCTGATGAAATAAACGGCAGGCGGCGGGGCGCGACGGCCCCGCGAGGAAAAGATCAGAACATGCGGCGGCTCATGCCGAGGATATCGAGGATTTTGGTGGAGATCTCTTCGACCGAATAGTTGGTGGTATTGAGATAGCGGATCTGGTTTTTGCGGAACAGCGCCTCGACCTCGGCGATCTCCATGCGGCACTGGCGCAATGAGGCGTAGCGGCTGTTTTCGCGCCGCTCTTCGCGGATCGCCGCCAGGCGCTCCGGATCGATGGTCAGGCCGAATAATTTATGCTGAAACGGTTTCAGCGAAGCCGGCAGGTGCAAATTGTCCATATCGTCGGCGATAAACGGATAGTTGGCGGCGCGGATGCCGAACTGCATCGCCAGATAGAGGCTGGTGGGGGTTTTGCCGCAGCGCGACACGCCGAGCAGGATCACCTGCGCCTGATCGAGGTTGCGCAGCGAAATGCCGTCATCGTGCGCCAGGGTATAGTCGATGGCGGCGATGCGCGCATCATACTTGCCGAGGTTGCTGGCGGTCAGGCCGTGGGTGCGGTTCGGCACCGGCGTCGGTTCTACGTCCAGCTCGCCCTGCAGCGGGCCGACCAGCGCCTGCACGATATCCTGGCAAAAGCCCTGGCTCTGGACGATCACATCGCGCACTTCCGGCGAGATGATGGAGTAAAACACCAGCGGCCGCACGCCGGTTTCATTATAGATATCATCGATTTGTTGGCGAACTGCGCGTGCGCGGGCCTCGGTTTCGACAAACGGCAAGGTGTACGTGGTCGCCGTGACCGGGAACTGCGACAGCACCGCGTGCCCCAGCACTTCGGCGGTGATCGCCGTACCATCCGAAATATAAAAAACGCTTCTTTCCACCCGAGGCTCCTTACCTGAGAACGGTGTTCCTGCTGTCATCACTGCCAATATCATGAGCCGCAGACGATTCGCCGGTAAAGGGGCGAGGGAAAAAATTGTGACGGCGGGGCGGTAAACCGCCTTGCGGCGGCGCGTGAAGAAAAGTGCATTTTGACGACGGTAAAAATCGTGGCGCAGCGACGCTTTTCGATCCGAAACGCAAATTTGCCGCTATTTTCACCAAAAACGGTAGCGTTTGCGTGGTCATTAAAACAGAAGTTTAAAAAGAACGTAATTTGTTGAGAACTAAGCTTTTCGTGCGATTGGGAACGGTTCCCAGGCAAATCAGCCGGTTAGGACATTCTCTTAAAAACCACTTTCTTCAGTGGGTTGATCGATTCACCTTTCCATTTTCCCCAGATCAGTGTGCTAGTCTGATTCGGCTCCGTGTTAGCGGCGCCGTAAAGCAAGCGAATTAAATCCGTCTTTACCCTACTGATAGCAATAAGGATTGTCTCGATGTCCAACAATGGCCCAGACTTGCGTAATGTGCTTTGGTACAACCAGCTTGGCATGCACGACGTTGACCGTGTCGGCGGCAAAAACGCCTCCCTCGGTGAAATGATCACCAATCTTTCCGATTTGGGCGTGGCCGTGCCAAACGGTTTTGCCACCACCGCACAGGCGTTTAACGATTTCCTCGAACAAAGCGGTGTTAACCAGCGCATCTATCAGCTACTGGATCAGACCGACGTTGACGACGTTGCACAACTGGCCAAGGCCGGCGCCCAGATCCGCCAATGGGTGATCGACACGCCGTTCCACGCCGAGTTCGAACGTGAAATTCATCAGGCTTACCAACAGCTCGCCGATGGCGAACCGGAAGCCTCTTTTGCGGTGCGCTCCTCCGCCACGGCGGAAGACATGCCGGACGCGTCCTTTGCCGGCCAGCAGGAAACCTTCCTCAACGTGCAGGGCATCGACGCCGTGATGGTGGCGATCAAGCACGTGTTCGCGTCGCTGTTCAACGACCGCGCCATCTCGTATCGCGTGCATCAGGGCTATGACCACCGGGGCGTGGCGCTGTCGGCGGGTGTACAGCGGATGGTGCGCTCCGATCTGGCCTCCTCGGGCGTGATGTTCACCATCGACACTGAGTCCGGCTTTGATCAGGTGGTATTCATCACCTCCGCCTTCGGCCTGGGCGAAATGGTGGTGCAGGGCGCGGTGAACCCGGATGAGTTCTACGTGCACAAACCGACGCTGCAAAACGGCAAGCCGGCGATCGTGCGCCGCAACCTGGGCTCGAAAAAGATCCGCATGGTGTACGCACCGTCGCAGGATCACGGCAAGCAGGTGCGCATCGAAGACGTGCCGGAAGCGCAGCGCAGCCGTTTCTCGCTGACGGATGAAGAAGTGCAGGCGCTGGCGCAGCAGGCGATCCTGATCGAAAAACATTACGGTCGCCCGATGGATATCGAGTGGGCGAAAGACGGCCATACCGGCAAGCTGCTAATCGTGCAGGCACGCCCGGAGACCGTACGCTCCAACGAGCAGACCATGGAGCGCTACCAGCTGAACGGCTCCAGCCCGGTGCTGGTGGAAGGCCGCGCCATCGGCCACCGCATCGGCGCCGGCCCGGTGAAAGTGATCCACGACATCAGCGAAATGGATCGCATCCAGCCGGGCGACGTGTTGGTCACCGACATGACCGACCCGGATTGGGAACCGATCATGAAGAAAGCCGCCGCGATCGTCACCAACCGCGGCGGGCGCACCTGCCACGCGGCGATCATCGCCCGTGAACTGGGCATTCCGGCGGTGGTGGGCTGTGGCCACGCCACCGACGTGCTGAAAGACGGCCAGAAAGTCACCGTCTCCTGCGCGGAAGGCGACACCGGTTTCGTTTACAGCGATATGCTGGACTTCAGCGTGCAGAGCTCCGAAGTGACCGAGCTGCCTGATCTGCCGCTGAAGATCATGATGAACGTCGGCAACCCGGATCGCGCCTTCGACTTCGCGCGTTTGCCGAATGAAGGCGTGGGCCTGGCGCGGCTGGAATTTATCATCAACCGCATGATCGGCGTGCACCCGCGCGCGCTGCTGGAGTTTGACCAGCAGACGCCGGCGCTGCAAAACGAAATTCGCGCGCTGATGCAGGGTTACGATCATCCGGTCGAGTTCTACGTCGGCCGTCTGACCGAGGGCATCGCGACGCTGGGCGCCGCGTTCTGGCCGAAGCGCGTGATCGTGCGTCTGTCCGACTTCAAATCCAACGAGTACGCCAACCTGGTGGGCGGCGACAAGTATGAACCGCACGAAGAGAACCCGATGCTGGGCTTCCGTGGTGCCGGCCGTTACGTGGCCGACAGCTTCCGCGATTGCTTCGCGCTGGAGTGCGAGGCGGTGAAACGCGTGCGTAACGAAATGGGGCTGACCAACGTCGAAATCATGGTGCCGTTCGTGCGCACCGTGGCGCAGGCGGAAGCGGTGGTGGCCGAGCTGGCGCGTCAAGGGCTGAAGCGCGGCGAGAACGGGCTGAAAGTGATCATGATGTGCGAGATCCCGTCCAATGCGCTGTTGGCGGATCAGTTCCTCGAGCACTTCGACGGCTTCTCCATCGGTTCCAACGACATGACCCAGCTGGCGCTGGGGCTGGATCGCGACTCCGGCGTGGTGTCGGAGCTGTTCGACGAACGCAACGAGGCGGTGAAAGCGCTGCTGTCGATGGCGATTCAGGCGGCCAAGCGCCACGGCAAATACGTCGGCATCTGCGGCCAGGGCCCATCCGACCACGAAGACTTCGCCGAGTGGCTGATGGAGCAGGGCATCGACAGCCTGTCGCTCAATCCGGACACCGTGGTGCAGACCTGGATCAATTTGTCGAAAAAGAAATAATGTCTCGGCATCGCTAAGGCATTAACGCCAGGCCGCAGTTTACGCTGCGGCCTTTTTATTTCTGAATGTAAATAACGGCGCGTAAAATAATCAATTTGGCGAAAAAAGAATAAAAAAAAGCCCACCGTAGGAGATGGGCAAAGACTACACACAGCAATTCACATGTATGGCATTACATAGTTCAGAAAGGTTGCTTTAAAATCAGTGATTTGAAGCAATAGATGGCCATAATACTAGATTTTTGAACGCGACTAGTCATTAAGAATCATCCTA